>JAPLDH010000047.1 GCA_026391355.1 Bacteroidota bacterium | reverse complement strand
TTGTACTGATTATTCAAATATTGTCAGGATTCTCGTAAACAATGTGACCGCAGGCTCAATTCAGTCTGACCAGAGTATTTGTGTTGGAGGAACTCCCGATCAATTGACTACCAATTCTTCTCCTTCATACGATGGAACACCCACTTACCAATGGCAGTCAAGCACAACATCACCGGGAACTTCAGGGTTCAGTGACATTTCAGGGGCTACTGCCGTCAGCTATAGTCCCGACCCATTGACCACTACTACCTGGTACCGGCGTCAGGTGATCTCTACCATAACCGCTGATCCCGTTGTTTGTAATGCCTATTCGGTGGCTATCAAAGTTACCGTCTATCCTATACCTGATGTAACCGACCCATCCGGAGGAACTATCTGTAATGGAGGATCATGGACAATGAATGTAACAGCATCTGGCGGTATAGGTTCTTACAGTTATTCATGGCAATCCAGTTCAAACGGAACCGATGGGTGGATCGAGGTTAGCACAACGACGAATAGTTATACAGCCTCAGGTCTTACAACAACCACTTATTACAGGGTAAGCGTCGGAACCGGTGGACTTGGTTGTTCAACAAAAACCTCAAACAATGCTCTGGTAACAGTAGTTTCAGATCCTACCATTTCTGCAGAGCCTACTGACGCAACGATCTGTACGGGAGGAGACCAGAATCTTTCGGTTTCTGCTTCCGGGGGTACACCTTCACTGAACTACCAGTGGCAATATTATACATCATCATGGATAACTGCCACCGGAACTTCAACGAATGCCTCGTACACAACACCAACGCTGACAACCACCACACAATACCGCGTTTATATTTCGGCGCCAACGGGGAATGGTTGTGATCCGATATATTCACGGATAACGTACGTGAATGTGGTTGGAGATCCTGGGATAACCGTCCAGCCTGTCGATGCAACCATCTGCACGGGAGGAACCCAGAATCTCACGGTAACTGCTTCCGGAGGTACACCTTCACTTACCTATGAATGGCAGTACCTGAACGGAAGTAACTGGGAAACTGCATCGGGTTCCTATTCCGGTACAACTTATTCTACCCCTGTGTTGACAACAACCAGCCAGTACCGTGTCCTGGTTAATGCTTCCGGACATGATTGCGGACAGGCGATCTCTCGTACCGTTATTGTGAATGTAGTGGCTGATCCGGTGATTGAAAACCTCCATCACAGCGGCATTATCTGTACAGGAGGGACGGAGGACCTTTCCGTTGATGCCAGCGGTGGTACTCCCTCTCTGAATTACCAGTGGCAGTATTACGATGGCAGCACTACCTGGTATAATGCAACAGGAACTTCGACCAATGCAGCCTATACCACTCCGGTACTAACCACAAATGTCCGCTACCGGGTTCTTGTGACTGCAACCGGGCATGATTGTGATCCGACTTCTGATTTTTATGATATCTCGGTCACCCATGATCCTATCGTAAATGCGAATCCGGCAGACGCTACCATTTGCTATCAGGGTACACAGACCTTGACCACCGATGTCACACCCGACTACGATGCAGGGACCCTCACTTACCAGTGGCAATCGAGCCTGAACGGAACTTCCTGGTCAAATGTCGGTACCAGCAGCAACACCTATACAACCGCAAATCTGACCACCAATACTTACTACAGGGTGGTGTTGACCCAAACCGGTTCGGGATGCTTGTCAACCACGGCCAATGCTCTTGTTACGATAGTCTCTGATCCAACGATTACATCACCTCCTTCAGGTGGCACAATATGTACCGGTGGTTATTGGGATTTATCGGTCAGTGCATCCGGAGGTACTCCTTCATTGGATTACCAATGGCAGGTTAATTCAGGTGGCTGGCAGAATGCTTCAGGTACTTCAACCAATACTTCCTATTCTACACCAACATTAACGACAACCACTCAATTCAGGGTCATTGTTTCTGCAACAGGCAATGGTTGTGATCCGAATGCAATGAGTACGGTTACCGTCACCGTTGTAAACGACCCGACTGTAACATCGTCACCTTCCGATGCAACAATCTGCAGCGGAGGAACACAGAACCTGATGGTTTCTGCTTCAGGAGGAACACCATTGCTTACTTATCAATGGCAATACCTGAACGGGACATGGCAAAATGCTCCGGGTACTTCTACCAGTACTTCTTATACAACTACAACATTATCAACTACCACTGATTACAGAGTATTGATCTCTGCCACCGGCAGCGATTGCAATCAGGCATCAGCTTATGCAACAGTAACCGTGGTATCTGATCCTACAATTACATCGCTTCCTTCAGATGGAACCATCTGTACCGGAGGTACATGGGATCTGACGGTATCTGCATCCGGTGGTACTCCTTCGCTGAGTTATCAATGGCAAAAGAGTCCAAATGGTACAGACACCTGGAGCAATGTGGGTACAGGAACAGGATATACAACAGCAGGTCTGACAACAAATACATGGTACAGAGTTCTGATTACAGCAGGTGGTAATGGTTGTGACCAGGCTACAACATCTCCCGCAACTAAAGTGACGGTTGTTTCCGATCCGATCATCACCTCTGATCCATCGGACGGTGATCCGATCTGTTCCGGAGGCACACAGGATCTGTCGGTTACTGCCACAGGAGGTACACCTGAACTTCATTACATGTGGCAATATAATGATGGTATAAACTGGCTGGATGGTTTGGGAGTAGCGACCAATTCTACCTATACTACTCCTGCTTTGACCACTACCACACAATTCAGGGTGTTGGTAACCGCAGGAGGAAATGGTTGTGACCAGGCAAAATCCAATACTGCTACTGTAACTGTGGTAAATGATCCGACCATCACTTCCAATCCATCGAATGCCACCATTTGCACAAATGGAATCCAACTCTTGACAGTAACAGCTTCTGCAGGTACTCCATCACTGAATTATGAGTGGCAATCCGGTACATCTTCTTCCGGACCATGGGAGGATGTCGGTTTCAATACTAACAGCTATACTACTCCTTCACTCACTGTGACGACCTACTATAGGGTCCTTGTCACTGCAACAGGTCACGGCTGTACACAGGCCACCTCTAATGTTGCAACGGTGTATGTCAACTATGTTACGGCAGGTGTTGTAGGCAATGATCAAACCATCTGCAACTCTACAGTACCGGCGGCACTGATTTCCACTACGGCTCCGACTTATGCAGGAATTGTTACCTATCAATGGCAATCGAGCACTGCGGGTAGTTCTTCCGGTTTCGGCGATATTGCAAATGCTACCAATGAGACCTACCAGCCCTCAGCGCTGACCCAGGATTCATGGTATCGCAGGTTTGTATTCTCAACATGGCATACTGTTACCTGTATCGATCTGTCAAATGCATCGATTGTTTTGGTCAACAACCTGACCTCCGGCGCAATCGCCGGCGATCAAACCATTTGCAGTGGCGAAACACCAACATTGTTGACATCGATATCCGGTGGATCAGGCGATGGCCCGATAACTTACCAGTGGCAAAACAGCACTGTTGGAGGAACAACTGGTTTCGGTGATATTTCAGGGGCAACTGCTCTTACTTATCAACCCACTTCACTGACTACGGATACATGGTTCCGCCGTGTAGCTATCTCTACAACCGGTGCTAAAGCCTGTCCGCTGGAAAGTAATTCGGTGAAAGTAACGGCAAAAGCCAGGCATGCAATCAGCGGACAGATGAGGTACAATAACTTCGATAAATCCTACATGACCAATGTTACAATTACATTGACTGATGCTCTGGGAAATACTGTTGGTTCTTCTTCAATCACAAATTCAGTAGGATATTATCAATTTACCGGTATCTGTGATGGCAATTATAAGATTGTGATCTCAAATAACAATAAGGTAGCAGGTAGTGTCAATTCAACCGATGCATGCCAGGCTAATACATGGATTACCTCTGCTTATTCTATCCAACATGTCCAGTTCCTGGCAGGAGATGTATATGGTAATGGTAATCAGGACCAGCCAAACTACACGATTACGGCAAATGATGCTTTACACATCCAGCAGTACTTTGTAAATGGAGGGAGTCCACCTTCTAATTATTACCCCTGGTTCGACAGGGGACCCTGGTCATACTATAAAGCTGACAGCGTGATCCTGAATAATGGTGATTACAGACGTGACATTAAAGATATCAATACCATACTGAATGGCACGAATCTAACTGTAGACCTGTATGCACAGAGTACCGGTGACTTCAACGGGAGTTATCTCCCTGATGGTGCAAAATCTGCAAGCGCCAACCTGCACCTTACCTATGGTAATACCAGGAAAATTGGAAGTGATCAGGAATTCGAGTTACCGATACATGTGGTTGCCGCCACAAAGGTGACAGCGATCTCATTGATCATGAATTTCCCCGATGATCTTGTAGAAATCAAAGGTGTATATATGAATGACAACCAGGGTGAACTGGATTGGGCTGCTTCAGGTGATGAACTGAGAATTGGATGGAATGCACTGATGCCGCTGAATCTGGCAGCATTTGACAACATGGTTATGCTCAGACTCAAAACAACTTCTAAGTTCGGGGACGACAAGACCATCCGTTTCTCACTCGCTGCTGATCAGTTGAATGAACTTGCCGGTGAAGATTACAAGGTAATCCCCGATGCCCTGCTGAGTATTGATGAGATCAGCGCTTCGGCAATCGGGATCCAGGAACAACCAACTTCTGATAAGATGACCCTTGAAAATCATCCGAACCCATTCACCGGTCAGACCCTGATCGTTTACTCACTGCCATTCGACGGCAAGGTTAACCTGGAGATCCATAACCTCCTCGGACAAAGTGTAAAAACACTGGTGAACGAACCTCAAACCAAAGGCAATCATTCCTTTAGTTTCGATGCAAACAGTCTTGCCCCGGGTGTTTATACAGCAACACTCAAACTGGAAGACCAGGGCACAAAACTGTTCCGTTCCATCAAGATGATCCGGAATAAATAAAACCCGGAACCTCTATAAAAAAAACCGTCTCGAAAGGACGGTTTTTTTTGTATCAGGCAATCCACAGTCGGAAGTCAGCAGTCAATGGTTAGTTTCTACTGCTAAACGTTAACTGTAACCTGCGAACTGTTCACTATTCCAGGAATACCCTTTCCCACATTATGAAGTTTTCAGAAAATTCATTACCTTTGTTTTAAAAACCACTTTTAAGTGAAAGAAAATAGATATTGATTACGATTTCACAATGAACAGTCCTGAAATAAAAGCATTTATACGCAAAAACAAGAGCCTTTTCTGGTACACTCCCGAGGATAAAAAAGAAGACATCAGCGCTGAGTTCCTGGTGGAAACCATTTTAAATTACGGAGATCTCTATGCTGTAAAACAATTGTTCCAATTGATGGGGATAAAAAAAGTTGCAGAAATCTTCTTTAATTCGATAAATTTAAGTGACCGTAGAAAGGGCAACTTCCACGAATTGACGATAAACTATTTTACACTTCTTTTCAAACGATATGCACACTGAGATATTTGATAAAAACCAGGTTGAACTTTTGCCTCACATAAAAAACTTTCAACGATCATTTTATATGGTTGGAGGTACAGCCATTGCACTTCATCTGGGACACAGAAGATCCATCGATTTCGACCTGTTTTCTCCTTCTGCCCTTGTGAAATACAGGATAAAAGGGAAATTACTTCAAATTCCTTTTAAAAAGATTCCTGTTTTCGAAGATTATAATCAGCTTCATCTGCAAATAAATAATATAAAAGTTACATTTTTTCACTTTCCTTATCCCATAAAACATCCGGTAAAAGTTGATTCATTTATAACGATTCCAACATTATTGTCACTTGCATCTATGAAAGCTTTTGCGCTTGGACGCAGGGCGAAATGGAAAGATTATGTTGACCTGTTTTTTATTTTGAAATATCATTATTCAATACGGGATATATGCAGAGAATCTGAAATTATTTTCGGCTCACAATTCTCTGGTAAATTATTTCGCGAGCAATTGGCTTTTCATAAAGATATTGATCATACCGAACCCATCGAATATCTCATCCCTCCCATCCATGAGGATGAAATAAAGAAATTTCTGATAGATAAAGCCACAGATATTGATCTTTTTTGATGCATCAGGCAGTCTTTAGTCAGTTTTTCCTGGCATCATGCTATTTATTATTTCTACATTTGATCAGGTATTTGTAACGTTATCTCATAACGGCAATGCTACCTGATGAAATAAAATCACCCGCTGTGAAGCGGTAAATATAATTTCCGCAGGGAAGAGAACTTACATCTAAGGTCATGTCCGTTTTCCCTGAACCACAGGTTTGGTTCTCTTCAGCTACATTTTGTCCGAAAACATTAAATACTTTGACGTTAACTGTTTCCGTCCGGTTCAAATTAAATCTGATCTTTGTAAAAATATTGCAGGGATTCGGAAAAGCGCCTTCAAGATTTGACAGCCCCAATTGATGTACTTCTCCAATACCCGTCGGTAAATATTCCGCATCATACGTAGCTTCTCCTATCAGTCCGGGACGTTCGCCTGCCCACACATTGGCAGCCTGGTTATACACAGGATTGATTTCAACTTTTGGGAAAGGATTCACCAGATTGCTGTTGTCGTTATATCCCGGGTTGATAGTGATCCAGTCATTCGGTAGCGTCATATCAAGATGGTGTACAATATAGGGAAGATTCATGAGTGTTGAGTCAAAATAGGTCACAAGAAAATTGTTATAGGCAGGATCGAAATTGATCTCGCCTTCGATAGAATAATCAGATGTGTTTTCTATCAGAAGTGGAAGCCAGTTATTGTTTTCCGTGGAAGAAGGAACAAATTCATTGTAATAACCGAGTACATCCAAATCATAACTGGTATATTGCCTGTCGAAGAGAACGATCTCGGTAAGGTCCGTGTTTGCATTGTCAAGAGCGTTATTGAACATGGTTGCGATAGACGGCGTGCGGCAATAATTTATAACGTTGATGTCACCCGAAACACTGTCCAGGCTCAGTTTATTCGTAAAATGACTGTTAAAAGAGGGATTTGAATGAGATGTATAAATATGTCCGTATTTGGTGACCGAATTTTCAAATTCCTCCCATGCTGCAAAATATCTTCCGTTAAACCAATTGCTGCAGGTGCCAAAGGAAAGAGCAACTTTATTGCAGTATAATCCTGTTGCAGTCAGCGCATACCTGTTCCCGACACTCATTCCACCATCGCCCGAAGAATAAAAGATAATTGAGTCGTAGGTTGAACGTTTGGAAAAAAGCACTCCCAAGCTATATGGGCTTGCGCCCTGTGCAGGATAAAGATAATCGGAAGCAATTTTTATATCCATGATCTGTCCCGTCCAGGATTCACTTAATATCTCGTCTTCATACATGCCTGTATTTGGATCAAGCCGGTCAACCCATGCAACATAATTAACTCCGATGTTATGCCTGACTCCGGAAATAAAGATTTTAAAGTCGGCAGCCGTAGTACCGGCGGCAACAATATCCACTGAAGTCTGTTGCGCTGGCGTTCCGAAATCATACGTACTGAATACCGTCCAGGTTACCCCGTTATCAATAGATTTCATGGTAATCATTCCATACGACGAGGCAGTAGCATATGTACAAACAGCAAAGAGCCATCCATTAAAGGCTACACTGATATTTACATTTCGTTGGTACTGGGGTCACAGATCATTAATCACTACATCAGAGTCGAAATAAAGTGCAACGTTTCCGGATTTTACAGGCATGCATGAGGTGGAACCGCCTCCGCATTGGGCCATCAGGCATGATACATTAAGCAAAAATATCATGCAAATTAACAGGGTAGATTTTGTTTTCATAGTTGTTTGATTGATTGTTATATGTAAAAATTAAGGAAATACAATGATTAAATTCTTGTGCGTGAAAAGGCAAATAATGAAAAAAATTATCCAGAATGAAATTGTAGGTCATGGTATTTGGTTTTTTGTTCTTTTCCCAAATCTTTCCAAAATATACTATTTTTACATTTCCAAATTGTCAGGAGTTAATTTTGCTTTTCATTTTTGCTTCTACCAATTATGCCCACAAACCCTCCTTCCATAGAGATCATTAATGCAACCGAAAACAATCTTTGTTCGGTCAGCCTTGCTTTTCCCAAAAATCAACTCATAGTTGTCACCGGGGTTTCAGGGTCAGGCAAATCCTCTTTGGTATTCGATGTCCTATACAAAGAGGCAGGCAACCGGTTTTTAGGTTCTTTATCCTTCCATGCCCGTCAATTTTTGGGAAAACTTAAACGACCGGATGTTGAACGGATTGAAGGGTTATCTCCTGCAATCTCTGTTGACCGGAAATCGGTTCAGCGGAATCCCCGGTCAACTGTAGGAACACTGAGTGAAATTTATGATTTTCTGCGACTCCTGTTTGCAAGGACAGGGTCCGCAGAAAATCCGCATCCCGGATTTGCGATAGACCGCAGCCTTTTCTCATTCAACTCTCCTTCCGGAGCCTGTCCTCATTGCAAAGGGCTTGGCGTGGAAGACAGGCTGGATCCTGAAATGCTGATTGCCAACCCCGAAAAATCCATCCGTGATGGGGCCTTTGTTATCACAGCTCCAAACGGATACATCATCTATTCCCAGGTTACTCTCGATGTCCTTGACCAGGTTTGCCGGTCAGAAGGTTTCACGATCGACATCCCCTGGAAGGAGATGACCCCGGAGCAGCAAAATATCATCCTTTACGGGAGTAATAAACTGGAGATCCCTTTTGGAAAGCACACGCTTGAATCGAGAATGCGATGGACAGGGATCACTGCCAAACCCCGTGAACTTGGATATTATAAAGGAATTATCCCGGTTATGGAAACCATCCTGAAGCGGGAACGAAATAAAAATATCCTCCGCTTTGTGAGAACTACCCTGTGTTCTGTTTGCAATGGCGCACGTCTCAACCCAGATGCATTATCCGTAAGGGTCAATGGATGGAACATTGCGGAACTCTCTGCCATGCAGATGAATATGCTTCAGGAAGTTCTGAGCGGGATGGCTTTTTCAGGACAAGGACAAGGCAAAGAGATCAGTTCACCTATTATTGAACAAATCAGCAAACGTATCGGGATGATCCAAAAGCTGGGGTTGGGTTATCTCAGTCCTGACCGGGAATCCACTACGTTATCGGAAGGGGAAGCCCAGCGATTGCGGCTTGCCTTGCAGGCAGGTACGGGGTTAACGGGACTTCTCTATCTGTTTGATGAACCTTCCATTGGTTTGCATTCCCATGACTCGGAGAAGCTTCTGGGGGTGCTTGAAGATCTCCGGGACCAGGGGAATACAGTGATTGTTGTAGAACATGAGGAGGATATTATCCGGCGGGCTGACTGGCTGATAGATATGGGTCCCGGAGCAGGGATCAACGGAGGAAGGGTATTACAGAATCTTTCCGCTTCTGCGATTGCCGGTTTGCCAATGGAAGAGATCAGGAAAAGCAGAACATTATCTTTTTTGTCCGGGCTTGAAAAAATTCCAATTCCTTCAAACAGACGTCCGGGAAAAGGCATCCTTAAGATTAACGGTGCTAAGGAGCATAATCTAAAAAATATTGATGTTGAGTTCAGGCTTGAATCATTGAATGTTGTAACCGGGGTTTCCGGCGCCGGGAAATCCACATTGACACTTGATATCCTGGGGAAATATCTCAGGCATATTTTACACGGCGCTAATGAACCGCCCGGTCTGTTTAGTTCCATTGAAGGATTCGAAAAGATTTCCAAAGTGATCAGCATTGATCAGTCTCCTATTGGACGCACTCCCCGGAGTAATCCGGCTACTTATACCGGTCTGTTTGACTTCATCCGCGACATCTTTGCCGGTCAACCGCTCTCAAAGGAGATGGGGCTCGGAAAGACCCATTTTTCCTTCAACACACCGGGTGGGCGTTGTGAAGAATGTCAGGGTGCCGGTTATATTGAAATCGGGATGCACTTCATGGGTGATGTTGAGATCCTTTGCGAAGAGTGTGAAGGAAAACGCTTCAAAAAGGAACCGCTTGAAGTGTTCTACAAAGGAAAGAATGTCGCTGAAATCCTTGAGATGCCCATCAGTGAAGCTGTTGACTTTTTCGCAGACCAACCAAGGGTTTTTGCAATATTGAAAGTTTTAAACGACCTGGGTGTTGGCTACCTGAAGCTTGGTCAACGCTCTTCTACCCTTAGTGGCGGTGAAGCTCAGCGGATCAAGCTGGCTTCTGAACTGGCACGTCCCCAGGCCCCACATACCCTGTATATCCTCGACGAACCAACCACCGGACTGCACCAGGCGGATGTATCCCGGCTTCTGCACGCCTTTGAAGGACTGATCAATAAGCATCATACTGTTATTGTTGTTGAGCACCACCTTGGGCTGATCGCTGCTGCCGATCATATAATTGATCTTGGTCCGGAGAGTGGAGATCATGGCGGTTATCTTGTTGTTACAGGAACTCCCGAAGAAATTCTCACCTGCCCTGAATCCCACACTGCAAAAGTTCTGAGAGACTATCTTGTGAGAAACTCATCCCCTTCACCCATTCTCTTTAATAACAAAGAGAAGGGGCAGGGGGTTGAGTTTTTTAATCCAGGAATCTCTTTCAAAGGCGTCTCCACGCATAACCTCCAAAATGTCGATATTTTCATCCCCTATAATAAGATAACCGTGATAACCGGCGTTTCCGGGAGCGGGAAATCCTCTTTTGCCTTTGACACCTTATATGCAGAAGCCAACAACCGTTTTCTGGAAAGTTTCTCCACTTACATCCGGACGCAGGCAGGGATCAATGAGAGACCAGATTTTACGGAAGTGACCGGACTTACACCTGTTCTTGCAGTAGACCAGAAACTCCTTACGGGAAATGCACGTTCCACCGTGGGAACCTTTACCGGAATCCTTGACCTGTACAGGTTGTTGTTTTCAAGAATCGGAATTTCAGCATCAGGTCCAACTCCCGTTTTATCATCGCTTTTCTCATTCAACCATCAGCATGGCGCCTGCAACGAATGTAAAGGACTTGGATACATTACGGTGTGTGATCCTGACCGGTTAATCACTTATCCGGATAAATCCCTGTTTGAAGGAGCAATGGATGGGAGCAAAACCGGCAAATTTTATGGCGATCCGCACGGACAATACATTGCAACACTGAAAGCTGCCGGGATTCATTCAGGGATCGATTTTTTAAAACCATGGTCAGCGCTCTCTGATTCAGAAAAAGAAATTGCCTGGTCAGGAACCGGGAATACAGAATTTGAAGTTTCTTGGGAGTATCAGCGGGATAAACTAAAAGGAGTGCATTCATTCAGGGGAAAATGGCAGGGCCTTGCTAAACTTGTTCAAGGTGAATATGAACGCAAACATGCAGATCACCGGGGACAGGGAATGATGTCACTCATGAAACAGATAACCTGTCCGTCATGTAAGGGGGCAAGAATAAATCGTGAGGCATTGGTATACAGTATTTCCGGAAAAAATATTTCTGAACTTTCTGGCCTTTCTGTTTCAGATTCACTGGAATTTTTCAGAGACTTAAAATCCGGTTTGAATGCATTACCTGCACGGATTGCTTCACAGATCATTTCTTCAATCCTGAAACAACTTGAAACCATAGCTGATATTGGCTTGCCATATATTACCCTCGACAGGAATTCAGCTACCCTTTCAGCCGGTGAAGCCCAGAGGCTCAAACTCGCGGGACAGATCTCTACCGGATTGACCGGTCTCACATATGTTCTGGACGAGCCCACTCTTGGACTGCATCCAAAGGATACTGCACAGTTGATTGAAAAGATCCGGTTGCTTAGGGATTCGGGCAATACAATTGTCATCGTGGAGCACGACAGGGATGTCATCCTTTCGGCAGATCATATCATCGATATGGGACCCGGCGCCGGAAAAAACGGTGGCAAGATCATCGCTACAGGCACTCCTTCAGAAATCATGGCAAATCCGGATTCTCTCACAGGTAAACATTTAGCACGCAAAACAGTTGTACATTTTTCTCACAACAGAACATTAAAGGAAGGACTTTATATACAGAATGCCTTTGTTCATAACCTGAAAGGATTCAATCTCAATATACCTGCCGGTGGTATCATTCTCGTCACTGGCGTTTCAGGAAGCGGAAAATCAAGCCTTGTTAATGATCTGATCTATGAATCATGGAAAAACAATAAGCCGGTCGGTTGTGATAGGATCTCAGGGTTTAACCATTTTCAGCAGATCGTTTCCGTAGGGCAAAAATCAAATTTCACCGGTAGTGCAGGTATTACAGCTACTTTTACAGGTGTATTTGACCGGATCCGTGATATTTTTGCTGCAACTGATGATGCTAAAAGGATAAACCTTAACCGCAATTATTTTTCGTTTCACAACAGGGAAGGCAGGTGCGATTCCTGTGAAGGCAATGGAAAGATCAGGATCAGTATGGATTTTTTATCTGATATTTGGGTGGTCTGTGAAAAATGCAATGGGAAAAGATTTAACGATCCTGTATTATCCTGTAATTATAAAGGCAAGTCGATTGCAGATATCCTGGATATGACCTTTTCCGAGGCTTTGATCTTTTTTCATGACCATAAAATTTTATCCGGCCTGTTTAAAATGATTGAAGAAACGGGTATCGGGTATCTTTCACTGGGTCAATCGCTCGAATCACTTTCGGGAGGAGAAGCACAACGTCTGCTGCTTGGCTCCGAACTTCTCAAACCGGTCCGAGGCAATACGCTTTTTCTGTTCGATGAACCCTCAACCGGCTTGCATTTCGACGATATTCATTATCTGGTTGAAATCTTCCACCGCCTTGCGGATCAGGGAAATACGTTATTGATCATTGAACATGACCCCGAAATCTGTTGTCATGCCGATTGGGTGATCGAATTTGGGCCGGAAGGTGGAAGGAAGGGCGGGTACAACATTTTTTCAGGAAAATATTAACATATTGATCGTTAGTAACCCTAATAGGTTTATCTTTGCACTCAATTTTTCAAACCCGAGTATTAACCCCTAATTAACAAACAATGAAGATTATAACTTACGTTTTGTTATTCCTTCTTTTTAGTGCAAATCTGACCTTTGCACAACAAGAGATTCTAAAGCCGGAAGTAAAAAAACCGGTCTTTTTTGATGTTTCACCTCCTTTGCGTGATATGGCAGCAATGCCTGTAACCAGTGGAGACAATTCCTGGAAAAACGGAGTCGTAAAGAACTTTTTTAATGCCCGGAAGAATCACAACCGCCCGACCTTCCCTTCAAAGTACGTTGATCCTGCCATCCAGCCCTCAATGGGAACTAGTGTTACCACGGATACCACATTACAGAATTTTGAAGGGAACAGTAATACCCAGGGTTATGATCCTCCCGATACGCATGGCGATGTTAGCGCCAATTATTATTTCCAGGTGGTCAACTGCCATTATTCCATCTATAACAAGACCGGGACTGTTCTTCTCGGTCCTTTGAATACCAGTACAATCTGGAATGGGATGTCGAATAATTCCAATGATGGTGATGCTGTAGTTATTTATGATGAAATTGCCGACCGCTGGTTGATCAGCCAGTTTTCCCTCCCCAATTATCCTGCCGGACCATTCTATCAGATGATTGCTGTGTCGACTACAAATAACCCAACCGGTTCATGGTACCGCTGGCAGTATACGTTCACTGATATGGATGATTATCCCAAATTTGGTGTTTGGCCGGATGGTTACTATATGACCTGTAACCGGTTTACCGCCGGAGCCGGAAATTATGCCGGAACCGGACAGGCTGCATTCAACCGGACCAAAATGCTGGTTGGTGATGCTACCGCCGAAATGATCTATTTTACCTTACCTGCTTCAAATAATGCATGGGCTCTTTTACCCTCCGATTGTGACGGAACTTTTCCCCCTGCAGGAACACCCAACTATTTCGTATATATGATGGATAGCCCCTATTATCTCGGCGTTTATGAATTTCATGCTGACTGGACAACTACCTCCAATTCCACATTTGGAAATTACCTCCAGTTAACAGTCAACTCATTTAACAGTTCCTTATCAGGGATCCCGCAGAAAGGGACAACCAGAAAAGCTGATGCGCTTTCAGATCGTTTGATGTATCGGTTGCAGTTCCGCAAGTTCAGCGATCATTGGGCAATGGTTACCAATCATACTGTTAATGCAGGCTCCAATATTGGAGGGATCCGTTGGTATGAATTACGGAAAACAACAGGAGCCTGGTCAGTTTACCAGCAATCTACCTTTTCACCCGATGCAACTTCACGGTGGATGGGAAGCATCGCCCTGGATACTGCCGGTAATATGGCACTGGGATATTCCATCTCCAGTAGCACCATGTATCCTTCAATCAAGTACACCGGTCGCATGAAAAATGATGCACTGAATACCATGACCATTGCCGAAAGAGGCATCTTCAACGGAACCGGCTCCAACACCGTTAATGACGGAGGAGGTGTTTGCCGGTGGGGAGATTACAGTGCTATTTCAGTTGACCCAAGCGCTAATGCAACCTATTGGTATACACAGCAGTATATTGTAACAAATGGCAGCAACTGGCATACGCGTATTGCTTCCTTCTCCTGGTCAACCCTCTTCACTGTTTCCGCTTCTGCAACCCCGGCTTATATTAATATCGGACAAACTTCCCAACTCAATGTGGTAGCCACCGGGGGGATAGGCACCTATACCTATTCCTGGACTTCTCTTCCTGCAGGTTATAACTCTAATATTCAGAACCCGGTCGTTTCACCAATATTAACAACAAAATATATTGCACACGTAGTCTCGGGTACACAAACCAAAACGGATACTACAACTGTTTACGTCAATATGAATATCATTGCCACTGCTACTCCTTACACCATCAATGGCGGACAAAACTCACAACTCAATGTCAGCGTATCGGGAGGAACAGGAACCTATGCATATTCATGGACATCAAACCCGGCAGGATTCACATCGAACATCCAGAACCCTGTCGTATCTCCTACTATTACTACAATTTACACTGCAAATATCACGTCAGGAACACAAACAGGATCAGATACAGCAAAGGTTAATGTGAATATGAGCATTTTGGCAACAGCTACCCCTCCTGCCATTATCCTCGGGCAATCTTCCCAACTTGATGTAAATGCAACCGGAGGCAGCGGTAATTATACCTATTCCTGGACTTCGATCCCAGCGGGTTATACATCCAATATCAAAAATCCTGTCGTTTCTCCAACTGTAACAACACAATATGTAGCACATGTCGGCGATGGTTCTCAGACCAAACTGGACACAGCCCAGGTAACTGTCACACTTGGTACGTTGACCGTTATCGCCACTGCAAGTCCTTCTACAATTTGCAATGGACAAACATCTCAGTTAAATGCAGCAGCCGCCGGAGGAACACTTACCTATTCCTATTCATGGGTTTCAATTCCCCCCGGATTTACCTCGAATATTGCGAACCCTATGGTAACACCTTTAGTTACAACCCAATATATTGTTACGGTCAGTGATGGCAGCTCTTCAGTCTCCGACACAACCCAGGTCAATGTTGTTCAAAACCCTACTGCCTTTGCAGGCAATGATACCACCTATTGTGTCACCATCAGCTCAATATCGCTCAATGGAAGCGCTGCCAATTATACCACCGTGATGTGGAGCACATCGGGAACGGGTACATTCAGCAATACCAATGCGCTGGTAACGGCATATTACCCAAGCGCTGCCGACAAGACCACAGGACATGTCAATCTTACACTGACTGCTTACCCGCAAACACCTTGTGCCAACGCAACATCGAGTACGGATCATATTCTGTTCGATAACTGTAACGGAATTCCTCAAACCGGGAATGAACCATTTGGAGTTACAGTTTCGCCAAATCCAACTGCCGGCCAGTTTAATCTCACCATTACCGGGTTAAAGAACCAGGAAACATTCATTACCATCCTCGATTTCCAGGGGAAACTGATTTTCTCCGACCGGGTGTACAACAATGAACCTGTGTACAAAAGAAATCTCGATTTCTCAAACCTTGCCAAGGGAATTTATCTGATAAAGGTTGAGAAAGGTTCTGAGGAAAAAACAGACAAACTATTGGTACAATAATAATCATTTAACAATGGATCTTCAAAAAAGAGACCGGGATACCGGCCTCTTTTTTTTTATTCATTTGGTAATAATGCATTTTCAATCGAGATCAAGTATCCTAAAAACATATTATAAACAATTATGTTATTAATAGGTAATGATTTATTTTTATTTAATCTGAATTAATTTGTGATAGTATTAACAGGTTAAATATTGAAATACAGTATCTTATATTTTAATATAATTTATAAATAATCTAAATAAATACTACTTCATTTGTCAGAAGCGATTATTAAATAATATCTTATCTGTTTCTATATATTTAATTAATTGGTTTGAAATTTGGATTAACTTATTTTTGTCACCTCAAAGAACCGTAAAATATACCTCCACACCTTTTCTATTGGGTTAATATTGAGAGATCCTTGTCTTTAACCCTTCGACAACCTTCTTAAATAAGTCATCAAATTTTAAAAATCAAAAAAGAGAATTATGAAGAACAATGTTTTACAATTTCTTTCTTTAGGGTTATTTGTCATGGTGATCATGACAGGTTTTAACAAAACGGTTTTGGCCCATTCAAATGGGTCACCATCAGGATATACTGGTTCGCCCGGCGACGGACATACATGTACGTCATGTCATGGCGGGAGTTCAAGTACGGTTACCGGTTGGATCACGTCCAATGTTCCTACTGCTGGTTATACAGGAGGAACTACTTACACCATAACAATAACTGCAACAGGAACGGGACATAAGGGTTTTGAAGTTTCTCCCCAGAATGCCGCGGGTACACAACTTGGTACCATGATAGCCGGATCAGGGAGTAAACTTGTAGGAGGAACAAAATATTGCACCCATAATTCTGCTCCGACCGGAGATCCTACCGTTTGGACATGTTCATGGACAGCACCGATAGCAGGAACAGGAACCGTAACGATGTATGGTGCAATTGTAGTAACTGAACCCGTTACAAAACTTTGTACATTGGTGATAAATGAATCTGTTCCACTTACAGCAACCGCTACGGCAACCCCATCAACGATCAACCAGGGACAAACCTCACAATTGAATGTCGTGGCAGCCGGAGGTTCCGGCACCTATACCTACTCCTGGACTTCCAATCCTGCCGGATTTACCTCAAACATACAGAATCCCGTTGTATCTCCCACGGTCACCACAGTCTATACTGCAACCGTGAATGACGGTACCAGTAATGCAACCAGTAACTGCACAGTGACTGTTTTACCAGCCCTCCCCCTCTCCGTCACTGCAACTGCCAATCCCTATACAATCATTCTCGGAGGTTCTTCACAATTAAATGCTTCACCTGCAGGTGGATCAGGGAATTATACCTATTCATGGACTTCCAACCCGGCAGGATATACCTCAAACCTACAGAATCCTGTTGTATCTCCTACTATTACAACAATTTATACTGCGACTGTCAACGATGGAACCAATTCAATTTCCGATACGGCAATTGTGCATGTCAATATTGCTCCACTCACTGCAAATGCAACAGCCACTCCAAACTCGATCTGTGAAGGCTCGTCATCACAATTAAATGTCATTGTTAACGGAGGTTCAGGGACCTATACCTACAGCTGGACTTCCATTCCTGCGGGATTTTCATCAAATATCCAGAACCCTGTTGTTACTCCATCAGAATCAACATTATATCTTGTTACTGTAAACGATGGAACCTCCAGTGTAAACAGTTCCGTGAATGTAACCGTCACAGAGCCGGCAACAGCGGCAGCAGGTGCTGACACTATTGCATGTAATACTGCTGCGCAATTTCAGATTTCAGGTTCCGCTACGAATTATTCATCGATCCAATGGACAACTTCCGGGACCGGAACCTTCTCCAATATAAATACTTTAAGCACGATATATTATCCATCCGCTGCTGATAAAACATCGGGAGGAGTCAATCTTATTTTAACAGTTTCACCCCTTTCCCCTTGCTCAAGCACAGCTTCCTCTGTAAAACATGTGCAGATTGATATATGTAACGGAACCCCGCAAACAGGGCATGAACCGCTCAGTATTCTATTGGGGCCAAACCCCACTATCGGCCTGTTCATCTTGACCGTTACAGGGTTAGATAATCAGGAAACATTCATCACTTTCTACGATGTCCGGGAGAAACTGATATTCTCTGACCGGGTTTACAATGAACCTGTTTACAAAAGAAATCTCGATTTCTCACACCTTGCAAAGGGTATTTACCTTGTTAAGGTTGTGAAAGGTTCTGAGGTAAAAACAGCAAAACTGGTGGTTCAGTAATCAGCAAAAAAGGAAGCTCTTAGTTAAAAAAGAGGCCTGTGATCGGCCTCTTTTTTTTTCATTCATCGGGTAATAATACGGGGTCATTAATCAATTGGTATGAACCCCAGGGAAGAGCCCTGGATCCGAATTCCGGGGCAAGCCCCGGGGAATTTACCATGCACCTCATCCCCTGCAGGGGGTTGAGGTGAAAAAATTAATAAAAATTCCCAAACACCTGATGAACCAGCGTTTGGGAATCTTTCGGGTGGAAGATGGGATTCGAACCCACGACTTTCAGAACCACAATCTGACGCTCTAACCGACTGAGCTACATCCACCATTTAATGTGCTGCAAAAATATACATATTTTTCAAAATCTGCAAATAAAATGGCATTGACATAGGGCTCACTGAAAGAATTCAAGTCGGGCGAAATTGCAAATTCGTTCAGCAGGGGGAAGATAAACATATTTACGATTGGACGATTTACCAATTTACCAAAAAAGATATCACCCGCTCCCCTTAAGTGTTCAATAAATACACAACAACACAGAGGATATCCTTCCGTATCATTTTTTTACGATCTTTGCCGGAAAGAGCATCCGATTGTTTATCAGAAAAAAGGCATACATTTCATCCGGAAGTCTTTCTGCCCTTGCCTGGCGCAAGTTTAAGAAAGACAAGCTGGGAATGGGATCTCTTGTCTTTATCTGCCTGGTTGTTTTGATCGCTATTCTCGGTTATTCCATTACCCCTGACGCAACTCCTTATGCCAATGACCAATGCATTCAATTGGGTGTGCAGAAACCAGGATTTTCGATCAAAATGCTTCAGGTTGCCAAACGGCAGGAAAGGTTCCATTCTAATATCCTGCATACGATTATTTGGGGTAAGGAGAAGAATTATACATCCGTTCCCATCAACCGGTATTATTTTAAAAATGACAGCCTATTTTATGAAGAATACAATGGTCACTCCATCGCATCTTCCCCGGTGCTGAAAATAAATCTTGCTGAAGTGACCTATCCCTTATCGGGTGATTCGAATGAGATCAGGATCACAAATGATATGATTTCATGTAAAGACATGAATGGTGTCTTTCATAATCAATCGGTTGAGGAATTGCGTCAGATTATTTTAAAAGAAAGGATAGTTAAACACAGATACCTGCTTGGTACAGATCGATTCGGCCGGGATCTGCTGAGTCAGCTTATGATTGGTACCCGGGTGAGCCTGTCTGTTGGATTGATTTCCGTGATCATTTCACTGGTGATCGGTATTCTGATCGGATCGCTTGGCGGTTTTTTCAGGGGGTGGGTGGACAATATAGTGGTTTGGTTCATCAACGTCGTCTGGTCAATTCCTACTTTATTACTGGTAATAGCCATTACGTTTGCCTTGGGCAAAGGCTTCTGGCAGGTTTTTGTGGCGGTAGGTCTTACCATGTGGGTGGAAGTGGCAAGGGTTGTAAGGGGTCAGATACTTTCGATCAGGGAGAAAGAATTCGTCGAGGCAGGAAGGGCTTTGGGGTTTTCAAACATGAGGCTGATCTTTCACCATATCCTTCCCAACATCATGGGAGTTGTTATTGTGATCTCTGCTGCCAATTTTGCCTCTGCCATCCTGATGGAAGCAGGTCTGAGCTTTCTGGGGATCGGTGTTCAACCCCCAATGCCATCGTGGGGGTCGATGATCAAGGAGAACTATGGATACATTATCCTCGATTCAGCTTACCTTGCCATTCTGCCGGGTGTGGCAATCATGCTGATTGTGCTGGCTTTTATGCTGATGGGAAATGCTTTGCGGGACGCACTGGATGTAAAAACATCAGTATTTTGATTTCACCCTGAAATCCTTCTCTCTGCAGCCTTTTGTTTTCGCTGACCTGCAATTTCCCTTGTCCAGCGTATATTTAATGGCAATATAGAAATCCATTCCCGTAAAATCATTGGCATTGAAAAAAGCGCCAAGTTTCTCGGTGCCGATGGTAACATTATAACAACGGAGCGATAGCCCTATCCTTGGCAAATACCAATCATAAAGCGATACCGGGAGATTAACTTCGAACCAATCTGTCTCGTAACGAGGAGTTATAGCGATCTGGGAAGGTCTTCTTAACGAATTCAGGCTGAAATTAAATCCGTAGAGAATGGAAGCATTGAGATACCATTGTTTATCATAGTGATAATCGAACTGAACACTGACTGCCGATGGAAGCCATACATAAAAATTATTGTCCCTGTATGCGCCATTATTTGTTCCATAAAACTGATAACTTAATGTATCGAGGAAATGCTGAATGTCATGAAAGTGTATCTGGTTTACATTATCCCAGTATGACCCTTTATTGTCAATCGAATATTTTACGGAATTGGACGTAAACCTGATGGCCCCGATATCAATCAGGGATATCCCTATCCTGTAAAGGTAATCTACATACCGTTGTTCGCAAAGCTTCATAAAATAATCCGATTCATGTGGTTTCTTAAGCCGGTAATAGGTGATCCCTATATCACCGGAAAATCCACCACCTTTTACAAGAGGAGAGCCAAGATAGCTGTTATCAGTATAGGATATGGGGAGTGCCAGGCCAAATTCAGCATCAATGTTCTTGGCATTGATGGTCGAATCATTGGGGACAATATAATCTGCATTGTATGCTTTCAGATAGAATCCTGCAAATCCCCAAAGGCGGCGAAGTGATATTCCAATGGCAATTTTATTAAACCCTCTTGAGTAGACCTCGTAACCATATGACACCCCTAATTCCGCCCAGGTCATTTCTGCCGAATTGAAAGGTTTTTTATCCCTGTAGTTGATATTATGCTGAGGAACATAGTTCAAACCAAGATATGCAAAATTAGCGACCTCATAGGGAGCATTGTGTACGGAAAACACATTCCTCAAAGCCGTGGTGATTGCAAACGCATGTTTTCCCCATATCAACATTGCGCCAGGCCCATTAATTCTGATATTGAGAAATCCGTTTCTTAACCGGTGGTCGGAGTAATTATAAAATGCCCTGGCTTCGGTTCCATAATCTTCTGCATGTGTCGGATATTGATACCCACCCTGGAAAAAATGGATAAACTTGTAATCACTTCTGGCCTGGTATAAGTAATTGTTCTGAAGAAATAGATCTGCACCAAGAAAGTTGATATCAAGAAATTGCCGGGAGTTAAGCATTGCGCTTGGGTTAAGCTGGGAGCTGTTAACCCCCGACCAGTTTCCAAGCACAGTCCCAAGCATTTCCTGTCCGAAAGTCACAGATTTTTGAATGACCAGGATGAAGAAAATTATATAGCGGCATTTATATGGCATGGAATAGTTTCAAAATGAAAAGGTACTTCTGAATCACTTCCTATTATAATACATACATCTTTAGATAACGTTGCCTGACCAACTATATTTTTTTTTAGCAGTAATTCCTGGACTGTTCAAATAACATCTCCAATTGAGCGTATGCCAAACTTCCTGGAACTTTCAAAAAAAGTGTATCTTTGCAAACTATTTTAAAAAAATGCTTAACCGCGGATGTGGCGTAATTGGTAGCCGCGCAAGACTTAGGATCTTGTGCCCTCGGGCGTGGGGGTTCGAGTCCCTTCATCCGCACCTTGCCTTTATAAATGATTAATTAAATCTCAACCCGTCTATTTCATGAACTTTACCAGGGAAAATACAGGCGATTTAACAGCCACAATAAGGATGGAGATATCCGCTCAGGATTACGAAGGAAGTGTTAATAAAACCCTGAAAGATTACCAGCATAAGGCAAATCTTCCCGGATTCAGGCCAGGCAAGGTCCCGGTAGGGCTCATCCGGAAAATGTACGGGAAAGCGGTTATGGCTGAAGAGATTAACAAAATAATGGGGGAATCGATCACAAAATATCTCAAGGATGAAAACCTTGAAATACTCGGAAACCCTTTACCAAACCGGGAAAAGAATTCAGATATCAATTTTGATTTGCAACAAACCTTTGAATTCTATTTTGACCTGGGTCTTGCGCCAAAAGTTGACCTTACATTATCTGATGCAATGAAAGCAGAACGCTATACGATAAAGGTTGACGACGAAATGTTGAACCGGTACCTGGAGGAAACCACGAGAAGGAACGGAATATCAATTCATCCTGACATCAGTAGCGAAGAAGATATGATTACCGGTGAATTGGTGGAGATTGATCAATCTGAACAACCGGTGGAAAACGGGATAAAAAAAGACACTTTTCTGACACTTAATCAGATTTCGCTGGAAGATTCAAGAAAACAACTTACCGGCCTGATAAAAGAAGACAAAATCCGGATCGATACAACCACTTTTTTCGCCAATAATGATGAAGTTATAAAAATACTGGGTCTCCCGAAGGAAAAAACCAGGGAAGAGGGACAATTATTTGATTTTATCGTCAGTGATATTCACAGGATTGAAGCGGCTCCTCTGGACAAAGTGCTATTTGACAAGGTCTTTCCCGGGAAAAATATTGAAACGGAAGAGCAATTTAAAGAAGAAATCAGGATCAACATTGGGAAGAACCTGGAAGGTGAAACCGATAAATTGTTCTTTAACCAGGTAACCCTGATGCTGGTGAAGGAGGCCAATCTACGACTGCCTGATGATTTTCTTGTACGGTGGCTTTTGGAAAACAGGAAAGAGAAGATAACCCCTGCCGATATTTTGAATGAATACGCATCATTTGCAAACTCTACACGTTGGCAACTCATCGAAAATAAAATCCTTTCCGATAATCAGGTGAAGGTCAGCGAGGATGATGTCAAAGCCTATATTAAATCCTATTTTTCACACCAGCTATACATGGGACAGGATAACCCGGAAATGGAAGAGAAATTTGAATCACTTACAGATGCTGTCATGAAAGATGAGAAACAGGTTGATAAAATCTATGAAGAACTTTATCATCTTCGGTTGATGGAGCTTTTCAGGAATAACCTGAATGTCACCACAACCGAGGTTTCTTACGAAGAATTTATTAAATTAGCATCTGCAAATCACCCCCACGAACACGAACATGAACATGAACATGAAGACGAGCACGAGCAAGAACATAAACACGAACATGAGGATGAAAATTCGTAAAATCATTAAATAGCTGAATTATGGATGAGTTTATTAAATATGCAGTAAAACACAGGGGTATCAATAGTGTTACCCTGGAGAAGTACAAAACGATCTCTGAAAATTATATTTCACCGACCATTATAGAAGAACGGCAGTTAAATATCGCCACCATGGATGTTTTTTCCCGTCTGATGATGGACAGGATCATTTTTCTGGGTGTTCCGATCGATGATTATGTCGCAAATATCATTCAGGCACAACTGCTTTTTCTTGAATCATCTGATTCCAAAAAGGATATCCAGATCTATCTGAATACACCGGGGGGGTCAGTATATGCGGGACTTGGGATCTACGACACAATGCAATACATTGCCCCTGATGTGGCCACCATCTGCACAGGTATGGCTGCTTCCATGGGAGCCATTCTGCTGTGTGCAGGCTGCAAGGGAAAACGAACTGCACTGCGTCACTCACGCATCCTGATCCATCAACCGATGGGAAGCGCCGAAGGACAGGCATCCGATATTGAGATCACCGCCAAGGAGATCCAGAAATTGAAAAAGGAGTTGTACGAGATCATTGCCTTACATTCGGGTCAACCTTATAAAAGGATACTGAAAGATGCCGACCGTGACTACTGGATGACTTCTGAAGAGGCAAAAGAATATGGAATGATCGATGAGATATTGGTAAAAAGCAAGAATGCTTAATTAGCAGGAAGATGTCGAAAGTAGGAGAAAGGTGTTCATTCTGCGGACGGGAAAAGCGTGAAACAAACATGCTGATCGCGGGTCTCAGCGCTCATATTTGTGATTATTGCATTGCCCAGGCACAAATGATCCTGGAGGAAGAAATGGCTTCCAAGAATCAGCGGGTTATGCCGGATTATACTGTCATGAAACCTGCTGAAATCAAGAAATACCTGGATCAATATGTGATTGGCCAGGATGAAGCAAAAAAAATTATTTCTGTTGCCGTTTATAATCACTACAAAAGAATATTCTACGTAAAAAAAGCCAAAGAAGAGGATGTGGAGATTGAGAAATCAAACATCATTCTTGTTGGTGAAACCGGCACAGGGAAGACCTTACTGGCCAGAACAATAGCCAAAATGCTGCACGTTCCGTTCTGCATTGCCGATGCAACTGTCCTTACAGAAGCCGGATATGTCGGAGAAGACGTGGAAAGTATACTGGCCCGGCTGTTACAGGTTGCCGATTATAATGTTTCTGTTGCTGAACGGGGTATCGTTTTTATTGACGAGATAGATAAAATAGCAAGGAAGAGCGATAACCCCTCGATTACCCGTGATGTTTCAGGAGAAGGGGTGCAGCAAGCGTTATTAAAGCTGCTCGAAGGAACCATCGTTAATGTCCCTCCCCAGGGAGGAAGAAAACATCCGGAGCAGAAGATGATCCAGGTCAATACACAGAATATTCTGTTCATTACCGGTGGCGCTTTCGACGGGATCGAAAAAAAGATCGGGTCACGTCTTCAAACAAATATGATCGGTTATAATATGGATCAATCCAGGGACCGGATCGATAAAAACAACCTTCTCCAATACATATCACTGGTTGATCTGAAAAGCTATGGACTGATTCCTGAACTGGTTGGTCGATTGCCTGTTGTAACCTTTATGCATTCACTTGACCAGGAAACTTTACGAAAGATCCTGACAGAGCCTAAAAATTCCCTGGTCAAACAATATGTCAAGTTATTTGAGATGGATAACATCAAACTTAGTTTTGATGATGATGTTCTTGATTTTATTGTTGAAAAATCGGTTGAATTCAAGTTGGGTGCACGCGGTCTCCGGTCCATTATGGAAGCCCTGATGACTGATGCCATGTATGAGTTGCCATCGAAAAGCAACACCAAAACATTGCGGATTAACCGTGCTTTCATCGAGGAACAATTCAATCATAATGCACTTTCCAAACTAAAAGTCGCCTGACAATAATCTTAGCCGGATACTCGTTTATTTAGCAAATTTAAACCGTCCGAAATCCCTGTGAAAAGAACGATATTTTTCGGGTTGTTTGCACTCCTGTTATCTTTCCCCGTATTTTCACAGGATACTGTCAGGCATGTCAAAGTTCCTGCAAAGATTATCGATGGTGATACCATTCCGGTGATAGATCTGCAAACGATGGTGGTTTTTCCCAATGCTGACAAAGCCAATCAGCGCCAGATGAAACGTTATGAAAAACTCGTATATAACGTGATCTACGTTTATCCGTATGCAAAAATTGCCGGTCAGAAGTTGAAGGAATATAAAAAAATACTGGATTCCATTCCTGATGAAAAGAAAAGGAAGATATTTATCAAACAAGCTGAAAAAGAGCTTGAAGCAAAGTTCGGTGATGATATCAGGGGCATGACATTTTACCAGGGAAAGATCCTGATTAAATTAATTTACCGGGAAACGGGTAATTCCTCATTCGATATTGTCAAAGAGTTGCGGGGAGGCTTTTCCGCCTTTGTTTACCAAACACTTGCCAGAATTTTTGGATATGACCTGAAAACAAAATATGATCCTGCAGGTGAAGATCAATCAATTGAGAATATTATCATATTGATTGAAACCGGAGCAATTTGATTTTTTAATGTTTTGATATAATGTACCTTTACACCCGCATATCGTGAATTGAATGAAATTATCTGTCGTTATCGTTAATTACAATGTTAAATATTTCCTTGAACAGTGCCTGCATTCTGTTATCAAAGCATGCAATGGCCTCGAAGCAGAAATATTTGTGGTCGATAATAACTCGGTTGACGGCTCGATAAAGATGATCCGCGAAAAATTTCCTGAAATTCACCTCATCGAGAATAAGGATAACAAAGGTTTTTCAAAAGCCAATAACCAGGCCATACGGAAATCGAAGGGAGAATATATTCTGCTTTTAAATCCCGACACACTGGTTGAAGATGACACCTTGCGGAAATCCATTCAATATATGGATGAACACCCAGATACCGGTGGACTGGGTGTCAAGATGCTCGACGGGAAAGGAAAATTCCTTCCCGAATCAAAAAGAGGCCTTCCTTACCCTTCCGTTGCATTTTATAAGATCTTCGGGCTTGCAACCCTGTTTCCAAAATCCAGGATCTTTGGCAAATATCACCTGAGTTACCTGGATAAAGATAAAATTCATGAGGTCGATATTCTTTCAGGAGCATTTATGCTGTTGCGGAAAAAAGTATTGGATAAAATCGGTTTGCTTGATGAAGAGTTTTTTATGTATGGCGAGGATATCGACCTGAGTTACAGGATCACCCAGGCCGGTTATAAAAACATCTATTTCCCTGACACCAGGATCATTCATTATAAAGGAGAAAGCACCAAGAAAAGCAGCATCAATTATGTGTTTATGTTTTATAATGCGATGATGATCTTCGCAAAAAAACATTTCTCACGAAAAAATGCAAGGAGTTTCTCCCTGCTTATCAATGTCGCCATATACATCAGGGCTTTTATCTCTATCCTTACGCGGTTCTTTTTGAGGATATTTTTACCCCTGATTGATGTACTGCTTGTTTTTACGGGGTTGTTTTTTATTAAAAACTACTGGGAACATGCTTTTATCTTCCCTGACGGGGGACATTACCCGGTTTCACTTGTAATTGTGCTGGTTCCTATCTATATTTTTATCTGGCTCATCTGTGTTTACTTAAGTGGCGGCTATGACCGGCCTATCCGCCTGATAAAGATCCTGCAAGGAATGGTGGCAGGGACCATCATCATCCTGGTGCTCTATAGTCTTCTCAGTGAACATTACCGTTTTTCAAGGGCATTGATAATCCTTGGGGCGGTTTGGGGAACCCTGTCAATGATCGGTATCCGTTTTGTCCTGTCAATGATCAATAATGAAAAATACCGCATCGGTGTGATAAAAAACAAAAGATTTATCATTGTCGGGGAAAAGGAAGAAGCAGAGCGGGTGACAGGTCTCCTGCAGAAAACCATCATAAATCCTGCATTTATCGGGATGGTAACCTATCATCATCACAAGGAAAATTCGAATGGCTTTATGGGTTATCTTGGTCAGATAAAGGAAATCATAAACATTCATAAAATCGATGAAATTATTTTCTGTGCCAAAGATGTTCCTGCCCAGATCATTATCGATAAGATGTCGGAATTGCGTGATGCAGAAGTTGATTATAAAATTGCACCTCCCGAGAGTCTTTCCATTATCGGAAGTAATTCAATCAATACTTCCGGTGATCTTTATGTAATCGATATCAATTCGATCACAAAAATCTCTAACCGCCGAAATAAAAGATTGCTGGATATGTTTGTAAGCATAAGCCTGCTGATCCTCTATCCTGTTGAACTGTTCATTGTCAAGAAACCATTCGGGTTAATCAGGAATATTTTTTCAGTATTGATTTGTTGTAAATCCTGGGTCGGTTATTTTTATCGCAGCACAGAAGACCTTGATCATCTCCCGGCCATACGTAAAGGAGTCCTGAATCCATCGGATGCAGTTAAAAATAAGAATATCCCCTCTGAAACCCTTTCACGCCTGAACCTGATGTATGCCAGGGATTATAAATTTACAAATGATCTAAACCTGATTATTAAAGGATTTCGTGAACTCGGGCGGAACTAAGCGCCTTTATTTAGACAGAATATTTATAATTATTGTACCTTTACTTCAAACGCAAGAATCAGTAGTATATGGCAAATTTTGAAATTGTGATGCCACAAATGGGGGAAGGGCTTATTGAAGCTACACTTACAAAATGGCTTAAGCAGGAAGGTGATGCAATTGCTGAAGACGATGCACTTGTTGAAGTGGCAACCGATAAGGTTGATACGGAAATCCCTTCGCCCGTATCAGGAACCCTGGTAAAAAAACTATTTGCTGAAGGAGATGTGGTTCCCATCGGAAAAGCAATCGCACTCGTGGAAATGAAGAGTGAGCGGGCATCTACCCCCGTGGTTGCTGTAACAGCTCAACCTGCAGAAACAGCTCAACCTGTTTTACCGGTTCAGGATTATTCAGGAGGCACCCGTTTTTACTCTCCATTGGTAAAAAGTATTGCCAAACAGGAGCATGTTTCAATGAAAGAGCTGTCCAACATTCCGGGTACGGGGAAAGATGACAGGGTAACCAAAGAGGATATCCTGAATTGGGTCAAAACCAGGAAAAGTGCAGACCGGCCAGTTCCACTACCTGCCCAAACCATTGTTAATGCAGTCGGTGACGAGATAGTTGAGATGGACAGGATACGACAGTTAATCTCTTCTCACATGAGTAAGTCATGGGAAACATCACCCCATGTCAATTCATTTATGGAAGTCGACATGACAAGAATTGCTAACTGGCGGAGTAAGAATAAAGATTCTTTTGAAAAACGGGAAAATATTAAACTGACATTTACACCGGTAATTATTGAATCCATTGCCAAAGCTGTGCGGGATGTACCCCAGGTAAATGTTTCCATCGACGGAACCCGGATCATCTGTCACAAGAATATAAACATCGGGATGGCAGTTTCCCTTCCCAACAACGGTCTCATTGTTCCAGTAATCAAAAATGCTGACCAGAAAAGCCTGACCGGTATGGTAAGAAGTATTACCGATCTTGCTGACCGGGCAAGGAAAAACAAACTTATCCCTGATGAAATCTCAGGGGGAACAATTTCACTGACAAATCTTGGTTCCTTCGGTCTCCTTGCAGGAACCCCCATTATCAACCAACCCCAGACAGCCATTGTTGCAGTCGGTGTTATTAAAAAACGCCCTGTCGTGCTGGAAACACCCGACGGAGATACCATTGCAATCAGGCATATGATGATCCTTTCGGTTGCGCATGACCACCGCGTAATTGATGGTGTACTTGCAGGTCAATTCCTTGACAGAATGCGTTTCTACCTTGAAAACTATGATGTAACACAGTCAATTTAATATGGAACTTAACTTAACCCGCCCATTGGCCTTCTTTGACCTGGAAACCACAGGAATTAAAGTTGCCACCGACAGGATTGTGGAAATTTGCATATACAGAATAAATCCTGATGGCGCCACAAAAATCAAAACAAAGAGAATTAATCCTGAAATGCCTATTCCTAAGGAAGTCACGGCAATCCACGGAATTACTGACGAAGATGTAAAAGACGCCCCCAAGTTCAGGGAGGTAGCCCATGAATTCGCACAATTTCTTGAAAATTGTGATCTTGCAGGATACAATTCCAATCATTTCGATATTCCTTTACTGGTTGAAGAGTTTCTACGCACCGACGTTGAATTCGATCTGAAAGGCCGGCGATTCGTCGATGTTCAGAATATCTTCCACCGTATGGAACCCAGGAATCTTTTTGCCGCATACCAGTTTTATTGTAATAAAGAGCTTGAGAATGCACACAGCGCAGAAGCAGATACCATCGCTACCTACGAAATCCTGAAAGCACAACTCGACAAGTATAAAGAAACGAGCATAAAGGACCGGAAAGGGATTATTGTTCAACCCATCATCAATGATGTGAAGGCATTAAGTGAATTCTCGTTCAATTCTAAAAATGTAGATTTGATAGGTCATATCGTCCTGAATGAAAAAGACCAGGAAGTCTTCAATTTCGGAAAACATAAAGGAAAATTAGTTGAGGATGTCTTCAGAACCGAACCCTCCTATTATGACTGGATCATGAAGAGTGAGTTTCCTCTTTCCACCAAGAAAGTGATAACATCGATCAAGTTAAGAGGGTTTAATAACAAATCAGTAAAACTGGAACTTTTCTGAAAGTAAACATACGAACCTCCCCATGAAAATAATATGTATTGGCCGGAATTACCGTGAACATATCAAAGAACTGCACCACGAGGTGCCAGCCACACCGGTTTTTTTCCTGAAACCGGATACTTCATTGCTTATCAGAAATCGACCCTTTTTCTTACCTGATTTTTCGAAAGAAATTCATTATGAGGTTGAACTCGTTATGAAAATAGGTAAAGTTGGAAAGAATATTCAGAAAAAGTTTGCTCATACTTATTACGACGAAATAGGGATCGGGATTGATTTTACGGCACGCGACCTGCAAAATATCAGCAAACAGCAAGGCCTGCCGTGGCTTATTGCAAAAGGTTTTGACAATGCAGCCCCTCTGGGAAAATTTATTCCCAAGGAACAGTTGAAAGATCAGCAGGACATTCATTTTCATCTGAACCTGAATGGAACTACCGTTCAGAAGAGCAGTTCAAAGGAGATGATTTTCTCATTTGATGATATTATTTCATATATCTCCCATTTCATTACATTAAAAACCGGTGACCTGATATTCACAGGCACTCCGTCGGGGGTCGGACCAGTAAAAGTGGGGGATAAACTGGAGGGATTTTTAGAGGATGAAAAGATGCTGAAATGTGAGATCAGGTAAGAAATGTGTCAATTCAACACAACATCTTTAATTACATCTGCCTTGACCTCTTTATTCAAGGCTTTGACAATTTTTTCCTTTGCATAGGATAGTTCATTCCGTAACGCAGCAGAATCGATCTTTACATAAAGTACCCTGTTTCTGATATATAGGTCCCTGGAATGGTTGGCTACGAGTTTACCAAGAACTTTTTCCCAGGATTTGATAATACGGGTCTCATTCAGCTTATCCTCAAGCCTGTAGGCCTGCAGGAATTCTTTAATTGCATCTCCCAGCGAAAGATCGTTTGAATGTTTCACAACTTATTTTTTACTGTGTAAATTTACCATAAACTGACTACTTAGCGTTGGTGATCCTGAAAATCTTATGATTTATATCGATGGTATTCACAATTTTTTTTACCCTGTCTTCCTGTGTATCTGTAATAAAAATCTGTCCAAAACTATTTTCACTTACCAGTTTAACCAACTGTTCCACCCGAAGGTCATCGAGCTTATCAAAAACATCGTCCAGCAATATTAGCGGTTTGTACCCTTTAACTTTCTGTGTGTATTCAAATTGCGCTAACCGTATGCCAATGACAAACGACTTCTGCTGACCCTGTGAACCAAATTTTTTAACAGGGTAACCTGATATTAATAATTCCAGATCGTCTTTGTGAATTCCGGTAGTGGAGAATTGTGCCGCTTTGTCGCGGGAAAGTGCTCTTGACAATAGTTCCCTGAAGTCCCCTTCGAGAAGTTGCGACTGATAGATAATATCAACTGACTCATCTCCGCAACTGATATATCTAAAGAAATGCTGAAAGACAGGAATGAAATGCTCAAGAAAAAGTTTCCGTTTTTCAAAGATCGTCATTCCGAATTTTACCAGTTGCTCATCCCAGGTTTCTACGGATATCGGATCAAAACGATGATTGTCGGCAAATGATTTCAACAGGGCATTCCGCTGAAATAGCGCTTTGTGGTAATTGATAAGGTCATCCAGGTAAAGCTTGTCAAACTGTGAAATCACACTATCGATATATTTTCGTCGGATCTCGCTGCCATCATTGATCAGGTCGCTGTCGTAAGGGGAGATCATAACCAGTGGAATGTTACCTATATGATCAGCCAGCCGATCATATTCCTTCCGGTTGATGAGAAACTTTTTACGGTGGTTTCTTTTCTGGATACATTCAACCAGTTCGCCAAGATTTTCTTTTCTCACATAGGTCCCATGAAGTGCAAAAAAATCCTCCCCATGACGGATATTCTGGGTGTCCACCGGGTTGAAATAACTTTTACAAAATGAAAGATAATGGATGGCATCCAGAAGATTTGTCTTCCCGACCCCATTGTTACCGATAAAACAGTTGATCTTCTCGGAAAAGGTAAAAGATGCCTGGGAGTAATTCTTAAAATTGGTAAGGGTAAGTTGCTTAAGGTACATCTTTATCCTTTGATTTTTATGATCTCTTCTCCGACTTTTTCCATCAGCCACATGGGTGTGGAGGTAGCCCCGCAAACACCTGCATCGGTAGCCCCTTCAAACCAGTTGCCCATTAATTCATCCTTATCTGATACAAGGTAGGTTCTTGGATTGACTGACCTGCAAACCTCAAACAGGAACATGCCGTTGGAACTCTTTTTTCCGCTTACAAAAATAATAACATCATACCGGGATGCAAAATCCCTGAGTAATCCCGACCGGTTAGCTACTTGTCTGCAAATGCTGTCATTCCATATAAAATCGATGGACGCACCTGAACTTGCCAGAATCATTTTTCCCTTTATCAGTTCTATGATCCGGTGAAATCCGTCAAGGCTCATTGTCGTTTGCGAGTAAACACGGATTGGACGTGTAAAATCGATCTTTTCAAGGTCATCTTCATGATTGATGATGATCGCCTGATCGTTAGTCTGTCCTTTTAACCCATTTACCTCGGCATGTCCTTCCTTGCCATAGATAACGATCTGACCGCCTTTTTCTTCCATCTCCCTGTATCCATGACGGATATCATTCTGAAGGTTCAAAACGATGGGGCATGAAGCATCAATCAGTTCGATATTATTTCTCAGTGCAGTTTCGTAAGTTTCAGGAGGTTCTCCGTGTGCCCTGATCAGGACTTTGCAATCGTGGAGGTGCGCGAGATCCTCATGTTCAATGATGACCAATCCAAGCCCTTTTAACCTATTGACCTCCATGTTATTGTGGACAATATCGCCAAGGCAGTAAAGCTTTTCACCTCTCTCAAGTTCGCGTTCTGCTACTTCAATAGCATATACAACACCAAAACAAAAACCTGAATGTTGGTCAATACTAACTTTCATGACATTGATTGAAATCCTCGCAAAGGTACTGAAAACAGGGGAACGAACAGTGAACAGTGAAAGTAAAAGTAAAAATGGCGAATATCAAATGGCAAGATGTAAAATGGTAAAATGTCTGATAACCCGCTAACTATTGCCTGTTGCCTAATGCCTAATTCCCCGCCGTCTTCTTTTTGGTAAATTCGTTCAGATTGACGGCAACTGTGAAATAGTTGGGATTGATGGGTCCGGTCATATAAGTTTCACGGGTATATCCAAGTGTAAACATGCTGACATGCACGCCAAACCCAAACGACAACCCTCCTATGCCGGCTTTGTCAGGTGGTTTAAGTTCCTGCCGGATTTCATAGTTGTAACCAAGCCTGAGTGCAAGGACTTTAGCAATGGTAAGTTCCCCTCCTATTACCAAATGCCGCATCAGGTTATCAGCAAATTTGCTGATACCGGTTTTGGTCTTGACCTCCCCTGTAATCGGGTCCTTTTGATTTTCCGAAGAATTCGGGTCAAAATAGGTCATGTCCCATCTTTCGATATGGTTATAGAGAAATGAGAACCTGAGAGGAATATGCTTCAGACCGAGTGATGCTCCTGCCTGCAATTGGAACGGAATGGGTTCATAATTGCCAGTGGTGTAAGGGATCAGTTGCGAACCGATATTCCTGGCAAGAAGGCAGGCAGTAAAAAGATTATCGCTGCTGGTATAAGTACCGGCAGCATCCACTGCAATACCCAATGAATGATATATATCGTAACCAGAATAGATCAGTTTAGCATTTCCCCCGATTGAAAAATGAGTGTTCAACTGACGACCCCACCCTATCGTCAAAGCGAGATCATTTGCGCTGAATGTTCCGGTAATTAACCCTGTTTCATCAGCCCTGGTAAATGTACCATAGTTGATAAACTGGATCGCTCCGGCAAAACTACCGGCCTTGGTAAACGTTCGCGAGTACATCGCATATCCGTATGAAATACCGGCAAAGTTAGTGTAACTAAGCGCCAGGTTATTATTCATTTCCGGGGTGATCAGGGAGGGATTGGGCAAAGCAAGTGTAATATCGTTGTCTTTAATTGCCAGAAAATTTCCCCCCAGTCCTGCAATGCGTGCGGAATTCACGGAGTAAAGCAATTTATAGGTACCCTGACCACCAATCTGTCCATATGAAAAGGAAGAGATCAGGCCGGATAATGAAATAGTTGTCAGGAAAACACGAAATAATTTATGCACAATCAGAATATGTTTTAATTGAAAAACGAAGGTATATGAAAAATAGTATGGCAAACCTCATATTCATTCAAACTTAATATACTCACGAATTATCTCAGGTCATCAGCCCCCGGCCTCTTTTTTCAATTGTTCCCTCCGACTGTAATTCTTCAGCCAGTTTATCGAGTATCCCGTTAATAAAAAGTTTACTTTTCGGTGTACTGAATAATTTTGAGATCTCAATATACTCGTTCAAAGTGACCTTTATTGGAATGTTTGAGAACTGGATCAACTCCGTCAAGGCCATTTTGATCAGGATGATATCAGTTGAGGCAATCCGCTCCAGTTCCCAGTTTCTTGTTCTGGCATCGATCAATTTCTCATATTTTTCACTGTCATGGATCGTCTTCATGAAAAGGTCAAGAATAAATTGACGTATTTCGGCAGGGTCATCTTCCTCTTCATCGTCATTAAAAAGTGCAGGAAGTGAATCATCTGCCGTGAAAGATTCGTTCATTAGCCTGAGCGTTTTCAGGAACAGAAGGGCAACCACCTGGTAATCATCTCCCCAGAACATATTCCTTTCTTCGCAATAAGATTGTAACTCCGATGATCTCGTAATGTATTTCTTGACCAGTTTATAGATAATATCCCGATCTTGTTTATAGGACGATTCTCCCGAATCCAGGTATTCCTTCAGGTCTTTACTGTTTTTAATCTTTTGGTAGATCTTCCTGACCATTTCCTGTTCTTCTGTCCAGGAAATTTTGTGGCGGTCAATACGTGTCTGAACCTCCTTATTATCAATTAACTGACGAAGAATGACGTTGTTCAGTAATTTTGTGCTGGGCTTTAATTCTTCCTCAGTCGGATAAAACTTGTGTTTGGCTTCTTCCATCCTGAACTCATAGAAGTGGATGATCTCGAGCAAAAAGGAGATTTGAAGAAAATAAAGTTCATAAATCTTTTCAATACTTTGCAAAAGATACTTTTCTGCAACATCAATGCGCGACTCACCTCCCATGAACCAACCGTATAATGCCTGGAATACTTTTATCCTGAAATGTCTTCTACCGAGCATGGTTTGGTATGATAAAGAACATCATTATGATTTTTGATAATTCAATGCAAAAGTACGGAAAAATTCAAACTATTCAATCTGAACCCAAAATCGTAAATCGTAAATTGAAATTCCTTTGGTTTCAAATAATATTTCTATTTTTGCGTTTTTGAGAATCAAAGTTATTAACACTTTAGTCGGAAAAAATGGAAGATATTGAAAATAAGGACAGAGACCGGGAGGAGATTTTTTCGCGTACGGTTCGTGCTGGCAAGAGGACTTATTTTTTTGATGTAAAATCAACCATCGGAGATGAATTTTATCTTACCATCACAGAAAGTAAACGACGATTTAATAATGAGCAGGGACGGTTTTTTTATGAAAAGCATAAGCTTTTTCTTTATAAAGAAGATTTTGATAAGTTCAGTTTTGGCCTCAGCGATGCTATTGAATTTATAAAAACCGGTAAAGCGCCTGACAGGCCTGTAACCGATTTCGGAGAAACAGAAATACCGGCAGAAATTAAACGAGGTGATAAACATACCGATATTTCTTTTGAAGATCTTGCCTCCGGTTCAGAAGAGGAGATTAGCTAAAATATTCACACCTGTTGTTTTCCTCAAGTGTAAAACACTGTTTTTCCGATCTTTTGATTACCACCCTTCCATTGATTGTTAAAACTTTTCAACATTTTATTGCCACAACTCTTTAAAATGTAATTTTGTAATTTATGTATAAGAACGTTTAATTCTATTATGGGGAAAGTTATAGCACTTGCCAATCAGAAGGGAGGCGTTGGAAAAACGACGACCGCAATTAACCTGGCTGCCGGATTTGCCGTTCTTGAGCATAAAACGCTCATTATTGATGCTGATCCTCAGGCAAATGCGACGTCGGGGGTAGGATTTGATCCGCGTAACATTAAAACCAGCATCTACGAATGTATCATTGATGATGTTGAACCTAAAAATATCATCCTCAATACTTCCACACCCTTTCTTTACCTGATTCCGGCTCATATTGACCTTGTTGGCGCTGAGGTTGAGATGATCAATCTTCCCAACCGTGAAAAAATGATGAAAAAGGTGGTGAATAAAGTCAAGGATGATTATGAGTTTATCATCATTGATTGTTCTCCATCGCTTGGATTAATTACCATCAATGCCCTGACTTGTGCCGATTCAGTCATTATCCCCGTACAATGTGAGTATTTTGCGTTGGAAGGATTAGGAAAACTATTGAATACCATTAAGATTGTTCAGTCGCGGTTAAATCCCGACCTTGACATTGAAGGCATTCTCCTTACCATGTACGATAACAGGCTTAACCTCTCACGACAGGTTGTGGAAGAGGTAAAAACTCATTTCCAGCAAATGGTGTTCGACACGATCATCAACCGGAATACCAAACTCGGAGAAGCACCGAGTTTTGGCCAGACCATCATGATGCACGATATTGACAGTACAGGCGCAATCAATTACTTGAACCTGGCACGGGAGATCCTTCAAAAAAATGATCTGACAAGGATAAAAAATGTAGAAAAACAAATCATTATTTAAATGCAGGGAAAAAAAAAGGCATTGGGCAGAGGACTTAGCGCCATCCTCGAAAGTCCGGAAACAGATATCACATCAAAAGATATTTCAGGAGAATTTGTTGTCGGTGCAATTGCTATGGTACCCATCGACAGGATCGAGTCAAATCCCTTCCAGCCACGTACTCATTTTGATGAAACGGAACTTGCTGAATTGGTTATTTCCATCCAAAATCAGGGGATAATTCAACCCATAACGGTTCGAAAGATGGGGTATGATCATTACCAGCTTATTGCAGGAGAACGGCGCCTGAAAGCTTCGAAAGTCGCCGGTCTTTATGAGGTACCTGCTTATATAAGGGTGGCCAATGATGAACAGATGCTCGAAATGGCGCTGGTGGAAAATATTCACCGCTCCGATCTTAACCCACTCGAAATTGCTATCAGTTTTCAGCGGTTGATTGAAGAATGTCAGATCCGGCAGGAAGATCTCAGTCCAAAGGTTGGAAAAGACCGTTCAACCATTTCAAACTATATCAGGCTTCTCAAACTTCCAACAGAAGTTCAGATTGCCATCCGGAATACAACAATCTCTATGGGTCATGCCCGTGCCCTGATTACTATCGAAGATGAAAAAGAACAACTCAGGATTCTTCAGAATATAATTAATAAGAAGCTATCCGTCAGACAAGTGGAGGAGCTCGTCAGAAATGCCGGAAAAGAAAAAAAACCGGTAAAAAGCCCTTCCTACCCTGTACTGCAGGAAAAAATGGAGAAAATCAGGAAATCCCTTAATACCCGTCTGGATACCCGCGTAGAAGTGAAGATCACCGCAAATGGAAAGGGTTCCATTATCATTCCTTTCCGGTCGGATGAAGAATTTGACAGGATTGCATCCATGCTTGAATGATAACCAAAAGAATATGTGTGTTGCCTGTCCAGAGAACAGTATTGATCATTGTTCTTTTATTCTCCCTTGTCGATATGGGGGCTGAATGCCAGACAATAAAACCAGACCTTAAGACCTCTGTTCCTGATTCCCTTATGGAAAAGAAACATTCGCCTTCGAAAGCTACAATTATGTCGGCGCTGTTGCCCGGTTTAGGCCAGGTTTATAACAAAAAGTATTGGAAAGTACCGATCATTTATGCAGGATTCGGTGTACTTACCTATTTCATCGTCACAAATGCCCAGGAATACAACACGTTTAAAGGCGCTTATATAGAATCTGTGGATAGTATTTTTAATGGAAAATATGCAGATCTGGTAAGCAAATATACCGCGAATGATCTTTTATCGGGAAGGGAATATTACAGAAGGAACCTGGAGATCAGTTGTCTGCTGACGGCCGTTTTGTATGTACTGAACATCGTTGATGCATCGGTTGATGCTAATCTGTTCACCTATAATGTAAGCAAGGATCTGACAATCAAACTTGATCCGCTGATTCCTGATCAGGTTCATCAAAGAAAATTACTAACAGGGTTTAAACTGAGTATTAAATTTTAGGATTCAATTAAATTTCATGAGAATATGAAAATTGCTTTGCTTGGATATGGAAAGATGGGACAGGAGATCGAACGTATCGCAGAAAAAATGGACCATTCGATTTGCCTGATCATTGACTCAGAAGATGATTGGGAGAAATCGGGGTCAAATCTGAAAGATGCTGATATCGCCATCGATTTTTCATTTCCATCAAGCGCAGTGGACAATATCCATCGGTGTTTTGACGCGAATGTACCGGTTGTTGCAGGTACAACCGGCTGGTATGATGATCTTGATGAAATAAAAAAGGAGTGTGTTGATCGAAATCAATCTCTTTTCTATGCACCCAACTTCAGTATCGGAGTGAACCTTTTCTTTAAACTCAACAGCACCCTTGCGAAACTGATGTCTGACCGGTCAGAATACGAGATTTCGATTGAGGAAACCCACCATATCCATAAGCAGGACGCTCCAAGTGGAACTGCTATTGTACTGGCCAATGACATCATCCATAGCATCGACAGGTTGGGAAAATGGGTGAAAGAAAGAGCCGAAAACCCGGAAGAAATTGGCATTAAATCATATCGCAAGGAAAATGAACCGGGAACCCACAAAGTGAGATATGAATCAGAGAATGATTTTATTGAAATTATACATACTGCAAAAAACCGCAGGGGATTAGCAATGGGAGCGGTTATGGCTGCTGAATGGTTACATGGTAAAAAAGGCTGTTTTGAAATGAAAGACATGATCTTTCATTCATTTTAAGCCTGAGATAATAAGAAAAAGTAAATATCTCCGTTTGGAATAAGACAAAATTCACGATTATGAACATTATTCTCCCCTTATCAGTTTTATTTATCATTACCTCAGTTGCAGGATTATGGGGTATTTACGGGAAAGCAGGTTATAAAGGATGGATAGTACTGATCCCGTTCTATAATCTGTATATCTGGTTGAAAATTATCCGTAAACCCATATGGTGGTATGTTTTTCTGTTGATCCCTTTCATCAACGTTTTCGTACTGTTGCTGATGATCGTAGAGATCTGTAAATGTTTTAACAAGAATGGATTGGGCGCACAGGCACTCGGTGTTATTTTTCCGGGCATTTATCTTCCTTATTTAGGGTTTTATAGGAAAGAGGTGTATCTGGATCCAAATGAGAGACCGGAAATCAAAAAATCTCAGGTCCGCGAATGGGTGGATGCCGTTATTTTCGCTGTGATCGCTGCCAGTATCATCCGCATTTTCCTGATCGAGGCTTACACTATTCCCACCTCATCGATGGAAAAGACCCTGCTTGTGGGTGATTATCTCTTTGTCAGCAAAATCCATTATGGTCCGAAAGTTCCCAATACCCCCATCTCTTTTCCATTTGTTCATCACACACTACCGTTAACTGAAACGACCAAATCATACCTTGAATGGATCAAGCTGAAATATTATCGTTTCCCGGGACTGGCTGACATTAAAAACATGGATGTTGTCGTATTCAACTTTCCCGACGGAGATACAGTGTCCACCAAATTCCAGAGCAATGCAAGCTATAACCAGTTGGTGAGACAGTTTGGAAGAGATGCAGTATGGACCAATAAGAGTTATTTTGGAGATATTATATACCGTCCGGTGGATAAGCGCGAAAATTTTATTAAACGCTGCATAGGGATTGGCGGCGATACAATTAACATTGTCAACCGTAAAGTTTACATCAACGGAAAAGAGGAAAAAAACCCGGGGAACCGTCAATTCAAATATGTGGTTCATACGGATGGAAGCTTTATCAACCAGCGAAATCTTGAAAAGCTCGACATTACGGAAAACATCTCAACGGATAATAACAGCAATTACGAGATTACCCTTTCCGATGAATCGCTTGGGAAGCTTCGCCAATTCAGCAATGTCAGTTCGATCGAACCAATCATACAGCAAAAAGGTATATATGATCCGAATATGTTTCCCTTTGATTCAACTTATCGATGGAATGTTGATAATTTCGGCCCCGTTTATATTCCCAAAAAAGGAGCCACCGTTAACCTGAATCCGGGGAACATCTGTTTTTACAGGCGGATTATCGTGGTTTTTGAAGGAAACAAGCTGGAAGAGAAGAATGGGAAGATTTACATAAACGGGAAGGAATCCGACTCCTATACTTTCCGGATGAATTACTACTGGATGATGGGTGATAACCGTCATAACTCGATGGATTCACGTTACTGGGGATTTGTTCCCGAAGATCATGTTGTCGGAAAAGCTTTTTTTGTCTGGCTTTCCCTCGATCCGAACAAATCACTTTTCAGCGGAAAAATACGATTCAATAAACTCTTCAGAATCGTAAAATAATTACATTTGCTTACAATGAATAATGTTATTAACACGCTAAATAATTTAATCATGAAAAAAACAATTTTATTCGTTTCTACCTTATTTGCAACTACTTTTCTTTTCTGCAATGTATTAATGGCCGGTTCAAAATCGTTTGAAGGGATCATTACTTTCAAAATTTCATATCCTGAAAGTAAATTCAATGAAAGCCAACAGGCTATGCTCCCAAAAATGCTGACTATATCGATCAAGGAAGCAAAAGCCAGAACAGAGATCAAAACCCAAATGGGTGATCAGATTGAAATCACCGATTATAAAGACAAATCGAAAATTACGCTCATGGACATCATGGGGCAGAAATATGCCATTCAGATGACCAATGCTGAGATTGACAAGGAAAACGCAAAAGAGCCTGCAGCAACTGTATCAGTCACAAATGAAACGAAGGTCATTGCAGGATACACTTGTAAGAAAGCAATTGTCACGGTAAATGATGATGGCGTCAAATCAACATATGAGGTTTATTATACCAATGAACTTGGTACTAAAGCTGCAAATTTTGACAATCCTATTTACAAGGATATCGATGGCGTAATGCTTGAATTCTCCATGAAAACCCCTCAGTTTACCATGGTATTCTCTGCAACAGCAGTGGAGAAGAAAAGCATATCCATTAAGGAATTTGAAATCCCCGCTGAATACAAAGTAATTACCAAGGAGGAATTACAGAGCAAATTCGGTGGAATGGGTCAATAAAGATTTCTCAGGACATGGCAAAACAAACCAATCCAATCAGGGCCAACAGTTTCAGGGAAGAACCGGTTATAGCGGAAAAAACAGAAGAACCAAAAAAGAAGAAGTCCTCTAAAACGGATCCAAAGGAAAAACCTGGAAAGACCGAAAAGCCCAAAAGAGAAAAGAAACCCAAAAAACCTGTTAATGAACGTCATTACCGGGTTGGTGGTTTGATTTGCCTGGTATTGGCGATTTATCTGGTACTGGCTTTCATTTCCTATTTTCAGACTTACCAGGAAGACTCCAGTTTTGCAAACGATATTCTTTCCAACCTCTCATTCAGAAATTTTCTGAACAGCAAATATCCTGTTTATAACTGGATGGGGAAGTTGGGTGCACTAACCTCTTATCTTGTCATAACAAAGGGATTGGGTGTTGCTTCATTCCTTTTAACCCTCATACTCCTCCTGCTTGGGTCAAAGATATTTTTTAATATATCCCGGATAGGTATCAAACGAGCATTAAAGTATTCATTTTTTGGTCTGGTCTGGATTCCTGTTGCCTTAAATGCAGCGTTCCCGGGAGAGGATTATTTATACGGAGTATATGGATTCCAGATGAATGTTTTACTTACTGAATATCTTGGATATTCAGGCTTGATCCTTCTGCTTGGTTTTACATTTCTGAGCTTTCTGATCCTTGCATTCAATATTCCTTTCCGCTGGATTAAAAAAAAGGAGAAGCAGGAGGTTCCTGTTTCCATGGATTTATCACAGCCAGGTCAGGCTGCTGAAGAAATTGAGCCGGTAAATCCTTCCGAAAATGCAAGAAAAAGCAATATATTGCTCGATCTGGCACCTGAACCTCCCCAACCAGTTCCTAGCGATCAGAATCCTGCCGAAATCTCACCTGAACCGAAACACAGCGGGGTTGAATTGCAGATTGAGGTTCCCGTACCCTTGGAGATCTCTGATGGACCCCCTCCAAACGGGAATGAACATTATACAATTGATACCCGGTATGATCCAACGCTCGAGCTTCGTGATTATAAATTTCCTCCTCTGGATTTGTTGAATGATTATCTTGGTGATTCGCTGAATGTCAATAAAGAGGAGTTGGAAGCCAATAAAGAGCGGATTGTTGAAACGCTGAAGAACTATGATATCAAGATCCAGAAGATCAAAGCGTCAATCGGCCCTACCGTTACATTATATGAGATCGTTCCTGAGGCGGGTGTCCGTATTTCGAAAATTAAAAACCTGGAAGATGATATTGCACTAAGCCTTTCTGCCTTTGGTATCAGGATCATTGCTCCAATACCTGGCAAAGGAACCATTGGTATTGAAGTACCAAACCAAAACCCCGAAATTGTTTCGATCAAATCATTGATTGCCTCCGACAAATTTCAGAAGTCTTCATTCGATCTTCCTTTCGTTCTGGGCAAAACCATTTCAAACGAAATCTACATTGCCGACCTGACAAAGTTGCCGCATATCCTGATGGCGGGAGCAACCGGTCAGGGAAAATCGGTGGGTCTGAACACGATCATTACCTCGCTCCTCTATAAAAAACATCCATCGGTCATCAAATTTATCATGATCGATCCGAAGAAAGTAGAGTTGTCCCTCTTCTCCAAGATTGAAAGACATTACCTCGCCAAATTGCCCGACTCGGATGAGGCCATCATTACCGATACCAAGAAAGTGATCCGTACCCTGAATTCACTGAATATTGAAATGGATAAGCGGTATGACCTGCTGCAAGATGCACAGGTAAGAAACATCAAGGAATACAATGAGAAATTTATAGCGCGTAAGCTGAATCCGGAAAATGATCATAAGTTCCTTCCCTATCTCATTCTGGTCATCGATGAGTTTGCAGATCTGATCATGACTGCAGGGAGGGAGATCGAAACACCCCTGACACGACTGGCACAACTCGCAAGAGCGGTAGGTATCCACCTGATCATTGCAACCCAACGTCCATCGGTGAATATCATCACCGGGACTATCAAGGCAAATTTCCCTGCACGTATTGCATTTCGTGTCATCTCCAAGATTGACTCAAGAACGATCCTGGATTCAAGTGGCGCTGATCAGTTGATTGGCCGTGGTGATATGCTTTTATCCACCGGCAGCGATCTGGTACGCATCCAGTGCGCCTTTGTGGACACACCTGAAATTGAACGGGTCACAGAATATATCGGTTCCCAAAGAGGGTTCTTACAAGCCCATTCCCTTCCTGAGTTCAATGATGAAGAACCGGAAGGCAACAAGGATTTTGATCCCAACCAAAAGGATGAACTCTTTGCAGAGGCTGCACGTTTGATCGTTCAGCATCAGCAGGGTTCAACTTCATTATTACAGCGCCGCCTCAAACTTGGTTATAACCGTGCAGGACGCATCATCGATCAACTTGAATCGGCCGGCATTGTCGGCCCCTTTGAAGGAAGCAAGGCAAGGGAAGTTAGATATAAGGACATAATATCTTTGGAGATACACCTGAAAGAACTTGGGGAGTATTAAAAGAAGACAAAAATTAATAACCTTTTAGAATGTATAAATTACTGATCATTCCATTCCTCTTGAGCGTATTAACCGGGTTTTCACAGACCAGGGATCAGAAAGCAGTTTCCCTGCTTGATGAGGTAAGCGCAAAAACAAAAGCATATAAGTCAATTAAAGCTGAATTCTCCTATACAATGGAGAATAAACAGGCAAAGATCAATGAGGTTAAGACTGGATCATTGTTGATCCAGGGGGATAAATACCGGCTTTCTGTTGCCGGCCAGATCGTCATCTGTGACGGAAAAACCATCTGGACCTATATCCAGGAATCCAACGAAGTACAGATAAATAACCTGAACGAAAAGGATGAAGCGCTCACCCCATCCAAACTGCTCACCTCCTATAATGAAAACTACAAGCCAAAGATCATCAGGGATAAGAACCAAACCGATCCGAATATCGAAACGGTTGAGTTGACTCCAAAGGCATCAAAGACAATTACGAAAGCAATTGTTGCCATTGATAAAACCAGGTTACAGGTAAAAAGTTTTATGTTGTTTGATAAGAATAGCAATGTATTTACCTATAAGGTCACAAAGTTCTCCACTGATGTACCGGTCACCAATGCCGATTTTAGCTTTAATCCAAAACAATATCCGGGAGTGGAAGTGATTGATATGAGATAAATCCATGATCCGGAAAGTTTTTTAGTCAGTCCCGAACCAGTTTATCCCTGATTATCCGGCTTTTCAATACAATCCTGATGGGGTATATTCCTTTAGGTTTATCAGAAAGGTTGATGAAAATTTCTTTACTCTTCATAGCAGAAACATCTCTTGAAAGGATCATCTTTCCTGCCATATCTGATATTTCAAAAAGGACTGCATCGCTGGGAAGAGATAAAGTGAACATACCCGGCCCAGGATTTGGATAGATATACCTGGTATTGTTTCCAGGTCCGATCGACGGGATACCCGAGCAGGTATCCATCCTGATCAGTTTATGATCAGATACGACCGGACAGGGAGTCCTGGGATAAGCTATCAGTTGAAGGTCTATAATGCTGCGGATCCGGTCTTTTGGTCCGGGAATATAGGTGGTATATAATGAAACCGGATCAGTAAAAGTGCCATCACCTGTTGTAATCCATTTGAGGGAGGTATAATTTTCAGCGTTTCCGGTGAGGCGGATTTCAGCAATTTGCCTGCAGCATATGGTATCATCACCTGCAAACACAATAGGCGGCGGTGTGATATCGACCCGGGTGGTATCAGTTCTTGACTGGTTTCCTGATGAGACAATGACAATGTACCTGGTTGGAAATTCAGGAGAAATCAAGGGATTCTTCAATGAGGAAGTAAATCCTTCCGGGATGGAAGTCCAGGAAAAGGTATAGCTTCCTATACCTCCAGAAACCTCCACATCCAATTGGTCGGATTGTCCCGGACAGATGCTCGAAAAAGCAGCGGTAGTATTTATATCCAGAATGTTTGCAAAGGAGAAAGAGGCGATCCTTGTATGCCAGTCGATATCCGCCGATACAGGATAATATTGCTGTGTGTACCAGAAAACGGATGGATCCGAAGGGTCGACAGTCATGGAACTGTAATCGCCCCATCGGGTGGTAAAACCTGATGGATGAGTTTGTGCGCCGCCTCCTTCAATAATTGATTGCTCAGCAATGGTCATCTGCCCGGGTGGATCATTTTTCATTCTTCCTGTAAAACGGACGGAGGGAAAAAGATCATAACCGGATACAGAAAACCCAAGTGCAATATTTCCTGCAGAATCCATTGCCATGCTGCCCATCCAGCGGTTATTGCTGTCGGGGGCATAGGTCGACTGCTGGTACAATGACCAGTTACCGGTTGTTCGTCTCATCTCGTACCACCTGATCCCTGCCCGGTTTCCTACCCTGACGGTATGGTTTACGACCATCGACTGGTGATCGCTGAATTTCCGAACCTGCAGCCGGTACATGAGCCGGTCGGAGATCGGATCGAGCTTTATTGACGAACCTTTTTGTGGTATTCCCTGGATATTGGAATTATATGACCCTGTATTTAGCTTATTCAGGTTCCCGAAAGTTGCGGCTCCAGGATTGGTCCAGTTGGTATGAAATTCATATATTCCGAGAAAATCTGAGCCCAAATAGGCAAAATAACCAGGAGTTCCAGCCGGAGGGAATGGGCCGTCGCAATCAGCAGGGAGGATTGAGGTGATGTTCGTATTCGAAGAAATTGTGAACGATACCATTGTTGGTGAAGGATCACCTGCAAGCATGGCTGACCGGTCAAAAGCCGCTGTACATGCACCATTGAAAGTATTCTGGTTCTGAAAACGGTTACAGGACATAAAATAGGCATCCCGCCAGATACCGAATTTCGGATAATCGGGAATATCCTCGAACTGATACTCCCAGCGATACCAGGCTCCGGCAGGGTCCGAGGTCTGTGAAACCGCAACCATAACGAAATAGGGAGGTGATGAGAAAGAAGGCAAACACAGCGTGGTGATAAACCAGCGGTCGGCCTGGTCGTCGTAAAGAATAATCCCATCCCCTGAATTTGAAGAATAAGGTAACCCGTTCCAGATATCACCTGTACTCATTGGGCCAAGAAGAATATTCCCGGATTTATTGAAGATCGTAAATGAGAGATTCACCATATGAAAATAATGGTCTGTACCCACATCACCATAAGTATCCGGTGGAATAGCCGTATTCATGTTCGGTGTGCCATCAAAATTCCCGAGAACAGAGTCAGGTTGGATTTTCCCGAAATACTCCTGTCTGAGTTGATCATTTGAATTTTTCCGTGACCTGTTGCGTTTCTGGTTTTTCCGGAACCAATTCCAAATCTCTTTTTCCGCTCTTTCAGCTTTTCGACTTTCCGGTTTAACGGATAAAGGTTTTGTGAGGGAAATTAATGGTGGAGAAATATTAAAATAAATGGGTTTCATTATGAAAGGACCGGTAATCTTTTGTGAGTATATACAGGATAACCAGACAAAACAAAAGAAGAAAAGGCATATCAATCTTTTCATAACCAGTCCCATCATTGTCATTTAACCCCATGATCAACCAAAATACCAATGAGTTCAGGGGTTAAGACAAAAGTAAAAAGAATATCCGGATATTCTTTTTATCTTTGAAACCATTGATAGTTTCTGATGAAACCATTGCTGATCATCGCTACAATCCTCCTTCTCAGCTTTCCTGCCAAAGCTCAGTGGACAGAGACCAACGGCCCTTACGGGGCTACTGTTTATTGCATCGCATCCAGGGTAAATTGGCTTTTTGCCGGGACTTCGGCGGGTATTTACAGGTCATCGGACAACGGGATCAACTGGACATCCCTGGAAAACGGGGTACCAAAGGTTGCTGTTTACACAATAACACTTTCCGGACAAAACATCTTTGCCGGGTTTTATGGTAATGGTGTGTTTTATTCTGCGGATAATGGCAATTCATGGACAGCATCAAATAACGGCCTGGCCAACCTGAATATTTTTTCGCTGGTATCTGACGGAACGAATGTTTATGCAGGAACCGGTACCGGGCTATTCATTTCGGATAACAGTGGAGGACGCTGGTCGATGATTACCAATGGAATACCTGAAGTACCGGTGAATACAATCGTTAAGACCGGCAACCAAATGTTTATTGGTAGCTATGGCAGTGGCGTTTACCATTCAACTGACAATGGTTCCAACTGGGAAGCAATGAACAACGGACTACCCGGTACTTACATTCTCTCAATGGTGTCGGACTCATCCCGTCTGTTTGCCGGAACTCAATCCGGTGGTATTTATTCCTTTGATCTTATTGGAACCAAGTGGGTTTCTTCGAATACAGGTTTACCTGAAAATGCCACTGTTAATGCACTTTCCGTTGGAGGGTCACGACTCTTTGCAGGCACCGCCAGGGATGGAGTTTTTAGCAGCAGTGATGAAGGCCAGACTTGGATTCCATTCAACCTTGGGCTCTTCAATACATGGATACAGTCACTCCTTTGTACCCCTGCAAGCATATTTACAGGAACTGACGGTGGCGGGATATTTCTTTCCGGATTGAACAACCCTTCATGGGAATCTGTTAATTCAGGTCTTCGAAACTCAAGGATCACGGCATTTGCGGAAAACGGAACTACTGTTTTTTCAGGAACCTGGGGAGGTGGGGTATTTCTATCAACAGATAAGGGAACCAATTGGATTCCAAGCAACAATGGTATTTCGAGTCCTTTTATCACATCCATTAAACTTGCAGGGAATTCAATCTTTACGGGCACGCAGGAAATGGGGGTCTTTCGTTCTTCCGATAACGGAAACAGCTGGAGCCCGGTCAACAATGGGTTGGACAATCCCTATATCACCGCATTGGCAGTCGATGATACCCTTTTATATGCGGGTACGATGGATGGGATTTACCATTCAGAAGACCTTGGAAACAATTGGTACCGGTACAACACGGGGCCATCAGAAAGACATATCCTTTCGCTCATTGCAGATGGTGGAAAAATATATGCCGGAACACCGGATGATGGGTTTTTTTATTCTGTGGATGGAGGGACCAGTTGGGTACAAAGGAACACTGGATTGGGGAATTTCTATATTCTATCTCTCGGAAAATCAGGAAATAAAATACTGGCAGGGACCCAGCAAGGGATGTTCATTTCTGACAATGATGGACTGGATTGGTTACCTGTACCTAACCCGTTGGCAGGAAATCCGGTAACTTTCATTTACCCCTTTAATTCGACCATCTTCTCAGGAAGCAACATCAATGGGATCATCTATAAAATTGCCGACGAAAATAACTGGAAACAACTGAATGCAGGTTTGAAGGATACTTCCGTGAATGCAGTTATAGTCAGTAAGGCATACGCCTACGCAGGTACTACAGAGAATGGGGTCTGGAAATGTTCACTTGAATACATTTTTACCACCTCACTGAATCCGGACACCTTGGTTTTAAACCAATTTTCCGGCGATAGTGCTCCTCTTTTTGTACACACCGGTGTCGGGTGGAGTATCATTGGGACAATGCCGGACTGGTTGATTTGTGAACCTTCAAGCGGAAATGGAGATAGCTACGTGGTGTTCAGGACCCTGAAGTCAAATCAGGGTGCCGCCAGAAAATATGCCTCGTTTTTCCTTTACTCCCAATATGGCGGAACGCTTACTTTTACCGTTGTCCAGAAAGAAAAGTCATCAGGGATTTCTGAGGCAGAACCTGGATTGATTGACGTTTGGCCGGTTCCATCTTCAGGGGTTTTCAGGATTGAATCCGTAGACCCGGTAAAAAAGCTGACTATTTATAATTTACAGCGTGTGATCGTTCGTAAGATAAATGAACTGGAACCAGGCATACCAGTGGATCTTTCTGGAAATGGTCGGGGTGTTTATTTTTTGCATCTTGAAGGTGAAAAATGGTCGGTTATCCGGAAAATTATCATTCTATAAAAAATTTAACCTTTATGATGTTAAAAATATACTCAATCCTTCTGACACTGTTCATTTTGATATTCCTGATTTCTTCCCCTCCCCTAAGGTCGCAGACACTGAAGGCCGTTAACGACACCATGGATCTTTACCCCGGAGTCCCAAAAACAGTGAACTTGCTTGATAATGATACTGTACCTTATGGTGATTCAATAAAAGTTACCGGTGGTGGTTCTCCCGGAAGCAGGCTGATCACAATTACGTATAATTATATAGGGTTTATCACTTACCTGGTAAAGCCCTATTGGGGTTTTAACGGGAATCAGGCTGGAAGCTATACGATCCTGGATTATACCCTCGGAACAAGTTCCAATGCTCATATTCTCTTCCGTATCCACGACCACAGTTATGATTCATTGGATATTAACAATGTAAAAGCAGGAATTCTTGCATACGGCAATGAATTAAATTTTTATGGATCATCAAGAAGCCTTTACAGGGTTCCTAAGAATAGCCAGAATGGAACCTTTTTCAGTTTCGTACCATGGATCGGTGGAAAAGGGGATGACAGCATGCTATATCTGGCTGCTGAAAGGTACAGACAGGGAGCAACAGGAATTGATCCGGGGCTTTTCGCTGATTTCTATGCCGGACCTGTGATGGATTCCGTCAATTACTCTGTCTGCCAGGATACAATATGGAACCGGGTCTGGAAGATTCGTAAAACAGAGATTGACTATCATAAAACCCACTGGGACAGCCCGGGATATATCACACCTGTTAATATACGGGAATGGCCGGGAAATGGAAATCCTGCATTTGGACAGGCTGCCCGACTTGCCCCTTACCATGACTATAACTCGGATGGAAAGTACGATGCCACAGATGGTGATTATCCCCTGATCAAGGGGGACGAGGCGGTGTTTGCAATTTTCAATGATGACAGGAGCAACCACCTTGAATCCGGCGGACGGAAAATGAAAGTGGAGATTCATGCAATGGCATACGCTTTTGACATGCCCGATGATTCAGCCTTTAAAAACACAATTTTCATGAATTATCAAATATACAACCGCTCAAACAGGACTTACTATAAAACTTACCTTGGCCTGTTTGCAGATTTTGATATCGGATGGTACGGAGATGATTATATAGGCTGCGATGTTGAAAGAAGCAGTTTCTTCGGGTTTAACGGCAAAATTAACGACGGAACAGGTCAAACGGGTTCATATGGACCACATGCCCCCGCACAGTCAATAACAATCCTTGGAGGTCCTTTAATGGATCCGTCAGGTCATGACAGGCCACGACTCGATCTGTCAGGTCACCGGCTTTGCAACGAGAGTATCAATGGTACCGGTTTCGGTGATAGTATTGCAGATAATGAACGCTACGGATTGACGAATTTCCTGCCCCTCAGAGGTAATTCCGGATCGCAGTTAAATTATATGTCTGACCCATTATATGCAGTTGAATATTATCATGCCCTGCAATCGATCTGGCACGACAGTACCCACCTTATTTATGGTGGCCAGGGTCATTCAACCCAGGGAGGTTATGGCCCGGACTGCAGGTTCATGTATCCTGGTGAATCGGATTCATTGAACTGGGGAACAGGTTGCCGTGTTCCCGACGGCCCGGTTAACTGGACAGCGCAAACGACAGGAGTCGAACCCTATGATATCCGGGGTGCCGGATCGATGGGACCCTTTACTTTCCACCCCGGAGATTTGCAGAAATTGGACATTGCTTTTGTCTTTGCAAGGGATTATACCGGACAGGACTCGCTTTATCCTTCAGTAGATAAACTCCGCCAGATGATCGATATCGTCAGGAATAGTTACAATACCGGCACGCTTCCCAATGGCGGTTCATTCTTTGGGGTCCACGAACAACCCCTTCATTCTTCCCCTGCAATTAAAATCTATCCAAATCCGGCCAATGAAAAGCTAAACATCATTTTCGATAAACAGGTAAATGAAAAGGTCAGGATACAGATCATTAATTCCAGAGGAATAGTAATATATTCTTCGGATGTAATTGTAACAAGTAAGGAAGTTCAACTTGATGTCAGGGGAGTTCCTTCAGGGATCTATATAATAAATATCCGGACAAAGAATTTTATTGCTACCGGTAAAGCCGGCATCATTAATTAATGATTGATTGAGCTAATGATGTAATAAAAACACTTCTGACGGATATTCTATTTCTTCGAGATAAAGTCCGCATGCAGGTACTGAACCTCCTGCGGCAGATCTGTTTTTACTTTCAATGATGACCTTGAACTCATCCAGGGTGATTCGTGTACGGCCAAGTTCAAGGAGTGTACCAACAATGGCCCGTACCATATTCCGGAGGAAACGGTCAGCCTTGATAGTGAAGATCAGTTCGTCGCCCTTCATGGCCCACGCTGCATGGTAAACCTTGCAGATATTGGTCTTTGTATCGGTATCGACCTTTGAAAAGGAGGTGAAATCTTTTGTTTCCAGCAGAATCTCAGCTCCCCTGTTCATGAGTCCGATATCGAGGTTACCAAAGAGATAATATGAAAATCCTTCCAGAAATGGATTTTTTTTGGTGCTGATCACATATTTATAGGTACGTGAAAGGGCACTGAAACGTGCATTTGCTTCGGGTTTAACCGGCATTATTTCAAAGATGACAATATCTTCAGGAAGAAAGCCATTTAACTTAAATACCAGTTTTTTCCTCGCTTGTTCATCCAATTGCCTGGAGAGATCAAAATGAGCGTAAAACTCCCGTGCATGAACACCTGTATCTGTCCGGCCTGCTCCCGTCAAACTGACCTGTTCCGAAACAAGCAAGGAGATTGCATGATTCAGCATTTCCTGAATGGTAGTGGCATTGTTTTGTGATTGCCATCCGTGATACTTACTGCCGTTATATGCAAGCCGCAGAAAATAGCGGTTAAGTGACATGGCATTTCCTGTTTTTATCCAACCAGTCAAACCACTTTTCAAAACCTTCCCCTGTTTTTGCAGAAATTAGGATAAATTCAAGTGTTGGATTAATTTTCTTCACCACGCTGATAAATTTATCCACATCAAAATCAACATAGGGTAAAAGGTCAGACTTATTGATGAGGCAAAGCTGACAGGAGATAAACATATAGGGATATTTCTCCGGTTTGTCATCCCCTTCGGTTACACTCATCACAACCACCCTTTTTGTTTCTCCGAGATCAAACAAAGCCGGGCAAACCAGGTTTCCTACATTCTCAATGAATAACACCCCATGATTTCCGACTTCCAGTTGTTTTAATGCCTTGCTTACCATCTTTGAATCCAGATGACAGCCGGTTCCAGTATTAACCTGAATAACAGGAACTCCGGTCTTATTGATCCTTTCGGCATCATTCATACTTTGCTGATCGCCTTCGATAACAGAAACCGGGTAACCCTCATTTCTTTCCCTGATCGTTTTCTCAAGGATGGTTGTCTTTCCGGAGCCGGGAGAACTTACCAGGTTCAGGCATAAAACACCCCGGCCTTCAAAGAAACCCCTGTTCCGTTCTGCAACCAGGTTATTTTCTGCAAGGATTTCCTTATTGATCTCAATCACCCGGTCGCCCTGATGATCATGTTCATAATAGTGATCATGTTCATGCTCATGATCGTGGGAATGAGTATGATAATGCCCACCCTGCTTGTCAGGATGGAAATGTTCGTTGTTTTCATTCTGACCCGGAACCCTGATGGTAAATTCATCCGGCTGGCCGCAACCGCAAGTTTCACACATAGTTTATGTTTAAAAGAGTCTGCCTCAATTTTTAATATTATTCTCCTATAATCGATGTTACCCTTAATTCTTTTCCACCGATGATCTCTGAAGGATAACCATTGCATCCGGGACAACATGCCAGAAAATCGGAAACGCTAAAATCTTTATCACAAGCAGTGCATCTTCCAATTCCCGGCGTTTTCCGGATTTTAACCTTCGCCTTACCCAGGGAGGAATTTTTCAAAACTATCTCCATCGCCCGCTGAAAAACATCTGCATCCACCCCGCTGATCTCTCCAACCTCGATGTGAATCTCATATACATCTTTCAGGCTGTTCTTCCCCGCTTCCTCCGTTACCAGGTCGATTACATCCAAAGCCAATGATAGTTCATGCATAAAAACAGATTAACAGATCCTGGGTAATTGCTCGCCCGTCAATGAATCTATGATCCTCTTTCCCCCGGTAATGGTCTTTAATACCACTTTCCCCGGATGATCGCTTACAATCTCCCCTATCACAGCACTTTGCCTGCCTTCTTTCATTCCTTTCATAATTGACAAAACCTTATCACATTCTCTTGCCCCGGCAACAATCATCACTTTACCCTCATTCGCCATATACAGGGGGTCAAATCCCAGGATTTCACACATTCCCCTTACACCTTCACTTACAGGAAGTGACTCCTCATCAATCTCAATTCCGAAATTTCCCTTCCTGACCAGTTCATTTAAAACTGTAGCAACCCCTCCCCTCGTCGGATCTCTCATGAATCTGACCTGTGAACAATTGTTTAATATCTTTTGAATTAATAAATTCAGTGATGCACAATCGGAAACAACAGTTGTGCTGAAGTTAAATGACTCCCTGGCGCTCATAACAGCTATTCCATGATCCCCGATATTCCCGTTTATGAGGATTTTATCACCCGTGCGAATACGTTTACCTGAACCGATCGGCCTGTTTTCTTTCCGGATGGTTCCTATTCCGGCTGTATTGATGAAAAGCTTGTCACATTTTCCCCTGTCCACAACTTTTGTATCCCCGGTTACGATCCTTACCTTTGCTTTCTGCGCCTCTCTTTTCATTGACAACACGATTTTTTCGAGGTCTTTTAATGGAAAGCCTTCTTCAAGGATAAATGAGACACTGAGATACAAAGGGATTGCCCCGGAAACAGAAAGGTCGTTGACCGTGCCGCAAATGGCCAGTTTTCCGATATCCCCTCCCGGAAAAAAAACAGGATCAACAACGAATGAATCCGTTGTAAAAGCAACTGTGGATGAATCCATCTTAAGGATCGCAGCATCCGTTTGCTCCCTGAGGATTTTATTGTCAAAATGTCTGATAAAAATATTCTCGATCAGTTCATGCATCATCAGTCCACCGTTTCCATGGCTGAGTATGATTCTTTCATGATTAACATTCATCATCGGTTCAGGTTCCCTGTATTATCAATTCTTTTAGTTTCTGTACTTATAATAGGTCGCGCATGTCCCCTCTGACGATACCATACAGGCGCCCATCGGGTTCATAGGTGTACACTCCTTTGCAAAATTTTTACAATCCGGGGGCGTTTTCATCCCCCGTAAAATATTTCCGCATATGCAGCCCTTCGGCTCGATGGTTTCCGGAACGTTGATCCTGAAATGCCTTTTCGGGTTAAATTCCGCAAACTCATCACACAAGGATAATCCACTGGAGGTGATCATTCCCAACCCCCTCCAATCATCGTTACAGGTTCTAAAGACGTGATTTACCAATTCCTGCGCAATCTTATTCCCTTCCTTATTCACCACCCTTTTATACTGTATTTCGACCTGTGGGTGAGCTGCTTCAATTTGCCTCACAAGCATAAGAATGGATTGCATGATATCGAGCGGCTCAAACCCGGAAATCACTACACTCAGGCCGTAACGGGAAGCCAGGTCATTGTAAATCACTGATCCTGTGATCGCACTTACATGTCCGGGTGCGATAAAGCCATTCAGCCTTACCCCATCCTCTACCAGCGCTTTCATGACCGGAGGCATGATCTTATGGGCGCTGAGAACAAAAAAATTGGATATATTTTCCCTTTTTGCTTTGATAACAGTGGCAGCCGTTGCAGGTGATGTAGTCTCAAAACCGATGCCCGGAAAAATCACCGTTCTTTCCGGGTTTGCACGGGCAATCTCCAGCCCTTCCAATACTGAATAAATGATCCGGATATCACTTCCATTGCTCTTTTCCTTTTCCAGCGAAGAATGCGAACCGGGAACACGGATAAGATCTCCGTATGTGGCTATGATCATCCCGGAAATTTTGCTGTATTCGACTGCAGTATCAATAAATGACTGGCTTGATACGCATACAGGGCATCCCGGTCCAGATAGCAACCGGATAGTATCAGGAAGCATTGTATTGAGTGCAAACCTGTGAATGGCCATGGTATGTCCACCACAAACCTCCATCACGGAAATATTCTTTTTCGAGATTTTTTTTATCTCCTGTGAGACTGTTTCAATCAGCTCCCTGTCGCGATATTCATCAACATATTTCATTGGCTGCTCTCTATTCAGGGAAATCCTTTTCGATTTCCAGAAAAAGCTTTAGGGTCTCCCCGGCTTCAACAGGATCTACCTTTTCAATGGCAAAACCTGCATGAAGGATGATATAATCGCCCTCCTTAATATCCTCCAACAGGAGAAGGCTTGCCTTGTATTCAACGCTTCCGACTGCAACAAGCGCTTCATTGTCTTCGACCCGTATAACCCTTGCGGGGACACCTAAACACATTTCTTTTCTCTCCTTTTTGCTGCTATGATCAATTGTCCCAGTGCAATACCTCCATCATTTGCAGGTATTGATAAATGGGAATAAACTTCAAAATCCCTGGCCCTGAGGAGATCTTCACAACCTGAAAGAATAATGGCATTCTGAAAAACCCCTCCCGATAATACCACCTTATTAATATCCTCTTGTTCCCGAATTTTTTTAACATTTTCAAAGATAGCGTAAATTATTGTGTTGTGAAATTTTGCCGAGATAATCCCGGTATCCACATTATTTAAAATATCCCGTACAATTTCCCGGATGGTTATATCAAAATTAAGGGGTCCGTCATATTGAAAATGATACCGTTCCCCGATCCCTGCTGTAATGACCGATTCGATACGCATAGGCCCCTCAGCGGGGAATGTTGCCACCTGGCATAAGTTCAGGAGTGAAGAAACAGCATCAAAAAGCCGTCCGGCGCTTGAAACAGGTGGACAATTTATTTTGCGGTCAATCATCTGAACCAGCATTTGTGTCTTTGCAGTGCTCAGTTCTTCCAGGAAAGGAAGTTTTAAATCCCGGAAAGAAGTTCCGAAAACCCGGTAGAGATAAGATACGGCCATCCTCCAGGGTTCCTCAGCAGCTATGTCTCCTCCCGGTAAGGGTATGTATTCAAAATTGTTTATTCTTTTGTAACCGGTTAAATCGCATACCATGAATTCTGCACCCCATATTTTTCCGTCATCACCGTAACCCGTCCCATCCAGCGCCACGCCGATCACCTTCTCATCCAATCCATGCTGCACCATACAGGAGGCGATATGTGCATGATGATGCTGAACACTGATAACAGGCAGATCCCTGAAATTCATTCCTGTCTTTGTGCTTATGTAGTCGGGATGCATATCTACAACCGCCAGCACCGGTTTTATCCGGAACAAACGAATGAACCGGTCGATTGTCTGTTCGTAGAAAAGCGTTGTTTCCAACCCTTTCAGATCACCGATATGCTGACTAAAAATAGCTTTTTGCCCCTTACCAACACAAAAACAGTTGTTCAGTTCAGCGCCGAAGGCAATAATCCCATCAACGTTCAGTGATGTGTTAACAGGCATGGGAACGTATCCCCGTGACCGGCGGATGAGCCGTTCTTTCCCATTGATTATTCTCACCACCGAATCATCCGTCCTGTTCCAAATTTCACGGTTATGCACAATTACTGCATCAACCAGTAAAGAAAAGGTGTTAATGGCTTTTTCATTTTCCGTGAGGATGGGTTCACTGCTTAAATTACCACTGGTCAGAATGATCGCACAAATGTGTACCCGTTGCAAGAGCATATGATGGAAAGGCATATATGGGAACATGACCCCGATGCTTTCGAGACCGGCATTCACCTTTGCTGAAAGTGCAGAGTTCTTGTAAGAATCCACTGGACCAGTAGTTCCGTGGTTTTTTGTTTTTTGTTGTAATAATACGATGGGCCTGCGCCAGGAGGTCAGGGATGCCTCTTCTTCCTCACTGATATCAGTATATTCCCTGGCACAATCAATATTTTTGAACATCAAGGCAAATGGTTTTCCTTCCCTCGATTTAATGTTTCTGAGCTTTTCAACAGCAGCATCATTAAATGGGTCGCAGGCCAGGTGCATTCCTCCCAGCCCTTTAACTGCAAGTAAACCACCTGACTCAAGAATTTGAACTGACCTGTCTATGATATCATGGATATCAGATGAAACCTCTTTCCCTGAAATCCATATCCGATATTCCGGACCGCAAACAGAGCATGCAACCGGCTGGGCATGAAATCGCCTGTCTTCAATATCTTCAAATTCCTTTTTACAATGATCACATAGTGGAAAAGGCTCCATCGTGGTATTTTTCCTGTCATAAGGCAGATCCCTGATAATAGTGAACCGCGGGCCACAATTGGTGCAATTCACAAAGGGGTAATCATGACGGGTACCTTCATTTTCCATGTCTTCCAAACAATCATTGCAAACTGAAATGTCCGGGCTGATACCGGTCACTTCCTCCGAAACATCCTGACTTTTGATTATTTGAAATGAAGTGAATCCCTCAGGCAGGACACTATCTGTCATGATATCTTCAATGATGGCAGCCTCAGGACATTCCGTTCGCAAGGTTTCTAAAAAATGATCTGCCTCTCCTTTTCCTCCCTCAATCCAGATAATCACATTTTCATTCGTATTCCTTACCCAACCTGTTAACCCGTACTTATGTGCTAACCTGTGAATAAACGGACGGAATCCAACACCCTGAACAAGGCCGGTGACATGGATGAGGATGGAGGTGGTCTCTTTTAGCATTTCACTTTCCGGATGGAGGTGTAAAAATAGGAAAGTTCTTCCATTTACCATTGACCAGTTCCCAGTTTGCTGTTTCCAGTTTGCTGTTTATTGATATTTGACTTTTGACTTTTAATTTTTCCCGTGTCACCTTGTCACCTATAACTAATTTTTTTTTTTGATTGATTCGGTTTACATTTACCCTTTCAAAAATCCTCCATGGTCATTTTCCTCACCGGAATCGCAGCAAGTATGGCGCATGTGGTCACCGGCCCCGATCATCTTGCAGCAGTAACGCCACTTGCAATTGACAGCAGGAAAAAATCATGGCTTATAGGATTTTCCTGGGGGTTGGGACATACCATCGGAATGCTCCTTATTTGGGGAGTATTCCTTCTTTTCAAGAAATTCATACCGGTTGATTCCATAGCTGAACACAGCGACCTTATCATCGGTTTCCTTCTTATTGGGATTGGAAGCTGGGCCATTATCAGAACCTATCGCCGGCATGTGCACAAAAACAGGCCACATACACACTTCCACACCAAACCCTTCCTTTATGCGCACATTCACCCGCATACCCATGATATAGAGCATGATCATGACCATACCCATGAAAAAGTGGTGAAGGAGAATGCTTTTACCGCTCTGTTCATTGGAATAGTTCATGGATTCTCAGGATTCAGCCACCTCGTTGCACTTCTTCCCTCCCTGGCCTTTACTACATTCACCGCATCATTGATCTACATCATTGCCTTTGCGACCGGCACTATTGTGGTCATGGTTATCTTCGCATTTATCCTTGGCTTTGTTGCATTTCAATCCTTTGTCAGGGAAAAACAGATCTTCCTGAAATGGTTTACTTTTTCAGGCGGGGCACTTGCCATCGTTGTCGGAATAATCTGGATTTGCAGGGGACTATTCTGATTTTTACATGAATATCGAATATTGATCAACGATTTTTGAAGTTTGAAGAGGCATGAGCGAGGGAGTGTTGCAGAACGACCACTCACATCGCACACCTCTTCTTAATTCAGACTTCGTTGTTCAATATTCTCTACTCAATTATCTTTCAAACACTTAACGGAAAAAGCATTCGACCTGACCACTGGAAAATACGGCATCGACGGCTCTCCTAAAGGTCTACCATAATGTTAGCAAGCGTTCTATTGATCCCTTCCTTGCGTGGGGGAGGTAAGGGTGGGGGCTGTCAGAATACCGGCAAGGGGTTTTTCTTTATTAAGAGGGTAAACCATTTTGACAAAGTGTTGTCTTGTACTTGCTTTTTAAAAATTATCCTATATTTGCCTATAATAACATTCCCCTAAGCAACAGTGGTAAAACGGTCAAAAGAGTTCACATGCGAAACATGTCCGGCGGGAAAATCGATGTTTTCCTCCTCTCTGGATAATGCGGATCTTCTTTATCTGAATAACCAGAAAAGTGTCCATTTTTACAGGAAAGGTGAAGACATCTATCATGAAGGTCATAAAACTGTCGGCATCTATTGCCTGATGGAAGGAAAAGTTAAAGTTTACAAACAAGGAAATGATGGCCGTGAATATATTATCCGTTTCGTGCTCCCAGGTGAATTTATAGGGCTGAAAGCATTGGTTACCGGTAATAACCACACAACATCTGCCTCCGCTCTTGAAGATTCCTATGTCTGTTTTGTGACCAAGACTGATTTTTTCCAGTTGATGGTCAAATATCCGGAATTTACCCGGTTGCTCATCCTTACATTGAGCCAGCTTATTGAAGAAGCAGAATTAAAAATGACTTCACTTGCCCAGAAACCTGTTAAAGAACGACTGGCAGAAGCGCTGATTTTTCTCAATAAATCTTTCAATGCAAAATCTACTAATCCTGATAAAACATATCTGAATCTTACCCGTAACGACCTGTCAAACATCATCGGTACAGCGCCTGAAACAGTTATCCGCCTTTTATCTGAATTTAAGGATGAAAAACTTATTTCCATAAAAGGAAGAAAAATTTTCATCACCAATAATGAAGAATTAACACGCCTGGCTAACATTTCAATATAAATTTCCGTAGCACCCATCCTATCCTTCCTGATTTTTTTTACCTTTTCTTAACTTTCTTTCAGAATATGACAAATGTCATTGTTTTAACGACTTTATTTTTTTTAATTTGTTAATTAATTAACAATAGAACGTTCAGTCACAGATATTCTTCAAAACATGAAAAATACTGAGCAAACCGGGGTATTCTTGTATAAACATCCTGAATTGATCCCCGATCCTTTGGATTATAATGAATTGTACAGCTACCTTAAGGGGGTTGCAAATGTTAGTAATATATGGTCTTATAATGACTTTCCCTGGAATGAAGAAAACATCATTAAAAAGATCGAAACGCATAACCTGAACAGGCTGATCATAGCAGGAATGATGGCAGGAACGGTGAAAACCTTGTTTTCCAAGGTGATGGCAATGACCGGTAAAGATCCTGATAATGTCACAATTGTGAGCTTCAATGATTACGGACTTTCACTCACAAATGACATGGACCGGGCCAAAGCATTGCTTGCCTGTGCCGTATCAGATATTCCATTCGAGATTGTCGCCATCGCTGATGATTCCCCTGTTAATCCTGCTACGCTTGTTATTGGCGGCGGAATAGCAGGAATACAAGCTTCCCTCGAAATTGCCAACGGGAATAGCCTCGTCTACCTGGTGGAGAAAACAGGGACAATTGGTGGGAAAATGGCAACATTTGATAAAACATTTCCTACGCTCGACTGTGCCGCATGTATTCTGACACCCAAGATGGTAGAGGTTAACCAGAACCCGAACATCCGGCTGATGAGTTATTGTGAAGTCATTGAAGTGAACGGCACACCCGGAAATTTTAACGTTGTAGTCCGTCAGAAAGCAAGAAAAGTGAATGTCGCCACCTGTATAGGTTGTGGCACATGTGCCGAAAAATGTCCGGCCCAGGCACCCAGTGAATTCGATGCAGGAACAACCATGCGAAAAGCGATTTATATTCCATTTCCACAGGCAGTGCCCAATAAATACCTGATTGACGCTGAAAGTTGCATATACATTAAAAATGGAAAGTGCAAAGCCTGTGTCAAAGCATGCCCTGTACCGGATTGTATCAACCTGGATGAACAGGACCAGGATATTACTATCAATGTCGGGAATATTATCGTTGCCACCGGTTATAAGCCTTTTGAAGCAAGCCGGATGGAACAGTTTGGATATGGGAAATTCAAGAATGTTCTGAATTCCCTGGAATTTGAGCGCCTTCTCAATGCTTCGGGACCTACCGGTGGAAATATCCAATACCGTTCTCAGGACAAAAAGGGCAATTGGATATTTAATAATGAATCGGGTAAACCGGAGAAAATTGCCATCATCCATTGTGTCGGAAGCAGGGATAAAAATTATAACAAATACTGTTCAAGGGTTTGTTGCATGTATTCCCTTAAATTCTCCCACCTTGTGCTGGAAAAACTTCCGGAAGCTGAAGTGTTTGAATATTTTATTGATATGCGCGCATTTGGTAAAGGATATGAAGAGTTTTATGAAAGAATAAAGGAAGAAGGTGTATCCATGATCCGTGGCAAGACAGCCAAGGTTGAAGAAAAAGGGGGTAAACTTCTTTTGCGTGGAGAGGATATCCTGCAAGGAACATTGATTGCAAACTATGTGGATATGGTCGTACTTTCAATCGGCCTGGAACCAGGGGAAGATAATCTCAAACTTAGTAAAATGCTCGGTATCCCGGTCACCGAATGTGGCTGGTTTGAAGAAGCCAATTATAATGTGGATCCAACCGGAACTTTCAGGGGAGGCATCTCCATGGCCGGCGCCTGCCAGGGACCAAAAGATATTCCCGACTCCGTTGCGCAGGGATCAGCAGCAGCCGCAAGGGTCATCCAGAGCATTTTAAGAGGTAAAGTAAGTAATGGACTTTCTACTATATCATTATCTGCTGTTGAAAGCAGGATCAAAGAACTAACACTGATTCAATAATAAGGAGAAACAACCATGAGTATCCGTGTTCAACCCGATCTGAGAAATGAACTGATCAAATACGGTATTGGCGACTGGAACGCCTGTTATCATTGCGGAACGTGTACTGCAATGTGTCCATTATCAGAAGAAGGGTTTCTTTTTCCGAGAAAAAAGATCAGACTGATGCAGATGGGACTCAAAGGACCCATCGAATCAAGCGTGGAGCCTTGGCTCTGCTACTATTGCGGGGATTGTACCAAAACCTGTCCGAGGGATGCGAACCCGGGAGAGCTGATGATGTCACTCCGACGCTATCTTACATCATTGTATGATTGGACAGGCCTATCTAAGAAGTTCTATACATCCGAAACATGGGAGCTCGGTTTCATACTCTTCTTTGCCTCCCTTGTAGTCATCACCTTCCTGTTTATTCTGCCCTCCTTCGGGATAAAATTCGATACTACCCTCACAGCTCAAGGCGGTGTCAGAGTAAATTCATTTGCTCCAATAGGGATCATTGAACCATTCGACTGGAGCATGGCTTTTGTGGTAGCTTCCCTGCTTATTTCAAATATTTTCAGGATGTATTACAAGATCATCTGGAAAAACAGCACAACCAAGGTTTCATTATGGGTACACATCCGTGAATTCTGGCTGTTAATTTTCAATTTTGCAGTTCAGCCGAAATTCTCAAAATGTGATGATAAAAAGTACTGGCTTTCACATTGGTTCCTTATGTCGGGATATACCATTATGTTCATTGTAATTGTTGTTTTTCTTAAATGGTTTCAGACAGAAGAGATACTGCCTTTCTATGATCCACAGCGACTCCTCGGATATTATGCGACTTTTGGTTTATTGTTTGGTTTGGGATTTGCAATTATCGGCCGTATCATCCATAAAGACATCAAATTCAAATTCTCACATGTGAGTGACTGGTTATTTCTTGCCATGCTCACCGGAACAGTTGTTACAGGTATCCTGATCCATATTTTCAGGATCAATGGTATGCCCATGGCCACTTATTTTTCGTATATCGCCCACATGGCGATCCTTGTACCGATGATCCTGATTGAAGTACCTTTCTCAAAATGGTCTCATCTGGCTTACCGGCCTTTTGCTGCATATTTTCATCAACTTAAAAAACATGCAGTTCCAAAATAGGCAAGAGGCACCAGGTACGAGGCAAGAGGAAAAGTAGTGACGCGTAACGCGTGACACGAATTAGTAAATGGTCAATGGTAATTGAAATAGTAAATAGTAAATGGTAAATAGTAAATGGTAATCGTATGGAAGAACCAAGAATAGGCGTTTATGTGTGCTGGTGCGGAACCAACATCTCCAAGATGGTTGATGTGGAAGCGGTTTCTCAGGAAGTCAGCAAACTCCCGCATGTGGTACTCGCCAAGAACTATAAATATATGTGTTCCGATCCCGGACAGGAGTTGATCATCAAGGACATCAAGGGACATCATCTTAACCGGGTGGTAGTAGCAGCCTGCTCCCCCCGGATCCATGAGCTCACCTTCCGGAAAGCCTGTGAAAAAGCGGGGATCAATCCCTATCTTTTCGAGATGGCCAATGTCAGGGAACAGGATTCCTGGGTTCATACCGATCGGTCGGAAGCTACTCGAAAAGCCATCGACCTGGTGATTGCCGCAATCCGGCGTGTTGAATTTCATGAACCGCTTGAAAAGCGCTCTGTCAGCGTCGATCCCGCCACATTGATCATTGGAGGAGGAGTATCGGGAATGATTGCTGCACTTGAAATCGGAAATGCCGGAAAAAAAGTCTACCTAATAGAAAAAACCGACCGTCTGGGTGGTCATGTGGCTAAATTCGATCTTCTTTTTCCACATCTTTCCAGCTCCAAGCAGATGATGCGGCCCATCATTCAACGCGTGGAGAACCATCCCAATATCGACGTCTTCCTGAACACACAGATCACTGATGTGTCAGGTTATATCGGTAATTTTACAACCACTATCCAGGTCAATGGAAATGAACCGGCCAAACTCACTTTTGGTAATATCATTGCTGCAGTGGGTTTGAAACCTTTCGATCCTTCCGGGATCACAGAATACGGTTACGGTAAATTCCCGGATGTAGTTACATCCATAGAGTTTGAAGAAATGCTTTCCAAAGGGAAGATCTTTACAAAATACGGTAAAGAGCCCCGGAATGTTGCCATCATTCATTGTGTCGGAAGCCGGAATAAAAATTACCATGAATATTGCTCGCGGACCTGCTGCATGGTAGCATTGAAATATGTCCATCAGATCCGTGCAGCCCTGCCTTCAGCAAACATTTTCGAGGTTTATGCCGATATGAGGGCCTATGGTAAAGGTCATGAGGAGTTCTATGCCCTTACAACCCATAAGCAGATCATCTTCCTGATGTTCGATCAGCAGGACGGACTTCCCAGGATCAGGGAGGCTGACCGTAATGACGACTGCAACATGATCATTGAAATGGATGAGAAGCTTTCTGGCCTATCAATCGAAGTTCCTGTGGATATGGTCATCCTGATGGTCAATATGGAAGCCGTCGATCATGTTAAGGAAGTGGTACGCGCCATCGGTGTAAGCCTTTGCGGTAACCAGTTCTTTATTGAAAAACATCCTAAACTGGATCCGGTAGCAACGACAACCGGCGGTGTATATATTGTAGGGACCTGCCAGGGACCAAAGGATATTCCTGATTCGGTGGCCCAAGCCAAAGCTGCGGCGGCAAGGATCCTGGCTACAATCGCCACAGGCACCTGTCCCGTCGAGGTTACGACCGCTTTTGTAAACGAAAAAATGTGCTGCGGATGCCAGACTTGTATCAGCGTATGTCCTTATACAGCAATATCCTACAACAAAGAAAAGAAAGTTTCTGAGGTCAATGAAGTTCTCTGTAAAGGCTGTGGCACCTGCGGTGGTACATGTCCGGCAGGAGCGATTACAAGCAAACATTTTACCGACCTTCAGATCATCTCGGAAATCGAAGGAATCATGTCAATGTCATATAAAGGATTTTAACCATGAGTTATTCACCAACAATCGTCGCTTTTTTATGCAACTGGTGTGCATACACCGGCGCTGACCTGGCAGGTACATCCCGTTTGCGCTATGCGCCCAACATCCGAGTAATCCGGATCATGTGTTCGGGTCGGATTGAACCTACATTTATCCTAAAAGCTTTTAAGGAAGGAGCCGATGGCGTACTTGTTTGCGGTTGCCATCCTGGTGACTGCCATTATCAGGAAGGGAATTACAAATGCCTGCGCAGATTCAGGCTGATCGAGAAATATATAGAGCAAATGGGGATAGAAAAAGACCGTATCAAACTCGAGTGGATCAGCGCCAGCGAAGGAAAACAATTTGCCGAACTCGTAAATAATATGACCAAAACCCTTCTCACACTTGGTCCAAGTAAAGTTAAAAGTACACTTGAAGTCGAATCTTAATAAGTCATAGAATGTCGAACGAAACCACCAATCAGAAACCCAAGCTGAACCTGGCCATTTACTGGGGATCTGCCTGTGGCGGGTGCTGTGTCTCCGTACTGGACGTACACGAGAAGGTACTTGACATAGTTGCAGCAGCAGACCTCGTGTTCTGGCCGATTGCATTGGATATTAAATACAAGGATGTTGAAGCCATGCCGGATGGTCATATCGACCTGACCTTGTTCAACGGAGCTGTGCGAAACAGTGAGAATGAACATATAGCGAAACTTCTCCGGAAGAAATCCAAGATCCTTGTTGCTTATGGTTCATGTGCATACATGGGAGGAATTCCCGGTCTGGCCAATTTTACCGTAAAGGAAGATCTTTTGAGAAGGGTGTACGAAGAATCAGAATCCACCCTGAACCCGGAAAAGATCCGTCCCCTCACGGAAGTGAAGGTGCCCGAAGGGAAACTGACAATCCCCCATTTATATAATACGGTCCGTTGCCTGGACCAGGTGGTGGATGTTGATTATTACATTCCCGGCTGCCCTCCGCAGAGTGAACGGCTGGTCGAGGTGTTCTCCCTGGTCGTTTCGGGTAAACCACTCCCACCGAAAGGCACAGTTGTTGGAGCATTGGAGAAAACCAACTGCGACGAATGCAAGCGGACTAAATCGGAAAATAAAAAGATAAAGAAGTTTTATCGTCCCTGGGAAATCCAGGATGACAAGGTAACCTGTTTTCTTGAGCAGGGAGTCATCTGCATGGGGCCGGCTACCCGCGGGGGATGTGGAGTGAGGTGCGTGGAAGGAAATTCTCCCTGCCGCGGATGTTACGGGCCTCCGTCCACTTCTTCTGATCCGGGCGCCAAAATGATATCGGCCATCGGAACGATGATCGATTCCAATTCTGAAGAGGAAATTTCAAAGATCATTGAAGATATTGTCGATCCAGCCGGGCTCTTTTACCGCTTCAGTCTTCCCGGTTCAATATTAAGGAGGAAAGTTGTATGAAACAAATCACTATTGACCCTATTACACGTCTCGAAGGACATGGAAAAATCGAAATATTTCTTAATGATGACGGGGATGTCAACAATGTTTATTTCCAGGTTCCCGAATTAAGAGGTTTTGAGAAATTCTGTGAAGGACGACCCGTGGAGGAGCTTTCCAGCATCGTCACCAAGATCTGCGGTGTATGTCCTGGATGTCATCATATGGCCTCCGGTAAAGCCATTGACGCAGTTTTTGGTGTCGAACCGCCTCCTACCGCAAAGAAACTCAGGGAACTGTTTTATATGGCCCACTTTGTTCACAGCCATATCGCCCATTTTTATGCCCTTGCCGCTCCTGATTTCGTGGTCGGACCTACTGCCCCCGCTGCTGAAAGAAACCTTTTAGGCGTTATTAACAAGGTGGGTGTTGAGATCGGAAAAGAGGTCATCAAACAACGCCGGATTGCCCAGGAGATCCAGGCATTACTGGGTGGACATCAAACCCATGTAGTCATGAACATCCCGGGTGGTGTTAAAAAAGGACTTACGGAGGAGCAAAGGGATGATATTGTAAAAAAAGCAGAAGGGTTTATAGAATTCGGAAAGTTCTCCATGAAGCTTTTCCAGGATGTTGTACTCGGTAATAAAGATTATGTCGATATCATACTGAATGGCCCTTATTCACTCAAGCTCCATTCAATGGGACTGGTGGATGAGAATAACAAGGTAAATTTCTATGACGGAAAAGTGAGGGTTGTAGATACGGAAGGTAAAGAACTCTATAAATACAGCCCCCGTGATTATATGGAATATGTTGAAGAACGAGTGGAACCTTGGAGTTACCTGAAATTCCCGTATCTGAAAAAGATCGGATGGAAAGGATTTATCGATGGGCAGGATTCAGGTGTTTACCAGGCCACTCCACTTTCACGGCTGAATGCAGCCGACGGAATGACCACCCCGATTGCACAGAAGGAATACGAAGCCATGTACAAAATACTCGGTGGTAAACCGGTACATGCTACCCTCGCTATGCACTGGGCACGTTTGGTTGAACTGATCTATTCTGCAGAGCATTGCCTTGAACTGGCACAGGATCCGGATATCACGGGCACGGAACTTCGCGCCCCTCTTGGGAAAATTGTTGGAGAAGGAGTCGGAACTGTTGAAGCACAGCGTGGAACCCTGACCCATCATTACTGGACGGACTCTAAAGGCATGGTTACGAAGGTTAACCTTATCGTCGGAACCACGAATAATAATGCAGCCATCTGCATGTCCATCAAAAAAGCTGCTCAGGGATTGATAAAAAAGAACATGCCGGTAACTGAAGGAACCCAGAATATGATAGAAATGGCCTTCCGTGCATACGACCCCTGTTTTTCCTGTGCTACCCATTCACTGCCCGGACAAATGAGAATGGTACTGAATGTTCGTAACCAGGAAGGTGAACTCCTTCAAACTACCCGAAGAGGATAAGGTCTGAAATAGGATCAATAAATATGGATAGATGCAAAGACCGGGAGAATCAGATACTCATTATGGGTATTGGTAATGAACACCTTACTGACGATGGGATCGGGCCAAAACTGGTCGGAGATCTCCAGAGAAAATCATACCCTATTCCCCTGAAATTTCAGACAGCCTTCCTTGGAGGATTGGAGATTGTTGAAATGATCGATGGGTACAAAAAAGTGATCTTCATCGACGCCATCCGCACCAAAGACGGAATTCCGGGAAGCATATATCACTTCTCCCCTTCCGATTTCAAAGAGACACTCCATCTCTCCAACCTGCATGATGCCAGTTTCCTGCTGGCGCTTCAATTGGGCAAAAAGATCGGCGTAAAGATCCCCGAGGATATCGACATCATAGCCATTGAGATCATAGAAGATCTCTACTTCAGTACTTCGCTGACCAGGGAATTGGAAGACAAATATCCTCAGATACTTGAAGATGTGGACAAACTACTCACTGAACTGATCGCTTGTAAATCAGAAACCTGATCAATTTACCATTTACCATTGACTATTGACCATTGCATTGACCATTGACCAATGACCATTAATGGTCATTCCTATATTCCTATATTTCTACATTCCTGCATTCCTGCATTAATGTTAAATGATCCTCTTCAGGTACTGCGTATGAAGTAACTCATGCGCTTTCTCCCCAAGCGGTTCTCCAAGGAACTCCTCATAGACCATAATCACTTCAGGATTTTCATGCGCTTTCCGCAATTCAAGCCCACTTTCTTCTGCATAAAGAGCCTGCATTCGTTTTTGGCGGATCTCAGCGTTGGTAGGAATCGGTTGGCCACCGCCCCCGATACAACCTCCCGGGCATGCCATAATTTCAATAAGATGGTAGGGCGATTTTTTGTCTTTGACATCCTGCATGATCTTCCTTGCATTTGCCAATCCATTTGCAACGGCAACACGGAGCTCTACTCCTTCCAGGAATCGGTATTCGGGAACGGTATCCTCAATCAGAAAACTCATCTCCTTGATACCTTCCAAGCCCCTGACCTGTGTGATCTCAAGATTTTCAAAGGGAACCTCATGCCCGGTCACTTTCTCGATAACTGTCCGGAGGGTTGCTTCAGAAACACCGCCGGTAGCCCCAAAGATAACTCCAGCCCCGGTAGCTTCCCCCATCAAACTGTCATAATGGTCATTGGGAAGTGAATTAAAATCTATGCCTGCCTGGGTGATCATGATGGCAAGTTCCCTGGTGGTGAGTACAAAATCTACATCCTTGTATCCACTGGAACGCATCTCAGGACGATCAGCCTCGAATTTCTTTGCAGTACACGGCATAATTGAAACCGTGACAATATTTTCCGGTTTTAAACCTCTTTTTTGAGCATAATAGGTCTTTGCCAATACTCCGAACATCTGTTGCGGAGATTTGCACGAAGACAAATTTGACAGGCATTCAGGGAAAGTCTGTTCGATAAACTTGACCCATCCCGGGGAACATGAAGTTGTCATGGGGATCTTTACCTTCGGGTCTTTATCGACCAGTTTCCTTTTCAACCGGTCAAGAAATTCGGCTCCTTCCTCAACAACGGTCAGATCGGCTGAAAATGCCGTATCCAGCACCGAATCAAATCCCATCCTTCGTAAGGCCGAAACCAGTTTACCCGTCACCCTTTTGCCGGGTTCAATACCAAGATCCTCGCCCAATGCAACCCTGACGGCAGGCGCAGTCTGAACAATTACATGCTTGTTTTTATCCCAGATTGCAGTCCAGACTTCCTCAATGTAATTTTTTTCAACCAGCGCGCCGGTCGGGCAACGATCAATACACTGCCCGCAATTAGTACAGATCACTTCAAACAATGGTCGTCCGAAGAAGGTTGAAATTTTCATATCCGGACCTTTGTATGCCACGCCAACTGCGCTGACCCCTTGTATCTGCGTACAGGTTCTTACACAACGCTGGCAACGGATACATTTACTGTCATCCTTGATAATAGAAGGAGAAAGGTCATCGATTGTATAATCTTTATAGGGAACAAGATCAAGATAATATGGGGAGATGATCTTGAATTCTGATGCCAGTCCCTGCAACTCACATTTTCCGTTCTTATAACACTTTGTGCAATCAGCATTGTGCTCCGAAAGCAACAACTCGATCATGGTTTTCCTTGCCCCCCTGATCTTCACACTGTTCGTAAGTATGTCCATGCCTTCTTCAACCGGGGTTGCACAGGATGCAACAAGGGTCTTTGAACCAACTGACTCAACAAGACAAACCCGGCAGTTCCCTGCAATCTGCAAGTCTTTGTGGTAACATAATGTGGGGATGGTAATATTTAACTGTCGTGCTGCATCAAGAATGGATGTACCTTTTTCAACACTCACCGCCAATCCATCGATTTTAAGATTTACCCTGTTCTGGGGAGCGACATCTTTTTCAGGAAATTCATAGTTCTCAAATTTATCTTCCACCTCATCCTGGGCAAGCTGAAAATTTAATCCAATAAAGTCATAAAGATCCTGTTTCTTGAATTTAAACTCTGTGATGGCAAGTAAGTCTTCGGTAATTACCTCACTGAAAACAGTAAGCATGCTGGAGATCTCCCTGGGCGGAAACCCTTCTGCAAACCTTGGAATGGCAATGTCATCCATGTAATTGATCAACAAACTGTGATCAGAACTGTAAACAGCAGAAGCAAGAATATTGAATAAGGTACTTGTAAGTGATTTGAACCGCAGATCGTCCATCTGCTGGTAATTGGCAAAAAGATGGGAATTATTCAACGACATTAACCTTGCATTGATCTTTGATACGATCTTCTCCTTATCAAGCATCAGGTATTCATGAATGATAAGGTTGGTACGGTAAGAAATATGCTTCAATGCAGCCTCATTCTTGGTATGCCATTCCAGCGGGTTACTTTTCATCCTGGCCAGCATAAATAATAAACGCCGGGTGACATGATACCGTGGAGAGGGGAGCCAGCTCAATACCTTACGTGTATAGGAAGCATCCGCGTTTAACTTTAAATCCACGTACTTCAGCATCCAGTAACGTTCAAAAGGCTTGGGGGTGATCCCAAGGTCCCCCATCAATATCCGGAAAAAGATCCCCGGATATGCAAGCAGCTTGGGAATAAAGATCGGTTTTATGGTTTCTCCTAGGAAATCCCTCGTTGCAATCTCGAATAATTCCTTGTGTGAAGTTGATCCGTCAGGACTGGCAGCATAAATATCATATGATGGCAACCGGTGACTTTGCCGGATAATGCTGAGGATCAGTTTGGCGAGATCGTTGATGTGTATATAGGAAACAGCAGATTCCCCTTTCCCTCCGAGTATACGATGATCATAACCATTTGAAAGCCATGTAGTAAGAAACTTGTACAACGGTGGATATTCGCACCAGTCACTGAAAACGGCTGCAAAACGTATGACGGAACAGGGAAATGACCGGGAACACTCCTTGAGCATCAATTCTCCTGCCTTTTTTGTTTTTGCATATGCAAAGTCAGCATCAGGTGGGGTTTGCTCGGTAATCATTACCCCCGGGTCGGGAAAATTACATGCAGCGAGGGAACTGGCAAAGATGAATCGTTTTACTTTTAACTGCCTGGCCAGTTCAACCACATTCTTCATTCCATCAATATTGGTCCGTTGATATGCAGTATTATCGGCATAATCAAAATCATAGAAAGCGGCCAGGTGAAGGATAAAGTCAGCGCCTCCTTTCTTATTGATAAATTCAAGCACCTCCTTGAGTTTGGTCACAGAAGCTATGTCCCATTGTATCCAGTGTATGTTGGGGTGATAATGGATCCCGGCTTCATTTGCCGAACGCCTGGCTATAGCATAGATAATAAAATGATCTTTGGCAAAATCCATGAAGTGCCTGCCGATGAACCCGGAGGCGCCTGTGATCACAATTGAAGGTAGTTCATTTTTCATTTACAAGTGGTTTCAGATTCATTTTTTTGTACTGGAGATATAATAACAGGATTGCCAACCCCATTAAAAAGTCAGCAAAACCTGAGAAAATGACCATAAATATCGGTCTGCCAAAGAAGAAATAGGACAATAAAAATATCGTCGCCATAAATTTGGCTGTACAGGACAATATAATCAGTTTCCTCGAATGGGCAAGGTCAAGGGCGGCCATAATATATGCCAGGCTCACAACAATGTGAAAAACACCTCCCTGTACTGCAAAGAATTTTTCCTGAAGATCGAAGCCAAAATATTCAATAACAGAGATCGGAAGCACAATCAGGGATATGCCAAATCCTATTGAATGAAGGGCGATCAGCCACAAAATCCATTTGAGCGCTAATTCATAATTTATGTCAGCTATTTTCATATATATTAATTTATCCAGTAAAAATAAAAGAATTTGATTAAAATCACAAATTTTCTATTAAATAGAACATTATTTAGAATGTCTATAAATTTTCACCGTTGAAAAATATTGGCACGGTTGTTAGTTTATTAACAAAAGAAATTCTAATTTTGTACCCTCATTAGAGAAGTAAAATTTAATATAAAATATTTAAAATCAATATATTAACTAAATAAAACTTATTCGATGTCACCAAATGGGAATTTAATCAGGGAATTGGTAGAAAAGTATGGCAGAAGCAGAACAAGCCTTATGCCCATTCTACAGGGAGTGGTTGAAAGACAAAGTTTTCTTGCAGATTATGATTTAACAGATATTGCAAAGGAACTGGATCTTTCAGCCGCCCAGGTTTATGGTACTGCGACATTTTATTCTTTCCTGGATACTGTTCCGAGAGGTAAATATGTAATCCGTGTTTGTAAAACCATTACCTGCGATATGCATGGTAAAAAATTGATTTTACAGGCTCTCGAGAATATGTTGAAGATCAAATCCGGGGAAACTACCCAGAACAAGAAATTTACACTTCTGGAAACCAACTGCCTTGGATGGTGTCATAAAAGCCCGGCAATGCTGATCAACGATCAGCCGTACACCGAACTTACACCTGAAAAAGTGCATGATATCATCGCTGAATACATGAACAAATCATAAAAAACTTCAAGGAGAAAAAGATATGGCAGAATTAGTTCAAAGAGTAGACCTCATATTCGGAGAATACTCTGACGAAAAATATAAAGTATTGGAAGAAAGCTTAAAACGCTCCAATGAAGATATCATTAAGGATATTCTTGATTCCGGTCTGAGAGGCCGCGGGGGAGCAGGTTTCCCTACCGCGATTAAATGGAAATATACCGCTGAGCAGCCTGTAAAAGAAAAGTACGTTGTATGCAATGCCGATGAAGGAGAGCCAGGAACATTCAAAGACAGGGAGATACTTTCCAGGGTTCCCAGAAAAGTATTTTCAGGGATGGCTATCTGCGCAAAAGTAATCGGTGCAAAAAAAGGATTTATGTACCTCCGCGGTGAATACCGTTTTATGTTACCCGACCTGTTAAAAGAACTGGATGAATTTCATGCCTATGCTAAGAAGCTGAAGCTTGACTTTACCATCGAGATCAGGATGGGAAGCGGAGCTTATATTTGCGGGGAAGAGAGTGCACTGTTTGAATCAATGGAAGGAAAACGGGGTGAGCCAAGAAACAAACCCCCCTATCCGACCGTTGCCGGATATCTTTCAAAACCCACGGTTATCAATAATGTTGAGACCTTCGTGAATGTTGTTATGATATGCCGGATCGGTCCGGTACAATATCGTAAACTGGGTACACATGACTCAAGAGGGTCAAAAGTGTTTTCCGTTTCCGGTGATACCCCTAAACCGGGGATCTATGAACTTGAATTGGGCATGCCGTTGATCCGTTTTGTGGAAGAATTCGGAGATGGCGATACCAAAGCTGTTCAGGTTGGAGGCGCTTCCGGTTTCTGCGTCCCGATGAAAAAGTTCAAGGATACCATTATCGGGTTCGAAGGTGTTCCTACAGGAGGTTCGATGATGATCTTCAACAGTTCTCGTTCCATGTATAATGTGTTGCACAACTACCTGGATTTCTTCGAAGAAGAATCATGCGGTCAGTGTACTCCCTGCAGGGTAGGTTGCCAGCAACTTAAGAAAGGAATCCAAGCTGTGAAAAGAGGCGACAAACCTGTCGTTTACCTTGATCAATTAATGAAATTAAGCGAAACCATGAAAATAACCGCCAAATGCGGCCTTGGCCAATCTGTTGCCAACTCGTTTTCATCAATCGTCAACAACTTTAAGGAAGAAATGATTTACTAATCTAATAATTAATACTATTATGGCGAATAAGTTAACATTACAGATAGATGGCATCGATGTTACGGTACCGGAAGATACCACAATCCTGGCAGCAGCGAGAAAAGCCAATATCCATATACCTTCCCTTTGTTATCATGAAGATTTGTGCGTTGCCGGTAACTGCCGTGTATGTGTCGTAGAGGTCAGCGGTTCGAAAACCCTGGTGGCTTCATGTGCAATGCCCGCTTCCGAAGGCATGCAGGTTTTTACAAATACCGGAAAAGTTCGTCTGGCAAGAAAACATATCGTTGAACTTCTGCTTTCTGAACACAATGCAGATTGTACAAAATGTTACAAGAATGGTAACTGTGAACTTCAGTTCCTCGCATCAGAAATGCTTACCGGCGACCACTTGTTCCTGGATCTTGTACCCGGAAAAAAATATACCATCGACCGGTTCAATTCTGCCATCATTAAGGATGACAGCAGATGTATCCGTTGTCAGCGCTGCGTTAGAACATGCGAAGAATTGCAGAGTGTTAGTGCGCTCGATGTTGCTTATAAAGGCGATAAAATGAAGATCTCCACTTTCTTCGAAAACCCTCTGTTTGAAGTGGTATGTACCAATTGTGGCCAGTGCGTAAACCGCTGTCCAACCGGCGCTCTCATAGAAAAGAATTATGTTGACCCGGTATGGGAAGCCATATATGACAAAACAAAACATGTGGTAGTTCAGACTGCTCCTGCTGTAAGAATCGCCCTTGGTGAAGCATTGGGATTGCCTCCCGGAAAGATCGTCACCGGGAAAATGGTTGCAGCATTGAAACGCCTCGGGTTTGATTCAGTCCTCGACACTGACTTTACTGCTGACCTTACCATCATAGAAGAAGGTCATGAACTGCTCAGCCGGTTGAAAAGAGTCCTGGTTGACAAAGATACCACAGTGGCTCTGCCGATGACTACCTCCTGTTCACCGGGATGGATAAAATTCATCGAGCATACTTTCCCGGAATTACTGCCGAATCTTTCTTCATGCAAATCACCTCAGCAAATGTTTGGCGCTTTGACGAAAACATATTATGCACAGAAACGCGGAGTTGATCCTAAGAATATCATTTCGGTTTCCGTCATGCCCTGTACAGCTAAGAAATTTGAAGCTGATCGACCGGAAATGCGATCCAGTGGCTATAAAGATGTTGACTACGTGCTTACTACCCGGGAACTTGCCATCATGATCAAACAGGCAGGTCTTGATTTCCAGTCCTTACCGAATGAAAGTTTCGACAGCATCATGGGTTCATCAACCGGCGCTGCAGTGATCTTCGGAACTACCGGAGGCGTTATGGAGGCTGCCCTCAGGACCGCTTATGAAATCGTAACCGGACGGGAAGTTCCGTTTGAAAAATTAAATATCACTCCTGTTCGCGGTACAGAAGGTGAAGTTCGTGAAGCCACCATTAAAATTGAAAAAACGAAACCAGAATGGAAATTTCTGGAGGGTGTCGAGTTGAAATGTGTTGTCGCCAATGGCCTTGCACATGCCAAACGGGTTATGCAGAATGTAAAGGACGGTACAGCCAATTATCATTTTATCGAGATCATGGCTTGTCCGGGCGGTTGTCTTGGCGGTGGTGGTCAACCCATCCCGACAAATCCTGAGATCCGTGCAAAACGTAAATCTGCCATCTATGAAGAAGATATGGGTATGCCCATCCGTAAATCACATGAAAACCCTGAAGTAGCAGAAATCTACAAAGACTTTCTTGGCGAACCCCTTGGGCATAAGTCACATGAACTGTTACATACCCACTACACTCCCAGAAAGAGATACTAATATTAACTCTCACTAAATGAAAGAAGCTGTCTCTAAAGGGCGGCTTTTTTTCTATTTGCCGGGCAGGTTTCGTTATCACATATCCCAGGAATCCTTTATTAATCTCATCATGTTGAGGAGATATTTGTCACTTCGCCTTTCCTTTTTATCCAGTCATAACCTCTTAGTTCTTCGGGATTAATAATGTTATTGCTCGATTGGTTGCAACTATTTTCATTGATGCGAAATTTCTGTGAAATGAAAGATTGAGGTATGGAGGAGGAAAGGAATACTCTTGGAATGGTAGTCCATATTCTTTTTGCATAGTCAGGAATGCTTCCATACCCAATACTGCTTCCTCCGTCAGTTTCTTGTCCGAACTTTCTGAAATTCCATAGTTGAATTTTGTACAGATACATATCAATTTGCTTGGTATATAAAAAGAATACTGTAATCTACCATCCCTTTCCCAACTTCATCTTCACCTCCTCCTTATTCAATACTTCACTACAAGTCTCAAAATCAACATGCTCGATTCGGTCATAACGAATCTCAAATGGATTACGTTCCGGAACTGCATTAATGATCTCCTCGGCCTTTTTCTTATTTCCAATGGCTACTTCAACCCAAACATCTTCCAGAATGTCTGGTAACTGTCCAAACATTGCGTTGATATTTTGTAGTCGTTGGGAAAGAAGTTGGTGAACCCGGTCTTCCACCGAACCATGATATCGCATGTTGTAAACAAATACTTCATCACGCACCTGGCCAATTCTCTGTATACGTCCCTTGCGTTGCTCAAGCCTGGTGGGATTCCATGGAAGGTCAATATTTACAAGAGACCCTAACCGCTGAAGGTTCAAGCCTTCGCTGGCGCTGTCGGTTCCAAAAACAAGTTTGATCTCACCAGATTGTACCTTCTGTTTGATCTCTTCCTTTGAGCAGAGTTGATATTCTTTGTGATACCATATTCCCGATTTGCTTCCACCAGCATAAACTGCAATCGGCATGTCCGGTTGTTCTTCTGCTATTATACTGGAGAAATAACGAACAGTATCATAATATTGCGAAAATACGATGCACCCCAATTCTACCCACATTTCTTTAAATAGCAAATCTCTAAGTCTGTTGACTTTTGGGTCATTTTCCTGATTTTGTTCTAGCAGGGCTATTAGTCTGTGTAGTATCTCTTGTTCTTTTCCTGTAATCCTTGCGCTAATTCCCGTTTTTTGTTCGACTTCTATTGCTGCTTCAATATTCTCATCTTTAAAATCCTCATCATCTTCCTCCGTCAATTCTGCATAGGTCGTATCTTTTCCAAGCATTTTTAATGCAGTTAACCTGCCAGCTTCGATGCTGCTTCCCATCCGGCGAAGTAACAATGTCCTTATGAAACCGGCTGATTTCATGATCTCCCCAAGGGAATTGCAGAACTCTTCGGCTGTGGTATAAACATCCTGAAGGTAACCCGGTAGCAAAATCGCCTCATTATCATCTTCACCGAATAATTTTACCGATACTTTTTTCAAAAAAGGTTCATTAGTAATCGGGTCATTGTTTTCTTCAAGGAATGTCCGCGTTCGCCGTATAATATGTCGTAAAAAAGGATTTGTTTTTGTGAAGAATGCATCAAAGTTTTCGAGCTTCTTTCGGTCCCAAGGTTTCAAATTTCTGAGTTGATCCCCGGTTACCAGATAATCAACAGGTCGCAATCTGATTTGTCTTCGGATGTGACCCCAAACCCGGTCATCCTCATATTCAGGAGGGAAGGGATCCCTCATCCAGTCCCATCGGTCTGTAAACTTTTCGGGTTGTTCCTGTACCCCTTGAACCAAGTCAAGCATATACTTTTTATCTCGCCTCCTCCACATACTTAACTCATCTCCTAATATATGGTTTGAACCTGTCGCCAACATCATCACCATATCATATGCCTCAATCGGATAAAGTTGGACTGGTGTAGCTGTTGCCAATAGCAGACTTTTGGTCTGCTTAGAAATCCGGAGGATATAATCCATCAATCTATTTGGATCAGGGTTTTCATCTTCACACCCGGCATGCAAATTCCTGCGTCGCGCACGGTGACACTCGTCTACAATGACACATTCAAAATTCTTCTCCAATAGCTTCTCAACAAGCGCTCCACCTCTTATAATCAAGCCCTGACTGATAATGCCAACCCTTCTTGGACATTTTATGATCGCATCTTCAGGTTTGGCATTAACATACCTGACTTCATTCTCATCAACCCAGGCTTTTCCATCCCATACAGCCGATGGCAAATCAAGTAGTTTCTTGATTTCTTCCTGCCATTGCCAGATCAATGTCTTTGGTGCAATAACCAAAATTGGCATTTCTCCATGCAGGGCCATTAACATGGCTGCAAGGGCCAATTGAACGGTCTTGCCAAGTCCCACTTGATCGGCCAGTATAAAACGGGCACCCCGTCCGCAAAGATGCTCTTCATACGCAAGTTTTACGAAGTACTTCTGATGCGCCCATAATCCATATTGCTTTCTATAAACCGGGGTCTCAACAATTGCTCCTGCGGGTATATCCCCTTCTTTCCATCGGTCGAGGGAGATAACCTTTCGGTTTGCCAATCGCTTAATATCTTCAACAACTGCCTGGGCAAGAAGAACTGCTTTAGGATGAGCCCAAAGGGTGTCAAATTCCTCCTGAACCCATGATATAGCATCTTCCGAATCATCCTCCCATAGTAATTCATAATTTAGTTTCCACGCGGTTTTGCTTTCGTTGATACTGCCTAAAAAAGCAGTTTTTGTACCATTTAACAAAGTGATTACACCCGCTTTGCCGTGGATCAACCCGAAAACATCATTGGGGAGTACCCGCACCTCCATTTTCCCGCTTTTCAGTAATTCATAAAGCCGTTGTAAGCGGGGCTGTACCTGTTCGTTCAATTTGTCTTCTGAATGAAATCGCCATTCCTGTCCCACGGCCATTTCTGCGGTACGGGCAGTTTCAATGTCACGTTGTGCCAGTTCGGCGTTGCAAACCAGTCTGATTTTGCCGGTAATACTCTCAATTGCCTCTCCAGCCACCTCTAAAATAGAGGATGAGAAATAGCCGGCGATCCTGTCATAGCATTGGGCATGTCGTAACCGTGCATTCAGAAAGGTTTCTGAAACAGGTTGGCGACGTGATGAAAAGCGGTTAATCATACGCGGTCATTTTCTATTCTTCCTTTAAGCAGATCCAGTGCAGTGATATCACCCTTCCAGTGTTCCAGGTAATGGCAACGGGAATCAATATACCTGAAAATGTCGAGGATCAGTTCCCGTCGTTCCCAATAATCAGCCAGTTCTGTATGAAGCCAATTTCTTCCTGTCATCGGATCCTCATTAATAGATGTTTCGTGGATTGCAAATAGAATGTTCCTGACAAGTGAATTGCTGAATCCTTCCGTTCCAAGATCCCGGTTCTTGAATTCAATGGAGGTGTACAACCGTGTTTGGTTTGCTTTATTGGTATTGAGCATATACCTATAATCATGTAATCCGAAACCACGCGCCATTTCCTGGTATACTCCATTGCGGTACTCACTTTTATATTCAAGATCTAATCCTTTCAGGTAAAATCTCTCTTCTGGGCTTAACCGGCGCCAGTTATTTTCCCTGAATCCTGTCGGGACCAATTCATTCATTGCAATCCTTATGGCATCTTCGATAATCCGCTCGAGTTCGCTCTTTTCACTCGGGTTCCTTTCGCGTTCGAGTTCATATTTCACATCCATATCTTCGATGTTGCGGTATCCCGTGATCACACGCAATGCTGCAACATACGCAGCAAGCTGATAATCGGTATCACCGAAGTTAGGATCATCCTGATCATCAATGGCCAGCATCTGCTTTATCTGATGTTTGACCTCAAATTCCACATCGGCCTGGATATCACTTAAGAAAGCAGTCTCAGAGCTGGTTTGTTTCCGTAAAACCATAATTACAGTACCCTGTACATAATTTCCTTTCTTGATCCCGGTGGCATCTGTTTCGGTTTGAATGGTCCATGCTGCTGTTACCTGTAGTCCGCTTGCCCAGAGAATTAAAGCCAGATCGGCCCAAACAGAAGCGTCCTGATGCGTAAACATTACAACCTGCGCCCCATTGTCTGGCATATGACGAGTAAAATTACTGTAGCACTCCAGCATGCTTCGGTTGAATGATTTTCCGCTTCCCTTTACCGCGAGCGCAGCTTTACTGTCTGTGTACCATTCAGGAAAATTCTTTTTTAATTGTTTTTCATACCAGGATAAGAAATAATCTCCCAACTCATGGTAATTTACAGCATCGGCATAAGGGGGATCTGTTATAAAGAAGTCTGATTCATAACTGATATTTCTTGCATCAGCCGTAAAAATTAGGGATTCTTCAATTTTTTTTAAGGTCGGAAAATTTACTTTGGCTGATAGCAAAGTATTGAATGTTCTGCATGAATAATTAAAAAGTGTATTTAGGGCTTGATTGTCAAACGTTTCTTTTCCTCCTCCGATACCGCCACCTTGTGTTTGCAACCATCTGCATAATCGTGAATTGATATTTGAGATTCTGGCAATTATTAAAGGTTTAATTCTATTAATAAAATCAACTTCATTTAGCACTGAATTGAATAAACCATTTATTAATAACTGTCTGGGGTTGAAAAGATGATGCCAATGTGTCCAGCCACGTTCACGCTGCAACCTATCTGTTTCAACCCCGAATACAATTTTATTAGAAGGGATATAACCCATTTTTTGCCAATAAGTAAACCGTTCTTTCAGGTATTGTCCTACTTTATTTTCCCGTACATAATCATTCTCATTCGGTTCAATAAAATGACGTTTATTACTCCCTTTCAAAGTGTCATTTGAAATCAAATCATCCAGCCTATTAATCTTTTTCGAATCATTGATTGTTATTATCTGGCCTTTGCTGAATTTCCTTTTTCCTTGTGTAAAATTCTTTTTTACTTCGAAAAATCGTTCAATGTAACGAATACAATAAAGCCTTTCCTGAAAAACATCATTTTTATTTGGTATGATATCTTCATTTTCCCACATTCTCAATCCATACACAACTTTCCCATTAATAGTACGATCGCCTCTTATAGTTGATATCGGGATTCTCGAATCAGGCTCCATGGGGTCAATGAGTTCACTATTGGCAATGGTTCCGTTCCGGGCATTCTCAAATAATTCATCTGTTGCGTTGGTGACAATTTTAATACGATATCGTTTGGTTTCATGGTCTGGTTCCAAAATCGCACAAACTTTAAATTTTTCTGATACGATCCAGGTTGGGGATAAAGGTATCATGTACCCTGTTTTTGGATTTTTTATCTCGGCACAATATAAATAGGCATCGGCGCGCCATCCTTCTTCATTGTGTTCGATACCCCATTCTGTGATTTGTTTATCCACTTTGGTAAATACTGTTTCTTGGGCGGTTATCACCTTTTCATATACTTCCGGTCCACCACCAACAATATTCAATGACGCCCAGGTTAACAACGCTGCGGCAGGGTTCAGATCGCTTCCAAATGTTTCACAACCGATGCGGGCAGCTTCAAAAGGAATAGACCCTCCTCCACAAAAGGCATCGCCAACTCTTGGAATATTTCCGAATTGCCTTGTTCCTAATTCGGCGATCAGTTCGTTCAGGTTTCGGGCTCGTGTTCCAAGATGGGCATTGATAGTATTCCATGATTCTACACTGGGGCCTTCAACTTGTTCAGGTCTGTGGCAATACTCCAATTTCTGGTCGTAATTCAGATTCCGTTGAAAAATTACCTTTTCGAATTCTTGCTTGTCTTCATGGTTAATGCTGCTTCTCCATCCTCCATCCGGGTCGAAATATCTTTGTATTTCGGCAGGGGTTGCATTTTCTTGCAATATAGTAACTGGGATTGGCTTTCCCTTTCTGAGAAGTAATCCCTCATCATCCATTGTAAGGATTTTTAGGAAAATCTCCCGGTCTTTTTCGGGATCATCGGTTGCAGGTAGCAATAGTCCAAGGATGGTCGCCCGCACTAAGATCAAGGGTTTCCGTCCCCACCATTTACCAATTCCGGTAAGAGTTTGACCTGCAACAGCTTTCCTCTCTTTATAGCTTTCTTTTGATAGTTTTGAAACAGGGAACTGAACCTCAATTAACGACCTATTCATTATCATTCTTCTTTTTAAGTTGATAGAATTCCTGGTCTTCTTCAAACAACGATTTCTGAACCTCGTCGAGTAGGTTTTGGGTATACCGCCCTTCGGGGATGGGGTTTTCAGTAAGGGCATATCGTAAGGCTTTGCGCCAGCCTCTTCCTTTCCCAAGTGTAGGATGGCCGGTAGCTGCATTGGTCATGGTATAAAGCCACCATCGTTCCTCGGGTTTCAAACCCAGCCAGTTCTCTACCGCTTGCGGCATACTCCCCGGGTCAGCATCTTCAATGGCCCAAGCCAATACCATAAGTTCTTTCCCAAATAGACGATGGAGTTGATTCATTCCCTGCTTCCAGTTGTATAACGGGAGCCCCATAAGTTTCAATCGCTGGTTAAATTCAACCCTTGCATAGGTTTTGATCTTTTCCCATTTCGATGAATGAAGCATGATCTTTCCGGTTCCTTCTGGTCCGATAAAGTTGGCATATAAACCATCTTCTGTCAAATCTTCATCGAATACCGGAAGTTCAAAAATCGCAATATCCTTTGTTTTCGATTTCGGGATGAAAACAACAAAATGGTGCTGACTTTGTGCGGGCACAAACCCGTAACCCAAAGCAGACTCAAACAAGCCGTTATTGCTCAATTTCATTTTCTTTGTAGTCTGTTTTAAGTTCACGGATCAAATCCAGAAATTTCTGCCCGGTTTCAAAGTGACAGGCATCAATTTGCAGTCCCAGCATTCCTTTCCCATAGATATGATCCTGAATAAATTTCAAGTATTCTTCCACAAGACTGGCTTCAAAAGTCATTTCCGGACTGGTCTGCAGGCTTACCCAGTCCTCAGCATGAGAGTTGATATCGATCCCAGAAACCTTGGCGCCAGTTTTTTTAAGGGCATCTACCAATTTATAGCTTTCTGAAGTCGAATCCCTTTTTAAGCGTACCTTCCAGGTTAATGGTATCATTTTGTTGATCTCGAATTTAGTCGGTTTGGCTGGTACTTTCACATATTTTATCTCAGAATGAAAGGAATCCGTCACTCCGATAATCGAAACCAATGTCATAGGCTGCACCAGAAAAGGCGATAGATAGATTCCACCATTCAATAATGGTTCACTACCATCCGTAGTATATTTTACCTGTGCTGATTTTGGAGCTACATTGATCTCCATCATGGTTTCGTCACCTTGTGGGATCCATCCATATTTCAGAGTTATTTCATTGGTCCAGAGCACAGGTTTCCCCTTTTCATGTTCATTTTTAGAATCAATGCACAGAAACTCAACATCCATCGCATCGGTTTCCATGATATTCTGAAAATCCCACTCTGGACATTGTTCTGTTACTCCTTTGCCATATTGATAAAGGATTTTATCACCATGTACCGGTTTAATCCTGAGTTTTACCTTGCCTGTGTCAGGATTTCGTTCTATTTGCTGCACTGTGACTTTGGTTGGTGGTTTTTCGAATGGGCCAATTTCAATCCAGTTTCCATTTTCACGCCAGTGTTCCTTTTTAAGTTGACTTACTTTGACTTGCTCCAATGCATCTGGTTTGCACCATAACCAATCGGTCATCAGAGCAGCATTACTAAGGATATCAGCCCACGGGAGGGATTTCTGTCCTGCAAAAAGTTTGGCTTCGATCTGCTTGATGAAATTTTCTGAGGAGATATCATTGGTGAACTTCTTCTTTTCCTCCATGGTCTTGCGTATCTGCTCTTCACCATTATAATTATTCCCGGTGAATTGCAACTGAATAGAGGCATCCAGAAGGCCTCGTTTTGTAGGGTAGAAAAGTTTTACAAAGACATTTGTCACTGCCGACCTGAATTTAAACTGATAATTCTCTGACTGGGTGTTTGCTTCATCGAATTGTGGATCATTGCTGGCCACCTTTTGTTTCTTGAATTCATCAATCACTGCATTCGATGCCTTGATCCCCCTTGCCTGTTCATATATATTTTCCATCGATTGATGATCGCCGGTTAGGAACAGCATCCGGTTCCTGAACCGATCATTATGGTCATACAACTTTTGAAGATCGGGATGGACGCCTCCCTGTAAGTGAGGTTCATAGATGATCAGGGCAACGTTTCTTGAATCCAGGTCAATCTGGTCAATACTTGGAAGTACAAAGACCTTTTGATAACAATCTTTGCAATCTTTAGTTGAAGGAACAAATAATTCATTTAGTAATCGTATGATCTCTTTTTTTACTGATTCCTTTTGATATTGTTGTTTATACGAGTTGATCATGGCAGAAACGTTCTGTACATTTTTATAGAGAAGGTTCCCACTGCTATCGGGGTGAAGGTACCACGATTTTTCGCGGAGTTCAGGGATTACTTTTGAATTTAACGTACCAAGGTCAATCCCAGGAGCGGCTAAGTCGGCGGCAATTTCATTTACTTTCAGTCCCTTAATCCCATTCTGCACCATGCTCAATGACGATATTAACAGCAATCTTGCGGTTTTCAGTGGAAGGTCATTGCCAAATTCATCCGAAATTTTTTCGGCAGCGGCATCCCCTTTTGAAGCAATATCATTCGAAATAGCATTGGCGAGTGTATCGTTAATGGTAGAAAGTTCTGAAAAGGTATCCGGATCATTTGGATCTATATCATACGGGTGTATCAGCAAACTTTTATCAGACCAGCCGTGTTGCTTATCCCACATGTTTGATACCGCGGTTCTCATTAACCGAATAAGCCCGCGGGTTTGTTGAAATCCCGGATTCTCTTTGAAACGTGCATATAAATCCCTTACCGCTGGATGAAAAGGATAGGAGGATTTGATAGCTGAACTCAATTTTTCAGGTTGTTCGTTGGTTAAATCCATTTTGACAGCCTTAGAAAGTTCACCAGCATAAGCCTCGGCAATGGCATCGGCATCTTTTTGATTAATTTCCTGCTCGAATAACCTCTTCCGTAGGATATGGTAAATCTCATCGCTGTTCTGTTGAACAGGTGTAAAGTTTCTGGCTGAACGTCTGGTTTCATTCTCAAAATTCTGTAAAGCCTCGGTGATCGCACCCGACCCCCTTGAATATGTAGCCGTAAGGTCTGAAATGACCAGAGAAACATTTGATAGTTCAGCCTTTCCGATAGCGTTCATTAGATTGGATAATGCATGAGTAGTCACATCTGCCAAGGTCCCTTTTCCTACTGAAATGGTTGCAGCATTTTGAAAATAGGGAGGTAACTCATCCAGCAGGATCACAGTAGGTTCGCCCTGGAACAATTTTATCCATTCGCCAAGTCCTGGTGCTTTCAAGGGTGAATAGAAGTCATTGAACAACTCCTTTTTACCCATCTGTTCAGCTATTGTCCCCCAAATCCCAAACTCAGATGATTGCCGTCCTGTAAAGGATACAACCCTTGCTTTCTTCACAAAGGATGTCTTATAGATCTTGCCCATCACTCTCTCCCGGTATTCAGGGAATCCTGCCAATAGGCCTATCGCTATCATATTATGGGTCTTCCCTCCACCCATTGCCTGTGTTAACTTGAAGATACCGTCATCCGATCTTCCTTCCAACCTTTTAAAAACAGCCTCATAGAGCTGCTCCATACCATTTGTAATATAGTTTTCAGAGAAAAATTCTTCCGGATTTATTTTACCATCCGTCAGATCCATTAGGTCGAGAACCACATCACGCCTGGATTTGTCAAAAACGGATGGGCGGGGGGTTAATATTTGTTTTAGGGTATTCATGGATTGTTAAAATCAAGTTTTATCAAAGATAAATCCGTATGAGATTCTTATTTAATTCCAAATAAAATTGCAATTTAACAAAAAGTATAATTGTTTTATATGAGATTATGATATATTCATTCATAATATTTCCCTCTAATTGGGCTATATTTAAAAAAATAGTATTTTTGTTCGTTCGTTTCTCCCAATTAATTCCTAAAGATGGCCATTGACTTAAATAAAGGTATTTTAATTGAAGTTGGTGGCGAAATCGGCAAATTTGAAACGATTCCACTTGAGAACCTAATTGCTTTAGGCCAGAATTTACAAAATCTAATCAATTCCATCGTACATTTTGATCTGGAATCCGAAGAGACAATCGATTTACAAAACTTCAAGATCGAATTGGCAGATTTCTATCATAATAGTGCTGTCCCGGCATTTATATTAACACATAGAATTCAGCATACAATTGGGGGTACAGTTGATCATCAGCGTAAAATTGTCAACGAAAAAGTTGATACCCTATTTAATATTTCAAATAAAGGTGATTATCATCAATTATCAGAACTTTACAAATTACCCCAACCTCGTTCTGCCATTGTCTCTGCTCTTTATGATTTCACCAATTCATGTGGAAATTCACCATTGAAAATTGTTTCCCGATGTAATGGCAATTTTGAGGAGGAATATAAGATATCAAAGTTTAAAAAGGAGGTTCGGAATAAATTAGTCGTCAGCTTTAAAGATGAGTCTGAAATTCAAAATAGTGAGATAGTACCTGGTTTAGTAAGGTTGACTACAGTTGGAAAAAAAACCAGTTTTCGTACAATTGAAGCATATCCAAATAAAAAGGTCATGCTTTCTTTTGCACCAGAGGTTATTATCTTTAAAGAGCATGTATATCAACTTAGAAATCCATTATCTTGTACCTTTGAAAAGGTTGAAAATTTCTATTCAATAAAAAATGATATATTAGGAATTATTGGGGTTGGTGATACCGAGGATGAAGCCGAAGAAAATTTTTCAGAGGAGTTTGATTTTATATACAACCGTTACAATGAACTTACTGATAATGAAATAACTGATCGTGTTCGATTTATCAAATCCTTTTTAAACTACATAGTTTTACATAAAGATTAATATGTCTGTTCTTGATTCGAAAAAAACCCTTAAGAATCTTAAAAATAAAGGTTTTGTTCCAAACAAAACTGACCATATAATTCTTGAATTTTGGCACGAAGGAAAATTTATCTTGCATACTAAAGTCAGCCATGGCTCAAAACATGATCTTTCAGAATCATTGATTCATAAAATGTCTCACCAGTGTATGTTGCCAAGGCAATCTTTCATTGATTTAGCCAATTGTCCCCTTAGCCATTCTGATTATCTCAAGATTTTGAATGATAAGGAGGCCATCAAATAATCAGATTTTTATTTTGCATCAGGTCGAATCGTTATTATCATAGTTCGTTGGAACGAGATTCAAAAACTCTCGGTGAACACGCTTGCCATTCGCTATAACTTCCTACCAGTTTGATATGTACAAAGACTTACAACCTGAAAGTCAATGAACTATGCCCGCCGTACAAACGTAAGAGGCTGCCATTTTTGGTGACAGCCTCAATGAGTGAAATTTTACTGCGTATTAACCCTATTACTCGTCCTTCTTCGAGTTTTCATCTTTTATTATCACTCTTTTTTCAATCCTGTGGACTTTCCCATTCTGTGGTGTTCCTCTTGGAGGAGCAATGATGATTGTTTCCTGGCATGATTTCGGACAGTTGAAAACCGGGGCTCTGTCAACATCGATAATGATCCGGGTGCCATGTCTTTTCTCCTTGATACTGAAATTCTTTACCCTGTCCAGCGGAATACCACGTAAAAGCGGTATCAGACCTCCTTCATCATTCCCAAACTCCCTAAACCGTGGAGGCATAGGAGGATTGCAGAATTCGAAATGATTGCGAAACTCTCTATGTTGTCCCGGTATTGCGGGTGGTTCAGGTGGTTCCGGCGTTTCAAAATTATATTCAAATCCATCCGGATCATCCTCTGACAAAATCCTCGGAAGCCCTTTGCAATTCCCCATAATAATTACTTTATCCGTAATCTTTCTTATGGAATCCATCATGGATGAGTCAGGAAGATCTAAATCATTTATTTCAATATTGAATCTCTTCATTCTTTTATCAAGGTCCTTCATACGATCATCCAACCTGTTCCAATGCCTTTCCCATTTTGTGATCGACTCATTCAATTCCTTTGAGTTCATGGGTTTGCTTGTTGTAAATGTCGTATCGTAATCGGTTTTCGTTCCATTATCATCCTTGCTTATTTTGATTTTGACGGTCGATAATGGCGCCTTTTTCAGGGAATCCTGTGCAGATGCACGTGAACTGAGAATGAAGATCGTCAGTAATGCCAGACAGATCAGCAGGAAAAAATCCTTGGAATTGAGTTTGGTTTTCATAGGTTGTGGTTATTTTTCTTACAAAACTATGGACTTCCGGAAGAACCCCACGTTAATAAAACGTTAAAATTGGTTAATGAAAAGTTAATCTTCCCGAAACGCTGTTTCAATTTATTAATTTTGAACCGTGAAAGCAAAGCTCCTTTATATCATCATTGCACTGATCTGTATTTCATTGATGGGTATCATCGGAGTACAGTTTTTCTGGATACAAAATGCCTTTAATGTGAAGGAAGCCCAATTTGACCAGAGTGTGAATGAAGCGCTGGGTAATACTGTCAGCCGGCTGGAAACAAAAGAAGATATTGTTTATCTGAGAAATAACCTGGTGTGTGACAGTATCCATACGCTTATCCAGGCATTTGCAAATGATACAATTTTTACGCTGAACCGGAAACTTGATTCCCTGATCTCCAACGATGAGTTTTTACATCAGCCTCCCCCCCTGCCCCCTCCTGAACCTCAAAGCGTTACTTACGAGTATCACATCAGGCAAAATATTGACCGGCTGGATTCGGTAATGAAAACCTATGAACCATTTGCTGTTATTGATCCATTATCCGGAAGTTTTTCTTTTGAATGGAATGGGGAAATGGATCTGCAAAAGCTTGATTCAATGTTGCGGGTTCAGGAATTTGTATTTGTAAATCCCAACCCAATTCATCCGGGTTTGCGATCTGCCCCAAAATCAAACCGGCCACCATTTTCTTCCCGGCATCTATCAATAAATAACAGACAGGAAAAAAGACTTGAGGTTGAGGATGTTGTTTTAACACCTCCTATGCACAACCCGTATCCTCATGCCACAAAAATGCAGGATGATATGCGCAAGATCACCAACAAAGCAAGGAAGATCACAACAGTCATTAAAAAAATCGCAACTGAACTGGAAAGCAAACCCCTTACAGTCGAGCAGCGCGTGGATACTGCAAGTCTGAAACGGTCATTGATAAAATCACTCGCCGATAAAGATATTACATTACCATTTGAATTTGCAGTGGCATCACCCGGTAACGACACAAATCCAATCCCGATCCATTCGAAGGGGTTCAATGCCATAAACCTTTCCACACCCTACAAAGTTTCCCTCTTCCCAAATGATATATTCCAGAAACCCAATCAACTGATGATTTTTTTTCCCCACCAGCGGTCACACCTTCTGAAATCATTATCAGTGGTCATGCTGTCATCCCTCTTTTTTACGCTGATCATAGTGATCACCTCTGTCATCAGCATCTTTATCATGCTCCGGCAGAAGAAAATCTCAGACATCAAAACTGACTTTATCAACAATATGACCCATGAGTTCAAAACACCTATTGCAACGATCTCGATTGCGATAGACTCAATCAATAATCCTAAAATCATCGATGAACCTGAAAAGATCCGTGGGTTTACACATATTATCAGGGAGGAAAATAGCCGGATGAACTCCCGCGTGGAACAGGTACTGCAGATGGCATTGCTCGACAGCAAAGATTTTATGCTGAACCCCGGTATTGTGGATATTCACACCCTGCTCCGGAAGGTTACGGAAAATTTTCGTTTACAGGTCGAGCGCAGGGAAGGCTCACTCATACTTGATCTTGTTGCAGAAAGAACAATGGTTGAAGCAGATGAACCGCATCTGTCGAACGTAATCGTAAACCTGCTGGATAATGCGAATAAATATTCAACTGCTCCGCCTGAAATCAGGGTGAGCACCAGGAACCTGAACAGATCAGTTATTGTTTCGATTCAGGATAAAGGCATCGGGATGAACCCGGATCAGCAACACAAAATTTTTGATAAGTTTTTCAGGGTAACCAGCGGGAACATTCATAGCGTGAAAGGCTTCGGACTTGGTCTGAGCTATGCAAAAGCCATTGTTCTGGCACATAAGGGACAATTAAATGTGGAAAGTGAAGCCGGAAAAGGAAGCCGGTTTGATGTGATATTGCCTCTTGTACCTGAAGCATTGGAAATTGGCGAGGAAATACCAGGGAAGGGTTAATAACTACCCACCCCTAACCCCTCCCTAAAGGAGGGAGGGGAAGACTGAAGGTCGGGGTGGGTACATCAAAAATCATAATTCAAAATTGCAGTGGTAACATGTCAAGAAAAACAAAGATACTTTTAGTTGAAGACGATCCGAACTTTGGTTCCATCCTGAAGTCCTATCTTGAGCTTACTGAATATGAAGTTATTTTGAAACAAGACGGTAAACAAGGTCTGTCAGCCTTCAGGAACAGCTCTTTTGATCTTTGTATTCTGGATATCATGATGCCAGAAATGGATGGCTTCACCCTTGCCAGGGAAATAAAGAAGATCGATGAAAAGTTACCCCTGATCTTTCTTACCGCTAAAACATTGAAACAGGATATCCTGGAAGGATTCAGGATTGGTGCCGATGATTACCTCACCAAACCTTTCGACTCTGAAGTACTTTTGTGCAAGATCAGTGCAATCCTGAAACGAAATATGGAGAATTCAGAATCTGAAACTGAGCAGGAAGAGATATCGATCGGCCGGTTTACCTTTAACCACCGTCTTCGCCAGCTCATTTTTGACAAACAGGTTCAAATATTATCACCCAAGGAGACTGAACTACTAAAAATGATGGTCAGGGCAAAAGATGGAATTCTCTCCCGGAAAGATGCCCTCGGGAAAATCTGGGGTACTGATAATTATTTCACAACACGCAGCATGGACGTTTTCATCGCGCGCCTGCGCAAATACCTCAAACCCGATCCTTCCATCGAGATCATCAACATTCATGGGAATGGGTATAGGCTGGTAGTAACACAGTGACACAGTAACATAGTAACAAAGTACAAGTGGTTAGAGGTCGATCATTGCACCTTTTGTTTAGATTTCCGTTCGACATATTTTATTAACCCCGAAAGTTGTGCATTTATCCTGATCAATCTCCCATCCACCTCTTTATATTGATCATCATTAAGATAATGCAGTTTATACGCGATGATTATTTGTGTCTCTAATTCCGACAGGCTTCCCTGAGATATATGCAAAAATCGAAGAAATTCGGCGGGATAATTTCTAGCGGATCCCTCGCTGATATTGGAAGGAATCGATACTACAGCTCTGCAAATCTGGCTTGTTAATCTATACTCTTCCTTTTTTGGAAAATGATCAGTAAGTTTATGAATTAATATGACAAGCTCGATACTGTCTTTCCAAACGTCCAAATCTTTATGCGTCTTCAGGGTTTTCTTGATTAATCGGAAAAACAATAAAAGGTCACACAAAAAACCTGAATAATTTTTCAACAATACAAAATTTTCTTTTTTTCTATGTCACTGTGTCACCGTGTTACTGTGTCACTCCACAATTACATCGTACAGATTTCTAACTACATAATGATCACTGCAGATAAAATTAAAACTGTCTTCTGTTATTTTATTCACAATGTGAAATATTTAACAATATTTTCTTGTATATGATTTTTATCCTTCTTACTTTTGCAAAAGATTTTTGGGAAAGAACCCCTGGTACAGATCTGAAAAATCGGAAATCAATTGGTATGAACCCCAGGGCCCCGAATACTCGGGACGGGGAAATTACCATGCACCTCATCCCCTGCACCCCTTCTCCTTAAGGAGAAGGGGACGGGGGTTGAGGTGAAAAAATTAAAATCGAAAAACGAAAAGCGATGACAAAGATAACGTCATTAACAGAACTGAAAAAGCTTCGTGATTCTCTGAAAGAAAAGATGGAATCATATTCATTGTTGGATCACCCCGACAGCATCATCCAGGTGAAAGTGGCTATGGCAACCTGTGGTCAGGCATCTGGAGCCCGTCCTGTATTTGACTATTTCAAAGAGGAACTGGAGAAGAGAAACATTCCTGCAATGGTTACCCAAACAGGCTGCATGTCATATTGTTATGCTGAACCAACCATAGAAGTAACCATTCCAGGAAAAAACCCTGTGGTTTTCGGGTTTGTCAATACGCGAAAGGCAGATGAGATCATTGAACGATATATCCGTAAAGGAGAACTGCCCGACGGAGTGATCCCGGTCAATTATGAAACTGTCATAAGCCAGTAAATGAGGAGGATACCAGGATGAAACAGAAACAATTGCGTATTGCATTAAGAAACTGCGGGGTCATCGACCCCGAAAGGATCGAAGACTATATTGCAAAGGATGGCTACCTCGCATTGGGCAAAGTACTCACCGAATTAACTCCTGAAGCAACCATTGAAATCATCAAGAAATCAGGTCTTCGCGGTCGCGGAGGCGGTGGATTCCCAACCGGATTAAAATGGGAAATCACGCGTAAGGTTCATGGCGACCAGAAATATGTGGTCTGTAACGCAGATGAGGGTGACCCCGGTGCATTTATGGACCGTTCAGTTTTGGAAGGTGACCCACACTCAGTACTGGAGGCAATGGCAATCAATGGCTATTGCACCGGTGCAAGCAAAGGATTGGTTTATATCAGGGCTGAATACCCGCTTGCCATAGAACGGCTAAAGATTGCAATGAAGCAGGCAAGGGAATATGGATTCCTGGGCGATCAGATTTTGGGAACAGGATTCTGTTTCGATATCGAGATCCGATATGGCGCAGGCGCCTTTGTTTGCGGAGAGGAAACAGCACTCATCCATTCAATGGAAGGCCTTCGTGGTGAACCCACGGTAAAGCCGCCCTTCCCTTCCGAATCAGGATACCTTGGAAAACCTTCCAATGTTAACAATGTTGAGACTTATGCAAACATTCCGGTCATTATCAATAAAGGAGCCGATTGGTTTGCTTCTATTGGTTCCGCAAAATCCAAAGGAACCAAGGTTTTTGCCCTTGCCGGAAAAATAAATAATGTAGGGCTGGTTGAAGTCCCGATGGGAACGACCCTGAGGGAAGTCATATACGAGATTGGTGGTGGAATCAGAGATGGCAAAGCATTCAAGGCAGCCCAAACGGGTGGCCCATCGGGCGGGTGCCTCACTGTGAAACACCTTGACATTCCTATCGATTATGATAACCTGATCGCAGCAGGGTCCATGATGGGCTCTGGCGGCATGATCGTGATGGATGAAGACGATTGCATGGTGGCCATTGCCAAATTTTACCTTGAATTTACAGTTGAAGAATCCTGTGGAAAATGCTCCCCTTGTCGTATCGGGAATAAACGATTGTTTGAGATCCTGGAAAAGATCACACAAGGGAATGGTATCCTTGAAGATCTGGATAAACTGAAAAACCTCGGGAAGGTGATCATTGATACTTCACTTTGCGGATTAGGACAAAGTTCTCCCAATCCTGTGCTCTCGACCCTCGACAATTTTTACGATGAATACATCGATCATGTGACCTATAAGAAATGCAAATCGAAAGTTTGTAAATCGCTGATGACCTATATTATCGATGAGGAAAAGTGCATCGGCTGTACGCTCTGTGCAAGGAATTGCCCGGTCAATGCGATCTCAGGCGAACGCAAGCAGGCCCATTATATTGATCCTGAGAAATGCATTAAATGCGGAGCATGTATGGAGAAGTGCAAATTCAATGCGATTTTCATTAATTAAGGAGGACGCAGAAATGGAATTGATAAAACTGACAATTGACGGTAAACCCGTTGAAGCCGAAAAAGATACCACGATACTTAAGGCAGCCAAAACCGTTGGCATTGATATACCTACCCTGTGCTATTTTCAGTTGAAGGATATGAACATTGAAAACCGTCCTGGAGGATGCCGGATCTGTGTGGTGGAAGTGAAAGGAAGGAGAAACCTCGCACCTGCTTGTACAACGTTGGTTTCAGGGGGTATGGAAGTAAACACACATTCAATCAGGGTATTGAACGCACGCAGAACTGTTCTGGAGTTGATCTTGTCTGATCATCCGGCCGAATGTCTGACCTGTGCTAAATCGGGAAGTTGTGAACTCCAGAGCATGGCACAGCAACTTGGCGTTCGTGAGATACCTTACCAGGGTGAACAGTCGACCTATCGTAAAGATACGTCGCCTGCCATCATCCGGGATGTGGATAAGTGTATCATGTGCCGGCGGTGTGAAATGATGTGTAATGAAGTTCAGACGGTAGGTGCGCTTTCTGCCGTCAACAGAGGTTTTATGGCAGTGGTGGCCCCGGCATTCGAAATGAATCTCGAAAAATCTACCTGTACTTACTGTGGACAATGTGTATCTGTTTGCCCCACCGGTGCCCTGACCGAAGTTGACCACACGCGAAATGTGATCAATGCACTCGCAGACCCAGCTAAAACTGTTGTTGTTCAAACAGCACCTGCTGTCAGAGCTGCTCTGGGAGAGGAATTTGGCCTTGAGCCGGGCACTCTGGTAACGGGAAAGATGGTTGCAGCACTACGCAGACTTGGATTTGACTATGTTTTCGACACAGACTTTGCTGCTGACCTGACGATCATGGAAGAGGGGACAGAATTACTCGACCGTCTTACACGTTACCTCGAGGGTGACCCCTCCGTTCAACTACCGATTCTTACCTCCTGTTGTCCCGGCTGGGTGAACTTCTTTGAGCACCATTTTCCGGAACTCAGGGATATTCCTTCTACTGCTAAATCACCCCAACAGATGTTTGGTCCGATCGCAAAGGAATATTTTGCAAAGAAACTTGGTATCGACCGGAAGAACATGATCGTGGTATCGATCATGCCCTGCCTGGCAAAAAAGTATGAATGCCAGCGCGATGAATTCAAGGTCAGCGGTGATCCGGATGTAAATTACTCCATTTCCACACGTGAGCTTGCTGCCTTTATAAAACTGGCCAATATCGATTTCGATGCCATGCCGGAAGAAGAATTTGACAAACCGATGGGTGAGTCAACCGGTGCCAGTGTAATATTCGGAACAACCGGCGGAGTCATCGAGGCAGCCTGCAGAACAGCATATGAACTTTACACCCACAAAAAACTGGCAAAGGTCGATTTTAATGAACTTCGCGGGTTTGAAAGCATCCGTCACGCAACCATTGATTTCAATGGTTTGCTATTGAACATTGGCATCGCCCATGGACTCGGAAATGCAAGGAAACTGCTTGAAGATATCAAAGAAGGGAAGAGTCAGTTCCATGCCATCGAGATCATGGCCTGCCCCGGTGGTTGTATAGGTGGTGGTGGACAACCTTACCATCATGGCGATTCCGCTATACTGAAAAAACGTGCCTCTGCCCTTTACCGTGAAGATGCAGGAAAACCGATACGGAAATCGCATGAAAATCCATTCATTATTTCTTTATACAAGGAATTTCTTGGAGCGCCCGGGAGTGACAGATCACATCATCTTTTACATACAAAATATTTTGACAGGAGCGCCAGTGTGTTTGTTGAAGAATAACTCAGTAATAAATCAGGATCATGGCTATAATAAAGTTACCGGAAAGGAAAATCACAGACCTTAAAGACGTTTGCAAATCATTCAATAACGAAAAGGGAGAATTGATCAATGTCCTCCATAAAGCCCAGGGAATTTTCGGCTATCTGCCTGCTGAAGTGCAGGAAGTGATCGCTAAGGAACTCAATCTGCCTGTTGCGCATGTTTACGGGGTCGTAACGTTTTATTCCTTCTTCACAATGACCCCGAAAGGGGAACATCCGATTTCCGTTTGCCTTGGAACGGCTTGCTACGTAAGAGGTTCTGAGAAGGTGCTCGAAGAATTCAAAAGGCTATTGAAGATCCAGGTAGGACAAACAACAGCCGATGGTAAATTCTCATTGAGCTGTCTGCGTTGCGTCGGTGCCTGCGGTCTCGCCCCTGTCGTTATGGTGGGCGAAAAAGTTTACGGACGTGTATCTCCTGACGGAGTTAAAGATATTGTTGAGGAATTCAACAATTAGTTGGTTTTTTGGTTAATGCTTGATGCCGAAACCCGCGGAGTCAGTGATTCTGCGGGTTTCACTTTGTAGCCCCACTCCTTTTCTTATTTCAGAATTTCCGGGTAGAGCGGATCGTTACCTCCCCGCTCCCCCACGGACCCGGACGAGTAGATTTCCCGCATCCGGTTCCTCATGTTAAGGATTTGCTGCATAGACCGAGTGTCATAGATTGCCATGGCATCACTTATGGAATATTTATGAAAAAGAAGAAAAAATAAAAAGAGAAAAATTTTTATTAAAATGAAAAATGAGAGTATATTTATCTTCAATATAAGGAAAATAAAATTAAAGAAGTCATTTACAGATAGAAGAATGAATGAAGAATAGCATACAAAGTGAAAAGGGGTGATATATGTGTGGTATTTGTGGTGTAGCGTTTTCAGACAATAATCGTATGGCCGAATCCAGCACACTTCAGGCTATGAATGAAAGCATGATTCACCGGGGGCCGGACGGTGAAGGATTCTATCGTTCTCCGGGCATTGGTATTGCCATGCGCCGGCTCAGTATTATTGATCTCAGTTCTGGCAACCAACCGGTATATAATGAAAAAAAGACCATTGCAATTGTGTGCAATGGGGAAATTTATAATTTTATTGAGTTGCGTGCAGAGCTCGAAAAAAAGGGACATATCTTCACCACGCATAGTGATACTGAAACCGTTGTACATTGCTATGAAGAGTATGGTATTGAGTGCCTGAGACACCTGCGTGGTATGTTTGCCTTCGCCCTATGGGATTCTGAGGAACGGCAGCTCTTTTGTGCCCGTGATCGGATGGGTATCAAGCCGCTTTTTTATACAAAGGGGAAAGATGGACACCTGTACTTTGCTTCGACAATCAAATCAATTATCACCACAGGCATGGTTGATCGAGCCATTGATCCCCGTGCACTTGGAGATACGTTCCGGTACGGATTTGTTTTGGGAAACCGTACCTACTTCAAGGGAATCAACAGCCTGTTGCCCGGGCACTATTTTGTTTATCGTACCGGGGAGCTGACGGTGCAGCAATACTGGGATGTCCCCTTTATGCCAGACAGCGCTCAACGCCTGTTTCGAAGTGAGCGCGAATGGTGTGAAGCACTGGAGGAAAAATTCATTGAGACAATCCGGCTGCATTTACGCAGTGATGTGCCGGTGTGCGGATGGTTGAGTGCGGGTATTGACTCAAGTGCTATTGTTAAACACATGTGCGACCTCTCAATAAAGCCAGTTGAGACATTCACAGTGAGCTTTGCTGATGCCCGTGCCGATGAGACCCGCAGAAAAAAGATTCTCTCAGAATATTCCGGATATAATATCCTAAATCAGCGCTTGCATTTTTCCTCTGATCATTTTGATCTCTACCCTGAAACTATCTGGCATGAAGAGCGCCCGGATATTACCGCTGTCCATATAGTTCAGATGTTACTCGCGAAAGAAACAGCGCAACGTTTTAAGGTAGTGTTGACAGGTGAAGGAGCTGATGAGCTATTTGGCGGCTATCCATGGTACCGCATTGATAAACTGGCGCGTCTCTTTTCACGGATGCCCCGCTGGTTGAAACAATGTGTGCTGGTCGGTACTATAGGGCCAAAAGTATTTCCATTGGAATCCCAGGCGTTTTATGCCCGGAGACCGATTACGGTTGAAAGTTATGCCGATTTGATATCGCAGCATTATCCGGATTGCCGGGATGCATTATGGAGTGAAAATATCGCGCAGGAATTGCGCACAACCGATAACATGCGGCAGATGCCGTGTGATATGGATTGGCTTGCATCCCTGGATCCGTTTGAACGTATCCAATATATTGAAATTAAGACGAGATTAGGCAACTGGATTACCCATGGGATCGATGCTATGAGTATGGCACACTCCCTTGAAGTGCGTGTGCCATTCCTTGACCATGAGTTAGTACAATGCGCAGCACATATTCCGCCGACGCTGAAGATGAAATATCTGCGGGAAAAACATATTTTGCGCTCTGCTATGGCCGCTCATTTGCCGCATGCGATTACCCACCGGAGGAAGTTCGGGCTTCGCGCACCTTCTTCATCCTGGCTATCCGGAACGTTGCCGACATTTGCTGAAGAAATGCTAAGTCCTGAGTATTGCAAACAAGCAGAATACTTTTCGCCGTCGATGGTACACACACTGCTCCAGCGACATAAGCGTAAGGAGGGAGATTATACTAAACTATTACTGCTTGTTATTGGTACACATCTTTGGCATTCATTCTTTATTGTCAAATAAACAGGTGCCAGTAATATACAGAACAGATTTTATTTTCTTGTCTGCAACAAAATTTGCAAAGGCTTATTATAATGACAAAAAATATTCAACTAAAGAGGTAATAAAATGAAAATACTTCTCTTTTATGCGGGAAACTCATTAAATTATGGAGCTTTCATGATGACTGCCAACTTGATCACTTATCTTAATAATCGTATAAAAGGATGTCTGTTTCTGGTAGGAGCAAACTCACAAAAGGACATTCAAAGGATAAAATCAGAAACAGCCAATGCTTCAGTTATCTCTTTTGATGGCAAGGTGATAAGGCCAACCAGTTGGATAGGAAAAACAGAATCTGTTATAAACAAAGTGTTCCGTTTTAACAAATCCATACTCAAACACAAACCGGACAGTATAATTGTTCTAGGTGGAGATGATCTAAGCGAGTATTATGAAAAGTGGCGGATATCATTTGATTTAATAAACGTAATGAATTTATCCAAACACTCCAAGGTGTTTCTGGTAGGGCAGACGATCGGCCCGTTCTATTCCTTCAGAAAGAACCTGGCAAATCATTGCCTTAAAAACATCCCCATTTACACAAGAGATCCTAATAATACACAATATCTCATGAATGAGCTGGGATTAAGCCATGTTATTGAATCAAGTGACCTGGCTTTTTTGGACATGGCTTTACAGACAAATAACTCCTATTCATTAAAGGAATACGATCTAACAGAAAACGAATACATTACAATAGTTCCTTCGGGCCTCGTTGAAAAATACACTTCCAATACAGATAACTATCTACATGAATGGATAAAGATTGTAGAGAATGCGCTGGCAAAATTCAAATCAAAAAAAATTGTGTTATTGGCACATGTTCTTTACCCGGAGAATGTTGATGACAGAAAAATGATCCACGCAATAACTGAGAAACTAAACAATAAAAGGGTGATCCCAATAACTGATGAAATACTGGCAAGCAAGGCGAGATTCATTCTTGGAAATGGCTATCTGACCATTTCCGGAAGAATGCATGGTGCTATTTCTACTTTTCAAATGGGGAAACCAGCTATTGCATTGTCTTATAGCGTAAAATATGATGGTGTAATTGGCAAAGACCTGGGCTTATCAAATTTAATTATCGAGGCGAAGGGAGATAGTTGTTGGAATCCTGGGAGTATTTCTGATTTGGTGGATGACAAGGTAAACTATATTGATAACAACTATTCCCAATTATCAAAGTTTATTCATGAAAGAGCCGGGGTGCTCAAAGAGAAGGCATTGATACAGATTGATGAAATTGTAGAAAGGCTATGTTGAAGAATTCAATAAGAAATATAGACATTTTATTGAGTGTGATTTTTCTAACGTACCATTTCGGGTCAGTTTATTTGGGAACAGATAGCAGTTCTGGAACTTTCAAATTTCTTCAGGGCAATGGATTTATGGGAGTGTAAAGTATAGTTACATTTTTTTATTAGTACTCGTTACATTTAAGGGGAAGACAAATGAAATTAGTTGATTTTCACTCTATTAATACAGAACAAAAAGCGAATATGAGGGAATTGCCTGGTAAACTTAAGGAAATTCAACGTAAAAAAATTCAACAAATCATTAAGCACGCTTATGAAACAGTTCCCTATTACAACAATCTTTTTAAGAAGCATAATGTAAGCCCAAACGATATTAAAGACAGCAATGATTTACATTTAATACCTGTTTCAACAAAACAGGATATAATAAACGCGGGAGATTCCATTATATCAGGCAAGTATCAAAAAACAGACCTGAATGTGAGAAGTACAGGAGGTTCTTCCGGGACCACTTTGGTTTTTTACCAGTCATATAGAGACGGAGTTTACGCAGGCGTATCATATGATAGAGCTAGAATGGAAAATGGATTTAATCCTCTGTTTAATAAAATAGTTTTTATCGGACCATTCAAAGCTGAATCACAACACCAGTTAACACTTAAAGAAAAAATTGACTATATCCTTAAACTTAGAAGAACGCCAATCTTAATAGATATGGCTGATAATCAGGTAAAAACAGAAAGTCTGTTAAGTCAGTTGGATTATGATTCAATAAAGGGGTACCCATCATTTTTGTATTTGTTAGCCCATAGGGTAAAAAGTGGCCAACTAAAGATGCCTGCCTTAAAACATATATTTACCGCATCCGAGATGTTGGATGAAAGAACTCGTGAGTTCATAAACCAGACATTCAATGCTGATGTAAAGGACATATATGGTTGCTGGGAAGCGGGATGTATTGGCTGGGAATGTGAAAAACATGAGGGGTATCATATAAATATTGATTTTCTGGCACTTCAGATTTTAGGTACAAACAATGACTCAAGGGATTACGGGAAAGGTAATTTGATACTTACAAATCTAAACTCCTATGCTGTACCGTTTATCCGGTATCAATCTGATGACATCGTTGAGCTGACTCCTGATCTTTGCAGTTGCGGAAGACCTTTACCCCTGATCAAGTCTATTATGGGAAGACGCGATGACTTTGTCGTATTAACAAATGGAAGTAAAATATCACCTGCCGGTTTACTCGTAGTAATGCATGACTTCAGCAACAATGTTAAGGAATTTCAGATAACACAAGAAAAGATTGATGAGCTTCATGTGCGGATTGTATTGATGGACATTACTCATCAAACAAGAACAGAAGATGAAATTAAAAGCGGCCTGGAAACCCATCTGAATGACATAGATATGAAAATTACAGTAACAACTGTTCCCGTTATAGAGAAAACCAGGTCAGGAAAGCATAAAAGCATCTTATCGAGGATATGATGGAAACCGCAGTTGAAGTTGGCAGAAGGAATTTATGCAGCTATTGTGGCAGTTGTGTCTCCATTTGTCAAACATCTGCTTTAGGCTTTAAAAATGACACTCCCTGCCTTGTGGATGCTGAGAGATGCAATTACTGTGGTTTATGCACTAAGGTCTGTCCTTCAATTAACGAATTGGAAAAACCTTCTGTGTTGAAATGTTATGCCGCATATTCAAAAAATGAAGAGATTCGTTTCAATTCCAGCAGCGGAGGTTTTATAACCCAATTTCTTATTGACTTGCTGGAAAACGGTACAATTGATGGAGCAATTGTTTGTGATTATAAGGATGATGTATTTGCTCCACAAGCGATTCTTGCAAAAAGCAGGGAAGATATCATAAAAGCATCAGCTTCCAAATACTGCCCCGTGCCAATGAATCTGATCTTCAAAGATCTTAAGGAGGGCAGCTATGCTTTTGTTGGTCTGCCATGTCACATAAAGAGTTTAAGACTATACCAAAATATAGATAATAAGATTAAGCATTCCATCATTATAGCGATCGGGCTGTTTTGTAACCACACTCCAAAGTTCCAGGCCACGGACTATGTGCTCTATATCCTGGGAATAAGGAAGAAAGATGTTAAAAAGATACGCTATCGGGGAGATGGATGGCCTGGCTCAATGCAGGTAATGCTTAACAATGATCATGTTGTTAAAATCACTAACGTATGGGATACCGGTTTTGGGAAATACTTCATCCCAGACGCATGTCTTAACTGTAAGGATGTATTCTCAGACTATGCAGATATCTCTGTAGGAGATCCGTGGTTACAGGAATATTATAGTGATAAATTGGGCACCTCCTTTGTCATCACAAGAAAAACAAGTGCAATCCATTTAATTGAAGGGTGTGGAAGGTTATCCATAAATGAGGTGAGCTATAGCAAGGTTTTCGACTCACAAAAGACTCTTTATGAAATTAAAACGCAAAGAAAGAATTATAGAAAAAGGAGATTGTTTTCCAGGTTAGGAAAACACAAGGTATTGTGGAGTTTTTTGTATCAAAAATCACGATTTGAAAGATTTATGAAGAGGCATACTAAAGATTTATAGACAAATACGATATATATAACACATGTCACTTATTTGTTTATTTCCAGCATAAATTTTTTATTATACACTCGTTTAATTTTTGTCAATTATTGATAAAATAAAGATTATTACATATTTTTGATCCAATATTATGTGGTTAAATGACTTGAATAGCAATAGTTAAATAACGGAGATCTTAAATAAATTATATTAGGAGGCAATAATGAAAACAGGAATTCTTGGGTGTGGAAACGCAGGTTTAGCACTCTATGCTTTAATGGTTAAATCTCCGGATTTTGAGCCGGTTTTGTTTTCTTCACCAGATCATATACGGACCTTGAACAGGCTGTTAAGTTCACAGGGTCCGATTCTCTTCAGATACGACAGCAATGAAGCTCCGGTCAGCATTGAACGAGACAGTTTTCCTGTAATTCATTCTCTTGAGAATCTCCTTTCAGATTGCAATATTATTATTAACACGCTCCCGGTTGAGGCGCATATTGGTGTTTTTAATGAAATATACAGGATCATTATAACAAAAAACCATTGGATAAGTTATATCAACCTGGTTGGAGGTTTTGCCGTATTTGATCATTTTCTTACACAAGAGCACCAAAAGATAGCGTCAATAGCTTCTGCGCACACACTGCCAATTGCCACCCGTGTTAGCGAAGGCTATATAAATATTCTCAACAGGCGGAAAGACACACCAATAACCGTTTCTGATAGCGAAATAACACCTGCCATAAAAGCATTGGAACATTTGATGGGTACTCCCTTTACATTTGATGACAATTTCCTCCACTCTGCAATAGATCGCTCCAGTTCTGTAATGCATCCGCTTATTACAATGCTGAACATTACCAGAATTGAGCGGGGAGAGAAGTATTATTTTTTTGAAGATGGTTGGACAGATAGCGTAGAAAGACTTCTGCTCAAAACTTATCACGAGAGAAGAGCGCTCTGTGAAGAGTTGGGGTTTTTTGATTTCATTACACCTGAAAAGCGTATTCAGAAATTTAAAGAATACTATTGGGAAGATTTTAAGAAAGTCTACGGTCCAGACTCAGTGGAAAATCGATATTTTACAGAGGATATACCCTATGGTTCCGTTTTTATGTGCACCCTCGGCCAAATCCTGGGTGTACCGATGCCACTCACTGAATCGCTTGTGAATTTCACCTCCGTGATTTGCGATAAAGATTTCTGGAACTCTCCTCTGAATCTTTTAAAAAACGAGGCCCTGGCAAAGGAAGTACTCAGTTATCGAGTCCTATCAAAGGCCTAACAGTTTCCACATCCTTAATGGAATAAAATCTCAATGAACAGGAAAATTAAGGCAGTGTTTTTTGACCTTGATGGCTCAACTTTGGAACCTGACTTATCATTTCCGGGATCTTTTATATCCGTTGTAAATCGGTATCAGGATAGAAAATGGATTATCACTACCGGAAGAGGTATGTGGTCCGTCTACGATCTGAAACTTCATGAAGGATTTGATTTAAAAGCACCTCACATATTCGATAACGGTGCTTTGATTTGTCAAATTAATGGTGTATCCTTCCGGAAGTATATGCTAAATAAGAAAGAGAAAAATGATGCATTGGCATATCTCTCAACATTGAAGTGTGTAGATAGTATTTATGTGAGTGTTTTCCCCAGGACAGGACTTGTCTGGCCCGCAATGGAAAAATCCTCGGTAGAATATGGAAGTTTGGTTGGTTATGAAGTTTATGAAGATTTTGTAAACGCGATCATGAACTTCGAGGTAACGAAAATTTCTGTTAAATGCCCTATAGATATAAATTTCCCTTTGAGCTTAAATGTAGTCAGAAATCAAAATTCACATGATATCTTGAGTATTTGGTCATCGAAGGGAAATGCCATGAATACAGTTCGGGAATTACTTAGTCTGAATGCTGAGGAGATTGCTTTTATCTGCGACGATCACAATGATTTATCAGCCATCAAAAGTATTACTCTTGCTGGTATGTCTATAATCAAAGTCGGTTCAAAACTTCCTGATGTCAAAGCCGATATATGTGTTGAAAGCGTCCAGGAGGTTGCACTGCACCTCGAAGATATTCTTTCATTCAAATGAAAATAATTTATTCCACGGTTGTAATATTGTCATTATTCAAATCAGATTCTCTTTGAAAAGTATGAAAAGGAGATTAATCCTGTACTACTAGCACTTCTGGATTGAAACGTGAACTTTTAGTGGAAAATATTTCCAAATCCAGGCTTATAAAACTTTTTTAGTGGAAAATAATATCCATAATCATCGATTTGATGGAAATAATTATCTATTTTTGTAAAAACACATGGATTAATGGAAAATATTTTGCCTATACATCTTCAGGAAGTTATTTTTTCCTCAAGTGATCCAAAGCAGGGGAAAGCAATATCAAAGTTGCTTGGGAACAATCTTATCAGAAAGATTGCACCACGAATTTTCTCTGGAAATCTCATTGATACGCCGGAGGTGATAATTCGCCGGAATCTTTTCAATATACTTGGCAAATTATATCCGAATGCTATGTTGAGCCACCGTTCAGCTCTTGAATTCCAGCCTACATCTACCAGTAATATTTTTCTAACTTTCACATATACCAAGAAAATCTATCTTCCGGGAGTAACCATTCGATTTCTGGAGGGTACTGGTCCGATTGAAGGAGATGTACCATTTATAGGTGGGCTCTATTATTCACAAATAGAAAGAGCGCTTCTTGAGAACCTTCAGCCGACCAGACAACCTGGCCCGGATTCGAAAACATTGACATTACCTGAAATCGAAAATAGACTCGAACATGTTCTAAGGAATAAGGGGGAGATAGGATTAAATGAGTTGCGCGATAGGGCGAGATCTATTTCAGAACAACTCGGTTTTCAAAGTGAGTTTGAAAAACTTAATAAAATTATCGGTGCTTTGCTGAATACTCGTCCGATAAAAATTTTATCCTCACCACTTGCAATAGCAAGGGTATTAGGAGCGCCCTATGATCCTACCCGTATTGAATTATTTGAGAAATTATTTGTTAAACTCAAACAGGAAGAGTTTCCTTCCCGGCCTGAACGCAACATAGAAAATCCTGCATTTAAAAATTTTGCATTTTTTGAAGCTTATTTTTCTAATTACATAGAGGGGACCATATTTGAGATTGAAGAGGCAAAGAAAATTATTGAGACGGAGACTCCGATACCCACACGAGATGAAGATTCACACGATATCCTTGGGACTTACCGACTTGTAAGTAATCAGGAGGAAATGAAAATGGTCCCTGGTAACGCCAATGAACTATTGAGCATTTTACAATATCGCCATCAGATACTATTGGGTTCAAGGACTTCAAAAAATCCCGGGCAATTTAAGGACAAAAACAACCGGGCAGGAGAAACTCATTTTGTTGATCACACCCTTGTTAAAGGCACAATTATTAAAGGTTATGATTATTATCAAGGATTATTGTTTCCCTTTGCTAAAGCTGCATTTATGATGTTCATGATCAGCGAAGTCCATCCATTTTTAGATGGGAATGGACGAATCTCAAGGATCATGATGAATGCTGAATTGGTGAAAGCTGGGCAAACAAGGATAATTATCCCGACAGTTTTCAGGGATGATTTTATATTAACCTTGAGAAAACTAACCAGGGATAAAGATCCCGAACCCTATATCAGGATGCTTGACAGAGCACAACAATTCTCAGAAACGATTACTTTCAACATGGATTTCATGCAGAACCATTTGGAAAAATGCAATGCGTTCAAGGAACCAATAGAAGGGAAACTTAAATTTTCTGTTAATGTCAAGTAAGAAGGAGAGTTAAGTATTTATCCTGTCATTCTTTTCAGATAAACCAAATCCCGATGAAAATTCTTTCAGAATTTGCAGAAAATAAGACAAAAAAAAACTATCCTGAATGCAATCACGGAATTGGAAAATCTAAGGTTACGTGAAACGCGTAATGCGTTACGAATTATCAAACTTCTTATAATTTTTGCTACTTTTATCCCCAGTTTACTACTCCAAATCCTGAATAATGAACAGACTCTTTACTGCTGTTATCATCCTCTGCATTTTTTGTTCCTTTCAACTGGAAGCCCAGGATAGATCAGTAAAAGAAAAATTCGATCAAAAGAAGAACCTGAAAACAAAGGAACCGGAAGAAAAGGAAAACAAGGTAATCCGGTGGAATGTCGGGATCAATGTCGGGATGTACCATGCAAATAACTATTCGGCTAATTTTTACAATGGAAGATATCAGAATGTGAACAATGTAAATTATGTGATGTCTAACTATTACTGGTACCAGGCAATCAAACAGGCGCTTGGTTCTTCAGATACGGTAGTTGTCAAAGATTACCCACTGAACATGCATTACAACATCACCATGATGGCGGGTTTTTTCCTCAGATACAATCTGAGCCGGAAGTATGGCATTTGCCTCGATGTTAATTATACACAGTTGAAAGCAACAAATTTTGTTACATTCGACGTCGATCCCCCATCCTACCCCACTTTTCATGATATCCGCCTGATCCCGATACAGGGTGTGGAGAAACGGGTCCATGTCGACCTGCTGCTTCAGCGGAATTTCTGGTTGAAAACAAAGATCTATATCTTCCTTCAGGGCGGGTTGAACATGAATTATGTGCGGGTCACGAAATCTTCTATCTATGTCGAAGATAAGGAGTACAACATGATCAACCTGTATGGTTCACAAAATTACATCCCGAATACCTCCATGCAGCAAAACCAGCAATACCAGGGTGGGTTTGGATATGGCGGTGCACTTCACGGTGGAATCGGGATCCCTCTTGCAGGTATTTTAGGGATCGAACCCGGAGGATTTATCAATTACCACAATGTCAACCTTACCGGTTATCCCGATTATAAACTTTCTTTCGGTTTTTACCTGAGGTTCCTGTTTGGAAATATTCTTCCCCGTCCTGATCCGGATGAGGATCGCTAAGACTTCCTGACACCTAACCCTTTGTCCAACCAGGAGGAGAAGGCAGGGAGTAAGTGATGGAGCTTCAAATGGGGAGGAGCTGGATGCCTGCCAAAGAACATTTGGAAATTTATTAGAAGGAAAATAAATGTTCCCGTTTTTCAAACGAAAAACCTTCTTACCTTTGTTCAGTCTAAATAAAAAGTTTGGGTTGCTTGGTGAATGTTGAAAAAGATGAAAACGAAATCCCTGTATTTATTTTTTCTGTTAATAATTATGGTTTCAGCGCCTTCATTTGCGCAGGGAAATACTGATCTGATTAAAAAAGATTCCATTGAAAATAAGAACGATTCCACTATAAAGAAAAAAGATTCTGTTGCCCTTGTCCCTGTTAAGCCGAATGTAAGTTATGTCAAATCTTTCTGGGTCGATTCAAAAGCAATAGTGGCTTCACCCTTTCACTGGAAGCACTGGGAGTGGATTGCAGCCGGGGGAGTAGCAACAGTTACGGTCATACTCTTTACACAGGATGCTAAAATTCAGACTTTCGCTCAACGAAACCGTACATCGAAAACCAATACATACCTGACCTATATTCTTGACCCATGGGGAAGCGGTCTTTTCAGTTTACCAACCCTCGGTATTTTTTATGGTTACGGAGCTATCTGGAAAAATGACAAAGCCAAGGAAACTTCCCTGAAAGGGTTCGAAGCCTTCATTTTAACCGGTGCAATGGTCCAGATAATAAAGGAATTATCCCAGCGGCACCGCCCATATTCAAATACCCCATCGGACCCTTGGATCTGGGATGGACCCTATCATCTTATTCCGAATGCTTCTTTTCCCTCGGGTCATTCAGCAGGTGCATTTGCGGTTGCCACTGTAATCAGTTCTTCTTACTACAAGACCATCTGGGTTCCGATTGTTTGCTTTACTCTGGCAAGTCTGACTGCAATGGGCAGAGTTGTAGAGAACAATCACTGGGCTTCTGATGCTTTTGTTGGTTCAGTGATTGGCTTTGCAATCGGACGACTGGTATATCACGGCAGTTACCGGCGGCTTCAAATATTGCCCACAACAACCGTCGGACAAGGGGTTACAATAATTTATCATTTGTAACATTTCTTCATTTTTTATTTTTTATATTTCAATTATAAATTATCTTATATTTGTAATATAAATTATTATATATGCTTAAAGAAACCCTCAAAACAATAGTCCTTTCGCAACATGAATGGATCTCTCCTCTGGAAAACGAGATCGCACGTGAGAACCTGAACTGGTTCTCCTCACTTCCGCCGTTTGCTTACATTGTTACCGGTGTTCGCCGGTCAGGGAAAAGTACTTTACTCCGGCAGGTCATGCGAAAGCATGGTTCAAAAAATTATTTCAATTTTGAAGATACCCGGGTTGTTGGTTTTGAAATGAATGATTTTCTGGTTCTCGAAGAGGTATTTTCGGAAATTCATGGAAACGATACCCTGTTTTTCTTTGATGAGATTCAGAATGTCCCTGAATGGGAAAGGTATGTAAGGATTGCAACCGAAAGAAAAAAGACCGTGGTCATTACCGGTTCCAATGCAACCATGTTGAGTTTCGAGTTAGGGACAAAGCTAACGGGGCGTCATCTCGATTGCGAGGTGTTTCCTTTTTCATGGAACGAGTTTATCCTTTATTTCAAACTTCCCGGATCAGCAGATGATTTCAGTATGTATCTCACCAAGGGGGGATTTCCTGAATATCTTGAGAAAGGTAAAGAAGAGATCTTTTCCACCCTGATTTCGGATATCCTGATACGGGATATATTCTCGCGATACAATTTACGAAACCATGATACTTTTAAAAAAATCGTTCAGTATCTTCTAAGTAATACCTGCAAAGAAACTTCATTTAATAACCTGAAAAATACTTTTGAAATCGGTTCTGCCAACACTGTAATGGATTTTATGAATTACCTGTTGGATGCTTACCTGTTTTTTCTTGTTCCCCGGTTTGATTATTCTTTAAAGGTTCAGGCGCGAAATCCGAGAAAAATTTATGCGATTGACCAGGGACTGGTAAATTTTTCTTCTGTTTCTGGTTCCCCTGATCATGGCAGATTGCTTGAAAATGCTGTCTTCCTGCATCTCAGGCGTAATGGTAAAGAGATCTGGTATTTCAATGGAAGAAAAGAATGTGATTTTATCATCCGAAAAGAGAAAAATAAATTTTTGCCCATCCAGGTCACCTGGCAATTGGGCAGCCAAAATGAAAAACGTGAAACAGAAGGACTATTGGAAGCAATGAACCAACTTAATTGCAGTGAAGGCCTGATCATCACTTTTGATCAGGAAGATCAGATCAGGAAGGAAAACAAAACCATCCGGCTAATACCTGGGTGGAAATGGATGAAGTGATTCTGCCCTACAAATAGCTGTTGTCCATAAGACTTTTCTTACTAATTTTGAACCCATCCAATTCTCAACTGGTAAACTGACAAATCAATAATTCAACAAATCAGTAACTCAATAATTTATATGCCCGGAAAAACATTTGCAGAAAAGATCCTCACTGCCCCTAAGGGCTCCATTGTCTTTGCAAAACCCGACATCATTCTATCCCACGACAATACTTCAAGTATATACACAACTTTCAAAAAGATGGGCGGGGAGAAGATCGGCAACCCGGATACACTGCTGATCACCTTGGATCACAACGCCCCTCCTACCAATTCAAAGCTGGCCAACGATTACCAGGTAATCCGTGACCTTGTGGAAAAAGCCGGGATCAGAAAATTTCACGATGTTGGCGATGGAATTTGTCACCAGTTGATGTCCCTCTATGCAAAGCCGGGGATGATCATCGTGGGCAGCGACAGCCATACCAGTTCTGCCGGGGCATTCAACGCATTTGCTGCAGGCATTGACCGCACAGAAACTGCAGGTCTCTGGAAGCAGGGGGAAACCTGGTTCCGGGTGCCTGAATCTGTAAAGATCATTCTGAAAGGGAAGTTCCCACAAGGTGTTTATGCCAAGGACCTTGCACTCTGGATCATAGGTATGATCGGCAGCAGTGGTGCAGATTATATGTCGATCGAGTACCATGGCGATGGGGTAAAGACCTTATCGGTTGCCGACCGTATGGTACTCTGCAATCTTGCCTCGGAGATGGGCGCCAAGAATGCAGTTTTCCCGTCGGATGAAGTCCTCGAAAAACACTTCGGGTATAAATATGAAGGTACCTGGGCTGATCCGGATGCCGAATACCTTAAAGTAATAGAGATCAACCTGAATGATCTGTTCCCGGTGGTTGCCGCACCTCATCATGTGGATAATGTGAAGGCTGTTTCCGAAGTGCAGGGAACGAAAATCCAGGAAGCCTTGATCGGAACCTGCACCAACGGCAGGATCGAAGACCTGCGGGAAGCCGCCGGTGTACTCCACGGGCAAAAGCTTCCGAAATACATGCAGATGCTGATCATACCGGCATCCAAAGAGATTTACCTGCAAGCCATGCATGAAGGTCTTATTGAGATCTTCATCGAAGCAGGGGCCAATGTACTTTCCACCTCCTGCGGACCTTGCCTTGGCACCGGACAGGGTATTCCTGCCGACAATTACAATGTCATTTCCACTGCAAACCGGAACTTCAAAGGACGCATGGGAAACAACATGGCAAACATTTACCTTGCATCCCCTGCTACGGTTGCGGTTTCAGCCCTGAAAGGGGAGATTACCGATCCCAGGGGGATTGTTGCCAACAACAAATATCCTTTCCATGCGCCGCAAAGTGCAACAGTGGATGTGAAAGCCGGCGATGACCGGTTTGCCGCGGGCACCTGGAACTATGCAGATGTGGATAACCTGAATACAGACCAGATGTTTGCGGGGAACCTTACCTATAATATCAACAGCTCTGAGGGTGATAAGATCCTCCCCTATCTTTTCAAAGGGTTCGACGACAGCTTTTCGGAAAGGGTAAAGGCAGGAGATATCCTCATGGCAGGTGCAAATTTCGGTTGCGGCAGTTCCCGTGAGCACCCTGCAGTGGGATTGGCTTTTGCAGGTGTGAAAGCGGTGATCTGCAAATCTGTCAATCGTATTTTTTACCGTTCTGCAGTAAACCAGGGATTGCCCATCATCCTTGTCCCGGAAGCAGTTGAGGCATATGCACAGGGTAATAACGTGGAAATTGACTTTGGGAAAGGAACCGTGAATGTCGGCGAAAAGAGTTTTCAATTTGCACCATTACCCTCCAAATTAATGGATATTTTCCAGGCAAAAGGATTGGTCAATTATGTAAAGAATAAATGAAAAAGGCGCTCATCCTGCTGGTTTCAGTAGTTTTCCTGATCACTTTTACTATCGTAATACATTATGCTTTCCCGCGTAACGGATATATATTACCATTTTTTATCGTGCTTTTTGTCCTCGACGGATATCTTTGGTCTTCCTTGCAAAACAAGATCTTTTCGTACAATCCTGTCTATAAATATTTGCTGACTGTCATTTACTGGTTGCCTTTTATCTCGATCTTCCTCTCCTTTATTGCAGGGATCTTCACCTCATTTGTCGATTGGAATATTGCTCTCCGCACCTATCTTACCGGTATGATCCTGGTCGTATATGTATGTAAGTTCATACCGGCATTCTTCCTGTTGATTGCTGACCTGATCCGTGTGTTTGAATATGGACTTGTCGCTGTCATGAACGGGCTGAGCATGAGTTTCTCTATAATTTCAAGGAAAACGGGAATTCTCAGGACAGGATGGGTACTGGGCACACTGGTATTTATCCTGATGTTATCCGGTATTCTATTTGGAAATTATCATTTCCGGGTGAGGGAAACTACCATCCGGTTGCCTGATCTGCCTTATTCCTTCAATGGCTTGCGGATCGTGCAGATTTCAGACATACATCTCGGAAGCTGGACGTGTAAAAGTGAACTGCAGAAGGCTGTGAATACTGTTAATGCATTAAAACCCGATGTGATTTTTTTTACGGGAGACCTGCTGAATTTCTGTACAAAGGATGTTGACGGTTTCAAACCCATTCTCTCCGGAATGAAAGCTCCTTACGGGGTCTTTGCCATCCTTGGAAACCATGATTATGGCGAATATATTACATGGTCATCGGGAGAAGATAAAAAGAAGGATCAGGATTATCTTTTCCTGTATTTTAAATCGCTTGGATGGGATCTGATGCTGAATGAGAATCAGGTTCTTGTCAGGGGAACTGATTCTGTTGCCATACTCGGGCTTGAAAACTGGGGATCCGCACAACGTTTCCAGAAACGGGCCAGTCTGGAAGATGCGATGAAAGGGGTGGAACATGTGCGCGTTAAGCTTTTGCTGTCGCATGACCCCTCCTATTGGCATCTGGTTATCGCCAAATTTCATCCGGAGATCGATGTTACCTTTTCAGGGCATACACACGGTTTTCAGTTGGGGATTGAATGTTTCGGGTTAAAATGGAGCCCGTCGAAATATTTTTACCAGGAGTGGGCAGGACTTTATGAAAAGTCAAGGATTGGGAACTCACCCCAGTATCTTTATATAAACCGCGGACTCGGATCGATTGGTTACCCCGGAAGGATCGGGATATGGCCGGAGATCACACTGATCACACTAAAAAATAAATGAGGATCGCGTTTTACGTGCGGTAGCGACTGCACCCTACAACGGAAATTGGAATTCCTTCATCTGCACCCCGCAATCATACATCTCGCAGCAGGTATCGCAAACCCTTTTATAGACTTTGAATCCGGTCAATTCTACGTGTTGTGAAAGATAATCTTCCCTTACCGGTTCCTTTCGCATCAGGTCTGTGCTGAGGTATTTTTTGTTGCAGTCGGCAAATACTGTGGTAATGATAGCATCTTTTCCCATTTTATTCTGGATCTGCAGCGCTCCCAATAAATTTGCTCCGGACGATATACCAACTGCCAGTCCAAGCTGACAGGCGAGTTTCTGTGCCATTAAAATCGAATCTCCGTCAGGTACGGCAATCACTTCATCGAGGGTATCGAGTTTCACGATCGCAGGGATGAACTCATCTGAAATGCCTTGTATACGATGAGTTCCTACTTTATGACCGGTGGAGAGGGTTGGTGATTCGGCAGGTTCCAATGGATGCAACTTCACGGCTGGATTCATTGAACGGAAGAACCTTCCAACGCCCATTACCGTTCCTCCTGTTCCAACTCCTGCAATGAAAGCATCCGGTATTAAATTATGATATTGCATCTGGCACCATATTTCAGGACCGGTTGTCCGCTCATGCGCTTCAGCATTTGCCTCATTCGAGAATTGCCGTGGGAGAAAAATATTCGGTTCATTTGCAGCAATCTCTTCTGAAATCTTAATACTTCCCAGAAATCCTCCCTGCTGTTTGGAAACTGGGATGATATCTGCCCCGAGGCTTTTGATGATCTCCACGCGTTCTCTGCTCATCCAGTCGGGCATGATGATCTTTACTTTATGACCTAAGGCACGGCCGATGGCAGCAAATGCGATTCCCGTATTGCCGCTGGTAGCCTCCACAATCGTATCACCAGACTTGATTTTCCCTTCTTTATAAGCCTTTTCAAGAATATAAAGGGCCATCCTGTCCTTGATGCTTCCGGTAATACTGAAATGCTCCGCTTTGGCATAAAGAATTCGCGGTTGATCTTTGAAAGTAAACTCGATCACCAGTAAGGGAGAGTTACCTATCAGCCTCCAGATGTCTTTGAAACGCGATTTAAAGCTATTGTCGATGTTTACCTTCATATGTAGGCAATTAGTTGAGAATTAGTTACGGAAAGAACCAATGGATAAGCTGCAAATTTAGGAAATTTTTCTTCTCCTGTTATTGCGAACGTGATACCTGGATGAATGAGATCTCAACATCCCCACCCTGCGGATAGATGCTAATCCAGTTATTATCCTCCCTGTACCAGGGATCCTGTTCTCTGACACTGATCAAACGATCGTAAATTTTTCCATCCGAAGCAAGGTTTCTGATACTTACCCCTCCGTTCGTCTGCTTGTCCTTACCATATCGCAGTAAGACATTGAATGGTTTATCCGACATATTTTTAATCTTCACGTAAACATAGTTGTTCTTCCTTGAGGCAAAATTCACAGGTGTAAACGGAAACTGTTTTTCAGTCCCGGCCGACACGACAACAGTGGATTTGAACACGTCGACGATCGCATTTTCTGTAATGATCTTCTTGATCTTGCTGATCATCTCTTTTGGATAGGTTTCCATCGGAAGAAATCTCGCTGCTTCGGTATAGGAATCGATGGCTTTATCGAAGATGAATCCGTTGTATGCTTTGTCGCCTTCTGCCACAGCTTTATCATAGAATCCCTTGTTTTGTCTGTAAATGCTGTCGATAGCGGAATTCATACGGTTCAGGCGCTGCCTTGGATAGGGTTCCTCAGAAAAGATCGTTAACGCCTGCTGATACTGTTCTTTGGCCTTATAGAAATCCTTCTGTCCGCTGAAATCATCACCTTTCTTCACCAGGTCATCAAAAAGTTTCCTCTTTCCCATGAGATCGGAGAGCGTTTTATTGATATCTTCAATCTTATTCTTTGGATACTGCTCATCGGGTTTGATCGTCAATGCATTCTGGTACTCATTCTTGGCATTATCATAGGATTTGCCTTGCAAAAACTGGTCGGCTTTTGTGATGGCGGCTTTATAGGCCTCCTCTTTTGCTTTATATTCGGCCAGCAGATTATCTATTTCTGCAACTTTATCTTTAGGATACTGCTCCGCTGGTTTACTATTCCCGGCATTCAAATACTCCTGTTTTGCCTGTTCGTATGACTTATCCGTAAACAATCTGTCGGCTTTTCCCAAAGCGACTTTGTACTGGTCATCAATTGTTTTCTGTTTTGCAATCTCTGCAAGGATCTTATCAATTTCGGCAATTTTATCTTTCGGATATTGTTCCAGTGATTTCAAGGCGGATGCAGCGCTGTATTTAGTCTTTGCCTGATCATAGATCTTATCTGCCAATAATTTATCCGCATCCTTCAAAACGGACTGGTACTGGTCATCCAGTGCCTTTTGTTTTGCCATGTCAGCCAGTGTAACATCGATTTCTGCAATTTTATCTTTGGGGTATTTTTCTGCAGATTTAATATTCAGTGCGGCCTGGTACTGGTTTTTTGCCGGTTCATAGCTTTTCTCCGCAAGCAGCTTGTCGGCCTTTGTTATGAAATCAGCATACTGATCATCCAACGCTTTTAACCGTGCAATCTCAGCAAAGATCTTATCGATTTCAGCAATTTTTTGTGTTGGATAATCCTCGGCTGGTTTGATGGCCAGGGCCGATTGGTATCCGGATTTCGACCGGTCGTAGGATTTATCAGCAAAAAGCTTATCCGCCCTGTCAATTGCAGATTTATACTGGATATCTTTCACCTTCTGGTCAGCAATGGTTGAAAGAATTTTATCAATCTCCTCAATTTTATCTTTGGGATACTGTTCCGATGGTTTCAAAGCAGACCCATTTGAATATTCAGCCCGTGCCTGATCATAGGTTTTTGCTGCAAACAGCTTGTCAGCATTGGCAATGATCCCCTTGTATCTTTCATCCGTTGCTTTCTGATCGGCAATACCAGCAAGGATCTTATCAATTTCGGCAATTTTATCTTTCGGATATTGTTCCAGTGATTTCAATGCGGATGCAGCGCTGTATTTAGTCTTTGCCTGATCATAGATCATATCCGCCAATAATTTATCCGCATCTTTCAATATGGACTGGTACTGGTCATCCAATGCTTTTTGTTTTGCCATGTCAGCCAGTGCAATATCAATTTCTGCAATTCTATCTTTTGGATATTTTTCGGCAGATTTAAGATTCAGTGCAGCCTGATATTGGATTTTTGCATGTTCATAGCTCTTTTCAGAAAGCAGCTTGTCGGCCTTTGTTATGAGATCAGCATACTGATCATCCAATGCTTTCTGGCGGGCTATCTCTTCCAGAATTTTATCTATCTCCGTGATTTTTTGTTTTGGATATTCCTCTGCCGGTTTTATAGCCAGGGCTGACTGGTATCCGGATTTCGACTGGTCGTAGGATTTACCAGCAAAAAGTTTATCCGCACCGTCAATTGCAGATTTATACTGTATATCTTTCACCTTCTGGTCAGCAATGGTTGAAAGAATTTTATCAATCTCCGTAATTTTATCTTTGGGATACTGTTCCGATGGTTTCAAAGCAGACCCATTTGAATATTCAGCCCGTGCCTGATCATAGGTTTTTGCTGCAAACAGCTTGTCAGCATTGGCAATGATCCCTTTGTATTTTTCCTCCATTGCTTTTTGACCGGCAATACCTGCAAGGATCTTCTCTATTTCTGCGATTTTATCTTTCGGATACTGTTCCTCTGTTTTAATCTGGGAAGCCTGTGAATATTGAGATTTTGCAGTTTCATAACTTTTCTCCCCAAAAAGCTTATCTCCATCATTAATCAGTTTATTGTATTGATCTTCGCGTGCTTTCAGTTTTGCATTTTCAGCAAACACTTTATCTATTTCGGAGATTTTTGTTTTGGGGTACTCTTCTGCAGGTTTTAATCCGGATGCCTCAATATAGGCGGGTCTTGCCTTATCATATGATTTTTCCGAAAGTAATTTATCGGCTGCTGTAATCAATTGGGTATATTTCTCTTCGAAGGCTTTCTGTTTTTCAATACCTGTGAGTATTGCATCGATCGCTGCAATTTTATCTTTCGGATATCTCTCTACTGGTTTTATTTTCAGTGCATTCTGATATTCAGATCTTGCCTGCTCCCAGGATTTATCTGCAAAAAGCTTATCCGCATTGGCTATTGTTGACTGGTAGGTTTCTTCCAATGCCTTTGCATTGGCTTCATACCCGGCCATCAGGTTATCCGACTTCGTGATCATCTCCTTCGGATAAGCTTCCCTGGGTTTCAGGGTTAATGCCTGCTGATAATTATTCTTCGCCAGGAGAAAATTCTTCTCGATATAAAAACTATCGGCGACCGCTATTACCCGCATATATTGTGAGTCGATTTTCTTTTTATTTCCAAGGATATCATCGATCTCTCTGATCCTGTTTTTAGGATAGTCCTGTTCCGGCTTGATTCTACTTGCATTCTGATAGTCAGTCCGGGAATCCGGGTATGATTCATCCTTAAAAAGCTTATCTGCGGATGCAATGGCCTTATTATATGCATCGTCCTTTTCTTTCATTGATTTTAACAGCAAAGTCAACTCGGCAATACGATCTTGTGGGTATTTCTCATCCGGTTTAATGACTGATGCATCCTGGTATTGCAGTAAAGCATCCTGCCAGTTTTTGGAAGCATAAAATTTATCGGCGGTTTCAATCGCTTTGGCATACATCTCCTCCTTTGTTTTCAGATCGATCATGACCTTGATACATTCATTGATACGATCCTTTGCATATTGATCGGAAGGGTTAACCCTGCTTGCTTTTTCAAATTCCCCCTTGGCTTTTTCATAATCTTTCGCCTGGAAAAGCTTTTCTGCGCTGGCAATGGCGACATCGTAAAGGATGTTTGTTGCTTTCTGGGACCGAAGAAGATCCATGGTCTCTTTCAGTTTCCCTTTCGCATAGGTATCATCAGGTTTGGAATCGATCGCCATCTGGTATGCTGCCTTGGCATTCAGGTAATCTTTTAATTTTAAGTAGTTATCTGCAGAACCGACATATCTCTGGTAATCTTCCATTGCTTTTTTCTGTGCAACAATGGCAGCCTTCCCCTTATTGATCTTCTCTTTTACAGACTGGTCATAGGGTTTCATTTTCAATGCTTTCTCATATTCCGTAACCGCCTGATCGTATTGCTTCTGGCTGAAGTAATTATCCGCATTACGGATGATGTGCTGATAAAGAGTATCTCCCTGTGGTTTCTTTTGGGTTCGTATGGTATCAGGAGGCGCGGGTACCGGGCTCGATTGCTCCGATGAAAGAATTGAAGATGTGAAAAAAGATGCGACTCCGAGCAGAGATATGAATAACAGCAGGAATAACAAACTTCGGATAAGGGATTTTTTTTGCCGGTGGAATGATAACTTCATGCGCTGATAGGGTATAGTCAATAATAGTTCCTGTTAAGGAGTAACGTAAATAGATGAATTTAATTTTATGGACACTAAATTTGGATGATGCCGTCCCTGATGAGAAGTTTGCGGTCGGCCATATCAGCGAGGTCATTATTATGGGTTACAATAATGAAGGTTTGGTTGAAATTATCCCTCAAGCGGAAAAAAAGGTTATGGAGGTCAATCGCAGAAGCGGAGTCAAGGTTGCCTGAAGGTTCATCCGCCAGGATCACTTCAGGATTGTTGATCAGCGCCCTTGCAACGGCTACTCGCTGTTGCTCCCCTCCCGACAATGCTGAAGGTTTATGGGATGCCCGATCTTCAAGACGGAGAAACCTGAAGAGTGCCATTGCTTCATGTTCCGCTTCTCCCCTGCTCTTCCCTGCAATGTAGGCAGGTATGCAAACGTTTTCCAATGCAGTAAACTCAGGCAGCAGGTGATGGAACTGGAAAATAAAACCAATGTGTTTGTTCCTGAACTCAGAAAGTTTTTTTTCAGAAAACTTCAATACTTCGGCGCTATTAAACCCTAGCTCTCCCGAATCTGCCCTTTCCAGCGTTCCAAGAATATGAAGAAGTGTGGATTTCCCTGCTCCGGAAGCGCCAACTATCGAAACGATCTCCCCTTTTATGATTTGGAGGGTGATGCCTTTTAATACTTCAAGAGTTCCATACGATTTATGGATGTCCTTTGCAATTATCATATCCGGAGCGTGAAACGGCAAAGGTAGTGTTTGTGGGATATTTATTTGTAAAGGTTATTGACATTTTTTTTAACTTGCACTGATTTAATCATTATGTATATGAGAACACTCTCCATAATATTCATAAGTTTTTTATGGCTTTTGTTACCCGGGGTCTGTGTTTCACAAACACCCCATATTCTCTGGCATTATGACCTGGCGGCGCCATCATTCGGACAGGCCGCGATGGCGGACATTGATAATGATGGTAAACTGGAAATTGTTTTCAGCACTTACATGGGAGATGGAACCGTTTATGCACTGAATGCTGAAGATGGCAGTTTGCTTTGGAAATATTATACAGGCAGTTGTAACGATGCAGCACCAATAATTTATGATGTGGATGGGGATGGCAACAAAGAGGTTATCGTTGCAAGCTCGTGCCTCATCTATACCTATTGTTTTAATGGCGCCACCGGTGAGGTTAAATGGAAATCCCTTACAGGGGGGACCGATTCACCTCCTGCGATCGGGGATTTGGACAATGACGGGAAGCCGGAGATCCTGCATGGAGAATTCAACGGGAAAGTGATCTGCTTCAATGGTGAGGACGGGTCGAAGAAATGGGAAAAGGTAGTAGAAGCGAATACCCCCATTCAGACCTCTCCTGCCATTCTTGATGTGGATGGAAACGGGCAGTTGGATTTCGTGGTGGCCACCTGGGGAGGCTATTACCCAAACTACTACTCAAATATCTTTGCATTTCGTGGTGATACCCGCGTGAAGATCTGGGAGAGCTACACCCTGTCGGATGATATTTATCACGGCTGTTCATTTGGCGATATTGATTCGGATGGGAAGCCGGAACTCGTTTTTGGCTGTTATAATGATACTGTTTATGCGCTGAATGCAGAAGACGGATCCATGAAGTGGAAATTCGATATGGGTCCTTACTGCTATGTTGGAGCGCCCACTGTCATGGCAGATGTCAACCTTGATCACAAGTTTGAAATTCTTGCCTCCGGATGGTACGAGATGAAAGCCATCAGCGATACCGGAACGGAAGTATGGAATTATGACATTCCTAACTATGGCTCCTGCTTCCGGGGACCTGCCGTGTCGGACATCAATTACGACGGGGCCCTTGAACTGGTCTTCGGCACTTCGGAAGGATCCGTTATTGCGTTGTACGGATATGATGGCAGCGAGATCTGGCAACTTGATCTGGCTGCTGATTACGGCAACACCTTTGATATTAACCATGCACCTGTGATAGGGGATTTCGACGGTGATGGCAAACTCGACGGGTTCGTGGTTGGAGGTGTAGCAAATTATCCGGATACACTTACCGGCTATGGCCGGGCATATGCCTTTACACTGGGAGACGGAACCGGTCCCGACTGGACAATGTTCCAGCACGATACCGCCAGAAGCAGTTGTGTTCCGCTCGACTGGTATGAAGGAATTCCAAAACATATCAGCTCTGTAGAAGATCTTTCCGTAACCACTTCTCCAAACCCATTCATTGATAATTTGAAGATCAATATCTCAATGAAAAGGCCTTCTTCGATAAAAATGGATCTCCTTGACCTGTCAGGAAGGTATATTGCTACGGTCGCCGAAATGCCCAATCATAAGAGCGATGTCACTTTCAACTGGGATTGTTCCAAATTGAACCTGGAGCAGGGGATTTACCTGGTAAAGATATCGGCCGGAAAAATATCGAAGATGATAAAGGTTGTCAAACAAGGCAGAAGCCAATAACAGTTGAATATCGAATATTCCTGCCTGACTTCCCCTCCCTAATGACTTAATTACTTATGACTTATGACTTACGACTTACGACTTATGACTTATGACTTATGACTTACGACTTATGACTTATGACTTAATGACCAATGACTATCATCGTCTCACGGCTGAATCTCAATCCCATTGCTGCTGATGATCGGTATCCGCAGGACAACCCCGTTCCTGACAAGCTTATCTCCTTCAAATGCAACATTGAAATCGACCCGGATCACCTTGAAAATATTATCGATCCCAAAGCCGGCTTCCCAGTAATGCCTGATGGCATCATTGGTGAGATATCGTAAGGAAAGGATCTCCCGGAGTTTGGTCTTCTTCAGTAAGGGAATTTTATTGATCAGCCATCCGTTAAAATGATGTTCCAGGAATCCGTCCACCCAGTATTTACGGGCACTGTTTGAATAATAATCCATTAGTTGAAAAGCAAAGTTCGACGGGGTTGAGAATAATGTTCTGTTGCCGTCGAAATGCCTGCAATCGATAAAACAGGTGGGATACTTGTCAACAAAAGCGCCCCCCATCACCATGAAACTCGTGTTTCCGAAAAGTCCTGCCCTGAAATGATGGGTAATCCCTGTCTGAAGCTGAGTAAACTCTGTTTTGCTTCCCAGAATATCAGGAATTCCTTGTTTTAAGGAGAATGTGAGGGTCGGGTATTTTGAACCTAAAAATGTCTTGAATGGCAGATAAGCTACTTTTTGTCCGATGGTGTAAGAAAGGGATAACCCAAGAATAATTGCATTATGAGTTTGAAACGAGGGTTCAAAATTATCCGCGTTCCGGGGATCGTTGCTGGTGAATCGCCGTTGTGAGATATCGGTGACAGGTGAGTTGAAATGATTGATCAATGGCATTCGTCTTGAGATTTCAATGTTTCCATTGAAACTAAAACCACGGAATAGATTTGTTGAAAGGGATAACCTGGCATAATTTCTCGCATAGATTTTAAGGTAATTCAATTCACCGATTACGCTATAAAGGGAGTTTATAAGTGGAAGGATTGGCTGTGTTCCGTTAAATTGCCGGATATCAGCCACTCCTCCTTCAAGAGAAACCGTACCGAAATTGTCCCTGTCGTATCTCCAGAATAACCTTGCATTTCCACGAAATGTCTTATCTGAGAAACCATAGGCCAGTTGAGGCCGAAAAAAGATATTGGTCTGGTCCCTGAACATTTTGTTCACATAATAATACAGACTGAGGTTCCAGCCCTGAACAGTATTAAACTGAACGGAAAATAATGGGGACGAAATAAAATGGGTTAGGCTGTCATTGCGCTTATAATGCCGGTAACCATTCCACAATACTTCATATCTCAGCCTGTTGTTCCGTCTGTCCACCGAATCAAGGTACTCCTTCGAATTGGTTTTTTTTATGAGACTGTCGCGCCTGACATAATTCTTTTGCTCCTCCTCTGTAAGCGGAATATGGCGGTTTTCTTCCCAATAGACGGAATCTTTTTTGTTTGCGTCTTTATTTATCCTGATCACCTCCTGCCTGAAGAAGTCTTTTGGGAACTTCACATCGAGCGTATAATCGGTATTTTGAGAAAGGAATACACCATTTCCTGCAAATTTTTTCCCAAAGAAATCGAGAGAAAAAAAGAAATGTATCTTCTGGGAAAAGATCATCCAAGTAGTATCATTTACCGGAAGATATTGCTGGCTGATCTTCATGGAATCCACAAAATTTATTTTGGCTCCTTTACCCAGCATAAGGTCTATAAGATGAAGCCTGTATGTATTGTCCTGGATATAGATATCCCCGCTGAAAACCGGATCTGTCTCACGTTTAGGAATGACCCTGATCTTGAATATCTTCACATTCCCTTCCATGAATGATCCTTCGAGCTTGAACTTGTAGTAAAAGAAGGCATTGTCTGATAATGGTGAAACATAACCTCTCTGATTTCCAAGCGGAGATACGATCAGATTCTTGTAAAAACTAAGCATGAAGAACGAATAGAAATTAAAGCTGAAGCCCTGGTTGTCGCCACTGACCTTCGAAGAGACCATAACCTCCTTTATTTTATCAGGATGTTGGAAACTGATCCGGGATTCTGCCTCTGAAAGATAGAATATCCCTCCGAGGCTGTCTCCTTTTTCAAGAATGGTATTGCCGAAAATTTTTGCGGGTGCATTGGTGATCCTGAAAACACTTTTAGTGAATACACGGCACTGGTATTCCGGAATCTGGTCAAGGTAGTATGCCTTCCTTGCAATTGCCTGCCGCATGATCGGATAGGCTGGATCCTCAGCTTTGACCACTACTTCATTCAGAATGATCTCCTCCGGGAACAACCTGACATTTATAATGACAGGTTTTGACGAGACAGTGATGGATTCAAAATGTTTTTTATACCCTATCATCTGGAATACCAAGGTATAGCTTCCCGGGTCGAGGTTTAACAAGTAAAATCCTTTAAGGTTCGTGGCAGTGCCGATCGTGGTACCTTTAATATATACGGCTGCATAAGGCAATGGCTGGTCTTTCTCATCATTTACGATACCGCTGACAGTAGTGCCGTAAGAATTGAAGAAAGTAAACAAAAGAAAAAGTACTGGTAAATGGATTCTCAAGTTAACAATACGCATTAAAAAAGATATCAAACGTAATTATAATATGATAATTATGCAAATTTCTTATTTTACATTTAAAATACCTTTTGTGGCTAAATCTTATTTTGTGCGACCACTCCGGGGGTTGAGTTAATTAAAATTCCTTAAATTTGAAAACCAATATCAACCCGCTATCTCATGAATCTTCACGAATATCAGAGCAAATCGATCCTTAAGCAATATGGCGTTGCCATTCCTGAAGGGATCCCGGTGCAAACACCCGGAGAAGCAGTTAAAGCTGCAGAAATCATCCAAAACAGCACAGGAAGTGATAAATGGGTGATCAAGGCCCAGGTTCATGCCGGCGGAAGGGGAAAAGGCGGAGGTGTTAAAGTTGCCAAAAGTATTGAGGAGGTTAGACTCTATGCCGGCCAGATCATCGGCATGACGCTCATAACTCCCCAAACCGGTGCCCAGGGAAAAAAAGTCAGGAAGGTGCTGGTGGAACAGAATATCTTCTATCCGGGTCTGACCGAACCCTCGGAAATCTACATGAGCGTTTTACTGAACCGTCAAAAAGGGCATACCATCCTCATGTATTCACCCCGCGGAGGTATGGAAATCGAAAAAGTTGCGGAGGAGACACCGGAACAGATCTTTACCGAAGAAATTGATCCAAAGGTAGGCCTGCAACCTTTCCAGGCAAGAAAAGTAGCATTTAACCTCGGCCTGGCCGGGGAAGCCCATAAAAACATGGTGAAGTTCGTTCATGGTATTTTTGCTGCCTATGATGGAACCGATGCTTCTCTGATTGAGATCAATCCCGTATTTAAAACTTCCGATGATAAAATCCTGGCCGCCGATGCAAAAGTGGTGATCGACAATAACGCACTGTTCCGGCACCTCGATATTGCTGCGATGAGGGATTATGATGAAGAAGATCCCATCGAAGTGGAAGCCAGCCGGAACGATCTTAATTACGTAAAGCTTAACGGGAATGTAGGTTGTATGGTAAACGGCGCCGGACTGGCTATGGCCACAATGGACATCATTAAATTATCAGGAGGCGATCCTGCCAATTTCCTTGATGTTGGCGGATCAGCCAATGCCAAACGGGTGGAGGCAGGTTTCCGGATCATCCTGAAAGATCCTAACGTTAAAGCCATTCTTGTAAATATCTTCGGAGGTATTGTAAGATGTGACCGTGTTGCCCAGGGCGTTGTGGATGCTTACAATAACATAGGCAAAATCGAGGTACCCATCATTGTCCGTTTACAAGGAACGAATGCTGAAGAAGGGAAAAGGATCATTGATGAATCGGGTTTGCGAGTTTTATCTGCAATCACTCTGCAGGAAGCTGCCGACCAGGTCAACACCGTATTGAGTTAACCTGGTACTCCTCCTCTTTTTTCATCAGAAAGGTTCTGATCTTTTCCAGTTCTTCCAATCTTCCATTTCTGAATGAGAGGGACTCCAAAGCATCCTTAATTTCAATCAGCTCTTCCGGGGAATAAAACCTTCGCAAAAACCTGTGCAGGCTGGTTTCATCCTCTTCAGGTTGTTGAATCTGTCTTTTTTTCAGGTACTGCAGGATCCTTAACCCGTCAAACTTTTCATGACAGGCACGGATGAATTGTTCCACTGTTCGTGCATTCGACCGTAACGGTGCAAAAGGATCCTTTTCACCAAAGATCCCGCAAAGGAAATCAGACACTCTTGTAGATGTTGTTTTTAAGTAAAAGGAAGGGAACATCCTGTATGTTTCCAGTATCTCATCAAAAAACTCAGTAGAATAGAATGGATAACTTGACCAGTCGCCATTATTTCCTTTGATCATTGCCGGACCTGTTCCAAAGTACACCCTGTCGGAGAAACGTGCTTCAGGGTAAACTTTTTCACTGTTCCAAAATAATACACGCCCGAATTTTCTAAGTTTCTGAAGGAAGTAAAAGTCTTCACCGCTCATTTTCGGTGTCATCCCACCGATGGCCCTGTATGCCCAAACCGGGCATGCCGTAGCAGATCCTAAGGCAGTAAATGTGTATGGACTTCTTATGCGCCATAAATTCAGGACATAATGACGCATATAAATTTCATATCTCAGTATTGCCCGGTAAGTGCCTTCATCCTGTACAGGTTTGTGGAAATATGGAACAGCCAATGCAACTCCATCAGAATGTTTCCTGAAATTCTCCACAACCGATTCGAAATAATTTTCATTGAAAGTCGTATCTGCATCAAGACTGATGATGATATCTGTTGAATTCGCAATCACATTGATCGCATCCATCACCGTTTTTCGGGCCCAGCCGACACCGTGTTTACGTCCTTTCCAGCCATTTCCCGGTGTACAGCGATCAATGATGACAATATCCGTATCACGGATGTTTTCCAGATAATTGATTGCGGAAACATTATTCCGGCAAATGTCAACTTTAACAGGATCAGTCCACCATTTATCCGGCTGATTGACACAGACAAATAACCTGAACTCCCTGCAAGTCTGATTGGATAAACATGACATGAACCGGGGTAAAAATTCCCCTTCATTCAGGACAGGAAGGGCAATGAACAACATTGTTCCCTTCCTCTTAATGTTGAATTTTTAACTTACTGAAAAGGGCATCATCATTGACCACCTTGACCGCCTTTTGCACCTCTTTGTCAAATTCGTTGAGCACCTCGTAAAGAGCATTGATATCCCATAACTTTTCTGCAACCAGGGCTTTGATCTGATTTTTTATCAGTTCCTTCGCAAGACCGTACCCCTTTTCATCCATCTTTACGCCCTCCTTGGTAGCCCTGTCGGTAAGGTTCTTCAGAAATGATTCTTCGATCACAAATTTATTGTCAAATGTTTTAAAATCAGGATACTCCTTTTTCAGTGTGGTACGGTTCTGATCGACATAATCCCCGATAAAACGATTGACCACATTCTTCCGTCTCAGATCGATAAAATAATCAGTGAAAGCACTGGTATCAAGTGGAATGAAAACATCAGGCATGATCCCACCTGCACCATATACAACCCTCTTTTGCGAAGTATAATATTTCAGTGAATCCGGGAATTTAATGCTGTCGGAACTCACCATTTCTCCATGTTTGAAGCGGTCGCGGAAAGATTCATAATATTTGTCGGCTCCTTCTGCATATGACATCTGAATGCACCGGCCGGAAGGAGTATAATAGCGGGCAGTAGTCAGGCGGATTTGCGAACTGTCAGGCAACTGGAACGGACGTTGAACAAGTCCTTTCCCAAATGACCGCCGGCCAAGAATGATACCCCGGTCCCAATCCTGGATGGCTCCTGAAACAATTTCACTGGCTGATGCTGAATTCTCGTTAATCATAACAACCAGCTTACCATGCTGCAGATCGCCATTCCCTGTCGATTTATAGATCTCTTTCTGACTCCTCAGCCCCTGGGTGTACACGATCAGTTTTTCCCCGGAAAGGAATTCATCAGCCAGTTCAACAGCCGTCATCATATATCCACCTGAATTATTCCGGAGATCAAGGATCAGGTTTTTCAAACCTTCTGCTTTCAGCTTTCTGAGGGCATCATGGAATTCAGTCATGGATGTTCCCGAAAAACGGGTAAGATTGATGTAACCTATACCGGGTGCGATCATATAATAACAATCAATACTGTTAATGGGAATTTTATCCCGTACAATGGTATAATCGATCAGATCCTTTTTACCTTTTCTGAAAATGGATATACTAACCCTGGTACCTTTCTTTCCCCTCAGCCTGTCAAGGACATATTGGTTATTCACCTTCTTCCCTGTGGCATCTTCCCACTGGTCATTTACAGTCTTCCATCCTGGTGGTGCAATTGTATCTCCACTTTCTTGTTTCAATTGGAATTGAACTCCTTTTTCATCCATGATCATCTTCGATACAGCTTTGTTGATCCTTACAATTTTATCCCCCGGCATAATTCCCAGTTTTTCCGACGGCCCACCGGTTATTGTATGTACAATATTGATCGTATCATTCAGAATCTCAAACTGAATACCAATACCTTCAAAATTACCTACCAGGTTCTCATTGGCTTTTTCAACATCCTTTTTTGGGATATATGCTGAATGAGGATCCAGTTCTTTCAGGGTTTCCACGATGGCTTTTTCAACCAGCTTCGCATTATTTACACTGTCAACATAAGCATAATTGATGATCTGCAGCAGGACATTGTACTTCTTAATACCATCATTTGCATCCCAATTCTGGCTAAAACAAGGATTACTCCCATTCAATACAAGGATGAAAATAACAATTAGCCCATTCAGGACCGAACTTACTTTTACTCGCATATCAACAGCTTATTAATGAATGGATTTGAGACATCAAAGGTATATTATTTTTATAAATACTGTTTAAGAACGTGTTTTATAACTATTTTTAACCAGGTTTTTCAAGACAACAAAACAAGGATTATTAGTGCAAGGATGAACGAAGATCAACGAAAAATATTTCAGAGCCTGATATATCCTGCAATATTTGTATTGGTAATCTGGCTTGTGAAATTAGTTGAAGTTATTTTTATTATTGATCTGCAGCAATTCGGACTTCAGCCGCTTCACCTGAAAGGACTGCCCGGAATCATAACGGCCCCGCTGCTTCATGCAAATTTCTCCCATCTTTTTGCGAATACCATCCCTCTCTTTGTATTGTCATCGCTGCTTTTTTATTTTTACAGGGTGATTGCCTGGAGAATAGTTATTCTTTCCTGGTTAATTACAGGATTATGGGTCTGGTTCATTGGCAGAGGTGATTCGATCCACATTGGAGCCAGCGGTGTTGTTTATGCATTTGCTTCATTTCTTTTTTTAAGCGGTATTATTCGCCGGGATGCAAAACTTATGTCGATCACCCTGTTGATCTCATTTCTATATGGAGGGATGGTTTGGGGTGTTTTCCCGCAGCTTTTCCCGCGTGAACGGATCTCATGGGAATCGCATATGATGGGGATCCTTGCAGGAATTGTTCTTGCCGTGTATTTCCGCAAAGCCGGTCCTCAAAGAAAAATTTACGTATGGGAAGATGAGGAGGAGAGTGATGATCCTACAGAATATCAGGGTTATGAGGAAGACCCGGAAGGAAACCCTCCGAATCCCCCGATCCCCTGATTCCGTGATTACGTGGTTACGTGGTTACGTGGTTACGTGATCCCTTGATCCCTCTTTTAGACGTTACTCCTCCACTTTCAGATACACCGAAATTCTTTTGTAAGCCGAATCGCTGATCTCCCCGATCCTTTTTAACTCCCCGACAGACCTGATGACCTTATGATCCTTTCTATACATCATGATTGCCTTTGTAACAGAAAACGGAAAATATGGATGCTTCATAAGGTCTTTGAAAGTCACTGTATTTAAATTAATCTTTTGAACCGGTTCGTTGTTGGTAGTGATATACTTTTCGATTCCCTTGAAACGGGAAAGATCCATTCCAAAAACCTCCATCAGTTGCATTTTATCAATGAAACCTCCAAGCCGTTCGCGGTATTTTATGATCCTTTTAGCGAAGGCAGATCCGATCCCATACAACCGTTGCAGATCCATTGTATCAGCCGTATTGAGATCAATGATAAACACCTGCTTTGCTTTATAGGTATCACTCTTATCCTTTCCAGAAATGAATTTCCCCTGATGAAATGATTGATTCTGAACTTTCTTCAGGCTATCCAGCGAATCCGACCGGTGAAGAGCCTCCTCAAATAAACCAACTTCCTTTTCGAACTGCGGCAAGTCGGTTGATCTACCCGGCACAACATACGGAATCAGCGCATCCGCAATTACAATCCCGAATAAAAGTGATACAAGTACCAATATCCCGCGTTGTTCCCTGCGGTTGAAGGTCAGGAAATCCTTTACAAGGTTCAGGGTCTTTTTGTTATTTGTCATTGGTCATTGGTCATTAGAAATTTTGACTTTTGCATTCTTGCCTGCCGGCAGGCAGGTTGCATTTTGATTTTTGAATTCTATGTTCTAAGGAGCTGATTCCCTATCCTGCAATCGAGACATCTGATTTTATCACAATAACTGGTTTTCAACTGGATTAACGCTTGTGTGTATAAAGCATTGGAGACGGGCAGCCCCAGTTCCTTCCACCTTATCAGATCAGCATTGACCTCACCCGGCAGTTGCTCAAGGATGGTCATCCCCCTTTCCTTATAGTTTTTTTTCCCTTTTTCCTGGCCGGCAAAGAACATAAAAGGGACTACAAAATTCATGATGACCAGACGGATCGATGCAATCCCGACAACTTTCTGACTATTGGCAGTCAACCGCCCGAACATAAAATGATCATTCCAGTATTTCGATGCAGCGACAGAAAATATTCCGGTTAACTTTTCTACTGAACCGGATTCAAGTATCTCTGAAAAAAGATTTTCCTTTGCTTCGATAAGCGATGCCAATTGTGCGATGCGGATGGTTGGAAAGTTAGAAGGGCGTAAGCGTAAGAATTTCCATATTCCCTTTTCAATGGAATCCAATTCATATTTCTGGCGCAGGAATTCATACTCTTTTGCTAATTTCTGAGGGTATTCCTCTGAAAAATCTCCCATTAACATTCCTGCCTGCCCAAATAAGAGCGATTCCAGTTGAAATGGATGATCCCTGTGCTTTTGCAGGGTTCTCCAGGAAATGGATTTCGCCAGTAATTCAAAAGCATGTGCGTTGATCTTGAATCCGAAAGCTTTAAACAGAAACTGGTAACAGGTCTCTTCCCAATCATATTGATTCGATGCCCAGGATTGTTTCATCAGATGAATTTTTTGTTCCAACCGCTCCAGTACAAGGGCTGCAGACCACTGATCAAAAACAAACCCCGGGACATCTTTTAATTGCGGTTCACATGGGATCCAGGAGCGGTTGAGTATAAAATCCCGGTACCGGGAATAAATTGTTTCCGGAAAACATCCTTTGACCTCAAGGACTGGGAGAATTTTCCCATACCGGTCCACAATATTGATGTCATTCTCAAAAACAACATGTAATATCACATTTTCATAAGCAGGATCTTCCTGATGCCGGTGCCTGAGCCAGTCAGAAGCATTGACATGGATCTCCACATTTCCGGCCCAGATTGTATCCCTGATCCTGATCCTCGAATTAAAAAAATCGGGACCACCATCACGGTTATGTTTACCCGGATGCAGAATCGTCAGTTCAACTCCGTCACAGGTTTGTAAATCCGGTTTAAGTAACCTGTATTCCCATAAATAATGAAGAAATTCTTCTGTCATACCTGTCATATTGAAAATTTCTTCCTTAATCGGTTTAGGTGAGCATAAGTCACAACTTTTTTTGTATTTTTTTTTCAAAGCATGTATATTTGAAAAAAACTATCCTATGAAAACATTTTATACACTTCTATTGTCCTGTTTACTCTCGTTAATCTCGTATGGTCAGGATTGGCAATGGTCGGTACCCATTCCTGTTTCGGATTCAGTCAACGACAACAGGAATGCAACCTTATCCGACTTGTTAATATTCAATGGTTTCGGGTCTCCACTTTACATGTGCTGGGAACGATCCGGTGATGCCAGTTCAACAGCCCTCATGGGCAGATGTTTGCAACCTATGGCTGCTCCCTTTGTGATTGCCTCGCTTCCAAATGTTCATTTCCGGAACCCTAAAATCCTGAAATACCTGGATGGTGATACGCTGTTCAGCGTTTATTTTGAGACGGATATGAATGGCAACTGGGACATTTATCGCATTAATTATTTAAATGGAGGGATCGTTTCACCCATGATCCCTGTTCTGACAACATCCGATGATGAGACCAGCTTTTCAGCCGATGGTACTCCTCCATATGCATCCGTGATCTGGCTTAAAAATGGCAATGTGATGGCGCAGGAGACTGGATATAGCCCGTCTGAACTGGCAACAGGAGGATGCAGCAATCCACTCATTATTTCAGGAGATGCATTCTGGCTGAAGGATTCACTGGTGTGGTATTCCACATTTCAATCGGGAAGCTGGAGCACTCCGGTCTCCATCAGTGGCACACCTTGCCGGCATTTGTCACTTGGAAATGATACTCATCCGGCCCAGGCAGGTATTGATCTGGTATTTGATCAAAAACGATCGGGTTACTGGCGGCTGATGAATGATTATCCTTCCTATACCCCCGATTCTGTTTCCGATCTTGTGCCCGGTAATAATCTCCAACCCTCCTATTGTACGGTTTTCATATTTACAAAAAGTGGCAATGCCGAACCATCTGATTATGCTCATATCTGGCCTCTGACATTCGCATCGGATCAGAACGGGAATATGGAGATCTATGGGAGCAACCTGAGTTATGGTAATTTTGATTATTTGAACCTTTCAAATTTTTCCGGTGCAGATACTCATCCTCAACTCTTTAATTTTTTTTCCGGTGATCATAATTATCTATTTGATGTTTGGGAATCTTACCGTAATGGCCACTGGCAACTTTGGATGACCACTGCAGATATCGCCACCGGAATAAATGATCCCGGTTCTCCTGACGGTTTCGGTGTAAAGACCAATCCTAATCCATTTTCGGAAACAGTCGAAATTGAGTATCAACTTTCTGTGGAATCTGTGATATCTGTGGTGATAATAAATACCCTCGGCAAACAGGTTGTAAGCTTGAAAGAATCGGATCGTGAAGCCGCCGGTATTCATCATCTGAAATGGGATGGAACCAACAGTGGAGGTGTTCGTGTCACTCCTGGCGTTTATTTGTGCTCTATTACAGTGAATGGAAAAACGGTTCAAAGAAAAATCATCCTGATCTGATGCAAGTTAAGAGGAAAACATTTTCTTATTGAAATTTATCGAAATGATTATCTTTGCATAGCTAATACCTCCAGGTACAAATGTCGAACGTATCTTTGTTGCTGACCTCTCTTGAGGAGAAGATGAAAAGGTTGATGGGTCAACAACAGGAATTAGAGGAAAAACTTAGGATAAGCAACAATGAGATTGCGGAGTTTATTCAAATCAACAGTCAACAAAAAACGAAAATAAACCAGTTAGAAGAAAAGATCAGAATACTAAGACTTACTAAAACAATAGAGAAGAAAGAAGGAGCCTCAGAGGCAAAAAGTAAAATTAATGAACTTGTGCGGGAAATCGATAAGTGCATGGGACTATTGAACACGTAACGAAATTCTTGGCAAAAGCATATGGATGAGTTTTCTATTTCAATCACAATTGCCGACAGAACATACAGGCTTGTCATCGAAAGAAGCCACGAGGAGGTGTTCAGGAATGCGGTGAAAATGATTGATAAAAGGATAAAGGAGTATTCTAATAATTACGCCTATAAAGATAAACAGGACCTGTTAGCCATGGTAGCGCTTGAATTTACAACCGGTTATATTCAAAATGAGCGTAAGAATATTGAAAAGGAAGATCATCTTGAAAGGGAATTATACAAGTTGGATAATGCTTTGACTGAATTTCTAAATGTTCCATCTGCATAACGTTCTTTGAATAATTATTAAGGGTTACCCGCATTGATCCATACCTGTTTGTAAACTCAACATGACAAACATTAGGACAAAGCTCACAACTCGTAGGACAGGCCTCACCCGGTTTACCGGGAATCCGGTTAATCACCGGAACAGTGGAAGTTCGAAAAGTTTGGCCGTCCTATCCATTTCGTAAAGGGGTTTACATAACCTCCTGGATTAGTGCGGGTTTTTTGTTTAACATATAATCTCGACAAGATGGACATCTTAATGGTATTGATTATTGGTATAAGCGGCATAGTTATCGGCGGACTTATAACCGGTACGATCCTGCGAAAAGCAATGGATCGTAAACGGGACATGATCCTGAAAGAAGCTATGGAAAAAGCCGAAGTCATCAAGAAAGAAAAGATATTACAGGCAAAGGAAAAATTTTTACAACTTAAAAGTGAACACGAAAAATTCGTTCATGAAAAGAATGAAGAACTCTCCAAAAATGACAACCGTTTAAAGCAAAAAGAGACAGCCTTTAGCCAGAAAATCGAAGATCTGCAAAAAAAGCAGAAAGAACTTGTTGCAATCAGGCAAAACCTTCAAACACAGGCAGATATCGTCGGAAAAAAGCAGACAGACCTTGAGAAATCAATAAAGATCCAGGTTGAAAAACTTGAAGCGATCAGTAACCTCTCTGCAAATGAAGCGAAAGCACAATTGATTGAAACCCTCAAAGAGGAGGCTAAGTCTGAAGCCCTTGTACATATAAAGGACATCATCGACGAAGCCAGGATCACGGCAAACACCGAAGCCAAGAAGATCATCATTGAAACAATCCAACGCACAGCGAGTGAACATGCAATTGAAAATACAGTTTCGGTTTTCAACATTGAAAATGAAGAGGTAAAAGGAAGGATTATCGGCCGTGAAGGGCGAAACATCCGCACTCTTGAATCGCTAACGGGCATTGAGATCATCATTGATGATTCCCCTGACGCCATCATCCTTTCCGGATTCGACCCGGTACGAAGGGAAATAGCACGACTCTCACTACATAAACTGGTGACCGATGGCAGGATCCATCCTGCCCGTATCGAAGAGGTGGTCGCAAAAACCCGGAAACAGATTGAACAGGAGATCGTAGAAACGGGTAAAAGGGTCAGTATGGACCTGGGGATTCACAATTTGCACCATGAACTGATCCGCATAATCGGAAAAATGAAATACCGCTCTTCATATGGTCAGAACCTCCTTCAACATTCTATCGAAGTGGCAAAACTTTGCGCCACTATGTCAGCCGAGCTCGGGTTGAATCCCAAAAAAGCAAAACGTGCAGGATTGCTGCATGATATTGGCAAAGTGCCCGACACAGAGCCTGAACTCCCACATGCCATCCTGGGAATGAAAACTGCCGAGAAATTCAAGGAGAAACCTGAGATCTGCAATGCCATCGGTGCACATCATGACGAGATCGAAATGGATAACCTGATCTCCCCGATTGTGCAGATTTGTGATGCTATTTCAGGTGCACGTCCCGGAGCTCGCAGGGAAGTTGTCGATGCCTATATCGAACGGCTGAAACATCTCGAAGAACTGGCGCTCTCTTACCCCGGTGTCGTAAAAACGTACGCCATCCAGGCAGGTCGGGAACTCCGTGTTATCGTTGGCGCTGATAAAGTGACCGACACCGAAGCCAACCAGCTAGCCTATGACCTTTCGCGCAAGATCCAGTCCAATATGACCTATCCCGGACAGATCAAGATCACTGTGATCCGTGAAACCCGGGCAATCAGCTACGCAAAGTAACATCGGACCCCAACCATTATAAGGGTTATCATTCTGCCATTTGTCCGCTACAACTTCATAAGGAGAACTTCCTGTTCTCCGGTTGAATAACAAATATGAAGGATATAACATCCTGCCGGCTTGTTATTAAGATCTATTTTAAAGGAGGAATTACCCTGTAGTACACTTCCGGGAATTTCAGGCAACTGTCTGCCCGAAAGGTCGAAAACGCAAATGAAAACCTGGCTTCCTTTCCGGTTTTCAATATTGACGGTAAAGACTCCATCCATGGAAGGGTTGGGAAATACTTTTATTTGTAAACTTTCAATACCCTCGCGTTTATCATCAAGCCCCTCTCCTGCAGCCAACATAAAATTTCCCTTTTCAGAAAAGATTACACAGGCAAGTTTTTTGACCTGGTCATACTGAATGCCGGTAATGTGCCCCTTCACCGCATGTACCGGAGTTTCCGTGAAGAAACAGACCACGCCGCTGTCAGAAACAAACCCTGCCCAACCGGTTCCGCAGTTTTCAAATGCAACATCCAGCTTTTTATTTGCAATGATGACCGGTTGCCGGCCTGACAGGAGTGTATCTCCTGCCTGGATATAGGCTGAAGAGAATCGTTTGGCAGGAGTCTCTGAAAAGAAATTGACCTTCCCGTTACCGTACAATGATTCAGAAAGACCGGATGAATCGGCTGGAACCATAATTGCTTTCCTACCTGTCGTACAAAAAATAAAGTCGTGCCAATCGCTGTCAGTAATCCTGCAAGCCACTGCCGAAGCTGAAGTAATTACAGGTAATTCGAGGGGCACAACAGAAGTGTAAGGAAATAAAGTAGTGAGAAAGAGTGTGGTATCAATATTCTTTTGTGTCACCAGGAATTTGGAATAATGTCGAAAAATATCCATCGGTCCAGAGAGGCTATCCAGTTCATAATGACAAGTTGTTGAATCACTTCCTGATATGATCTGTGCAAGCAGAGTGACAGAATCCCTTTGATAGTAACATTTTTTGTTCAGGGTATCCGGAATGAATGCACCTTCCTGACTGCCCGGATCACTGTTCAGCAATCCATTGCCGTGTAATTGAAAAGTATAATCGAATTTATAGGGTGAAGAAAGAAAATCTGTCAGAAAAAAATATTTTGAACGGATAAACAAAGTTTTGCGGATAATGTCAACTCCAAGGTAGGAGGATCTCACCTCACCATAATCCAGCAAAGGAGTATGAAAAAAGTTTTCAATAAATGACGTGTTGGTTTGGGTATTCACCGTTTCACCCATTGGGGGCTGGGGTCCATAGCCATTTACAAGTAAAAGATTATGGTCAGAAGCTTTATTGATGATATTGCTTTGTGAGGCTCCTGCATAACCGGGATCAACAGCCAGCAACCTGCCGTAAGCAGAGAGTGAGAAACTCGTGGCGTCGCCCTGGTGATGCGACTTTGCTCCCGTCAATGCAATGCCATGCTTGCCAATAAAATGCAGATAAACTGCATTCGTATCCCATGAAGACCGGAATACCACGCTCCCGGCTGCAGGTAATGCCTGGAACAGGCTGTCATCAATGGTTCCGTGCACCACGCGGGTTGCAATATACTGAGTGCGGATGAAAGGATCATCAGCCGTAAAGCCCGGGTTGACCCGGTTGTATTTTGGTTTTCCGGATAATGCTGCAATCACCGTCCCGAAACCGATCCTGCTGTCATGTATGGCAGGCAGGCTGCCATCAGGCATCCGGATCTTGTTTAACCAGTCATATAACCTGTCATACCTTGAATCGTACCATGGATTGGGGATTTCCCGTGTCTCCCCGTTGAAAGTAACAGGATAGCTCCCATTCGGTAAAAAATTTCCCATCGCACGGATAAATGGGAAGGCATTCTGGAAGGCATATTCAAAATAATCGGGACCTTCTGCATACCCTGCCAGTGTATCAGGTTCTGAAACCCTCGGATAACTGCCATTTTCCACCCATAATGTATTATCCAGGTTCCATAAGCCCGCATTGATCCAGTTCAGCGGCTGGCGATCGGTATCTGTATCTTCGTGGTCATTGAAAAGAACCGCTGAAAGGCCTAATGCCGATGAAGCCATGATGCTATGATTGTTAACCTGGTAAGAAAAAAATTTCAACTGGATAAAAAACACAGTATAGGTTGCCATCGCCCTTTGATACAAATGAGTGGTGAAATTGATCAGGGAATCCCTGGATTGCTGCAACTGTAAGCCGGAAAGACCTGCACCCAGCAGAAGATCATAGGCAATGAGGCAGGTGATCAGTTCCTTTGACCGGTGCTGCCATGAGTTATAAAATGTCCATCCCGATTGGTACCCCACTTCTGTATTCATATCCTGGAGAAGTCCTTTTGATAAACTGATCAGTGAATCCTTTTCTTCTGCCGGCAATGGGACAATATTACCTTGATCGAATTTTCTGTCCATGAGCACGATAAAAGCAGCTTCTTTGGCAATCATAGCGCGGGTTATCCGGTCACCATCCGTAGCGTTGCCTGCCGGTGGGTTACTGTGTGCATTTTGCCATACCGAACCATACAAGGAAAGGATCTCAGGATCTGTAAGGGTAGCCCTGACAAGCGGGATATCCGCACTATCCAGCAAAATACGCGGGGAACTGAGATTGGCCCCCGGGGGATTCCAACTTCCCTGGGAGAAAAGATATAAAGGAAAGAACACGATAAGAATGAAAGATCCACTCCTGCATATTTTTTTCATCTGTCCATTTCTCCACCAAAGTTACAAAAATTCTCACATTAAAATAGTAAATCAGGCTGAGGTTACAAAACTTCAAAGAAAAATATATTTGATTCAATTACATGAAGTAATTATATTTTCGTTCCTTTGTAACAATCCTGGAAATTTTAAGTATTTTATTATTGCCTGAATTGTAAACAATAACCCAAACAATAGTTTTATCTATGAAAAAACTTATCACTATTACACTGCTGATGTTTGCGGTTTCATCAGCTTTTTGCCAGGAAAATCCGCTCTGGTTAAGATATGCATCCATTTCACCCGATGGCAGAACAATTCTTTTCTCTTATAAAGGAGATATCTGGTCAGTGCCGGCTTCCGGTGGAACTGCAATCCCAATCACGATGACAGAATCCTATGAATATGCTCCCGTTTGGAGTCATGATGGTAAAACCATTGCATTTGCGTCAGACAGGATGGGCAATTTTGATGTATTTGTCATGTCGGTGAATGGTGGTGAAGCAAAACGACTCACATTCCATTCAGGGAGGGAGATCCCTACAGGATTTACAGCAGACGATAAAAATGTGTTATTTTCTGCCTACCGGCAGGATGTGGTCACAAATGCACAATTTCCCCTCTCTCTTATGGGCGAATTGTACAGTGTCCCGGCCGGAGGTGGAAAAGTTTCACAGGTGCTCCCCACACCGGCAATTGACGCAAATGTCAATACTGCAGGCGATAAACTGATCTTCCATGACATAAAAGGCTATGAAAGCGATTGGCGGAAACATCATACATCCGCCGTTACCCGCGATGTCTGGATGTATGACTTTAAAACCAAACAATATACCCAGCTTACCCATTTCAAAGGTGAAGACAGGAATGGAGTGTTCGATTCCAACGACAAGGATTTCTATTATTTAAGCGAGCAAAACGGCTCCTTCAATGTTTTTAAAAGCTCCATAACGGATACGGCAAAGTCCATTGCGCTTACCCATTTTACAAAGCAACCCGTGAGGTTTCTCACCCATTCAAAAAATAATACGCTTTGTTTTACATGTGATGGAGAGATTTATATTCTTCGACCGGGAGGAGAGCCTGAAAAAGTAAATATCCGGATTGCAGCCGACGGACGCAGCACCCAGGAAAAGATCGTTCCGGTGAATGAAGGATTCACAGAATTGCACCTTTCTCCGAATGGAAAGGAATTCGCATATGTTTTCCGCGGAGAAATCTTTGTAAGCAGTGTCGATGGCGGTATTACAAAACGTATCACCAACACTCCATGGCAGGAAAGGTCGGTGAGCTTCAGTCCTGACGGACGATCGTTGGTTTATGCGGCAGAAGCAAATAATAACTGGAATGTTTATACAACATCGATTGTCCGTAAGGAAGAGCCTTACTTTTATGCATCCACCCTGTTGAAAGAGGAAACCGTTGTAGCGACAGATGCAGAAGAATTCCAACCCTCTTATTCACCTGATGGCAAAGAGATATCATATCTTGAAAACCGTGTCATTCTGAAAGTGATCAATCTTGCTGATAAAAAGATCCGTACCATTATGCCGGCTGAGGTAAATTATTCATATGCTGACGGGGATCAGTATTATCAATGGTCGCCCGACAGTAAATGGTTCCTTGTTCAATATGCATTTAAAGAGAGGATCTTTTCTCCTGAAGTAGGACTGGTTTCATCTGACGGTAAGGGAGAGATCCATAATCTTACCCTCAGCGGTTATGACGATTTTGGCCCAAAATGGTCGATGGACGGGAAAATGATGATCTGGGGATGTGACCGCGAAGGAACACGTCAGCAAGGCGGCAACCTGACCAGCGATGATGTCTTTGGAATGTTCTTTACGAAAGCAGCTTTCGACAGGTTCAAACTTTCCAAAGAAGAACTCGCATTGGTGAAGGAACAGGAAGAAAAACTGGAAAAAGATAAAAAGAAAGCCGAAGAAAAGACGAAAGCCGGCAAGAAGGAAAAGGCAGATACTGCCGGAAAATCGTCAAAGGATAGTATAAAGGTTGCTGTTAAGATTGACTGGGACAACCTTACAGAGCGGAGGCTCAAACTGACCACACACACTTCACCCGCCAGTGACTGGTTGCTTTCAAAGGATTGTGAGAAACTATTTTACCTGACCAGTTTCGAAAAGGACAATGATTTGTGGGTTACCGAATTACGCACCAAGGAAACGAAGCTTTTTGCCAAGCTTGGAGCGAAAAGCGCAGGTATGGAACTTTCTGCAGATGGTAAGTTTATTTTTGTTCTTGCCGATGGTAAACCGATGAAAGTTGAAGTGGAAAATGGAAAGACTGAGCCGTTGAAAACAAGTGGTGAAATATTACTCCATCCTGCCAATGAAAGGAAATATATTTTCGACCATTGCTGGCGGTTGATGAAAGAGAAATTTTATGTGGTGGATTTGCAGGGTGTTGATTGGGATTTTTACTACAAAACCTATCAAAAATTCCTGCCATATATTAACAATAACTTCGATTTTGCAGAGATGATGAGTGAATTGCTGGGAGAGATGAATGCGTCGCACACAGGTTGCTATTATTGGACGTCCCGACCCAATATGGATCAAACTGCCGACCTGGGTCTTTTCTATGATTACAGCTTTACAGGCAATGGGTTAAAGATCGCAGAGATCATCGAAGGAGGACCTTTAGATAAGGCCACTTCCAAAATCAAAACCGGGAATATCCTTGAGAAGATCGATGGACAGCCGATTACTGACTCTTCAGACTTCTATAGTCTGCTAAACCGTAAAGTCGGGAAACTGACCCTGCTTTCGGTTTATGATCCTTCTGCTGATACCCGTTGGGAAGAAAGTATGAAGCCAATCTCCGGCGGGGAAGCAGGTGAACTGCTTTACAAACGCTGGGTAAAGAACTGTCGTAAGCAGGTGGATGATCTTTCAGGTGGCATGATTGGCTATATCCATGTCAGGTCAATGGACGATGAGAGCATGCGCATCGTTTTCGAAGAAGCCCTCGGGCGTAATTTTGAAAAGAAAGCGCTGATCATTGATACCCGGTTCAACGGCGGTGGGAACATTCACGAACAACTCTCCGATTTCCTGAGCGGGAAGAAATACATTGATATCATTCCTCACGGACAGTATGTAGGCTCGGAACCAAGCGACAAATGGGTAAAACCTTCCATCGTCCTGATGGGAGAATGTAATTATTCCGATGCACATCTTTTCCCTGTTGCCTATAAACTCAAAAATATAGGAAAAACCCTTGGGATGCCCGTACCAGGTACAGGTACTTTCGTATGGTGGGAAAGCCAGATCGATCCGTCACTGGTTTTTGGGATCCCGATGGGTGGATGGCGTATGCCCGATGGAAGGTTCTGCGAAAACAACCAGCTTGAACCGGATATCAAGGTCCGCAACGCACCTGATGTGCTCACATCCGGCCATGATCAGCAGATTGAGGCGGCTGTCAAGGAACTGATGAAATAACGTATTACCGTATATCAAACACAAGTCGCAGTTGAATTTTCATTCGTAAATCGTAAATTCCTTTGGCCTACAAGATAGATAAAAAACGAAAGAACAAGCCAAAAGCAACCTGGCCTGCAAAGTTCAGGATGCAATGGCTTCAAAAGAAACCAGTGCTTTTCTTTGTTTTTGGTTTTGCACTGATCATCGTATTGTTTTATTGGTTCTATGAGAGCAGTTATTATACAGGTATAGGGTTTTTCATCATCTCTGCATATGGTCATTTATCCAATTTCCTGCTCAATCTCTTCGGACAGCATACACAGGTATCCGGTACGGTGATCTCCTCCCCGCGATTTACCATCAGCATTGCAAAGGGTTGTGATGCCATAGAGGGAATGGCCTTATTTACTGCAGCATTACTATCATATCCGGCCAGTTGGAAACTCAAACTGATTGGTTTCCTTGCAGGTAATGTAGTACTGTTCCTGCTCAACCTGGTAAGGATTGTATCCCTTTTTCTTACAGGAATTTATGCTCCGAAACTTTTTCAGATCATGCACGTGGAAATCTGGCAGGCGCTTTTTATTCTTTTTGCAATTGCACTCTGGATATTCTGGATACGCTGGGCATATAAAGACAAAGGTCATGTTCCGCACTAAAACAATTGTTCTTTTTCTTGTAAAAGCAATTGTCATCTACATTTTGTTCTCGATATCGTTTTCTTTTTATGATGAACTATATGGGAACCTTTTTCGTAAATCAAGTGGGTTGATTTTTCAACGGTTTCACCAAAACGGATTTGTAAAACTCTCATCAAAAGATAAACCTTACATCACAAGACTTTATGTTGGAAATTATACGCAGGTCAAACCGGATGGAACAGCCCATTGTGCAATTTATGAGGTAAATACCCGCCATTTTGGCTACCTCCCGACCGTCCTTCTATTTTCACTTATTCTTGCCTCTCCGGTAAAATGGAAACGAATGGTAATTTCGTTCCTTATTGGATTTATCCTTGTCTCGGGATTAATTATTTTCAAGGAATGGATTTATATTCAACATATCTGTATAGAAAAACCCTGGCTTATGCTGTATGACTTTTCTGAATCGCGGAAGAGCTTTATAGAACACTTTTTCAATTCCTATATAAACCCAACAGCCCCGTCATTGCTTTTCATGGTTATCATCTGGATCCTGGTGACTTTTAATAGGAAGGATTTTGTTGTCAAAGAGGTCACTCCGGCAAAACCAGGAGTTGTCAGGAAATCTGGCTGATATCCTGTCTGAGCATAGCTTATTTTAAAGAAAACCCCAGCAACTTGTTTTGTTACAGGGGTTTTGGATATTTATCTGCGGTCTGGACGAGACTCGAACTCGCGACCTCCGCCGTGACAGGGCGGCATTCTAACCAACTGAACTACCAGACCAGATAGAGGGCACAAAAGTAATCCATTTTTTTAATTCCTCAAAATTCTTTTACAAAATCATTTACTACCACTACAACAATATATTTGGTCAATCGGACAGCCGATGAAATTTATGGCTGATGAGGAACTATTGTAAATTATATTAATTTTGTATAAAACAATCACATGCCAAAACTTTATGAATATTTCGGGCTGATCATTTTATTCTATTCAATGGAACATAAACCGATTCATGTTCATGGGAGGTACCAAGGTACAGAAAGTAAAGCGGAGATTGTTTTCGAAAATGGGAAATTCAAGGAGATCGTGGTAAGAGAAGTAGAGGGTAAAAAACCATTGAAGATCAATCATATGAAGAAATTCTTAAAACTGGTTGAAATTTACAGAGATGATATCGTGAGAAAGTGGATTGATTTTTTTATTTATAACGTTGAAATCACACCTGAAAAAATAACTAAAAAATTGTAATATGGTAATATCAATTGAGAAAGCTGAATATTTGAAAGATTATCTGATACAGTTTACTTTTTCAGATGGCATTATCAGGATAATTGATTTTAGCAGCTTCTTAAAAAAAGCGAGGAATCCAATGACCAGAAAATATCTGGATAAGAATTTATTCGCTGATTTTTCAATCGAATATGGAGATATTATCTGGAATAACTACGAACTATGTTTTCCAATCTGGGATTTATATGAAGGGTTAATTTAGTTTTTTATTTATTCTTCATCAATGCACCAGGATGATCTTCCCTCTAACCCATTTGTTCTCCAGGAAACATTGCAGGAAATATACACCTGAAGGGTAATTACCGATATTGATCGTGATCTTCTTCTGACCCCGGATATCATATTTTGCCAGGAGTTTGCCGGATATATCAGCAAGGTAAAGGAGGTCAACAACTCCGTCGACCTCGATGGTCAGATTGCCAGTGGTGGGATTCGGATAATATTTAAAACTCCGGAATTTTTCTTTTTCAATGATGGTTGAATCAGTTGTCTGATTCTTTTGAAGGGTATCCTTTGTCCCGGTCGTATCCGGGTTGGGCGGGTTATTGAAAACCACATAATTTGTGTCGGGTTTTTTGTACGGGTTGTTGAATTTGTTGATCCTGGAAGAATCCGACACAACATGGGCAATAATTTTGGGGTTATAGACATAGGTAGTATCCCCGATTTTCCTGGTGACCGCAGAATCGCTGCATGATGGTGTATAAAGATACTCATCGAAAAGCTTAAGAATAAGCTTGTTCAGCAGAAACACATCATATTCATCGGTGGTTGGAATCAGGTGTTCTCCTCCGATATGGCTGTGATCGGTGAGGAAGACGTACCGGCCGTTCGTTGCCATGGCCATAGACCTCAGGAGGTATTCCGTGCTTTTATCGATACCGCTTCCCGTGACCGGGATGATGAATATCCCTTTGCCGACTGCAGAGAAACAATGGCATCAACGACCGGTTTCCCCCTTTTTGTAATTACCTGGAACGTAAATCGTCCGGTAGGAGCCATCTCCCAGTAATCCTGCCAGGTTTTCAGATCCTTCGACTTAATATCTTCCCAAAGATCCCACTTTGAAAAATCATTGATCTCCCCGGCAGTAAGAATCCCCACTCCCGGAGTGATCATCTTACCCCCGGCCCGTTTTCCCGTTGACGTCGATTCCAATGATGGAGATCTCATGGAAATGATCTCTTCCGAGGTCACGGTTCCACCGGAAGTTGACATATCCTTTGAAAAAAGCGGTACCGAATAATCCAGCACCTTAACCTCCCTTAACATTGTTGTGGTTGGTGTCAAAACGATATTGACCACTGTAGTATCATTTTTCCTGACTTTCACACTATCCTGCCGGAATACCTTATATCCCACATATGCTACTTTAAGCGTATAAACAGACGGATTGGCTTTAATGATAAATTCCCCGTTCCGGTCTGCAGTGGTACCGGCCTCCTGAATTCCTTTGTTTTCCAGTACAACACTTGCAAAGGGGATTGCCTCCTTTGAATCTTTATCAGTTATCCTTCCTTTGACCATGCCTTTCTGAGCGAATGATGGCTCCATGAAGATCAATATCAAAATAATGGTTGAAAGGATTGTTTTCATGGGAAAAGGTTTAGGGGGTTGATAAACATGGTGTCAGGCATTATCCTCTTACAAACTTACCAAGATTTATTGAAATGAGAACAGCGATATTTCATTATTCCGTTTAAAACCTATCCTTTTATGCTCTTTAAACTCAATCTCCTCCCCATTGACTTACTCAAGCTGACTCTTCAAAAATTACTGAATGTTCTTTTCATTGAAGATTTTTATGGATTCATTATCTTTGATTCGAAGCTAAAGGGGACTACTTTCTTGAAATATTTTAGCAAACTCCAGTATTTATTGACAACCTATGGTTAAAGACAAACACCAATTAAATTATTTCTTGAAGTTCTCCTGATTCCATCGAAATAATGACCCGTTGACATCAAATGACCAGACAAAAACAAAAACCAGCAAAACAAAAGCCAGCAAAGCCAATATCAATAAAATCCATAACCAAAAAAGATTATACATCTTACTGGTTGATAGCAGGTTTGTTACTTACATTGATCGTTTATTTTCCTTCACTTACCAATGGTATTACCAATTGGGACGACTATGAATATGTTAATAATCCTTATTTGAAAAACCTGTCTCTTGCAGGTATTGTGAAAATATTTTCCGTTTATTTTGAAGGGAATTATCATCCTCTTACCCTGTTATCACTTGGGGTAGATCATCTCATAGGTGGAGATAGTCCCTTTATATTTCACTTTTCGAATCTGCTCTTACATCTCGTAAACACATTCTTAGTCTTCTTGTTGGTTAAGCGGCTCACTCAAAACAATCTTCTTGCTGCATTAACTTTTATGATATTTGGAGTTCATACATTGCATGTTGAATCAGTTGCCTGGGTAGCCGAAAGAAAAGATGTTTTGTATTCTTTTTTTTATTTGGTATCGCTTACAGTCTATGCAACATATGCTTCCAATAGGAAAGGTTCGTATTTTGTGCTGTCACTTTTATTCTTTTTACTTTCCTTACTGGCAAAAGGACAGGCAGTAGTTCTTGTGGCTATTCTCCCTTTTATTGATTATTTGAAGGGCCGGAAATGGTTTTCAATAAAAGTTTTATCAGAAAAAATACCATTTTTACTTCTTTCGGTGATCTTTGGATGGGTTGCTTTGCGTGCCCAGGGATCGGCTAATGCTCTCGAATACCCATATTTGACCCTTTCTGAAAGATTCGCTTTTGCTTCATTCGGGTTTACTCAATATTTGATTAAAAGCATTTTACCCATTGGTCTTTCAGCATTATATCCATATCCATTAAGATCATTAAATGGAAGTATCCCTTCATTTTATTGGTTATTCATTTTTACAGTACCTGTTTATTTAATTTGCTCTTATTTCTTATTTAAACGTTCGAAAATCTATGCATTCGGACTTAGTATGTTTTTCCTGAGTCTTCTTCCACTTTTACAATTAATCCCCGTTGGAGGAGCAATTATGGCAGACCGTTATTTTTATGTCCCATCAGTTGGATTGATTCTTTGTTTTGCCTTTGGTTTGCTGGAAATCAGGAATACAAGGATCAGGTATGCCTTATTTTTTACGTTTATCCTTGTTTTGTCAAGCCAGACGTTTTTACGTTGCAGGGTCTGGAAAGAGAGCATAACACTATGGGATGATGTGATAAGTAAATATGATTACTCCCAGGTTGCTTATTACAACCGTGGCACTGCCTGGGATGAACTAAAACAGTGGGACAGGGCAATAGCCGATTTCTCCAAAGCAATCGAAATTAACCCGAAACTTACTGATGCGTATTACAACCGTGGCAATACTTACAATAACCTTGGACAGTGGGAAAGGTCAATAACCGATTTCTCCAAGGTGATCGAGATTGACCCCAATAATACAAAGGCATATTCCAACCGTGGCGCAACCTATATTATCCTTGGACAGTGGGACAAGGCAGTAGCCGATTTCTCCAAGACGATCGAGATTGACCCTGAATATGCCAAAGCCTATTCCAACCGTGGTATTGCATACAGTAATCTCGGGTTGTGGGACAGGGCAATAGCCGATTTCACCAAAGCGACCGAGAATAACCCGAAACTTACTGATGCGTATTACAACCGTGGCATTGCCTTCAGTATCCTTGGGCAGTGGGACAAGGCATTAGCCGATTTCTCCAAGGCCATCGAGATTGACCCTGACTATACCAAAGCCTATGCTAACCGTGATGATGCTTACAGGAAATTGCATAGTGAGAAAAAACGATAACCGACTTCTCCAAAACCTCAAGCATCACCTTCTGACCCCGGATAAGGTTAAGCTTATTTAAAATCATTTCTTCCTGAACCCTCATTACATCCTTTTCATTCATAGATCCCAAATATATGCCCCCGATTTCCAGGTCGAATAAATATCCAGATGCAAGGTACGGGCTTCCTTCAGCCATTGCTCCACGTTAAAGGATGAATTTGAACCGTCAACAATAACCTTTCCTGCCTTAAATATCTTCATTACATTGATCAGGCTAAGTGAAGGGTTTCCACAGATGACCAGCAAATCAACCTTAATTTTCAATGGAATTGAATCCGGAAGTTTCGAATTCAGGAGTGCTATTCTTTTTCCTGAAAAAATAACAAAGGTTCCTTCCTTGAAGAAATTTTCATACCTGAATGGTTTATCGTTTTTTACGAACGGATTGACAAGCATCCTGAATTTTTCTTTTATTCCCAATGCCAACCGGGTCTGATGAATGATCCCTAAAGCATATTCATCCTGGTTTACAATTTTGTCCCCCACAATAATACTTGTCCCCTGCTGAATAAATTCGATGGTGGTTTGATGTGAAAGTTGATATATGATCACCTTGTTATGGGTGTAATTTATCAGTTTCGATGAAAATATGACACTTACAAATATCAACAGGCTTAACAGGGATATATAAATAAATAGTTTTTTTTTCGTGAATAAATAAAAGCTGAAGAACAGAATAAAAGAATAAAGAAGCAGCATCTCTCCAACTCCGATAAAAATTCCTTTTGTTGTTGAAAATGGCAACTCCTCGATAAAATGTATAGAATTGTTCAGTAACCAGATCAGAAAAACAAAAACTTTTGAAATGATCAGTGAAATTCCGGGAATACTACCCAGCAGAAGCAGAAGAATTCCTGCATAAATGATCAGGCTTGAAAGCGGTACAACAAAAATATTGGTCAACATGAAATAGTTGGGAAACTGATGAAAATAGAAGAGGCTTAAAGGGAAAGTCAGGAGTTGTGCAACAAATGAAACAGCAAGGATACTCCAGACCTGACGCATCAGCCAGTTTGCGGGGGTAATAATATCCTGGACAGGTTTATAGAGAAGGACAATCCCTGCAACGGCCAGGTAAGAAAGCTGAAAACCCGCATCTATCAGCAGGAAAGGATTCCAGATGAGAAGGAAAAGTGCGGAAGCTGCCATCGTGTTCAGTACATCCGGTGTGCGTTTCATGGAATTGCCGATCGAGATGAGTGATAGCATGGCTGCCGCTCTCATCACCGAAGGAGAAAGTCCTGTCAGTAATGCATAAAACCAGACAAACAAAATGACCAAACCGGTTTTAATGATGACCCCATGTCTGTACCTCCGCAGGAAAAGCAGCATCTTCTCAAGGACAAGAAAGATAATACCCACATGCATACCCGAAACGGAAAGGATGTGCATGGCGCCTGTAGCTGAATAATCTTTCATGAGTTCCTGGTCAATTTCGTCAACGTAGCCAAGCAGTAGTGCACTCCCAACCGCAAATTCCTTTCCCCTGACCTGGTTATCCCTGAAAATCCCAAGCAGTTGGTTCCTGAAAGATATCGCCAGGGTTACCAGCGGGTTTCTGCTGTTCCTGCCGATCCTGCGCCAATGGTTTTCCTTTACAAAAGCCTGGAGCCGTATTCCACGAAGCGTTAAGAACTGCTTATAATTAAACATAAAAGGGGTAACAGGATCAGGAGGTTCTGTTAACTCAGAATAAAAAACGATCCGGTCGCCATAAAAAAGGGTTCCTGTGTTCCAGTCATTTCTAAAATATACAAGAACCCGATCCGAAATTTTTTTCCATCCACCCTTCCATCTTACCCCCTTCAGGCCAATAACCACTTTGACATTTTTAGTCTTCTGAACAGGCTGTTCAATAATCTCCCCAAGGTAAATCTCTCCTGAACTCTTCAATGGACCAGCAAAAGATGCCTCTCCAAAAATCTGTTTATCAAGGGTTAATTGGTAAAGTATAAGAAACAGAAGAAAATAAATGATGACTCCGGGAATCCATCGGTTCCTGTAAGCCAAAGGTCTCATGATACCTCTCATTACAAGGAATAGCAGAAAAACAGGAGTAATCACCCATATGAGTACAAGGGGATGACCATTAAATTTTATTGCAGTAATTATTCCGGTAAGAAAAGGTACGATGAGTCTCAGGATGGGATATTGCCGCCAGGAATCCATAAGTTACCGGTTTGTGATTTGCCTTCTGCATTAATCGGCAAAAAATCAAAAGGTAACATGTTCAGGGGGAACAAAATTTCTGAAGATAGTTCTTTGCTTTGTCGGAACCCATAACAGCCGCCTTTTTCCAATCTTCACAAGCGCCTATCAGGTCATTGAGATATTGTTTTGCCACGCCCCTGTTTGCAAATGCATCGACATTACCTGCATCCAATTCAGTCACCCTCGAATAACATTCCAATGCCTCCTGGTAGTTTTTCAGATAGAGGTCTGCAAGACCCAGGTTCAGGTAAGCATTTATGTCGTTCTTATTGATGCGAAGGGTATTACGGAAATCACCGATGGCCTGTGAATACAAACGTGCTGCAGCTTTGGCAGCACCTCGTGTGGAATAATATTCAGCTGATGTACTGTCAAGTTTTATAGCCTTATCCAGATCCGCAATTGCACCATAATAATCTTTCAGATTAAACAGTGCCAGACCTCTGTTATAATACCCTTCGGTAAAATCAGGTTTATATTGCAATCCGCGTGAAAAGTCTTCAGAAGCTGCCCGGTAATCTTTCATGTCAAATTTCACCATTCCCATATTGAAATAGGCGTCGGCAAAATCCATCTTCAATGTAGTTGCTTTCGTATAATCCCAGATAGCACCCCAGGGATCCTTAAGGAAATCTTTTGCCACACCACGGTTATAGTAAGGTTCGGGATAAGTCGGCTTTAGCCTGATAACGACAGAAAAATCGTTTATGGCTCCCTGATAGTCATGTTGCTGACTTTTTACCAGTCCCCGGTTGTACCAAGGTTCTGCTTCTGTCGAATCGTTTGATATTGCTTTATTGAAGTAAAAAACAGCGGAATCAAAATCACCGATCCTTGCTTTTATGATTCCGGTTTGTACAAGTTCCTTAGCAGTATTCTGGGAAAAAGAATGGACAATAAAGAGCTGAAAAAAGAAGATTAAAAAAAAATATTTAAGCAGAAATCTCATTTGCAGTATTTCGTGATCATCTGCATTGCATCTTCCAGTCCAAGATAATAGGATTTCTGGAAATCCTCGCAGGCGCCTGTTTTATCACCCATATTTATTTTGGCCCTGCCACGGTTGTTGTATGCATCGCTGTAATCATCTTTCAGTTTTATCGCCTGGTCAAAGTCAGGAATGGCCTCTTTAAATTGTCCGAGACCCAGTTTTGCAGCTCCCCGGTTATTGAAGGCGTTTGGATTTTCAGGGTTTTGCTGAAGGGCTACATTATAATCTTCAATCGCACCTTTCAAATCGCCATTATAATGACGCATCATCCCCCTGTTTGTATAGACATCCGAGAAATTGGGTGCAAGCTTGATTACACGCGAATAATGTCCAAGGGCTGTTTTGTAATCCTGTTTCATCACGGAAACTCCACCCAGGTAGTTATATGCCATCGCATTATTCGTATCTTTTGCAATGACTTCAGAAAGATCCTCCGAGGCTCCCTGGAAATCTTCCATCTCAAATTTACAAACGCCACGGGAAAACAGGGCTTTGATCGATTTAGGATCCATCTTGAGGGCTTCATTCAGATCCTGGATCGCAACCGGGTATTTCTCCATCAGCATATAAGTGTACCCCCGTTTCATAAACAATTCGGAAGTTTTGAAGGTATTGATGGCTTTGGTATAGTCTGCAACTGCGCCTTTATAATCACCCTGTTTGCCCTTCATATTGCCGGAAATAAGAAGGTCATTTGCTTTCCTCTCATTGGTATCTGTGATCACTTTGGCCTGATTCATCCGGGACTTTCCCAATTGCTCCTGGGTGTACTTTTTCATTTCCTTATCCGCAGTATTCCCCTGGTTCTTTTTCACACCATTCTGCGGAGTTCCTTTTGTCCCTTGCTTCTTTTTTGCGGGTTGGCTTTTTGACTGGGTGGTTGTGGGACTATTCTCTTTGGTACTATTGGTCTGAGCATAAGTTACAACGACTGAACCAATAAATAAAAGCAATGCAAATAATCGTATTAATTTCATATTTTGTTTCCGGTATAGGTGAATGGATATTATCCTAATTAACTTCAATATCCTTTAAATATTGTATAATCAGGGTTGCTGTTCTTTCAGATGCACCTTTCCCTCCCAATCTCTCCTTTAAACTCTGGTATGTATATATGATCCGCTGACGAATAGCCTTATCATCCAGTGTGGCTTTCAGTTCATAAATGAGCCTCTTATCTGTAAGGTTATCCTGGATCAGTTCTTTCACCAGTTCGCGTTTCATAATAAGATTTACAAGGGAGATAAAGCCAACCTTTACAAGTTTTCGTGCGATCATATATGAGAAGGCATTTGCACGGTAACAGACTACCTGTGGAGTCCCGATCAGGGCTGTTTCCAATGTGGCTGTTCCCGATGTAACCGCAGCAGCTTCTGAATGTTTCAGGAGATCATAGGTCTGGTCAAAGATAACCTTGACATCGCTCTTTCCGATGAATTGCTTGTAGAATTTTAAATCTACCGAGGGTGATCCTGCAATGACGAACTGGTAGTTTTTCATAGCCGGTGTAATGGATAAAAGTATCTCCAGAACGTTCTGAATTTCCTGTTTCCGGCTACCGGGAAGCAGTGCAATTATCGGCATACCGGTCAACTTATTCTTCTCCAGAAAAGTCTTCCTGTCAGTATACTGAAGATCTTCGTTGATAATGTCAAGTAATGGGTGACCCACATAGTCGACCTGATAGTGTTGCTCATCATAAAATTCCTTTTCAAAGGGAAGGATCACAAACATCCTGTCAACATTTGCCTTGATGATCTTCACCCTGGAAGAGCGCCAGGCCCATAATTGAGGAGAGATGTAATAGAATACCTTGATCCCGTTAGAATGTGCAAACTCTGCAATTCTCAGGTTAAACCCGGGGTAATCAATAAGGATCAACACATCAGGCCGGTAGTTAAGAAGGTCTTTTTTGCAAAACGTTATATTCTTGGCAATGGTGTAAAGGTGGAGTACCACTTCAAAGAAACCCATATAGGCAAGGTCCCTGTAATGCTTTACGATGGTTGCACCCTGTTGTTCCATCAGGTCGCCACCCCAGCAACGGAAATGTGCGACAGGATCCAGTTTTTTCAACTCCCTGATCAGGTTTGATCCGTGAAGGTCGCCAGAAGCTTCTCCTGAAATGATATAAAACTTCATCGTATAACCAAAGTTATTAATATTATCATGATTACTGTTATAATTAGAATTCCCTTGCCTGTATCTTCAACGCCACCATGTATAAAGTAATACCTCATCGGAATGATATTCAGTGCCGTGCTTACAAACAACATCTTATTGAGTGGAAGGAGAACCGGCGGATGGGAAAACACTCCTGTGATCGCATTAATCCCAAACAGAAATCCGAAAATAATGCCAGGGAGAATGATCCCAAAAACAATTCCCACTATATATGAGTTCCTTTTAAACATTTTCCAGACCCGGTTTTAACTTGTTTATGGCATCGAATGCAGTGAAATCAAAATGAACAGGTACAACGGAAACATAATGATGTTCAAGCGCCCATTCATCCGTATCCTCTCCGTCTTCAGCCCTTACAAACATACCTCTCAGCCAGTAATATTTTCGTCCACCGGGATCGGTACGCTCATCAAAATCCTCTTGCCATGATCCGTCCGATTGCTTACAGACCTTTATTCCCCTGATCTCACTCTCCGGAAGATCGGGAATATTGACATTCAAACAGATCCCCTTTGGCAGACCATCTTCAAGTACCTTTGCGGCAAGTTTTCTGACATATTTTGAACATCCTTCAAAATCTGCATCCGGCATAAAATTGAGGAGAGAAAAACCGATGGATGGTACCCCGGCCATTGCTCCTTCGAATACTGCGGCCATCGTTCCTGAATAGATGATGTTGATGGAGGCATTGGACCCATGATTGATACCTGAAACCAGCAGATCAGGGCGACCTTTCAGAATCATCTTCATGCCAAGCTTTACACAATCTACGGGAGTGCCATTGCAACTGTATTCCTCATACCCTTCTTCCTTAACAATGGTTTCCATACGTAACGGCACATTCACTGTTATTGCATGACCGGTTCCGGACTGCACTTTATCCGGGGCTACTACCATGACACTACCCAGCGGTTTTACAAATTCAATAAGTTTTCTGATCCCGGGTGCCTTGATCCCGTCATCGTTCGTCACAAAAATTACCGGTTTCTCCATCACAAATCTTCCAGAAAAGTATCCAGGAAAAGTAAAAAAGTACGCAAAATTACGATAATTCAGCTAATATTGACAGGATCAGCATGGATAATGGGTCAGAAATTAAGCAACTCTTCATAGAGTTCCTTCACCGGGAGACCCATTACGTTGAAAAAGGAACCTTCGATCTTTGAAATGCCAATATACCCGATCCATTCCTGAACGCCATATCCCCCGGCTTTGTCAAATGGTTGAAAATTCTCAATATAGTAATTGATCTCTTCCATCGATAGCTCTTTAAAATAAACGGAAGAGATCACATGGAATGATGTTCTCTTCTTCTTTGATTTCAGGGAAACCCCTGTAATAACATCATGCTTCTGGCCGGAAAGCTTTTTTAGCATAATGACCGCTTCATCATGATTGCGCGGTTTCCCGAGGATCTCCTTATTGATACATACGATCGTATCTGCTGTGATGATCAATGCGGAAGAATCCATGCGGGAACTGTCAAAATTGTCCGATTTAAGTTCTGCCAGGTAAATGGCAATTTCAACAGGGGTAAGTGTTTCCGGGTACTCCTCCAGTACATTCGTGGCAATGATCTCAAAATCAAGTCCGAGCTCTTTTAAAAGATACTGACGACGGGGTGATTGAGAAGCAAGTATCAGGTGATACTTTTGAAGTCTGCGATTTATCATGGGTTTATGTACTGATGGATATAAGTTGCATCGAAAGGATACCGGCAAGCATGATCAGCTTTGAGAAGCTGCTTAAAAAATGAAAATCTTCCCTGGTTTCAGCTTGTAAAAGCTTGTAGAAGATATAAATTATTGGGAGTTGAATGGTCACGATCAGATACCAGAATACATACATCATATCTCTCCTGAATAAAATAAGTAACCCATAAGCCAATAAAAGAAAGGTGACCACGAAAATGATTGAAATGATGCTTTTTGTTTTCCTGATCCCTATTACAATTGGCATTGTGCTGCATTTTATCGCCATATCACCTTTATAATCCTCGATATCTTTTATTATCTCCCGGAACAGCGAAACGAGAAATGCGAATAATGCATAGCCGATAAAGAATATCCCGCATGACTTCAAATTATTCAGGACAATGGCAAAAGTATCAGAATTCATCCGGATAAACAGGAACTCCGACAGCCAAACCATCAGGATTACCATTGCAGAGAGAAACGCAACCATCAGGTTTCCAAATAAAAACGATCTTTTATACCTGGATGAATAAAGATATAACATGATTGCAAAGCAAGGAAAGATCATACCGAAACTGACAGAATTCAACCGGAAAGCGAGAAAGAAACCAGCAATGATTGCCACACCGGTTATCACAAAGTACAATACAAGTGCAGTCTTTGTCCTGATAAACTTTTCCATCACCATTTGATCCGGCTTGTTAATCGTGTCGGTTGAAATATCAAAATAATCATTGATGATATAACCGGCAGCCGCCATTAACACGGTAGTGATCATCAGGAGTATAAAATTAATGATCCCTGACATCAGGGAAACATCACCTGAATATAGTATTGTTTTCAATACCCCATACCGCAATAAAACCTGTGTAAGAATGATGATCAGCAGATTAGGCAACCTGATTAACCCCGAAACACCCGCCAAATATTTATAAACCCTATAATTCATAATTCATAATTTACCAGTGGTAAGCATCATCATTCATCCATTTTCCCTGGATCTTCAATACTTGTTCAATGACATCCCTTACACACCCCTTTCCACCATTGAAATGAGAGATGTATTTCGCTATGGTTTTGATTTCTTCAGCGGCATCCGACGGACAGGTCGAAAGGCCGGCTTTCAGCATGATCTCATAGTCGGGAATGTCATCACCCATAAAGAGGACATGGGAATCTTCAATGCCATTTTCTTTCAGGTATTCCCGATAAACTTCCATTTTATTCTCCACTCCAAGGTACACGTCGGTGATATTCAGCGACTTCATCCTGTTTATCATGCAATCGGCTTTTGCTCCCGAAATAATGGCAACATTGTACCCTTTCTTTTTAGCAAGTTGTAAAGCGTAACCATCCTTTACATTGGAAACCCGGAATCCTTCGCCCCTATTCATGGTGATCACAGATCCATCAGTGAGTACGCCATCATAATCGAAAATAAAGGTATTGATGTTCTTCAGCAATTCTTTGTAATTACTCATTCTATACTTTATGTTTAATGATACTTCTTGAAACAAGGTCGTAAATATCCTTATAATCGGGGTGTTTTGCAAGGAGTTCGAGATGACGCGACATAACCTGGTAATTTTCGCGGATTGCCGGGCCAGTCTGGTATTTGAAGGGATTTCCCTGAAACGCGTTCTCTATGGTTTTTTTCAGGATGGGCTTCATGATATCAAACGGAAGCTTATTCTCTTTTAACAGATCTGCGGCAATTGTGTACATAAAGTTGGAAAAATTTCCGGTAAAGATGGCCGCCAAATGAATGATTCTTCGCTGCAACTCATTGACCCTGTGAACATGATCAGACAAGTTACCTGCAAATTCCACCAGTATGTCTTCATTCATTTTGTTGTTGGCTTCGATGCTGACGTGAAGTTCCCGGAAACTCACCGGCACCAGCTTTGAGAAAGTTTGCGGGCTATGGAAAGCGCCAAAATTTGAAGATGCCGGTTTCAGAACATCAATTTCAATCGAACCCGATGTGTGAATGATCAGTTTCTCTCCCAAATTCAATTGGGCAGCTACTGGTTCGATCGCATTATCGTTCACCGAAATAATGTACAAATCTGCATCGGGTGTTATCTCTTTCAGGTTGTTAATGTATGGAGCAGAAAACCTTTCAGCCAGCGCTTTCCCGTGTTCCTCCGTGCGGTTATAAAGTTGCATAATGTCAAATCCCTCTTCCCGCATGGCAAGGGCAAGGTTTGTGGCGAAATTGCCGGCCCCTATAAGAACAACTTTATGAATTGAACCTTTTATCATCTGAATTTTCAAAATGAAAAGTTTACAAATTTATGGTAATACAGATTGAATTCTCTTTATAATGAAAAAAAAGATTCTGCGTTTAATTTGAGGAGATAGCAAGACATTCTGTGGTCTATTTATTTTATCTGTAATATTGCATAATCAAATCATGTATCTTATGAAGAAATTCCTTTTAATAACCACCATTGTCATCATGATGGCACTATCAGATGGGATGAGTCAAAACAGAACGATCCGGTTCGTTGATAAACCCTGGTCAGAAATTCTGGCAATGGCAAAAAATGAAAACAAGTTGATCTTTATGGATGGTTTTGCCACCTGGTGCGGGCCTTGTAAGTGGATGGCCTCCAATATTTTTACCAATGATACAGTGGCTGATTTCTATAATAAAACCTTTATCTGTTCTTCTTTTGATATGGAGAAGGGAGAAGGGATGACCTTGCGACAGAAGTATGATATCAGGGCCTATCCATCGTTGTTATTTATTAACAGCGATGGTGAACTCGTGCATAAAAAAGTAGGCGCCGCACAAAAAATTCAGGATTATATCAATTTTGGGCTGACTGCAATGAATCCTGACGAATGTCTTGCTGCATATAATAAAAAATATGCTGCCGGAAACATGGATCCAAAGTTCATTGAGAAATATCTTAGACGACTTGGTGATGCATACATCACACCCACTGACCTGCTGAAAAAATATTTTTCTACCCAGAAAGAAGAGGATCTCTTTAGCCGGGCCAATTGGAATATTATCTGCAATTATGTAACGGATGTTGATTCCCGTGAGTTCCAGAATCTTGTAAAGCATGAAAAGGATTATGGGAAATTGTACACACACGATTCTGTAAATGATAAAATATCAGATACATATGTCGCCGCACTGGGACAGGCAACCCGGTATGCAAATATGACAGATGCTGCTTATAACGCATTGAAGGAAAAGGTGAAGGCTTCAGGTTTCAGTAGTGCCGATAAGGTAATCTTTACAAGCGATCTTAACCTGTATTATACACGGAGTGACAAGGAAAAGTATCTTGATCTGGCTTACGGAAACCTGGATAAATTTTACGCTGAAGATTACAACATGCTTAATAATATCGCTTGGAATGTGAGTCAGCTATGTGCTGCCTATGATGTTGCAAAAGCAAAAAAATACCTCGAAAAAGCGCAAGGATGGTCCAGGAGATCCGTTACCCTGAAAAGTGAACCGGGAAACAACAATACCTTGGCAATGATCCTGTTCAGGCTTGGAAAGAAAAAGGAAGCGATTCACCAGGAAAGAATCGCCATTGCCCTGGCAAAAAAGATTGGGATGTCGACAAGGCAATTTGATGCCTCCCTGAAACAGATGCTTGAACCGGAAGGTGATAAAAAGCATTGATGGAAAAGGAACAAAAAAAAATAACCCTGGATTTTTTGAAAGGAATCCGGGGTTATTTTTAAGAAAGTATTCAAAATCAAGCCTGTGCTATGGGCAATCCCAGATTGTAAGGCATTTCATTTCCTGTATCCTTTATCTCGCCATGAATCTGCTCATATTTCGCAACATTCTCTTTCAAGGCTTTATAAAGCCGTTTTGCATGCTGCGGGGTTAATATGATCCTCGATTTAACCTTGGCCTTTGGAACACCAGGCATCATTTTAATAAAATCGATGATAAATTCAGTAGGAGAATGTGTAATAACAGCGAGGTTTGAATATATCCCTTCACCAACTTCATCAGATATCTCAATGTTGATCTGGTTCTGATTTTCATTTTTAATGTCTTGCATAGTCTTCAATATTTATTCTTCGGCTTTTGATGCCAATAATGTTTCATATTCTTCTTTGCTTCCGACGATCAGGTTTTCGTATTCCCTGAGTCCGGTTCCGGCAGGGATCAGGTGTCCGACGATCACGTTTTCCTTCAATCCGATCAGATCATCCTGGCGGGCATTGATGGAGGCCTGGGTGAGCACCTTTGTCGTTTCCTGGAAAGATGCAGCCGATATCCAGCTCTTCGTCTGCAATGAAGCCCTGGTTATTCCCTGGAGAACCTGGCGGGCAGTAGCCGGTTGTGCATCCCTTGATTCCACGAGTTTCTTGTCTTTACGACGCAACATAGAATTCTCATCCCTCAGCTTCCTTGCGCTGATGATCTGTCCCGGTTTGAAGGTAGCAGTATCCCCCGGTTCGGTGACTACTTTCTTTCCGTAAATCCAGTCGTTTTCATCCTGAAAGTCGATCTTGTTAACAAGTTCTCCTTCAAGGAATTTCGAATCACCCGGGTCTTCGACTTCAACCTTCCGCATCATCTGGCGGACGATGGTTTCGAAATGTTTATCATTTATCTTAACACCCTGGAGACGATAAACTTCCTGGATCTCATTGACAATGTACTCCTGCACCTTCATCGGACCCTTGATGGCAAGGATATCACTTGGTGTCATGGCTCCTTCTGAAAGCGGTGTTCCGGCTTTCACATAGTCATTCTCCTGGGCCAGGATCTGTTTGGATGTTGGAATCAGGTAATGTTTTTCTTCTCCGGTCTTGGAAGTGATGACCACCTCCCTGTTCCCTCTTTTTAATTTCTTTGCAAATGAAACCACACCATCTATTTCAGAGACTACAGCGGGGTCCGATGGGTTTCTGGCTTCAAAAAGTTCGGTTACCCTTGGCAAACCGCCCGTGATATCACCGGCTTTACCGATGGCCCGCGGAATCTTCACCAGGATCTCCCCTGCTTTGATTTTCGCTCCGTCTTCAATAATAATATGGGCTCCTACCGGAATGTCATAGGTCCTCATGACCTCACCTGAAGTGTTGAGGACATTGATGGATGGATTCTTTGCCTTTTGACGCGTTTCGATGACCACCTTATCGTGATATCCTGTTTGTTCATCTGATTCAACACGATAGGTTACATTTTCAATAATATTGTCAAAGCTGACCTTTCCGGCGATATCCGAAAGGATGACAGCATTATAAGGATCCCAATCGCTGATCAGTGCGCCTTTTTTAATCTCCTGGCCATCCTTGAAATAGAGGTTGGCTCCGTAAGGAATATTGGCAGAACTAAGAGCGATCCGGGTATTTCTATCCACAATCCTCATTTCAGCAGATCGACCCAATACGATTTCAAAGGTTTCCTTCTTATCATTGGTAAAATCAACCGATCTGAGTTCATCGATTTCGAGAACACCATCATATTTGGCTTCAATGCGTGATGTACTTGCTATATGTGCACCGGCAACACCACCTACGTGGAATGTACGAAGTGTCAACTGTGTACCGGGTTCCCCGATCGATTGTGCAGCTATGACACCGACAGCCTCGCCTCGTTCGACCATCCTGCCAGTTGCCAGGTTTCTGCCGTAACACTTTGCACAAACACCTTTCTTTGATTCACAGGTCAGTACTGAACGAATCTCAGCGCTTTCAAGTGGAGAATCTTCAATGATATGTGCAATTTCTTCGGTTATCTCTTCTCCTGCTGCAATGATCAATTTACCTGCCTGCGGGTGATAAACATCATGTAATGCCACACGACCAAGGATACGGTCATAGAGTGTTTCCACCACCTCTTCCTGTTTCTTAAGTGCAGAAATTGTCAACCCCCTGAGTGTTCCACAGTCTTCTTCTGAGATAATCACATCCTGTGCTACATCAACCAAACGACGTGTCAGGTAACCGGCATCGGCAGTTTTTAGAGCAGTATCGGCAAGACCTTTACGGGCGCCATGCGTGGAAATAAAGTATTCAAGTACCGATAAACCTTCCTTAAAGTTGGAAAGGATTGGGTTTTCAATGATTTCCCCACCGGATGCACCTGATTTCTGGGGTTTTGCCATCAAACCACGCATTCCGGAAAGCTGTCGGATCTGTTCTTTCGAACCACGGGCTCCCGAATCCAGCATCATGTACACAGGGTTAAATCCCTGTTTGTCTTTTGCTAACTGGGTCATCAGCCGTTGGGTCAGTGCTGAATTTGTATGGGTCCAGATATCAATGATCTGATTGTAACGTTCATTGTTGGTGATAAATCCCATGTTGTAATTATTCACCACTTCTTCTACTTCAAGTTCAGCTTCACCTACCAGCTCTTCCTTAACTGCAGGAATGATTACGTCATCCAGATTGAACGACAACCCTCCTCTGAAAGCCATCTGGAACCCCAGATCCTTTATATCATCAAGAAATTTAGCAGTCTTTGCAGTACCGGTTTTCTTCAGCACATCGCCAATGATATCACGCAAGGCCTTCTTGGTAAGAAGCTGGTTGATATAACCATATTCTTCAGGAACTACCCGGTTGAAGATTACCCTGCCTACTGTTGTTTCCATCAAACGGATGACAGGTTCCCCATTCTCCCTGTCCCTGATCCTGACATTGATCATAGCATGAAGGTCGATCATCTTTTCATTATAAGCAATGATCACTTCCTGGGGTGAATAGAAGGTCATCCCTTCTCCCTTCACAACCAGGTCTCCTTCACTTTTACGGGCCTTGGTCATGTAATACAGACCAAGTACCATGTCTTGCGATGGAACTGTAATGGGAGCTCCATTGGCAGGATTTAAAATATTGTGTGAGGCCAGCATCAGCAATTGTGTTTCAAGCACTGCTGCATTTCCTAAGGGCACATGAACGGCCATCTGGTCACCATCGAAGTCAGCATTGAATGCAGTACATACCAATGGGTGAAGTTGTATTGCTTTTCCCTCGATCAGTTTAGGCTGGAAGGCCTGAATCCCCAAACGGTGCAACGTAGGTGCACGGTTCAGCAGAACCGGGTGACCTTTCAGGATGTTCTCAAGGATATCCCAAACAACCGGATCTTTCCGGTCTACTATCTTTTTAGCTGATTTAACGGTCTTTACAATTCCTCTTTCTAACATCTTCCTGATGATGAATGGCTTGTATAATTCGGAAGCCATTTCTTTCGGGAGACCACATTCGTTGAGTTTCAGTTCAGGGCCAACCACGATAACCGAACGGCCCGAATAGTCGACACGTTTTCCAAGAAGGTTCTGACGAAAACGGCCCTGCTTTCCTTTGAGGCTATCGCTGAGTGATTTCAACGCCCTGTTTGATTCAGTCTTTACAGCGCTTGCTTTGCGTGAGTTATCAAGTAATGAATCCACTGCTTCCTGAAGCATGCGTTTTTCATTCCTCATGATCACATCCGGGGCTTTGATCTCGATCAGTCTCTTTAGCCTGTTATTACGAATGATCACCCTACGATAAAGGTCATTCAGGTCGGATGTGGCAAATCTTCCACCATCCAGCGGTACAAGAGGCCGCAATTCGGGTGGGATAACCGGTACCACTTTTACGATCATCCATTCCGGACGGTTTTCCATCCTCTTCTGGGCATCACGAAAAGCCTCGAAAACCTGAAGTCGTTTCAGCGCTTCGGTTTTTCTCTGCTGTGATGTTTCTGTCCCTGCTTTGTGTCTCAGGTCATAAGATTCCTTGTCCAGGTCGAGACGGGCGAGAAGGTCATACAGTGCTTCAGCTCCCATCCTGGCAATGAACTTATTGGGATCAGAATCATCAAGATATTGATTATCAGTAGGAAGCTTCTCGATAATATCAAAATATTCCTCTTCAGAAAGAAAATCAAGGTAGTTAATTCCATCGGTCAATTTAATTCCGGGATTGATAACTACATATTTTTCATAATAAATAATGGAATCGAGTTTCTTTGTGGGTAAGCCCAGCAGAGCGCCGATCTTATTCGGTAATGAGCGGAAAAACCAGATATGGGCAACAGGAACAACAAGCTGGATATGGCCGGTTCTTTCCCTTCTCACTTTCTTTTCTGTGACCTCTACGCCGCACCTGTCGCAAACAATTCCCTTGTACCTGATTCTTTTATATTTTCCGCAATGGCATTCCCAGTCTTTCACCGGACCAAAAATCCGCTCGCAGAATAACCCGTCTCTTTCCGGTTTATAGGTACGATAATTTATGGTTTCGGGCTTCAGCACTTCACCGCTCGACATTTCGAGAATTTTTTCCGGTGACGCAAGGCTTATCGTGATCTTCGAAAAGCCACTGCTTAAGGTACTGTCTTTTCTAAAAGCCATATGATTACTATATATATTGAGGTGAAAAAATAATCCTGCTTATATTGTTACCCTTGCAGATTTTTAGATCCTGCCGGGAATAACTCTTTTTTATGCGTCAAAGGTGACATTCAGTCCCAAACCCCGCAATTCATGGATCAAAACGTTAAATGATTCAGGAATTCCGGGAACCGGCATGTTTTCACCCTTAACGATTGACTCATAAGCCTTGGCACGTCCTACTACATCATCCGATTTCACGGTAAGTATTTCCAGTAAAACATTGGCAGCGCCAAAAGCTTCAAGCGCCCACACTTCCATTTCACCGAAACGCTGACCACCAAACTGGGCTTTACCACCCAAAGGTTGCTGTGTGATCAGTGAATATGGGCCTATGGAACGTGCATGCATCTTATCATCAACCATATGATGCAATTTCATAAGGTAGATATATCCGACAGTGGTTGGTTGGTCGAAACGAACGCCCGACAGGCCGTCGTGCAGGTACACTTTACCATTCTGCGGTAAACCGGCCTGGACGAGATAGTTGTTGATCTCATCCTGGGTTGCTCCATCAAAAATGGGGGATGTGAATCGCAAACCCAGCTTTTTTCCAGCCCATCCAAGGATGGTTTCATAGATCTGTCCCAGGTTCATACGGGAAGGCACACCCAGAGGGTTTAATACAATATCAACCGGAGTGCCGTCCTTGAGGAAGGGCATATCTTCTTCACGAACGATCCTTGCTACAATTCCCTTATTCCCATGGCGTCCGGCCATTTTATCCCCTACTTTCAATTTACGCTTCTTGGCAATATATACTTTCGCCATCTGAACGATCCCTGTTGGAAGATCATCTCCCACAACTGATACAAACTTCTTCCGGTTATAAACCCCAAGAAGCTCTTTAAATTTTATGATAAAGTTATTGATCAATACCTTGATCAGTTCATTCTTTTCTTTATCCGTTGTCCATTTATTCGGATTGATGACCGAATAGTCGATATCCATCAACAGTTTGCTACCGAATTTCGTGCCTTTGGGAATGACTTCTTCCTTGAAGTTGTTAAAAACTCCCTGGGAGATTTTTCCATTCACCATCACGTTGAGCTTGTCAACCAGCTTGGATTTCAGTTTATCAACATCTTTCAGGTGGTCGTCATCCATCTTTTTGAGGTCATCCTTTTCCTTTGCTTTCGCTTTACGGTCTTTTCTGACCCTCGAGAAGAGCTTCTTCTCAATGACAACGCCTTTCATTGATGGAGGCGCCTTCAGGGAAGCATCCTTTACATCTCCTGCTTTATCCCCGAATATTGCCCTGAGGAGTTTTTCTTCAGGTGTAGGGTCACTTTCACCTTTCGGGGTAATTTTCCCGATCAGGATATCTCCCTCATTCACCTCAGCGCCAATCCTGATAAGACCATTTTCATCCAGCTCACGGGTTGCATCTGCGCTTACATTCGGAATGTCGTTGGTCAGTTCTTCTACACCCCGCTTGGTATCCCTAACCTCCAGCGTAAACTCCTCAATGTGAATAGAAGTAAAGATATCTTCCTTCACAACTTTTTCAGAGATCACAATAGCATCCTCAAAATTGTATCCTTTCCACGGCATGAAAGCTACCATCAGGTTACGCCCGAGGGCAAGCTCACCATCTTTCGTGGCATATCCTTCACATAATACCTGACCCTTAACAACGGAATCCCCTTTCCTGACAATCGGGCGGAGATTAACACAGGTATTCTGATTTGTACGTTGGAACTTCGTCAGTTTGTAACTTTTGATATCATCGTCGAAACTGACCAAGCGTTCTTTTTCGTCCCGGTCATATCGGATTACGATTTCAGTTGCATCCACATATTCAACGATTCCATCCTTTTCCGCATTGATCAAAACGCGGGAGTCACGTGCAACAGTGCCTTCAATACCGGTACCCACAATTGCAATTTCAGGGTTCAATAATGGAACAGCCTGGCGCATCATATTGGATCCCATCAAGGCACGGTTTGCATCATCGTGCTCAAGGAATGGGATCAGCGAAGCTGCAATGGATGCAATCTGGTTTGGAGCAATGTCGATAAGGTCGACTTTCCTTTTTTCAATAATCGGGTAATCAGCAAGGTATCTTACTTTTACCTTATCCTGAGCAAACTCACCATCGGCTTTCATTGGTGTGCTTGCCTGTGCAATGATCTTCTTTTCTTCCTCTTCTGCAGTCAGGTAAACAGGGTCTTCCTCCAGCATAACCTTACCTTCAATTACGCGGTGATAGGGCGTTTCAATGAATCCCAGCTTATCGATCTTTGCATAAACGCAAAGGGAGGAGATCAGACCGATATTGGGACCTTCAGGTGTTTCGATGGTACAAAGGCGTCCATAGTGTGTATAATGAACGTCACGTACCTCAAATCCAGCCCTTTCCCTCGACAAACCTCCGGGACCCAGCGCTGATATCCTTCTTTTATGGGTCAGTTCTGCCAACGGGTTGGTCTGATCCATGAACTGCGAAAGTTGGTTCGTTCCAAAGAAGGTGTTGATTACCGATGATAATGTTTTTGCATTGATCAGATCGGTCGGCGTAAATACTTCGTTATCCCTGACGTTCATCCTTTCACGGATAGTACGCGACATACGGGACAAGCCGACTCCGAACTGGTTATATAATTGTTCCCCAACGGTTCTAACCCTGCGGTTACTCAAGTGATCGATATCATCGACATCGGCTTTGGAATTCACCAGTTCGATAAGATACTTGATGATGGAGATGATATCTTCCCTTGTAAGTACGCGGGTTTCAATAGGGATTTCAAGGTTCAGTTTCCGGTTGATACGATATCTTCCGACATCGCCAAGGTCATACCGTTTATCGGAGAAGAATAATTTCTCGATAATTCCACGGGCGGTTTCTTCGTCGGGGGGTTCTGCATTGCGGAGCTGCCGATAGATGTATTCGACAGCCTCTTTCTCCGAATTCGCGGTATCTTTTTGAAGCGTATTAAAGATAATCGAATAATCAACTGCCATTGATTCTTCCCTGTGTAACAGGATGGCTTTGATGCCGGCATCCAGGATCTGGTCGATATGAGCATCTTCAAGGATGGTTTCCCTGTCAATGATCACCTCGGTACGTTCGATAGAAACAACTTCTGCTGTATCTTCATCCACAAAGTCTTCAATCCATGAACGGACCACCCGTGCAGCAAGCTTTGACCCGATCACTCTCTTCAGGGCAGCCCTGCTGACTTTTACTTCCTGTGCAAGACCAAAAATTTCAAGAATATCTTTATCACTTTCATAGCCGATTGCCCTGAGTAATGTTGTTACCGGTAATTTTTTCTTCCTGTCGATATAAGCATACATTACATTATTGATGTCGGTGGTAAATTCGATCCAGGATCCTTTGAACGGGATAATCCTGGCAGAATAAAGCTGGACACCATTGGCATGAAAACTAGTACTGAAAAACACACCGGGTGAACGGTGCAACTGTGATACCACCACCCTTTCAGCTCCATTGATACAGAAAGTACCGCGTGGAGTCATGTAGGGAATCATACCAAGGTAAACATCCTGGATAATGGTCTCAAAATCCTCGTGTTCCGGATCGGTGCAGTAGAGCTTCAACTTTGCCTTCAGCGGAACGCTATATGTAAGGCCGCGCTCGATGCACTCTTCAATTGAATATCTGGGAGGATCAATGAAATAATCCAGAAATTCCAGGACAAAATTGTTCCTGGCATCCGATATCGGGAAATTCTCAGCGAAGACTTTATACAGGCCTTCATTGACCCTGTTCTCGGGGTTTGTTTCCAGTTGGAAGAAATCCTTAAAGGATTTCAACTGAATATCCAGAAAATCAGGATATTCAGAATGTATCTTGGTGGATGCAAAACTAATTCGATCGATTTTTTTTGAAGCCAAGGTTGTATATATTTACGTTCCGCAACTGACACGGAACAGGTTAGAAATTTACTTATTTGAAGCGCAATTGCGCGTCTTTACTGCGTTAAATAATAAATCAGCTACCGACCTCCACGCTTTTGCGCAGGAGGCCGATAACCATTATCATTATTACAGAAAGTAAAATGCCTATTTAATTTCAACCTCTGCACCAGCCTCCTGTAATTGTTTCTGTAATGCTTGTGCTTCGTCTTTACTTACTCCTTCTTTAACTGCTTTTGGTGCAGCATCAACCAGTTCTTTTGCTTCTTTTAAACCTAAGCTTGTGAGTTCTTTAACCAGTTTTACAACAGCTAATTTAGCCTGGCCGGGTGACTTCAGAACAACATCAAATGTTGTTTTTTCTTCAGCTACTGCGGCAGCCGGAGAGGCACCTGGCGCTGCAAAAGCAACAGCTGCGGCGGCAGGCTCTATACCATGCTCCTCTTTTAATATCTTAGCTAGTTCATTGACCTCTTTTACCGTTAAATTAACTAACTGTTCTGCAAAAGCTTTTAAATCTGCCATTTTTCCAATTGTTTAATATGATTATTACTAATTTTTCTGATAAATTAACTTATTTTCTTTCGTTCCGGAAAAATCTGCTATTCAGGTTTCTCCGATAGGGTTTTTACAAGACCGGAAAGTTTGTTTCCTCCGGATTTCAATCCGGAAACAACATTCTTCAATGGAGATTGCAGCAGACCTATAATATCACCGATAAGTTCAAGTCTCGATTTGATATTCACAAGGTAGTTCAACTGGTCATCACCAAGAATCACCATTTCCTGTATATAAGCCCCTTTAAGGATCGGTTTTGGGTTGGTTCTGCGGAATTCCATGATCAACTTTGCAGGGTCATTTGCAACCTCACAAAACATAATGGAGGTGGATCCTTTCATAACCCCGTAAAATTCCCCGAAATCCTTGCCGGTCTTTTCCATTGCCTTTTTCAGCAAGGAATTCTTTACCATGCTTAGCTGAATGTTTCTTTTGAAACAAAGCCTTCTCAGCCTTGTTGATGTTTCCACATTCAGGTCTGAAATATCGGTCAGATAAAAATTATTGACCTGATTCAGTTTTTCTGCAAGGGTATCAATAAATTGTGTTTTTTCGTCTTTTTTCATAACAAGCTCTCAGGTTTTCGAAAAAAATCAAACAGTAACGGACTTCGGTTCTACCTGAACTCCAGGACCCATAGTACTCGATACGTAGATACTTTTAATATAGGTTCCTTTCGCGGATGCCGGTTTTAATTTGATCACTGTCTGCAATAATTCCTTTGCATTATCAACAATTTTCTCCCTATCAAACGAGGCTTTTGCGATGGATGAGTGAATGATTCCGAATTTATCCACTTTGAAATCGATCTTCCCTGCTTTAACTTCCTTCACTGCTTTACCGATTTCCATGGTAACGGTTCCGGTTTTAGGATTCGGCATAAGTCCACGTGGTCCGAGGATCTTACCCAAAGAACCTACCTTGGCCATTACGCTTGGCATGGTTATAATAACATCCACATCGGTCCAACCCTTCTTGATCTTATCAATATAATCATCCAGTCCCACAAAGTCGGCGCCGGCCTCTTTAGCTTCTTCTTCCTTATCCGGGGTGCACATGACAAGCACTCGTAAAGTTTTTCCTGTACCATGTGGCAAGGTAACTGTTCCCCTTACCATTTGATTGGCTTTACGGGGATCCACACCAAGGCGAATGTCCATATCAACGGAAGAATCGAATTTTGTATTCGAGGTATCCTTCACAATTCCAACGGCTTCCGGTAAGGGATAGATCGAACTCTTATCAAACTTTGAAAGCGCGTCTTTCCTTTTTTTTGTCAACTTAGCCATTTCACTTTTTTTAAAAATTTGTACTTAGCTCAGAGTCCCGAATAATCAATTGTTATCCGGAGATGTGCCACTGACCGTTATTCCCATGCTGCGTGCTGTCCCTGCTACCATCTTCATCGCTGATTCAACAGTGAAGGCGTTCAGATCTGTCATCTTTTCTTCGGCAATTTTCTGCACCTGGTCCCAGCTTACTGAACCTATCTTATTACGGTTTGGTTCCGGTGACCCTTTCAGCAATTTGGTTGCTTCAAGAAGTTGAACAGCAACAGGAGGAGTTTTAATGATAAAATCAAAAGACTTGTCGCGATATACAGTAATAATTACAGGAATTAACTTTCCTCCTTTATCCTGTGTACGGGCATTGAACTGCTTACAGAACTCCATAATATTCACACCTTTAGCGCCCAATGCCGGGCCGATTGGCGGGGAAGGGTTTGCAGCGCCTCCTTTTATCTGTAATTTTATTATTCCACTTACTTCTTTTGCCATTTTTTTTTGATTAAGAAATTTACCAGGATTCTATTTTATTCCCCGGTGTTCACTATTCTTTTTGCACCTGCATAAAGCTAAGTTCCAGCGGCGTTTTTCGACCAAAGATTTTAACCATCACCTTCAGTTTTTTCTTCTCTTCGTTGATCTCTTCGATCACACCGCTAAAGCTGTTAAAAGGACCATCGATGACCGTCACGGTTTCTCCTATAATAAACGGAATATTCATCTCCTCCCCTTGTTCGGCCAGTTCGTCGAACTTACCAAGGATCCTTTTTACTTCTGCCGGACGCAACGGATGAGGTTCCCCCTTGGCACCCAGAAACCCCAGTACTCCCGGGACATTCTTGATGATATGGGGTATTTCTCCAACCAGGGTAGCTTCGATCAGAACGTAACCCGGGAAATAGTTTCTTTCTTTACTTACTTTTTTCCCGTTCCTGATCATATAAACCTTCTCGGTCGGAATCAGCACCTGCGAAATGTAATCCTTCAGATTCTGGATGGCAATCTCACTCTCAAGGTATTGTTTCACCTTCTTCTCATTCCCGCTGATCGCCCTGATCACATACCACTTTTTTGCCTCTTCACTCATGTTGCATTACTTAATGCTAGTGATTATAACCGGTAACAACATCAGATAATTTCCCCGGATGCCTAAAATAGCTTATAGAATTGTTCAAGTACAGTACGAAATACCTCATCCATCATAAACACCACCAGAGCGATGATTAGGGAAGCAATGGAGACGACAATCGCACTACCTTGTAATTCACCCCAGGTAGGCCAGGAAACTTTATGCATTAATTCATCATAACTTTCCTTCAGATACGTTGCAACTTTTGATTTAGCCATTTATCCAATATTTTGCACGGGTGGTAGGAATCGAACCCACAGCCTACGGTTTTGGAGACCGCCACTCTACCAGTTGAGCTACACCCGTGTGCAATTAAACTTTATTTTTTTAGATAAAATGCAAAATTACCTGCACCGCAATACAAGTAATTTTACTTACAACTGCTTTGTTTTCTAATGTTTCGCGATCCAGCATCAGTCGAGAATCTCAGTTACCTGTCCGGCACCTACTGTACGACCACCCTCACGAATAGCAAAACGTAATCCCTTGCTCATAGCGATTTCCGAGATCAGATTCACTGTGATAGAGAGATTATCCCCCGGCATACACATTTCAACGCCTTCAGGAAGTGTAATTTCGCCTGTTACGTCTGTGGTGCGGAAATAGAACTGGGGACGGTACTTATTGTGGAACGGGGTATGACGTCCACCTTCCTGCGTTTTAAGGATGTAAACTTCAGCCTTAATATCTTTATGGGGAGTTATGGAACCTGGTTTTGCAACCACCATACCACGACGAATCTCATCTTTATCAATTCCACGGAGGAGTAATCCTGTGTTGTCGCCGGCTTCACCCCTGTCAAGGATCTTACGGAACATTTCAACACCCGTTACCACTGACTTCAGTTTTTCTGCTCCCATGCCAATGATCTCAACCGGGTCACCACTATTGATAACACCTGTTTCAACCCTGCCTGTAGCAACTGTTCCACGACCTGTGATGGAGAATACATCCTCGACCGGCATCAGGAATGGCTTATCAACGTCACGAACCGGCAGTGGAATGTAAGTATCAACTGCATCCATAAGTTCCATGATCTTTTCAACCCAAATTGGTTCTTTGTTCAATCCGCCCAAAGCAGATCCGCGAATGATCGGGGTTGTGTTGCCGTCGAACTTATAGAAAGTAAGCAGTTCGCGGATCTCCAACTCAACGAGATCAAGTAACTCAACATCGTCAACCATGTCGCATTTATTCATAAAGACAACGATCTTGGGAACACCAACCTGGCGGGCCAGGAGGATATGTTCACGTGTTTGCGGCATTGGCCCATCGGTAGCAGCTACAACGAGTATTGCACCGTCCATCTGGGCAGCGCCTGTCACCATGTTCTTGATGTAGTCGGCATGACCAGGACAGTCAACATGTGCATAATGCCTTTTTTCGGTCTGGTATTCAATATGTGCCGTGTTGATCGTTATCCCTCTTGCCTTTTCTTCCGGGGCATTGTCGATGGAATCGAATGACCTGAATGTGGCAAGACCTTTATCCTGCAAGCACAACGTTATTGCAGCCGTTAACGTGGTTTTACCATGGTCAATGTGGCCAATCGTACCAACATTGACATGTGGCTTGTTGCGTGTGAATTTTTCTTTTGCCATATAAAATAAAGTTTAATTACAGTTAGTATTGATTTTCTCTTTTCTCTGATTTTGTTTACCTTTAATTTCTTTTTTGATGCATTATCCTGCATCCTTTCTTAAAAACAGGAGCCTTCGACGAGAATTGAACTCGTGACCCCTTCCTTACCAAGGAAGTGCTCTACCCCTGAGCTACAAAGGCGAAGTGGGTGTGGGTGTGTTGGAGCGGAAGACGGGGCTCGAACCCGCCACCTGAAGCTTGGAAGGCTTCCGCTCTACCAAATGAGCTACTTCCGCGAAGAAGGTGTGAGTTTGAGTGTGAGTGTGGGAGTGGTGTTTGAGTCTTTGGTAAAGGGTGTGGTGTACTATTTACATTTTGCATTTTACATTTTGCATTTTGCATTTTGCATTTGTGTGGGTGTGTGGGGAGAGGAGGATTCGAACCTCCGAAGGCTTCGCCAACAGATTTACAGTCTGCCCCATTTGACCGCTCTGGTATCTCCCCGAAATGGGTGTGGGTGTGGGTGTGGGTGTGGGTGTGCGTGTGGGTTTGAGTGTGAGCTCGGGTAATTTGTTTGTCAAAGTTTCAAAGAACAATTACGAGCCGATGGACGGATTCGAACCGCCGACCAGCTGATTACAAATCAGCTGCTCTACCAGCTGAGCTACATCGGCATACAGTATTATTACTCCATTATCCTAATAATGAAATATTTACACCATTTAAATAGATTCTTTTCACAAAAAGGACTGCAAAATTAGAAAGATTTCGCGGATAATCAAAGGAAATTTTACAATTATATTTGAAAAAGGGGGACAAGTGCACAAATATTATGCCGGGATATGGAAATTCAACGTATTTATAGGAACAGATCGCGTTGTACGGCCAGGTCGCGACCTGGCACTTCAACGGGAAATAAACACTTTTCGGACTATCGTTTTTCCCGGCGAAATCACTTTTGCAATGTAATACCCTTCATTCACGAAAAGATGAAATTTATTCAATGGAACATTCTGCAGAACATCCGAAAAAACTTTTTTCCCCAGAAAATCATAAACTGTAATTGTTCCTGAAATATTCTTTTCGGTAATATATTTGACGTAAACATCACCGCGGTAAGCGTAAACATCGAGGTTTTCTCCCGGTTGGTTCCCTGTGATCCCGTTGAGTGTATAATTAAAAAAAATCTCAAACCTTCCCCAATTATCCGATGTAAGGGAAGAGAAGGAATACACAGAGTCGTTCATAAGATTCTGGAAATAGTTGATTTTTTTATCCCAGAGAACGATGGATGTGACATAAATAAAACTATTCATACCATGGGATGTTATGGTATAATTTCCGGAAACACCTTCCCTGAAACCAACAAGAACGGAAGTATTTGGCCCTTTGTAAGGCAAAACATTGATGGAGGCATCCGCATCCGTCAGCATACTGTAAATCTGAGGTGATTGAGTGATGCCCAAAAGCTTATAGGCATCGTATTGCCAATCGAAACTGCTTTCTGCAATTGAATCGAGTTGAATAAAGGTTTCGTCGGAATAACCGTTTCCGTCTGCATCAAGCACCAACAGATTATCCTGGACAAAACTATTCTTATAGAAAGGTTGGGCGCTGTGAATCCTTGAAGAATTAGTAACCGATAAACTTCCCAGGCTGCCTGATGAAACGTGTACAAAAAATCCCTGCATGGAAGGTATGATCTGTGATCCGTTTCCAAGGCGATCAATCCGGTTGAATGGCTTGTAGTTGACGCCATCAAAATAGTAGATGGTAGGATCCACATTATTCAATCCCCAGGCAGTGGATTCCCAGTCGGAAGCGCTCGGATAAGGATTACCTGCCAGGTTCCATCCATCGTAAACCGGAGGATTGGTACCGGGAACCATTGTACGTGTCAGAACAATAGACTCATTTCCTGAATTCAGCCGCCCTTCATATCGTAAAGTACAACTGTCAGGGTTACTGCTATTGTCGAGAATGGAATAGCCGTTCATCATGGTGCTGATAACAGTATCCACATTTGCAGGCAACGTTAACCAGGAATGAATAGATTCCCTGTAATATTTTACCGTAAATCCATTAAATGTGCTGCTGTGAGTGCTCACAATCGGGTTGCAGATGAAATGGACCTGTCCGGGAGTAATATATCTTTCAACCAAAGCTGAAGGAAGTGAATCCTGAGCAATTGAGAGCATTGGTAATAACACAAACATAATGCAAAGAGGCCGGAGCATTCTGTCTACGGTCTCTTTTATTATGGTTCTCATTTTTTTTTAAAAATTGAATCGGATATTTTCAGTTTCTTTTTGTGAAAACCATCTTCTTCAAATAACTTTTTCTTTTGGGATGCTAATTCAGGAAAACCTTCTGGTTTTCAATGCTCTCAGGAGAAACTACCGTAACGAGGTAATATCCTTCGTTCACATCCATTCTGAACTTGTTGATCGGCAGATTTTCTAAATTACCCTGAAAAATTTGTCTTCCGCTTACATCATATACGAAAATTTTACCGCTAACAACTTTTTCAGCACTCCTTACATAAATATTTTTTTCGTATGAATAGATCTGCAAGACATTTTTTGCATGTTCGTTCACACCGAAATATTTGTTGGCAAAATGTAGGTTAAAGCGGTCATTGCTTTCTCCTGTCTGCCAAGAGAACTGGTAAGACGGGTTGACTGTCAGTTCCTGCCATGCTGCAACTGTTTTTTTATCTTCCAGAAAAACCTGTACTCCGTTACGGAAACTTTCCATATTGCTTGCGGTTATTGTATAATTGCCGGTTACACCGCAATAGAAAGATAGCGGAACGACCTGATTTGTACCTGACCAGGGCAACGCATTAACCGTAAGGTTTGTGTTATCTGCAAGTGGCATATAAAGTTGCGGTGCTTCTTCAAGCCCCCCCATCTTTTCGCCATCATAATATGCATCGTATCCTGCAGAAGCATCGGAGAGAAAACGAACAACGGCTATATCTCCGTAACCGTTTGTAGCCGAAGATGTCAGTACAAGCCTGTCACCGATCTCATCTTTCAGAAAGACTTCCGTATTGTGAAGCCTTGCTCCGTTTGCTAACTGTAATGTAGTGGGTGTAGTAGAAGTTTCTGCATGGTGTACAAAAAATCCCTGTTGTGCCGGTGCAATGGATGAAGTACGGCTTCCTCCTCCTGCATAAAGCCATAAGGTGTAATCCCCTATACCGGGATCCCAGAACCATGCTTTCTGATCATTATTGTTCCAGGTGACACTTCCACTGGATAAATCTATTGCGCTTGCATAAGGATTACCGGTAAGGTTATAACCTTCATAAGCCTGACCATCTGTTCTTTTGGTTGTAAATGAAAGAGTACCGGTATTCAACACTCCGGAAGGCCTTACAGTCCAATTCCCCAAGGGAGGTATAGTCTGATCTGCCCAGATAGCGAACCCTTGCATCGCGGTAGTCAGTAATGAATCGGGGGTGTATCCTTCGGCAATCACATATTTCCAGTTTTGGCCGCTGCCTGTTCCGGGTTCTACAAAGTATTTCATCCAGGTGTCATTATAAACCGAGGCCCAGGCCTGGGTAACAGGCATGCTATAGAAATGCCACTTGTTCATGGTAAAGTACCTTTCCATAAGGGCTGAACCGCTTGTCGGATAAAGGTTCTTGTTGTTGTCGATAAATGAGCCGGTTCCTGCTGCTGTCGAAATGATCCATAAACCCCTCGGTTCCTCAATCGTGACACTGTCGCTGCAGGTCAACTGTCCTCCTGCCAGGATCTTGAACCTTCCGCCCGGCTCGGTGGCAATCTGGTTGGTGCCCGGCGCCGGGGATGCACGATGGATCCTTAGTTTTGTAACCAGCCCGCCGGTAGCGCTCATGCTTGCAACGCTGTCCCAGACAGAGGTGTTGCAGGTTGTTCCCCACGCCAGGGATCCGCCTTTCTGGGTCCAGCCATTCACACTGTTGTAAATTCTTTCAAGGTAAAGCCAGGCCATGTTCTTGGTGTCGAGAATATGAGGTGGCTGTAAAGTCCTGTTCAGAACTTCACCTTCACACCGGTAATAGCCTGTTGCAAAATCGACCAATCTAAATACCATTCCAGCGTTCAGTGACAAATTGAGGATCTTGAACTGAACTGACACGAAGGTATGCCAACCTGTTAATATCTGGCTGTAATCATCAACTGTGGCGGGATCACCTTCTACAACGGGATCAGCAGCTAGACCAACGGTTAATGTCTTGGGGGTATTCTGTACTCCGGAACTAACATTATATTTATTATCATCCACAGTGTTTGTTCCAGTATATTGAGACCCTCTGGTGACCAACACATTACTCGTTCCCCCTGTACTTGGAAATGCCGAGTTATTGAAATCAAAAACCACCGACATACTATGCAGGTATCTTCCTGCTGAATCGCATTTGACCTCCACGTCAAATTTCAGCCAGTTGGCTGAACTGGCATAAACAATCCTTGGATTGGACATCCTCCAGGAAAGCTGGGGTGAAGTAGCATACGTGTGCAGGTTTATCAAAACGAAGAGGACTGCAGCGAGTAGAGGATAAATATTTCTTTTCATATGTTAAGTATTGTTAGGTTTAATAAACACGCTTCTGTACATTGATTATCAGGGAACCATTGATTGCCAAATAAAACTGTAATGGTCGCCTACCCCTCCTGTCACCCCGTAATTGGGATTGAAAATAGCGGAAAGGTCATCGGTATTCACGCTTCCGTTCATATTAAAGTCACCCGAGAAATAGCCGCCTGTTAATCCATATTGGGTATTGAACGAGCCGCTTAAATCATCCGTATTGACTAATGCATCGGCATTCCCGTTCCCCCCGATCAATGACCATTTGCCATGAACCAGCTTGATCCCGTTCGGATAGCCATAAGATTTGGTACCGGCATCTGTAAAATCGTATGTATAAACTCCGCTCAGGTTGGAAGTAACCGGGTTATTTGACATGATGGCCAGGTGGTTACGGTGTTTAACCACGAGGTAAACATTGTTGCTGTGATTGTATCCTGCATTATAAAAACGCAGTGAGTCGGTTCCATTAAGATCGACAATACTGCCATCACTTTTCAGGAAGGCTGCTCTTCTGGCGAATATGGTAGATGCATTGGCAAGGGATGGATCGGTAGCCTGACGGAGTTCAAGGTAAACCCAGTCGACCACACCGGCAGGTATCGGATTTTTACTTTCGGTGCCGGAATATGACCATGGCAGTCCACTATAGGGTTGTGAAGTCGGGAATGCTGATGTGAAAGTCGGCAGTATAGTGGTCATTCCACCCGCTCCGTCTGTTGCACCTTCCAGAAAAGCAAAAAAGTTGGATGTCAAACCAGCCCTTGCCCCGGTGAACCTGCTGAAATCAGTGACGGTTCCGGTGAGGTGATTAAGGCTCGTATATGCGTCATAAGTTTCCAGTACCGGGCTAGATTTTATACAGACCAGGTCGGCTTTTACCCCACCCACCACATCTGCATCGGTAAAGGTCAGTGTTAACCCGCAACTGTAACCAGAAATAGTGTTGTTTTTGAATGACCAGTAACGGTTAAGATGGAGGTTAGCCTGGAGGTTTACATCGGGATCGGGAAGGTTTTTTAAGGTAACACCGAGATAATTACCCACTGGGAATGTCCCGCTTGTAAAATTGGTTGTTACCGGTGAATATTCGGCGGTTCCATCATTATCCCCGACAGGGTAAGTAAAACTACTAATACCGGCGAATGATTTTCTCAATTCCCCTGTGCCGGTGGGCACTACCATGCTGCCGGCTGACGGGGTTCCTGCAACAGTAGCAGCCGTACCCAATAAAAGGTTGAGGGTGCCAAGTGCAAGCTGGCCTGAGTTCAGGGTTAGGACGCCGTTTATTGTATTATCATAGGATCCTATTAACGAAACTCCGCCGGAATTACTTATTGTTACATTTGTGAAAACATTCGGACCGCTGATGGTTTGGGCGGTAGTTCCGCCGAAAATATAGGTTCCTGTTCCAAGGTTGCTCGAAGAGGTATTTGTATTGGAAAGGTTTCCTTTTACAGTTACAGTTCCCTGGTTATCAAGAATGCCCCCGTTGTCAAGAAGCAGGTTTGACATTTCTGTTACCGTGGTTCCGGAAAGAATTTTCATGGTTGTACTACCTAAAATATGCGTCGCAGCACAAAGATAGCCGGTAACTGAAAAAGCAAGGCACAGCATGATGATAAACCGGAGAAGGTTCATTCTTTGAATTTGGACATTTAGCTTCATAGTAATAGGATTAGATGCAATTTAAAATATCATGATTGGCAAAGATATAAACTATTCCTAAAAAAAACAATTGAAAATCCATTTTTTTTCAAAGATTTTTCATCAAATTTAAACATTTCATTTTCAGATCACAAGTCAACTTCCAGTAAGCTTGTTATCTTTTTCTTATACCTGTCTGAGAATAAGAATTGTTATTTTTTTTCACTTCAATGACAACTATGTTAATGTTGGGATGATCAAAAGTACAATAATTATTGTTTCCAAACAATGTCAACTATTGAATAACTGCAATACTAAGTTAAAAATACTAAAATCACCTAAAACAAGGTAAGTTCAATATATATAAAATAAGACAGGGGGTGAATAAAATTATCCTATCATCCGTTATTTGCAGGATTTTTCAACATATCGGATTTAGCTTTTTTTCGTATTTCAATCAATTTGAATATACTATATCCGATTGCAAGGGCAAGCAAGATCGTTATCCCATCCTCAATGGGACCACCCACAGGTTTGCCACCCCCACCAACAGGCGTGCCACCAGGGCTTGGAGGACCGGGAGGGTCGGCAAAAGTAATGATTGCAGGTATTATGGTAACAACCAGAAATATCAAGATTTTGAGAGTAATCCTTTTCATGTTTTGTAATTTGAGTCTTCAAAGATAAGAAAACTTTTAATAAAAATGCAAATTTATAAAAAAATATTTAAAAAAAAGCATGAGGTTAAAAAATTCCGGTAACCTCATGACTATTATATAAATGTCAGGGTATTATAATCCCCTTATTTTTTCTTTGTGTTTCACAAGTTGTTTTCTAAGCGCTTCAACGGCCAGGTCGGTGGATTCTTCAAAGCTCCAGGATTGTTTTTTGGCAAAAAGGTCGAAACCCGGAACGAAGAGCCTGATCTCAACAATTTTATTCCCTTGGGAATCTGTATTTTCAAGTTTCAGGATTACTTCACTGTCAATAACTCCTTCAAAGAACAACTGCATTTTCTGCATTCTTTCCCTGATGAAATCTTCCAGTTTTCTGTCCGTTTTAAAATGAACAGCGCTGATCTTGATATTCATTCAAACCTCCTTTTTTTATGCCTTTGGATGGGCTTGTTTATAAATTGTCTTTAATCTTTCAATTGTATTGTGGGTATAAACCTGGGTGGCAGATAAATTTGCGTGTCCGAGCAATTCTTTGACTGCATTTAATTCCGCACCATTATTCAACAAATGGGTTGCAAAAGTATGTCGTAAAACATGCGGACTTTTTTTGCTGAGGGTTGTAACAAATGAGAGATATTTGGTAACAATGCGGTACACCATTTTGTGATAAATTTTGTTGCCGGAATCAGTAAGAAAAAACGATTTGTTCTCAGACAATCCGGATGTTTGGGGAGTATGCAGTGATTTAAGTTGCAGAAGGAATGCGGATTTTTCAGACAGATAGGTTTTCAAGAGAGCGCCGAATTTATCAGAAAACGGAATTAACCTCTCTTTATTTCGTTTACCCAATACCTTTATTGTTGAATTATAAAAATCAAAATCCGAATCCTGCAGGTTGACCAGTTCGGATAATCGCATTCCCGTAACATAAAACATTTCCATAACAACCCGGTCGCGTAAGGCTGGGAAACCACTTCCAAAGTCAACAGAATCGAATAGTAAGTTGATTTTCTCCTTTTCTACAAAAACCGGTAATCTACTGGCTGTTTTTGGGGAGGTAACTTTTCGCATCGGATTCTGGGTCACTATTCCCTCTTTCAGGAGGAATTTATAAAAAGACTTCAGGGTTGTCAGTTTCCGGTTCACGGTACGTGCAGAAATTTTCAATTCCATCAGGCTTACCAGCCAGGAGCGGATGAAGACATGGCTCACGCTACTGATATCAGTTATTCCATATTGAACAAGAAGAAACAGGTAAAATTGATCGAGGTCGTTCCTGTAAGCAATGATCGTATGCGAAGAATAACGTTTTTCGAACTGAAGATGGGCGATAAATCTATCTTTTTCCATTCAGAAAAAAAACACGATGAAATCTGACTCTATCCATAACACAGCGATAAATATACAACATATTTACCCCAAATGGATGGTCTTCTTCATAAAATTTGTTAATCCGGATTTATTGGCCTTCGACATCCTGCTGTATTCTCTGGACATAAATGGCCTTGTTAACAGCTTCTCTTCTCTTGATGGAAGGTTTTGTAAACTTTTGACGATCACGCAGTTCCTTTACGACGCCTGTCTTCTCGAATTTTCTTTTTAATTTTTTTAAAGCCCTGTCAATACTTTCGCCTTCTTTCACGGGTACAATGATCATAATGCTTTGACTCTCTTTCTTTTTATCGTGAATAATTACTTTGTTTCGAAACGGGTTGCAAAGATAGTAATGATTTTAGGAAAAACAAATAAATCCCCCTAAATCATAAATTCTTCAGTATGAATTCCGTCATTCTTTCATAATTGTGGAAGGTGGTATTTTTCCCTGTATAGATGTTATGGTTACTATTGGGGTATAGCTGCATTTCAAATTGCTTGCCGGCACCTACCAGTGCAGTAATAAAATCATATGTATTCTGGGTATGTACATTATCGTCGGACATCCCATGGATAATCAGCAGTTTACCCTTCAGCTTTTCTGCATGATTTATGGGTGAATTGGATTCATAACCTTCAGGATTCTCTTTCGGAGTGCGCATGAACCGTTCAGTATAGATATCATCATAGTATTTCCAGTTTGTTACAGGAGCCACGGCAACACCCAGATTGAAATAATCAGCTCCTTTTGTCATACATGACAAGGTCATAAAGCCGCCATAGCTCCACCCCCACATCCCAATCCTGTGCGGATCAATGTAATCCAATGTTCCCAGATATTTAGCTGCTTCGATCTGGTCGAGGGTTTCAAATTTTCCAAGCTGGAGATAGGTGCATTTTTTAAACTCCTCTCCTCTCGCCCCAGTACCTCTGTTATCGACAGAAACAACAATGATCCCGTGTGCGGCAAAAAGCTGGTTCCAGGAAGAGGAGGTGCCCCACCTGTTAATCACGGTTTGTGAACCGGGGCCACCATAAATTGTGAACAGTACCGGGTATTTTTTTGCAGGATTAAAGTCGGGAGGTTTTAACATCCAGCCATTTAACTCAGTATTATCTGAAGTGTGAAAAGAAAAGAATTCCACCTTTGAAAAGTTGTATTGTTCAAGGACAGGTTTCAGTTTTGCATTGTCCTGCAGTACCCTTACCAGTTCTCCATTGGCCTTGTTTACAGTGGTCACCGGCGGGGTATTGATATCTGACCAGTTGCAGACCAGCCATTTGTAATTGTGGCTAAAATCAATGGTATAGGTTCCTGGTTTCGGAGTGAGTCTTGTTTTTGTCTTTCCATCGAGTGAAACAACATAAAGACTTCTGTCGACCGGTGAATTCTCCGCTGCCATAAAATAGACAAGCCCTTTGGCTTCATCCACGCCCTTGAGTCCGGTCACATCCCATTTCCCCCGGGTAAGCTGGTTGATTTGCTTCCCATCCATATCATACATGTAAATATGATTGAACCCATCCTTCTCACTGGTCAATAAAAAACCTTTATTATTTTCCAGAAAATGAAAATCGTCATTCACTTCCACATAATATTTATTCTCTTCTGTCAGAAAAACTTTGGATGATCCTGTAACTGCATCTGTCTTCAGAAATTCAAGTTTATTCTGGTGACGGTTCAGCCGGTACACAAGAACGCTCTTTGAATCTGGCATCCACCGCATACGCGGGATATAAATATCAGTATCTTTCCCAATGTCGATCTGACGTGAATGTTGGCTCTGTAAGGAGTATATAAACAGCGATATTTTCGAGTTGGTTTCTCCTCCTTTAGGATATTTATATTTATAATGTTCGGGGTAAAGGCCTCCATAATTTGTGAATTCGTATTCTTTCACATTGGATTCATCAAAACGGTAAAATGCAAAATTTTTACTGTCTGACGACCAGATCAATGCTTTGGGATTATCGAATTCTTCTTCATAGACCCAATCGGGAGCGCCGTTGATTACAAAGTTCAACTTTCCGTCAGTTGTTATCTGCTTCTCTTTAGCGGTCGAAATGTCATAGAGAAATATATTATTCTCCCTTACGAATGCAACTTTTGATGCATCGGGTGAGAATTCGGCAACGCGTTGTTTTCCATTTTTTGACAATGGAGTCAGCTTCCCTGTCCGTGTATCATATATATAATAATTGGCTTTGGAGGAATAGCGATAGATCTGTTCTTCATCCTTTCTAAACAATATCCTGGATTCATCTTGTGAGAACACCGGGTTATCAATCGGAACCGGAGCAGTATCGCCTGCCGGGATGAGTGTGCCGGAGGTTAAAATGGTTCGTATCAGATTACCGGTAGAATATTCATACACATTCAGACTGTCCTTAATAATCTGGAAGTAGTGATCTCCGTCGGTCATCGAATGAAGACCGGCAGCCATTCTTGAGCCGAATTTTCTTCCTTTGAAAATATCTTCAAGTGTGATCAGTTTTTTCTCATTCTGGCCAATGGATGATACAACAATCATCAGGAGAAACATCGAAAGGAACAATCTTTTCATATGCCGGGCAGTTTATTTTTCCGTCCAAAATTAGAAAATAACGGGATTGTTTTTACATTTGAAGTTAAAAACCCGACAGCTTTTGAAAGAATGAAGCTATGAGAACACAAAAAGGAAGTTTTGACCTGTTTCAGAAAACAATTGAAATCCTTGACGGGAACGGGGCGTTGCTTGTAAGCGGTTCCCCACCCAATGCAATGACAATTGGTTGGGGAACCATCGGAATTATATGGGGCCGGCCGATTTTTATTGTTTATGTAAGGCCCACCCGGTACACTTATCAGTTGATGGAAAAAAGCGAAGATTTTTCCGTGAATTTCCTATTGGGAAAGTATTCCGCCGAGATCGGCATTTGTGGAGCAAGATCAGGCCGGGATACGGATAAAATTTCCCGCTGCAATTTTACTATGGTAAAGGGCTTATTGATTCCAACACCCTATATTGCAGAATCGGATTTTCATTATGAATGCCGGATCATTGAACGAAATACACTGGACCCGGGAACACTGGATCAATTGATCATCAACAGGTATTATCCAATAAAGGATTTTCACAGACTTTATTTCGGAGAAATACTGGGTGTTTTCAGTGAATAAGAAGCGGAACCTGAGAATCTGCAGGAATAATCTGAATTGCTATTTAACCAAAAGTTTCAAGACATTTGTTGTTTCTCCGGAAGTGAAGTAGGCCAGGTATAATCCTGGTTTGAAATTACTGATATCGATGAAAACTCCCTGGTTGTCAGTAAAATTATCAATATTGATCTCTTTTAAAACAACTCCCTGCAGCGACAAAAACCGGATGGTAATCGCTCCGGTCAGTTTTGACTTAGCGCTGATATGGATTACTTGTGAGGCAGGATTGGGTTCGATACAGAAATTTTGGGTTACAGGATCATGAATTCCTGTCATAACCACATACAGATCATTGGATGTATCGGAAACGCACCCATGTAAAGTAATAATATCGTAATAATGAGCTGTTTGTGTAACAACATATGTCTGGTGAATTGCCCCCGGTATAAGTACACCATCTTTGTACCATTGATTTCCGCAACAAGAAGTAGAGATCAATTGCAAATAAATCAGGGAGATGGTGGGTGTAGCCGGTACAGGAAAAACAGCCACAACTGCAGTTCCGGATGTTGTACCCACGCAATGAAAATCATTTACGTTCAAAATGGTATAGGTTCCTGAATCGGCAGTAACAATATTGTAAGGATTTGTATTCGTATTTATCACAGTGAATGTATTTAACCCATTGGAATAGACGAAGTTCCAAGGAGGAGTGCCGGTCAGAAGAACCTGGAGAGTTGTGGTCAAACCTTGTCCGCAAAGGGTATCACCTCCGGTCATGGTAGCTGTAGGTCTTTGGAAAACAGGAAGGTAGGCATTTCCTGTAGTTGTATTGAATCCGTCGTAAACCGAAAGATGGTAGTTGGTGGAAGAATCAGGAGAAACTGTCGGATTAGCCAGGTTTGATGTCCAGGGGGGGCTTCCCGTGGGGGTACATGTCCATGTATAAGTATAATTTCCGGATCCTCCGCCTGCGTTGGCAAAAAGTTGTGCGATATCTCCATGGCAGATTTCAGAGGGAACTGCCATGGGATTGACAGATAAAACACCCCCGCTGATTGTGACAATAACAGCATCAGAATTCTGGCAAAGTGTAGTCTGGTTTGTCACAGTGACAGTAAAAATTGTTGTTGAAGTAAGATTTACTGTCTGGGGATTCTGGATATTAGGATTTACCAGAAGTGCTTCCGGTGTCCAATGATAATTGTATGATCCTGAACCTCCTGATGATGCATGCAATATTGTTGAAGTACCATACGGGATGGTTGTATCATTACCTGCATTAGCCACCGGCAAGGTATTCAAAGTCACAGCAAGTGTGGATGCGGAGCTTGTCCCGCATGGGTTACTCCCGGTTACGGAAATATTTCCTGAGGAGGCATTCGATGCAAAGTTTACAGTAATTGCATTTGTGTTTGTCCCGCCGGCAATGATTGCTCCTGAAGGAACGGTCCAGTTATAGCCGGTTACATTTGCCATTTCATTAACACTGTAACCCACTCCGTTTTGTCCCTGGCAAACGGATGACGGTCCGCTTATAGTGCCTGGAGTTCCCATGATCCCACAGATGTAACCGTTAATATAATATGTGCTGGTAGGAATGTCGTTCAGCACATTATTATTGCCGTCGGCATATTCGCAGGATGGACCATTATCGATCCAGTTGATGGCTGCAATACCGCTGATGTAGGTAAAATTAATGGTAATCAATGCGCTTCCATTGGTAAGTGTGTGCGGGTTCCCATACCATCCGATAATAACCCTGTGAAATCCATTCCCCAAATCATTGTCATTGAATGACATGGTAGGGAAAAGGGTATTTGTTACGGCGCTTACATAATGTATCAGGGAGTAATCGTACTCCAGTGTGAGGGAAACCGCACTGATACTTGTAAAGTTAACAACGGTAATAGGAACGCTGACGGGGCCTGGGACAGCATTGAAGACGGTTGTGACAGTAGATATGGGGGCATTTTGGGCGAAAGCACCAACAGCAAAAAAAATAACAATAACCCACAAAAAAACAACAGGAATTTTTTTTCCTAGCATATTGAGTAGCGTTTGTATTCCTTCATTATTCAACGGTCAGTGATCCATTGACAATCACATTATTCAATATGTAGAGATGCGCTCCAATTCCTTTGTTTTCAATCAGATTATAGAAGGATTCTGTTGAGGGGGCAAGGATGGATCCATCAATTGCTCCATAAAATTCCACATTACTTCCTGTTCCGTAATTGAAAACACCTGAATTTGACCTTGACCAATTACCTGCAATTCTTAAGAGCCCTGTACCAGGTATGCTCAGTGTTCTGCCCCCATTGATGGTTAAATTTCCATGAATTGTCAGTTGCGCTGCACCGATCATGGTGATATTTTCACAATCCGTTCCCATTGTCAGGCTACCCACTGTTAACGGCCAGAATGTGGCAGCGGTCGGGATGGTGACATTAACATAATAGGAGGTGGCAGGCACCAGGTAATTATGCCAGTTAGAAGCGGTATTCCAGTCGGTAGAGGTTATCCCTGTCCATAATCCCGGGGTGCCGATATAGAAGTAATCGATCCTTGTTTTGGTGCTTTTGGCCGAATTATTGATTTTGGTCATTGTAAGGGTTGCAGAATAAACACCATTTACCGGGAACTGAATTTTTGGATTTACTGATGATGCGCTGGTTAAGGGGACAAAATTAGGTGTTGAGGGAGTAAAAGTCCAGGCATAATTAACAGCAGTACCGGTGGTACTCAGGTTGGTCATGTTTATGGTCGTATTGGTCTCCACAATTGTATTATCGGCTATAAAATCAGCGGTAAAAGGACCCACCAGACCATTGATATAATAGGTTGTTTTGGGTGTGTCATAAAGATTTGATGAAGAGACGGATTCCCTATACCAGGAATTCCAGGAATTGGCAGTTATACAGTTGAGGAGACTGGTGCCTGATCCAGCGTAATTAAATGAAAGAATAAGGAGGTTACTGCTGTCGGTAAGAGTTGGAGATGTACCCGTCCACATCATGACGGTTCTTCCTGTATAAAGTGAATCTGTCAAAACACCTCCAACACCAGGGGCAAGAGAAACGCCCGGTGAACTCAGGATACCCGGGTCATAATCTATGGTAAGTTTGAATGACCCGATATTTGAGAAATTGGTAACTTTGATCGGAACAGTGAATGCTCCTGCAGGCGGTGAAGCATACCAGGCAATGGAGTGAGGGGCAGTATGACTGGATACGACACCATCCGTGTAAAATGATGATTTCGGAAAATCAGGATATGCATTGCCTGAAGCATCATTAAACCGAGTTGCTGTTGCATCGGTAGTGTCCCATGCCAGGGCGCTTGTGCCTGATATATAGGTATAATTCAATGTGGCAAGGGTTCCATCGGCCAATGATTGAATGGTTCCTGACCAGGCCAATTCCAATTTTCGAAGTCCTCCAACAATTCCATAATTGGTGACAGCTATCGCTCCGATGAGGGAGGGATTCTGTGTGAAACTATTATAGGTCATTACAGCCGGGTCATATCGGAAAGAAAGTGTAAATGATTTTACATTATTAAAGTTGGTTACATCCAGCTTTACATCAGTAGAACCCGGTGATGCATTGGTAATGGTCGGAAGCTTTGCATGCGGTGAATATTGATTTCCAGAGGTTACAATTCCGTTCTTATAGTAGGTCGATGTTGGAAGGTCTATCAACACCAAACCGTTATTATCACCATATTCGCAGGAGCCTCCGTTTTCAAACCAGGTTAGCAAAGAATAATTTGCAACGGCATTTGAAAAAGTGAAATTCAGTGTAACAATTACAGATGAGTCAGCCAGGGTAGCATTTCCGCCATACCATGCAATAACTATATAGTCATTGCCATTAAAATTCTGAGTTCCGACATCCATGCCAAGCAACGATCCGTTTATTGTACAACCAGTGTACGACAGAACATTAATATTGTATTGCATGTAGAGGGTAATAGCGCCTATAGTTGAAAATTTTCCAACTTTCAAAGGAACCGAAACCGGGCCGTTAGCAACATTGAGAACTGCAGGTGCTACTGTGACAACAGAACTCCTGTTCGATACTGCACCATTGATATAAAATTTTTCCTTTGGAGTATCGGTGAGTATAGTGCGTGATCCTCCATGGTATTTTTTATACTGGCAGACATTGCCACTTGTGTAATACCAGTTAAGCCATGCTGTTCCGCTAATGTACGTGAAAGTAAGATTCATGAGGGTAGTAAGATCCGGCAATGTGATACCTGATGATCCCGACCATGTAATAATAAGTTTTCCGGGTGTACTGCTGTTTACTGATGCGCTACTGAAGGAAGGATGAGGTGTCATGCTTATATAGGTAAGACGTGCAGTTGGATACAATATTGTAAGTTTATAATCACTTATATCCACAAAATTTGTCACTGTTACAGGAAGTGAAACTGTGCTGGATAAAGCAGCATTCGTAATATATCCAATAGTTGTAACCGGTGCATTATCAGCAGAATACGCTTTCAGAGAAAACAGACTGGCAACAAAGATCAAATAAACAGTATACTTTTTCATGTGCAATACATTTTTTAGTTTCAATCAAAAATTAGAAGCTCATATGAGCATGAAAACGAGTATATAATTAAGAATATCAACCTGATGAAAAACCAGATTGAGGGGCTGAATAACAAGAATTATTCAAATTCATTGTACAAATGTAATAACTAAAATGAATTAATCAAAAAAAAAATTAAAATAACATTGACCTTTTATAAAATTTAACCAAAAAAAAATATCTCACAAACTATCCATTATTGAGGATCGACATCGACTACCACCCTGAAATATCCGAACTCCTTGATTTGCAAAAATTTTTCTATTTCCGACATGATATTTTCCTTTGCTGAATACAGAGGAGCATACCGATCTATTTTAACAAGGATTTGTTTCAGATAAAAATTTTTTATTTTTGAGACTACCGGGTACTCAGGACCAAGTACTCCTTTCTGAAAATGCTGACGAAGTCTCATAGCAAGGAGATCAGCCAATTTGTTCAACTCTTTTGGATACCTGTGTTTGATTAATATATGGATCAACCTGTAATATGGGGGATAGTTGAATTTACGGCGCTCCACTAATTGTTGCCGGTACATAGCTGAATAATCATGGTTGATAACATCACGAATAATGGGATGATCAGGCATGTAAGACTGAATGATCACTTTTCCTCTTTTGTGTTTCCTCCCTGAACGTCCGCTAACCTGTGCCATCAATTGGAAACTCCTTTCTGCTGCCCGGAAATCAGGGAAAGACAGCATATTATCAGCATTCAGAATTCCGACGGTACTGACGTTCTCAAAATCCAGTCCTTTGGTAACCATTTGGGTTCCTACGAGAATGTCGATCTTTCTTTGCTCAAAATCGCGGATAATCTTCTGATAAGCAAAGCGGCTGCGGGTAGTATCAAGGTCCATCCGTGTAATGCGCACCTCCGGAAAGATCAATCCCAATTCATCCTCAACCTTTTCCGTTCCAAATCCTTTCATTTTAATGTTAGTGCCTTTACATTCCGGACATATCTCAGGAACCGGCACTGCATAACCGCAATAATGACAACGTAACTGGTTATTCTGTTTATGATACACCAATGTTACGTCACAATTTTTGCAGACCGGCATCCAGTTGCAGGTTTCACATTCAAGTCGTAATGAAAATCCGCGTCTGTTCTGAAAAAGAATAGACTGTTCACCATTATTAAAAGCATCTTCAAGGTGTTGAATCAATGTTTCAGAAAAATGAGTTTTCATTCTTCTCATCCGGGTCTCCTTCTTGAGGTCAACGACATCAATGACTGGAAGCTCCATATTTCCGAACCGCTCTGTAACCTCAACCAGACCATATTTCCCCTGTAAGGCATTAAAATAACTTTCGATGGAAGGAGTGGCAGAACCCAGAATAGTTTGTGCGTTATGTAAATGTGCCAGGAAAATCGCAGTATCTCTTCCATTATACCTGGGAGCAGGTTCATGTTGCTTGAAAGAATTGTCGTGTTCTTCATCGACAATGACCAGCCCAAGGTTATTGAACGGCATAAAAACAGCGGAACGGGCACCCAGGATAATATCATAACGGTTTGCTGCCCCGGGAGTACCGGAATTTCCATATGCCATAACCTGATTCCATATTTCTACTCTTTCATTTTCATTAAAACGGGAATGGTAAACACCTACCCTGTTGCCGAAATATTTGCGTAACCTGTTAATGATCTGAGTAGTAAGGGCGATTTCAGGGAGAAGATACAATACCTGTTTCCCACGCGACAAACATTCTTCAATCAGTTTTATATATATTTCCGTTTTTCCGCTGGATGTAACCCCATGCAAGAGCACAACATCTTTTTCCTTAAAAAGTTGTGAAATCCGGTCGAATGCCTCCTGCTGAACAGGCGACAGCATCACCTTTTCAGTCGGATCAGAAACCAACCCGATGTCTAACCGGCTGGTCACTTTCTCATAAGCGTCAAAAACACCTTTGTTTATCATAGAATCCAATGAGGCAGGAGATGCTTTGGACACCTGAAGCAGTTCTTTTTTCGCAACCTCCCTGGGTTCAGCCGATCCATAGCGGGAGAGATGAATATAGGCCATTAAAAGCTCAAGTTGTCGGTGGGCTTTCTTCTCAAGGAGGTCAAAAAGTTCCTTTACCTTACCTTCTTCCCCTTCAAATTCATTGTTAAGTTTGATAAAGGTTTCTTTCCTTGGTTTAAATTTTTCAGCAAGCTCTTCCTCCATTAATATATATCCTTTTTCAATCAGGGTATTCACCAGTGGAATGATCTTTTGCTGCCCGATGATCTTCGATACCTCTGAAATGCAGATGGTATTTCTGTGGTGCAGGGCTTCCATCAGCAAGTATTCCCGTTCATTAAGCGAAGCGAAATCAACCATTGCCAATGGATTCAGAATGACCCTGGATTCACTTGTCAGTTTAAATGCAGAAGGAAGCGCAGCATTCATAACTTCGCCCAGGTAGCAAAGGTAGTAAGATGATATCCATTCCCAGAACCTGAATTGAACCGGATTAATAACCGGACTATCATCCAGGACAGACAGAATTGATTTCGGTATATGACTTGAAGGCGGATTATTGTGAATATTCCACACGATTGCCGTGTAGATTTTTCGTTTTCCAAACTGAACAACAACCCGTATCCCGGGTTCCACCTTGTCCACAATATCCTCTGGAACTTCATAAGTATATTTACCGGCGATGGGTAAAGGAACAATTACGTCAGCATAAACAACCGGCAAATTTGTTGTTTTGAGAGTTTTCTGTATCATAGAAATTGCTCAGTAGGAATTTTATAATGCCAGTATTCTTGACACTTCCAGCAAACTGATATCGATTTCCTTTACATTTTTAATGGCCTTTTCAAATGGGGTCAGGGTAATCTTCTTGTCAATGATGCCCACCATTATATTATACTGATTATTGAGCAATGCTAATACGGCTTCATAACCCAACAGGCTGGCAAGCATCCGATCACCGGCTGACGGAGGCCCCCCCCGTTGGATATGCCCCAGAACGGTGACCCGTGTATCGATTTCGGGTAATCGTTCCTTGACCTTCCTGGCGATTTCATAAGCTCCACCTTCATCATCTCCTTCTGCAACAATCACAATACCTGAGGTTTTATTTTTCCGTATGTCGTGATTTAATAATCTTGCAATATTATCGATGTAAGTTTTGGTTTCGGGTACCAGGATAAATTCAGCGCCACAGGCGATACCGCTGCGTTGTGCAATAAACCCGGCATCCCTTCCCATCACCTCAATAAAAAACAAACGGTCGTGGGACGTTGCCGTATCCCTGATCTTATCCGCTGCATCTACAACCACATTCACCGCTGTATCATATCCAATGGTATAGTCGGTACCAAAAAGATCATTATCGATCGTCCCCGGAAGACCCACGATAGGGAAGTCAAACTCTTTATAAAAGACATCAGCTCCGGTAAATGTCCCGTTCCCACCAATCACAATGAGGCCTTCAATATTGAATTTTTTCAGGTTTTCATATGCCTGCATCCGGCCTTCTGCTGTCAGGAACCTTTTGCTGCGGGCGGTCTTCAGTATCGTTCCTCCACGCTGGATGATATTGGAGACCGAATGGCTGAAAAGTTGTTCAAACTGCCCATCGATCAAGCCTTCATAACCCTTATAAATTCCGAAAACCTCCCGGTTTTCATAAATGGCTGTCCTGACTACTGCGCGGATTGCTGCGTTCATTCCCGAGGAATCCCCTCCTGAAGTCAATACTCCTATTCTATTTATCCTGTGCATAAAATATTTTTAGTTACTGCTGTAAAAGTAAGGTATTCCTGAAAAAGTATTTCAGTAGAGCGAAAATTTAACGAACCTGCATTCAAGAGGACCATTGAAGAGCGTAATTTTTTTGGAAGGATGGAGGCCGATAAATTTCAGCGCATTTAGATCAGAGGATATGATCCACGCATCATTACCGGTATATTTTTTCTTCAGAACATTTCCGATGCTTTTATAAAACTCAATGATATCATCGATCCTGAGGCGTTCATTATAGGGAGGGTTGGTTAGCACAATCCCTTTTTCTTCAAATGGAACAGATTCCTCAAATGAACAAACTTCGAGGGTTATCAGGTCGGATAATCCGGCAAACCGGATATTTTCGGAGGCAGATTTTATCGCTCTGGCAGAAATATCGGACCCTTTTATCCTAAGAATATCATGGTTGATCAACTTATTTTCTTCTTCCAAAACTGATTGCCAGATTCCGGGGTCAATATCCTTCCATTTCGTAAATCCGAATTCTTTTCTGAAAAATCCGGATGGGATATTATTTGCAAACATAGCTGCCTCAATGAGAAGGGTACCTGATCCGCACATAGGGTCATAAAACGGAACTTTCTTATCCCATCCAGAAAGCATTACCATTCCTGCCGCAAGTACCTCATTCATCGGAGCCGGTCCTGCATTCCGGCGATATCCCCGTTTATGAAGCGACTGGCCTGAACTATCAATGGAGACCGTACAAAGTTGTTTATTCAGGTGAATGTTGATCCGGAGGTCGGGATTCTCAAGATCAATGGATGGCCGTGCATTGAATCTTTTCCTCATCCTGTCAACTATGGCATCTTTGGTTTTTAGTGAAACAAACTGAGAGTTGGTAAAAACAGAATCACTGATCACCGAATCCACTGCAATTGTGTTCTCGACACCAATAAAATTTTCCCATTCCATTGCATGGATATTGTTATAAAGGTCTTCCTGTGTCTTTACTTCGAAGATCTTCAGGATTTTCAGGATCCGTAATGCAGTCCGGCAGCAATAATTTGCCTGGCACATCAGTTTTTCATCTCCGTCAAAACCCACTGCTCTTTTAAGCTTCACCGGATTTTTTGCACCCAGTGCCTCAAGCTCATGTAACAAAACCTCTTCAAGCCCGGAAACCGTCTTTGCAATGAAGGAAGATAAGGATCGTGATGTTGCCAATGCAATAATTATTGAGTATCAAAGTCGAGAGGAATTGCAAATTCCGTTCAGCAATATGAGTTAATATTCACCATGATGCGCTAAATTACAAATTTTTCCGCCAGGCGCTATTGAAATGAAGAATGATTGTTAACTTTGACCTCTATTTATCCTTATTCCCCTTTTCAACTAACCCTGCTGAACATTGTTTGATCCAACATGAGACTGATCCGGCTGTTCCTGCTATCTTCCTTTATCATCCTGATTTTTCCCCTTTTTGGTCAACAGGTCTTCAATGTTTCGGGGAAGGTACTGGATATCAGCAGCAAAGAGCCCCTTGCATTCGTCAACATCATCATCAATGATGATCCTGGAGCAGGAGGAATAACGGATATTGACGGGAAATTTCATATTCAGTTACGGGGCAGGATCAGATCACTGACACTTTCCTATGTCGGTTACCAGCCATTAACCTTCATACTTACCGACCGGTATCAAAACCTGTTTATATATCTGACACAGACCGATATACAATTAAAAGAGGTGGAAGTCCTGCCGGGGATCAACCCCGCTCATCGTATCATCCGGAATGCAGTTGAGAACAGGGAATTAAACGACCCGGAGAAGTTGAAATCATTCTCTTACACATCCTATGATAAAACAATCTTCACCATTGATGCCGATACTACACTTAAAAATGGTTTCTCCCCCGATTCGGTTCCTGTATCGAAATATGGAGGGGAGTTCTCTTTCAACTTCACTGCACCACCGGGTAAAAATGATACGATCGGGAAAGATAGTACGAAGATGGATACAATGAACAACTTCCTCTCCAGACTGATCAGCCGCCAATACCTCTTCCTGATGGAAAATGTGACTAAACGGAAATTTCTCCATCCCGACAAGAACTATAACCAGGTAGTTGCCACCAAAATGTCGGGATTCAAAGATCCCATTTTTGTTTTCCTGACAACACAGATCCAGTCGTTTTCTTTTTACAAACCATTTATTACGATTTTCCAGAAAACCTATGTCAATCCGATCAGTAGTGGTACACTCAACAAATACTTTTTCAGGATTGAAGACACAACCTGGTCGGGAAAAGATACCACCTATATTATTCAATTCAGGCCACGAAAAGGGACCAATTTCGACGGGTTGAAAGGGGTCATTTCCATTAACACCAACAGATGGGCTATCCAGAATGTAATTGCACAACCTTATCAAAGCGATGATGGATTCAATGTCAGAATCCAGCAGATGTATGAGATGATCGACAGTACCTGGTGGTTCCCGGTTCAGTTAAATACGGATGTGACATTCAATACCCTCAGGATCGGGAAATACCGTGCCATTGGAGGGGGTAAGAGTTATATCCGCGACATTATCCTGAACCCGGAATTGGTGAGGGGCGAGTTTAATCACCTTGATATTGAAGTGGAAAAGGAGGCTACATCAAGAAAAGAGGAATTCTGGAATCAATACCGAACAGATACACTTTCGAATAAAGATCGGCAGACATACAAAGTTCTCGACAGTATAGGGAAAGCCAATGATTTTGATAAAATGGCAAAAAGTTTCCAAACGATCATGTCGGGAAGAATTCCCTGGAAGATCATTGACATTGATCTTAACAGGGTCGCAAACTATAACACATATGAAGGACTTGTGCTTGGTATTGGCCTGCATACCAATGACAAGTTGCTGGATTGGGTTAAGGTCGGGGGGTTCTTCCAGTTTGCATTTGCCATTTCAAACCTTAAATATGGCGGAGATCTGCGATTCCTGCTGAGTCGAAGGAATGATATTACATTTCAGGCAGCCTATTTTCTCGACCGCATTGAGTCGGGGGGTGTGAGTTTCTTTGATCAATCTGATCCCCTTCTGACCGGGAACTGGAGAGACCTTCTTATCAGAAAACTTGACTACACGAGAAACATAGATGGTTCATTTACCTTTCGTTTGAGAAAATACCTGCTTATGAATCTTGGGGTTGCAAACTCCTTTAAAAAGTCAACTACATATGACTTTGCAGAGCACAGGAATAATGTTACCTTCCTTTTTAATGATTTTCATTTTACTGAGATTTCAGCAGGATTGAAGTGGGCATATGATGAAAAGTACATCCGGACAGTAAACAACAAGATCTCTTTAGGGACAAATTATCCCATTGTGTGGCTACAGTATATCAGGGGTATTAAAGGTTTACCGGATGGTCAGTTTGAGTATAACCGCATTGACCTGAAGATAAAAAAGACCTTCAGGATCAAGTACATCGGAAAGTTATCTTTCCAGTTTAATGCAGGTTATATTGATCATCCAATTCCTGCATGTAATTTATATTATGGCAATGCAAGCTATCGCCTGGTGACCATTTTCTGTCCAAATACCTTTGCCACCATGCGGATGAATGAATTTCTTTCCAATAAATATTTTTCGCTCTTCCTTTACCATGATTTCGGAACCCTTTTATTCAAGGGAAGAAACTGGTTTCACCCTGAGTTTGCACTTTCTCAAAACATTGGATTCGGCTGGTTGGATCATCCCGACCATTACTCTGACCTCATTGTGAGACCCGTTCCGATGAGCCTTGGATTTTACGAATCGGGGCTTTTGATCAATAATCTTGTCAACCTCAGGTTTTATACCCTTGGGATTGGAGGGTTTTACCGTTGGGGTCCCTATTCCCTGGATTCTTACGGGAATAATTTTGCATTCAAATTATCGGTAATATTCCCATTCTGAATCAAGTTGACAATTTGCATATTAAACCTATCTGTCAGAATCCGAAATATTATGTATATTTGTTGTAAATATGCGATCTTTCGATCTCAAACACGATGAAAACACTGTATCAGGAATACCATTTATTTTTTATCATCATTACCATCCTGATTGTCGGATTTATCGCCTGGTACTTTTCAAACATAGTTGCCTATATCCTGATTGCCGTTGTTGTTTCCTTTCTGGGACAACCCATTGTACATCTATTAGAAAAAATTCATATTGGAAAATTCAGAATTCCCCGGGCCATTACCGCGCTTGTTGCATTGTTACTGATCCTCTTTGTATTTATTGTATTCTTCAGTTTATTCATCCCGCTTGCTGTCAAGCAAGCTACGATTATATCCACTATTGATCCAAATGCGCTTCTTGATCATTATAAGAGCGATATCGATTGGTTGCAGGATCAACTCCTGAGATATGGTGTATTGCCGGAACACACGACCCTGGGAGCTTTTCTCACGGAAAAAATAAAATCGATCCTTAATCTTGCCACATTTTCCAATCTTTTAGGGAATTTACTTTCGATAACCGGAGGGTTAGTCTTCAGTCTTTTCTCCATCCTGTTCCTTGGATACTTTTTTCTTTATGATGAAAACCTTTTCATGAAGATCCTGCTTGCCCTCATGCCTGATAAATACGATGAGCAAACGCGTAATGTAACCATCAAAAGTAAAACTCTTCTTTCAAGATATTTTATCGGGTTAGTTGCCGACGTGATCATTATGATTATTTCCTATATTATCGGACTGAGCCTCATTGGTGTGAAAGGTGCCGTTGTTATCGGGATATTCGGAGGTATCGTAAATATCATTCCATATATAGGTCCGATCATTGCAACTGTTACAGGCGTTTTACTTGGAGTAACCAGCGCCATTTCAGCGGGGGAATATGTAACAATCATTCCCCTGGTGATAAAGATCCTGGTTGTTTTTATTTCTGTCATCCTTCTGGACAACGTCCTGTATGCACCGGTTATCTATGGAAAAAGTATAAATGCACATCCCGTTGAAATCTTTATTGTAATTATAGCTGCCGGAAGTATTGGGGGGATTATCGGGATGATCATTGCAGTACCCGTTTACAGCCTGCTGAGGATCATTGCCAAAGAGTTCCTGAGCCAGTTCCGGCTGGTTCAGAAAATGACGAATCGACTGGATTGAATAATTTTAACATTAATCAAGTATTTATGGAATCGCAAAAAATTTCAGATAATTTTTCAGATCTGAACGGGAATGTAAAAGAATATGTTCATCTCAGGTTTAATCTGATGAAGCTGATCATCACGGAAAAGTTAGCTTCTGTCGGAACATATTTCATTATCACCGTAGTTTTCTTCATTTTATTCCTTTTCGTCCTGATGTTCCTCTCCCTGGCATTTATTTTATGGTTTCGGGAATATGCCGGCCCTTCCTGGGTGGGAGCATTGATCGTTGCCGGAGTTTACATGGTGATCGGGTTCATCGTGTACCTGCTTCGTAACAAGCTTTTTATCAATCCATTGGTTGCACAATTATCAAAAATCATACTGGAAGACGATGACAAAGATTAAGAATAATCCACACAGGAAAATCGGTAAAATCAATTCCTTACAGGATCTTAAACTGGAAAAAGCCCGATTGGAATTGGACATTGTCAGGACAGAAGAAAAGATCCGGTCAAATTATCGCAATATTCTGGACATTTTTACTTTCCGAAATCTGTTTCATCTTGTAACGCAGGATATCTATCTCACTTCCAATGTAATTACGAAGTTGATTTCTGTCGGGAAAAACCTCCTCAGAAAGAAAGGGAAAAAGAAAACGAAGGATCAGGAAAAAGAGATCTTACCACCAGTAAATGATGAAATTACGGGAGAATAATGGGTGATAATAAGTTGATTTGCAATTTGTTTTCCCACAAATTGATAAACCTGCTAAAAATCGTTGCCGGTTACCTTGTATCTAGAATAACAGGACATATTATTTATTGGGGATTGCCCGTGAGCATTTCGATTGAACCCACCAATTATTGCAATCTTTCTTGTCCTGAATGTCCCAGTGGAACTAAAAAACTGACGAGGGAAAAAGGTTATATGGACATGCATCTCTTCAGAAAAACGATTGACCAGCTTTCACCGGCATTAACATATCTTTCTTTGTATTTCCAGGGAGAGCCTTTTCTACACCCGGAATTTCTTGAGATGGTCAGGTATGCAAAATCGAAAGGGATCTATGTCAGCACTTCCACGAACGGACACTTCCTTTCCTCTGATAATGCTGCAGCAACGGTTCAATCGGGTCTTGACAAACTGATTGTTTCACTCGATGGCACAGACCAGGAATCCTATTCTGCTTACAGAACCGGAGGTTCCTTTCATAAAGTTCTGGATGGAATAAAGGAAATCGCCCGGCACAAAAGAGAGCAGGGTTCTTCGAAACCGTTTCTTGAAATCCAATTTCTTGTCCTGAAAACCAATCAGCATCAGTTAAAGGAGATTCATAACCTATGTAATGATTTGTATATAAATAAATTATCCCTAAAAAGCGCCCAACATTCTGTTTACAGGAACGGGAACCGGTTAATGACAGATCTGCGAAAATATTCCAGATACAGAAGAATCTCCGGGAAACCGGGGAGTATCCCTTTTTTTAAGATTAAAAACAGGATGCCGGATCATTGTTTCAGGATGTGGAGTTCCTGTGTAATCACCTGGGACGGGAAGGTTGTTCCCTGTTGTTTTGATAAAAACGGGGTTCAAATCCTGGGGGAGTTAACCGATCAACCCTTTCTCAAAATATGGAAAGGAGAAAGAGCCGGTTCATTTCGGAAACAGGTATTTAACTGTCGTAAGAATGTTGAAATTTGCCGGAATTGTACGGAAGGGATGGGGATATCCTGGGTTTGGTAGGCACATAGTTACATGGTTATATGGTTACAAAGTCACAGAGGCAATTCGACAAATCAATAATTCAATAATTCCCTTATGAAATCAGAAAGAATACTGAAGATCTATCGCCAGGCAATACCCATTGCTATCCTAATTTTCTACGCAGGTTCTGTTTTCAGCCAGGATGTGAAGAGATATTATACTGACAAGGGGAACTGCAGGGTTTTTACGATGAAGAATGACAAAGTATCTCTTAATGTGGTGGTAAAAGACAATCAACTGGCAGGCGATTCGCTAGTGGCAAATAAGGAATGGCTGACTCCATTTGGGACAAAGCCTTTTGCAATGTTTACCGACGGGGATTTTGGTTTAGAATTCGTGTGGACTGACTGGCAGGCGCCACATACTGCAGAAAATGCTGAAAACCCGGTTATTCTGAGTAAGAAGGATTTTACCATCGACGCAATGAACCTGGCAGGGACGGGCGATGAAGGAGCGGAACTTGTACTCCACTTAAAGGGAAAAGATTTGCCGATTCTTGTGGATATCATCTACCGGATGGAACCCGGTAAGTTTTATATTAAACGAAAAATCTCTGTCAGGGATACCACTTTCGGCCATCATTTTCTCGACAGGATCATACCAATGAATTCAACCTGTGAAGGCATCCTTCATCCCGGTACGAGGAATATCAGACTTGAACAGAAGATTATTCATGCGGGATCATTCGGTCAGCCGGTTGCCATACAATTTTCTCTTACCGGTGGCGCTTTTTTCGGTCTTGAATACCCGGCATCAACAAATAAAGCCGAAATAACGGGACCTGCAACATCGTTCGTTGGGTGTTCGCAGGAGGTTGGTGTAAATATTGGGAAAAAACCCTTTGAAAGCGAATGGGTCGTTGAGGGTATTACTCCCACCAGGTTTATCAAGGAATGGTTTTTCCGTTATCTCGATGACATGAAAGTAGCTCCTGCCCTTCCCTATACTCTTTACAACAGTTGGTATGACCTGCGTTCACCGGAATATCCCAAAGTTCAGCCTGCCCATGTCATGAATGAGCAAAATGTTTTCAATATCATTCATCTTTTCAGAAAAAATATGGTAGAGAAACATCACATCAAACTGGATGCATTTGTACTTGATGACGGGTGGGATGTTTATCAGAGTGACTGGGTCATGCGAAAAGAAACCTTCCCACGGGGTTTAAAACCGGTTTCCGACACGTTGAAACAACTCGGAACAACACTGGGTATCTGGATCGGTCCCACCGGCGGTTATTCCTTCCGGATGAAACGGATCAACTGGATGAAAGAACATGGTTATGAGATTGTGGGTACCGGACGCGATAACTCAATGCTCTGCCTGGCCGGGAAAAAATATTCTGCACTATTCCGGAAACGGATAACCGACCTGGTTACGAATGACCAGGTTGGATACTTCAAATGGGATGGTATCCAATTCGCCTGCAGCGAACCGGATCATGGTCATCCGGTTGGGATTTATTCACGCCGGGCACTCATGGAATCGGTGATCGATAAGTGCAATTCAGTCAGGAATATCGATCCGAAGGTTTACCTGAATATCACATCCGGAACATGGCTCAGTCCCTGGTGGGTCAAATATGCTAACCAGATATGGATGCAGGGAGAGGATTATGGTTTTGCAGATGTTCCTTCCGTCAGTCAAAGGGATGCCGCCATGACCTATAAAGACTTTGTTCTGTATGATGATCTGCGTAAGCAGGACTGGTGGTTTCCCATATCAAACCTGATGACCCACGGGATCATCAAGGGTAATCTTGAGCGTTTGGGAGGGGAAGATGATCCGCTGGATAAATTTACCAACGATGCCGTGTTTTATGTTGCAAGGGGAATTTCCATGTGGGAGCTTTATATTTCCCCCGACCTGCTTACGGACAATGAATGGGATGCCATCGGGGCATCGGTCAATTGGGCAAAAGACCGGTTTCCAGTATTGGCAAATACCCATATGATCGGAGGAAACCCAATGAACCGGGAGACTTATGGTTATCTTCATTTTAACGGGAAACATGGCATCCTTGCTGTCCGCAATCCATCGGTTACTTCATCGGAATTCACTTTACCCCTTTATACCGATTATGGAATTGATCCTTCTGCCAATCACCTTGTCGTTGAAATGGTTTATCCTTACCGGTGGATTTCCCCGAAACTTTACAATGCCGGAATGGATGTTTCTCTTTCACTTGAAGGCTATGAAACTGCTATTTATGAGATTTACCCTGTTGCAGATGCAAAAGAGCCCCTGTTATCCGGAGTAAGGTTTGATGTCGCAGGTATTTCCGGTACTGATTATGAGCTTACCTTATATGATGCACCGGATGGAATAACCCTGTTAAATCCCGATCTGATAAAGGAAACTCATGGAACAGGTATCAAATCTGAATTAAAGAAGTACAATACAGGAAAAGTTCCAAACCCGGTAATAAATTCCAGGATAAAAATTGATTTTACCAGGATTAATGGGACAAATACACTGAAAACCAGGGTTGAACTCCATTCATCCGTTCATGATGCGAAAATTGCAGTATTACTTAAACCTGACAAAGGTTATGAAGAAATGCAATTCCCGGAATTTACCTTTCTGATGGACAGTATTGAATCAAAAACTTCAGTTGAACAGCAGGAAGGATTATGGTCATGGAATAAAGCAAATATTTCAACGGGTTCAACGATGGTTACCGCCAAAATAAAAAACAGGGTAAAAACAAACAGATGGAAGGGAAAGGCTGCAATCTATATTGTCTGTCATCAGTCAATAAACGGTAAGAAGGTGGGGATCACAACTACCGAAAAGATCCCCCTCCGCCCGATGCCCCCTAAACCGTTTCCGGGTGGAATATCGGAAAAGATCGTGTTTATGGGAGTGATCAATATTGATATTAACTAATATGATATTAGAGGCTTGCGTGAATTCCGCCATTTCGGCAATTGAAGCACAGAAGGGAGGCGCTGAACGGATAGAACTATGCGAAAACATGCACGACGGGGGCATCACTCCCAGTACAGGAACCATTGTATTTGCGCGTAAACATTTGAGAATACCCATTTTTGTAATGATCCGTCCCAGGGGCGCTGATTTCCTTTACAGCGATGAGGAATTTGGTATCATGGAGGAAGATGTGAAAATGGCAAAACAACTCGGAGCCGATGGAGTGGTTGCCGGGATTCTGAAACCAGATGGATCCATTGACACTGACCGGATGCAGAAACTGATAGAACTTGCAAGTCCGATGGGATTTACCTGCCACCGGGCATTTGACATGACAACGGATCCACTGAAGGCATTGGATGACCTGATCCGGCTGGGAGTCGACAGGATACTCACTTCAGGTCAAAGTGATGATGCTTTGCAGGGAGCGCCTTTGATCAGAGAGCTGATCCTCAGGGCAGGGAAAAAGATCACCATCATGCCGGGTCATGGAATAAAGGAGCATAACCTGGCACAGATCGTCCATGCCACAGGCGCTGAAGAGTTCCATGTTTACCTTACAAAACAGGTAAAAAGTAAGATGAAGTTTACAAGGGACCATGTATCCATGGGGACAGTGGAAAGTTCGGAATATGAATATACCGTGATTGACTGGCAGAGGATAAGGAATGCAAAAGCCATTATAAATGGTCATTAGTCATTGGTCATCGGATTATTGTGACGCGTAACACGTAACGAAATATCAATGTATGATCAATTTTTATAATTTTACCGGATAAACCAACTGTTTTTTTCATCTTAGTAAATGGATAACCTCCTTAAGGATAAGCTTATTGAAACAATTTCTCATTTTGAAGCTGAATCACCTTTTGAATCTGTTAGTTCAATAGAATCGGGGCATATCAATGATTCGTATGTAATCTCATGCAGTACAAAAGGATCAGGATATGTTCTTCAGCGCATCAACCATCAGGTTTTTAAGAAAATCCCGGAATTAATTGACAATATTCTTATTGTAACCAGACACATTGAGAAAAAACTTTCAGAGAACGGGGAACCTGATTGCAGGTTTGTTCCATTGCAATTGGTTCAGGTGAAAAATGGCGGATATTATTACCAGGATCAAACAGGAAACTACTGGCGGGTTTTCAAATACATAGAAGGAAGTAAAAGCTATGACCGGGTTGACACTCCTCAACTTGCTTATGAAGGAGGAAAAGCGTGGGGACATTTTCACTTCCTGACGTCTGACATTCCAATGGATTCCCTGGTTGAGACTATTCCGGATTTTCATAATATCGACAAAAGGAGCGGATCTTTCCGTGAAGCGGTAAAGAATGATCCGGTATTAAGGGCAAAGAATATTATGGCAGAGATTGATTTTGTTGAATCCCGGACAGAAGAGATGAGGCACATTCTGAAACCTGGCAATGACTTGAACTTCCCTCTCAGGGTCACCCATAACGATACAAAATTCAATAATATACTTTTCAACGATAACGCTGAAGCCATCTGTATTGTCGACCTGGATACGGTTATGCCGGGATTTGTTCTTTATGATTTCGGGGATGCCATACGTACAGGGACAAATACATGCAATGAAGACGAAATCCACCTTGAGAAAGTGACCATAAATCTCCAACTATTTGAATCTTATTCACATGGATACCTGAAGATTGCCAGGAATTTCCTGACAAGGGAAGAGATCCATCACCTTGCCTTCTCAGCAAAGTTCATGACCTATATAATAGGGTTGCGATTTCTGACGGATTATCTTGAGGGTGATAAATATTTCAAGATTCATTCGGAACTGCATAATTTACAACGTGCAAGGGCTCAGTTCAGGCTTCTTTCCGAAATGGAACAACAATATTCAACGATGCAGAAGATCATTGACAATTACTCAAATTAGTAAGTAAAAAATAACTTTATGAAATCCCGTTTATTCCTGACAATTATTGTATTGCAAACAGCGCTGACCGGTTTTGGAGCGATCCGTTCAACACCTGCAGAAATGCCTTCTTTAGTTCCCAAACCGGTTTCGATGAAAGTTCTGCAGGGAAATTTCATCCTCAAAGACAGTTGCCTGTTATTGATTCCTTCAGGAAATGCAATTCTCAAAGAAACCGGCACCCTCCTGGCCATGCAATTGAAGCAGGCCGGAGGTCCAGGGCTGAGGATCATGGACGCAGATAAGAGCGCTAAAAAGCTGAAAGGAATCATACTTTCTGTTAAGGAGGGTAGTTTTCCTGAAGAGGGCTATGAACTTAAAGTTACAACGGAGAATATCCTTATCACAGGAGGAGGTCCGGCTGGAGTATTTTATGGTGTGCAAACCCTTTTGCAACTCCTTCCCCCGGAAATCTACTCAAAAGAAAAAACCTCACCTTCTGTAAAATGGGAAGTACCCTGTATCCTTGTCAGGGATCACCCCCGTTATCCATACCGCGGGATGCATCTGGATGTGTCGCGTCATTTCTTTTCCGTGGAATTTGTCAAGCATTATATTGACCTGATCGCTATGTATAAAATGAATACGTTTCACTGGCACCTCACGGATGATAACGGATGGCGGATCGAGATCAAAAAATACCCAAAACTGACGAGTATCGGAGCATGGCGGGTGGACAGGGAAAGCCTTCCCTGGATTGAACGTCCCCCTCAAAAACCAGAAGAAAAGGCAACCTATGGCGGTTATTACACACAGAATGAGATCCGGGAAATTGTGAACTATGCGAAAGAGCGTTTTGTGACGATCATCCCTGAAATCGAGATGCCCGCCCATTGTCTGGAAGTACTTGCCGCTTATCCCCAACTCTCCTGTACAGGCGGCACTTTCAGCGTTGCTCCCGGCAGTTACTGGCCAAACGTTGAAATATTCTGTGCCGGTAATGATTCAACCTTTCAGTTCATTGAAGATGTTCTTTCTGAAGTAATCGACCTCTTTCCCTCAAAATACATTCATATCGGCGGGGATGAAGCCGACAAAACCCGGTGGAGCGCATGTCCCAAATGTCAGGCAAGGATGAAGGCTGAAGGATTGAAGGATGAAAAGGAACTTCAGAGTTACTTTATCAAGAGAATCGAGAAATTCCTGATATCGAAGAACAAGCGGTTGATCGGTTGGGATGAGATTTTGGAAGGAGGCCTTGCACCGGAGGCAACCGTGATGTCATGGCGAGGGATTGAAGGGGGAATTTCCGCAGCCCGCCAGGGACATGACGTGATCATGACTCCTACAGGCTTCTGCTATTTCGATTATTACCAGGCCGATCCTAAGTTCGAGCCAAAAGCCATCGGAGGTTCAACCACATTGAAGAAAGTCTATTCCTATGATCCTACCCCGGGAGAATTGACTGCATCGCAAGCTAAATATATCCTTGGAGCACAAGGCAACTTATGGACAGAATATATTCCAACCAACAGCCAGGCCGAGTATATGATTCTGCCCAGGATGATTGCTTTGGCAGAGGTTGTATGGACACCAAAGAAAGGGAGAAACTGGAATGATTTCCGGCACAGGCTGAATGGCCAGTTCAAAAAATTGGATTGGATGAAGGCAAAATATTCAAAAGGAAGTTTTAAAGCCGGTGTCCAAACTTTTTTTGATCAAAAGGCAGGCGTGCTGAAGACAGCAATTTCATCAGAACAACCGGATATTCAAATCCGTTACTCACTCGATGGAAACGATCCAACCACAAAATCCCCGGTTTATGATAAGCCATTTGACGTTAACAGGAATTGCTATCTGAAAGCCGGTTTATATGTGGATGATACACTAAAAGAGTCACTTACAGAGAGAAGTATCATTATTCATAAAGCCACCGGAAAAAGATTAACCTATTTAAAACCATACAGTTATCGATATACAGGAGGAGGTGGTGAAGCGCTGGTTGATGGACTGAGGGGAGTGGTAAATTTCCATGAAGGTAACTGGCAGGGTTTTTTGGGCAATGACATGGTAGTAGTCATCGATATGGGAAAAATGACTCCCATCCGTTCTATTTCATTAAGTTTTCTGCATAGTCCTGACAGTTGGATATTCATGCCTGATTCTGTTGTTTATTCACTTTCTTCAAACGGGAAAAAATACCATTCGATCAACGAAGAGCGAAATGATATGCCGGAAACATTGAAAGGCCCGAGTATCAAAGCTTTTTCCGAAACCTTTCCGGATACTCCGGCGAGGTTTATTAAGATCCGTGCAAAAAATATTGGTATATGTCCTCCATGGCATGAAGGAAAAGGTGAGCCCTGCTGGTTGTTTGCCGATGAAATTGTTGTTTACTGATAAGCCAGACCTTCCAGGTTTCAATTAGAAAGTGATTACCACCAGCTATCTGAAACCTGGAAGGTCTCTGATTGCCGACTGCCGACTGCCGACTGTATTTTATACCGTCATAATATCTTTTTCCTTTGTTTCCAGGATTTTATCAACCATAGAGATAAACTCGTCGGTTAATTTCTGGATATCTTCTTCAAGTTTATCCACCTCATCTTCCGGAATGCCGTCTTTTTCAAGCTTTTTAGCAGTATCATTTGCAAGGCGACGGATATTGCGGACGCTGATCCTGGCATTTTCTGCTTCCGTTCTTGCCCTTTTAACAAGGTCTTTTCGACGTTCTTCTGTAAGGGTAGGAACAACGATTCTCAGGATATCACCTTCATTCCTGGGATTGAAACCCAGGTTTGCAGCAAGGATGGCTTTTTCTATGAGCCCGATCACGCTTTTATCCCAGGGTTGAACAATGATCTGCCGGGCATCCGGTGAGCTGATATTTGCAGTTTGATCGATTGGGGTATTAACTCCATAATAATCGATCCTGACCCCATCCAGCATTTGTGGACTGGCTTTCCCTGCACGGATTTTCTGAAACTCCCGTTCAAGATGCACAATGGCATTTCCCATTCCTTCTTTGGCCTCCTCCAGGCAAAATTCGACTTCGTCGTTCATAATCTATCAGCTTACTTTTTCCAGATCAAATAAAATAATACAGGTTCCTTTTTTTGGTCTCTTTTACAAAAAAGTGACAAGGTGACAAAGGTACAAAGGCACAGAGTTTTCAAATCTTCAAATCAATAATTCAGGAATTTCCTTGCTCGCCAGTTCACCAGTTCACCAGTTATTTTATCATCGTTCCAATCTTTTCACCATTAACAATTCTTAAAAGGGTTCCCGGCACATTCATATTAAAGACCACAACCGGCAGTTTGTTTTCCTTGCAGAGGGTAAAGGCAGTGAGATCCATGATCTTAAGCCCTTTCTCATAGGCTTCATCAAAAGTGAGGGTATCATATTTCACTGCTGATTTGTCTTTTTCCGGATCAGCGGAATAAACCCCATCCACCCGGGTTCCTTTCAACATGGCGTCTGCCTTTATCTCAACCGCCCTTAAAGCAGCGGCAGTATCGGTTGTAAAATAGGGATTTCCTGTGCCGCCACTGATGATGACCACCTCCCCTTTTTCCAGGTAACCGATCGCTTTCCTCCGGCTCATGGCTTCACAAATTGGTTCGATTGCAATTCCTGACAAAACCCTGGATTTCACTCCTGCCTGTTCCAGGGCTGATTGAAGTGCCATTGAATTGATAACCGTTGCAAGCATACCCATATAATCACCCTGAACCCGGTCAATTCCGCCACCTGTACCCTGTAATCCACGAAATATATTTCCCCCACCCATCACAATGGCAACTTCAATTTTTCCGGCCACTACCGAGCGGATCTCTTCAGCGTACTCCGCAAGTCTTTCCTGATCGATGCCATATTGCTGCTTACCCATCAGGGCTTCACCACTCAATTTTAACAGAATTCTTTTTAATTTCATATCTTAGTCAATTAGTCGTAAGTCGTAAGTCGTAAGTCGTAAGTCGTAAGTCGTAAGTTGTAAGTCGTAAGACATTGGTCAGGCGCCGGCGCCATGGCAGTTCTTGTACTTCTTCCCGCTGCCGCATGGACATAGATCATTCCTTCCTACTTTTTTTTCAACATGGACCGGTTGCGGTTTCTGTTGTTCCTGCGTATTCGTATTCGCCTGGGAAAGAAGGTCGGAACGTTCTTCCCTGAATCGGCTCCGGTCGGTACGCTTAGGAACATGGGCTTCTTTCACCTTCTGGGGTTCATCGATAGGCACATCCGACCGGATCAGGAATGAGGTGATCTCCTTATTGGTGCGTTGCACCATACTTTTAAATAGTTGGAACGATTCAAACTTATAAATGAGCAATGGATCTTTTTGCTCATAAGCAGCATTCTGAACCGATTGCTTGAGGTCGTCCATCTCTCTCAGATGCTCTTTCCATGCATTGTCGATCATTCCAAGAACAATGCCTTTTTCGATTGAAAGAACAACCTCCTTTCCTTTATCGTCGAATGCTTTCTTCAGGTTTGCGACAACCTGCATCGATTTAATACCGTCAGTCACCGGAATTGCAATATTCTCAAACTTTGACTCATTCTCATAAACAAACTTAATAATGGGAAATGTTTTTTGAACAATGGCTTCCCCTTTGGCCTTATATCTTTTATAAACAAAATCGTAAACCTGGTCATTAATTTCATCGCTGCTGAGGGAATAAAAGGTTTTCTCATCAAACGGTGAATCGCACGCGAATTCCTTCAGAAGTTCAATTTTGAAACCTGCAAAATCCCTGTTTTCCTGGTGATCAAGGACAACAGTTTCACAGACATCGTAAATCATATTTGAAATATCCACGGCGAGACGTTCGCCAAATAATGCGTGATGTCGTTTCTTATAGATTGCTTCACGCTGGATGTTCATCACATCATCATATTCGAGCAAACGTTTACGTATCCCGAAGTTGTTCTCTTCCACTTTCTTTTGTGCTCTTTCGATGGATTTTGTGATCATGGAATGCTGGATCACTTCTCCTTCCTTGATTCCAAGCCGGTCCATGATCTTTGCAATCCTTTCCGACCCAAACATGCGCATCAGATCGTCTTCGAGCGAAACAAAGAACTGGGAACTGCCGGGGTCTCCCTGCCTTCCGGATCGTCCTCGCAACTGACGGTCAACCCGGCGTGATTCATGACGTTCGGTACCAAAAATTGCAAGACCACCGGCCTCTTTTACCCCTTTTCCGAGTTTGATGTCAGTACCTCTACCGGCCATGTTGGTAGCAATGGTTACTGTGCCAGCCTGTCCGGCTTCCGCCACGATGTCTGCCTCCTTCTGGTGAAGTTTGGCATTTAAAACATTGTGTTTGATTTTCTGGCGGGTTAACATCCTGCTTAACAGTTCAGAGGTTTCAACAGATGTTGTTCCCACCAGCACAGGACGTCCTATTTTGATCAGGTTACTGATTTCGTCGATCACAGCGTTGAACTTCTCTCTTTTAGTCTTGTAAACCAGATCCTGGCGGTCATCACGGGTCACTTTCCGGTTGGTCGGGATCACCACGCAATCCAGCTTGTAGATATCCCAGAACTCCCCGGCTTCTGTTTCAGCCGTTCCTGTCATACCTGCCAGTTTCTTGTACATCCTGAAATAATTCTGAAGGGTGATTGTGGCATAGGTTTGGGTTGCCGCTTCCACCTTCACACTCTCTTTTGCTTCAATTGCCTGGTGCAGTCCGTCGGAATATCTCCTGCCTTCGAGGATACGGCCGGTTTGCTCATCCACGATTTTCACCTTATTGTCAAGTACGACATATTCGACGTCCTTGTCAAAAAGGGCATAGGCTTTCAATAATTGATTGACGGTATGAACTCTTTCCGATTTGATGGAATAATCAATCATCAACTGGTTCTTCTTTTCCAGTTTCTCTTCTTCGGGTATATTCAGCTTTTCAAGTTCTGCTATTACATTACCCATATCAGGGAGAATAAATAGTCCAGGATCGTCGTAGGATTCAGTAAGCAGGTCTATTCCTTTCTCCGTAAGTTCTATTTGATTGTTCTTTTCATCGATCACAAAATAGAGTTCATCATCGATAATGTGCATATGTTTTGCCTGTTCGGCAAGATAAAAGTTCTCGGTTTTCTGCATGAGGGCTCTAATACCCGGCTCGCTGAGAAATTTAATAAGTGGCTTGTTTTTAGGCAACCCGCGGAAGCTGCGAAAAACCTGCTCTCCAGCTTTTTTAATATTATCAGCATTATTTGTATCTTCACTCAGGGCTTTTGCTTCGGAAAGTAAACGTGTAACCAGGTTCCGCTGGGCATTATACAGTTTTACCACCTGTGGTTTAAGTTCTTCAAAGGCCTGGTTATCCCCTTTAGGGGTGGGTCCGGAAATGATCAATGGTGTTCTGGCATCATCGATCAGCACAGAGTCGACCTCGTCAACAATTGCATAGTTATGCGGGCGTTGAACCATCTCTTCAGGATTCCCTGTCATGTTATCACGAAGGTAATCGAACCCGAACTCATTGTTTGTGCCATAAGTAACATCCGCCAGGTAAGCATTTCTCCTTGCCTCGGTATTCGGCTCATGCCTGTCGATGCAATCAACCTTCATCCCATGAAATTCAAACAGCATCCCCATCCATTCCGAGTCACGTTTTGCGAGGTAATCATTCACTGTAACGATATGAACTCCTTTACCGGGCAATGCATTGACATAGATCGGGAGTGTTGCAACCAACGTTTTCCCTTCACCGGTAGCCATTTCGGAGATCTTTCCCTGGTGCAGCACAACTCCTCCAATAAGCTGGACATCATAATGAACCATATCCCAACGAATCATGTTTCCCCCGGCCATCCAATTACTCAGAAAACGTGCTTTATCGCCGTTTATCTCGACATTGTCCTTCCTGGCAGCCAGGTCCCTGTCAATCTGTGTCGCCGTGACCTCGATATAATCATTTTCAAAAAATCGCCTGGCAGTATCCTTTACAACAGCAAAAGCCTCGGGGAGGATCTCGTTCAGTATCTCCTGCGTGAGGTCATAAGATTCCTTTTCGAGACGATCCAACACAGAATAGAGATTTTCCTTCTCCTCAATATCTACATCATCGGAATTGAGTGTTACCTTTAACTCCTCAATCTCGTTCTCCTTAGCAGATAAGTAATCCTTGATACGGTTTTTGAATTCTATTGTTTTATCCCTCAATTCATCATTGCTGAGCTTTTTAATTTCTTCATAAAACTCAATCGTCTTTTCAACAACAGGCTCGATTACCCTGATGTCTCTTTGGGATTTATTTCCCAGCATTTTCCTAAACATACTAATCATAACCAGAATTCTATATCAATCATTATCTTTTGTCATACTCCGACTTTTCAGGATTGCAAAAAAACGCAAACTCAAACGTTCAGTATAACAACCCGGCAAAAGTAATAAAAACCAGTACAGGTTCCTTTCCTGCCATCAATTCTAAGGCGACAACAGCTTATCAATCGATTCTCCCAACCCGGCATCCGGAAGTTCTGCAGGGTACTTACAGATATTTCCCTTTTCATCTATCAAAACGAATAATGGATAGCTGCGTACATCATAATCCTTTAAAAGCTGCCATTGATCACCGATATAGAGAAATTGCCAGGTAAAATCGGTTTTCATGTTAATAAAATAGAGCATCTTCTGGAACTGGTTATCCGCAGATATACTCACAAAATTCATTTTATCCTTATATTTCTCATACAAGGGTTTCATCATATCCATTTCGGTCAGACATCTCTGGCAATAGGTAGTCCAGAAATTCAACAACAGCGGTTTACCTTTGAAGTCCGTACTTGAAATCATCTTCCCGTCCCTGGCCTGCAATTTGAATCCCGGTGCCGGGGTACCTGCCCTGAGCCTGGTCAGGAAAAGGATCATATCCAAAGCAACTTCCCTGTTTTCCATGAACTTACTGTCAGTAGAAATGGTTCTCATCAGGGAAAGTACGCTTTCCTGGTTGTACCCGCTCATGCTGAACATTTCCATTAATCCTTTCAGCATTACCAACTCCCGGAATTGCGGTTTCCTGAGTATCGTATCCTTATCCAGGACTTTCATCATGTTCTGATAACTCCCGGCAGTATTCAGTATTGACGTGTAATCGGTGAATTTTAAAACCCTGGATGTAGCCGTCAGGTGTTTGGCAAAGTACTGGTTAAAAAAGTCCATGTATTCGACATTCTCATACAGGATCGGTGATTCCATAAAATACTTTTTTGCGAGCTGAGGCTTGCTAAAGGCTTGGGCAAGTTGTTCAAGACCGGCTATTTTATAATGTATATAAGAAGCAAAGTAGCCGTTTTTTCTTTCAGGGAAGGAAGTAACGACCTGCCGGCGGAAGGTATCAAGTTTTGCTTTATTCCGGTCACGGTATAGATCGTTGAAATTCTGAAGGATAAAATTGTTATACAGAACATTGAATTTTGTAATAAGAACATTCAGGTCTTCTGAATCTGAATTGACAAATTCCACCTCAATGTTTTGCGATTGCATTAATGGGTTTACCTCAGTTATCAATTTGTAGTTCATTGGATTACATTTGATAGTATAGGTTTTTCCGGGTTCCAGGAAGATATCGACCCGGTGAAAATCGATGTTCAGACTTGCGTAAACCGGGGTTTTCAATGCAAGTTGCAATGAGAATTGCCCGATGGAATCGATGGAGGATTCAGCCAGGTCTTTTTCCCAAAAAGTGATAAGATCTCCGGGAACCATCAGGTGAATTGTTCTTCTTTCAGCTCCGGGGGCTGACCCTTTGATATTGGTAACCTGCCCCCAGGTGAAAACAGGTAGGATTAATATACCAATCAGAATCTTAATTTTATTGAAGGTCATTCGTAATTTGTTTTTCCTGGTGATCCATTATTTTTTTCCGCCCAGATCAATACAATCCGGTACAAACTTGCCCGGATCACCGCCATTGATAATAATCTCCCTAACCACGGAAGAGCTAAGGGCAGTGTACTCAGGCACCGTGAGCAGAAATATCGTTTCAATTCGATTATCCAGTACTTTGTTTACCTGGCCGATGGTTCTTTCGAATTCGAAATCTGCAGAGGTCCTTAATCCCCTGAGAATAAAGTTTGCGTTGACTGCTTTACAAAAATCTACGGTCAATCCGCTGTATTTCCTGACTTCGATTTTTTTCTCTTTACCGAATAATTGATCAAGCCAGTGCATCCTTTTTTCAAAAGGGAAATAGGCACGTTTTTCAGGATTATCCCCCACGGCAATGATGATTTTATCAAACAGCAGCAGCGCCCTCCTGATGATGGATTCATGTCCACGGGTAACCGGATCAAATGAACCGGGGAATACGGCAATGTTTTTCATTTCTGTTGGTATGAAAGGAACAAAGATATCAAAAAGGAAGGAAACCGTTATTATTCGAAAGTAAATGAGATCTGGAATATTTTCGATTTCAGTGATTCGATACCATTGGTATAGATATTCCTTTCCCGTTTCAGGACATCAAACCAACCATACATCATTTTCAGCTCAAGACCAAACTTGAACCATTCGTTGTAAAAATCAAATCCTACACCTGCTTCAGCGTAAATATCACTTGCATTGAATTTCACGATCTTCTCCCCGTTCGCTCTTTGCTCTCTCTTCTTTGCCTGGGATGCCAGGTCGAGGGTGTATTGTGCGCCGGTCATAAGGTAAGCCGCAAAATTATTATAGCGCGCCGATTTGAATTTCAGTTCCAGCGGAAAATTTACATAGGTTGATGGAACCTTCTTTGAAATTGAAATAATGGATGAATTGTTTTTCCTGAATACAAGAATGGAATAATTGAGTGTTCTGTCGCCAAAAGCCAATGATGGAATGAAACGCAGGTTCAGGTATTGGTTTATTGTCAGGTCACTCACAATACTAATTACAAAACCGGGGGTTGCCGTACTGGTAATTGAATATATCCTGCCCGAATCAGGTACCGGCAGGATATCGGGAAGGTAAGTGGAGTCGAAGGAATGTGTGGCCATATCAGAAATCGGACGGATGGTCACTAAACTTTGGTTCACACCCAGTACAAAACCAAAATGGAACAGTTCCTGATCATACCGTGGCAAATTCAATATCCAATTATTCCCGGTCTGAGAAAATCCTTTTCCTGAAAACAAAAGAATGAATAGCAGGATAATAAATGTAATTCTGCGATTGTGCCTCAACGAACCTATTAAAGTTAATACCAGGAATAAACGTATCCTTTTATCTTTTATTTTAATCCAATCCTCTCCTGCCATCCTTATACAGGTTTTTCGCCGGTATATATGGTAGAAATTCCAAAGGTTAAAGGATACATATGGCATTGTGTCAGCCCAATATTATAAAGGATCCGGAGGAATTTCTCACCCGAAGGAAAGGATTTTACTGACGCTGGCAGGTAATGATATGCGAAATTATGTTTTGAGACCATCCTTCCTGCGATTGGAATGATGAACGTTGAATAGACACGGTAAAGGATGCCAAACAGTCTGCCTGGTTGGGAAAATTCAAGAATTACCATGGAACCGGAGGGTTTAAGCACTCTTTTCATCTCTGTTAAGCCCAGGGTAAGATCTTCAAAATTCCTGACACCAAATGCAACTGTTACCGCATCAAATGTATTATCCGGAAAAGGGATCCGCAAAGCATCCCCGATCTCAAAAGAGATAACGGAATCAAGTCTGCTTTTTTTAACCTTTTCAATGGCTAATTCCAGCATCTTGTCAGCGATATCAATCCCGATGATCCCGGATGGAGTAAGTTGCGCAAGAGCAATGGCCAGGTCTCCCGTGCCGGTGGCCACATCCAGTATCTCCCGCGGTCTTTTCTTTTCCAGTAATCTGATCACTTTCTTCCGCCAGTACCTGTCGATGCCAAAAGAGAGAAAATGGTTGAGAAAATCATAACGATCAGAAATGCTGTTAAACATTTCTGAAATACGATCTTTGTTTTTATCCTGGTCCATCCCAACAGCAGTTGAAAAATAAAAGTTAAGTTCAATAAAAAAGGGATTACCCGGTTAGAGATAATCCCTTTTTTTGTTGGTTTATAAAATTATGCTCCCAGCATTAACCTTTTGAATGCGGTTACATTCATGTCTTTATCATGCCCGGAGATAAATTGCCTTACGGTTTTTTTTGTATCTCTCACAAAATCCTGGTTCAGCAGTGTATTTTCCTTAAAGAATTTAGCAAGTTTTCCGGTAGCGATCTTTTCCAGCATCTCTTCCGGTTTGCCTTCCTGGCGGGCTTGTTCCTTACCAATCTCGATTTCCCGGTCGATGGTATTCTGGGTTACATTTTCCTTATCAATGGCAATGGGATTCATAGCAGCAACCTGCATTGCAAGTTCATGTCCGATCTCATGCACATTTTTAACCTCATTTTTACTCAGTCCCAAAAGTGTGGAAAGCCGGTTTCCATGATGGTTATAAGCAAACACGGCTGGGGCTTCAATATATTCATAATGAGCAATCTGAATTTTTTCTCCGGTTTTACCCAGCATTTCATTTAACCTGGCCTCAATGGTAATACCATTCAGGTTCATGGGTAAAAGTTCGTCCAGGGTTTTAACCCGGTTTTTAACGCCCAGATCAAGAATGTCTTTTGCAAATTGCCTGAACTCTTGAGTTTTACCTACAAAATCGGTTTCGCAATTCAACATAACCATGGCTGCATAAGTATTGTCTGCAGTAGCTTTTGCAAGTACAATTCCTTCATTTGCATCCCTGTCAGCCCTTTTTGCTGCTACTTTTTGTCCTTTTTTACGGAGGTTATCAATTGCTTTATCAAAATCACCTTCAGATTCCTGGAGCGCCTTTTTACAATCCATCATCCCGGCGCCTGTCATTTGCCTTAGTTTATTAACGTCTGCAGCAGTTATATTTGTCATAATCAGATATCGATCCTTACGGAGCTTACATTTTAAATTGTTATTTATTTTTGGGTCTTCCACCCACTGGTTTTGTGATACGTTTTCTCGGGGGTTTGGCTTTTTCGGCTTCTTCCTGAGCAAGGGTTTTCATTTTTGTCAACTTGGTATCAACGAAATCTTTTTTAATGATCTTAATTCCATCGTCATCCACTTCATCAGATTCATCCTCATCCTCATCCAAATCATGAAGATCGATTCCTCCTGCCCTCAAATCGAGTTCATCTTCTCTGCCACCACTACGGTCATCCTCATAGGCTTTTTTATCGCGGTCGAGTTTTCTTTCAATGAGGCCTTCCTCGATGGCCTTCACCATGGTTTCCACGATGAGAGAGATCGATTTTGAGGCATCATCATTTGCCGGGATCGGGAAATCAACCTGACGCGGGTCTGAGTTAGTATCAACGATCGCAAAAGTCGGGATGTTTAATTTTTTAGCTTCTGCAACTGCAATGTGTTCTTTCAGTATATCTACAATGAAGATTGCAGCCGGTAAGCGGTTGAGGTCTGCTATACTTCCAAGGTTTTTCTCCAGTTTGGCTCTTTCACGGGTAATGGTGAGCTTTTCTTTTTTGGAAAGGTTCGAGTAAGAAGGGCTGCTCACCAGTTTATCGATGGAAGCCATTTTACGCACGGCTTTGCGGATTGTGGCAAAGTTTGTCAGCATTCCTCCTGGCCAGCGTTCAGTAACAAAAGGCATATTCACTTTTTTAACATGCTCGGCTACGATTTCCTTGGCTTGTTTCTTGGTTGCCACAAAGAGAACCCGTTTTCCTGATTTTGCTATTTGTTTCAGAGCCGATGCAGCTTCATCGATCTTTGCAATGGTTTTATAAAGATCAATAATGTGGATTCCATTCCGCTCCATAAAAATATAAGGAGCCATATTGGGATTCCATTTTCTCTTCAAATGGCCGAAATGAACACCGGCATCTAAAAGGGCATCAAAATTCGTTCTTGACATATTTTCTTTCCTATCACAATAATTTTAACGTTTACTAAACTGGAATCTCTTACGGGCTTTCTTTTGTCCGAATTTCTTTCGTTCCACCATACGTGGATCTCTCATTAAAAGTCCCTTGGCTTTTAAAGCCGGGCGGTACTCTTCATTGATCTTGCAAAGCGCTCTTGAAATGGCAAGCCTTAATGCCTGCGCCTGACCGGTGATACCTCCGCCGTCCATATTTGCCGAGATATCATACTTACCCATATTACCGGTTATTTCAAAAGGTTCAGTTACCTGGAACTGCAGAATCTGAGTTGGAAAATATTCTTTATAATCACGTCCGTTAACAAGGATGTTGCCTTGTCCGTCCTTTAGATAAATCCTTGCAATGGCAGTCTTTCTTCTGCCAAGGGAATTAATTACTTCCATATTACCTGATTGAAGTTAAGTTAATAGTTTTGGGTTGCTGTGCCTGGTGAGGATGTTCCGGCCCTGCATAGACATGGAGGTTGCGAAACAATGCGGCGCCGAGCCTGTTTTTCGGGAGCATACCCCTGATTGCCTTTTCAATTACCGCATGTGGTTTTTTTGCCAGTAATTCTTTTGGGGTTGTAACCTTTTGTCCTCCCGGATAACCGCTATGACTCAGGTATTCCTTATCGGTCAGTTTTTTACCTGTAAAAACAATCTTTTCCGCATTAATAATGATTACATTATCGCCGCAATCAACATGGGGAGTGAAATCGGTCTTCATCTTGCCTCTCAGCAATCTGGCTGCTTTGGTCGCTAACCGCCCCAAAACCTGTCCTTCCGCATCGATCAGTACCCACTCCTTGTTAACAGTTTCCCTGTTGGCGCTGATAGTCTTATAACTCAGTGTATTCATCTATCCTTACTAATTTCTGTAATACATACCTTTCCTCTAAAAAGGGGTGCAAAGTTAGAAACTAATTTTCGATTTAACAAATTAATGCAGGAACTTTTTACACATAATGGGATTTAAGGAGAATGAAATGTTAGAAGAGACTTAGGATTTTCGATATAGGATTTACGAATTTAGATTGAAAATTATTATCTTGCCAAAATCTGAAAACACGATTTACGATTTATGAAAAAACTGTATTCCTTGTTCCTCTGGGTCGCCATCTTTGCCATCGCCATGGCTTACCTTGAGAGTGCGGTTGTGGTTTACCTGCGTGCGATCTGGTATCCTGATGGTTTTGTGTTCCCGCTGAAAGCGCTGAACTATCATATTGTTGTAACCGAAATATTTCGTGAAGCAGCTACCATGGTTATGCTAATCAGTATTGCCGTGATTGCCGTCAGGGAAGCCGTCAACAGGTTTGCCATATTTATCTATGCTTTTGCCATCTGGGATATATTTTATTACCTGTTCCTCTACCTTCTCGAAGGCTGGCCTCCTTCGCTGTTCACGTGGGATATTCTTTTCCTGATACCGGTGACCTGGGTTGGCCCCGTAATTGCCCCGGTGATCAATTCCATTACCATGATCCTGCTGGCAGTGCTGATCGTCTTTTACAGGACAAAAAACAATCTGTTCAAGTTAACTTTTATTGAATGGTTTCTCCTTATCCTTGGATCCTTCGTTGTAATTTACGCATATACCCAACCTTATATGAGTTATTTGTTTATAAGGTACAATCTGAAAGAGATCCTGCATTTCAGGGAACATCCTGATCTTATTCAATATTCTGCCATGTTTATCCCGGAAAGTTTTAACTGGATTATTTTCAGTGTAGCGGAATTACTTTTTCTCCTGGCTATCTTCCATATGATGCTAAGGATGAAAAGAAAATAGGATTGTGAAGTATCAACCCAAACGGATTTTATAAAATAGATCGCTGATTATTTACGTTATTGTGTGAACTTTGCAGGAAAAATTCAGGAAATGTCGATTAAAGTAAACGAAATAACCAAGCTTTACGGTACCCAGAAGGCGCTTGATTCAGTTACATTTGAAATTGCGCCCGGGGAGGTTGTCGGGTTGTTGGGTCCTAACGGGGCGGGGAAGTCCACCATCATGAAAATCCTGACCTGTTTCATCCCTCCCACTTCAGGGGATGCCAGTGTTTGCAATTACGATATACTCGAACAATCCATCGAAGTGCGGAAAAAAGTTGGATACCTGCCAGAGAATAATCCCTTGTATCTTGATCTATACGTCCCGGAATATCTTTCTTTTATTGCCAAGATCCGGCATGAAGTAACAAAAGTTGTCAGTCAGGATGCGCCGGTCACCAAACGACAAACTAAAGTCAGCTGGAACGGAACCCACAGAATTACACAAAAGCGGGTTGATGAAATTATTGGAATTACGGGGTTAGGGGCTGAAAGACATAAAAAAATCGGGGCTTTGTCAAAAGGATTCCGGCAAAGGGTAGGTCTTGCACAGGCATTGCTTCATGATCCTGAAGTGTTGATCCTGGATGAGCCAACTTCAGGTCTGGACCCGAACCAACTGATGGAAATACGAACCCTTATCAAAGAGATAGGGAAAGAAAAAACCGTGATGCTCTCCACCCATATTATGCAAGAGGTGGAAGCCATCTGCAACCGGGCAATTATCATCCATAATGGAAAGATCGTAGCAGACGATTCCACTGCAAATCTTCATCATATGGTATCATCCCGAACGATCATCAATGTAGAGTTCTCCGTGCGTGCGGATCCACTTAAACTAAAAAATATCAAGGGAGTGATAGAAGTTAAGCATCTCAGCGGTGATAACTGGCAACTGAAAACCGATTCATCCCGTGATATCCGCCCTGATGTATTCAAATATGCCGTAGATAATAACCTTACCGTGTTATCCTTGCAAAAGGATGAGGTGAAACTGGAAGAAGTATTCCAGGAACTAACAAAAAGTTGATATTGACTTTTACAGGATAAAAAAAAAGTTAACTTTGCAGCCACAATGTGGAAGTTTTGATTGTATTATTATGGGATATTTATTTACATCGGAATCCGTTTCAGAAGGACATCCCGATAAAGTAGCAGATCAGATCTCTGATGCATTGCTTGATGAGTTTTTACGCTGGGACCCCGAATCAAAGGTCGCTTGTGAAACTTTTGTAACAACCGGGCTGGTGGTGTGCGGTGGTGAAGTCAGAACAGAAGGCTATGTGGATGTTCAGGAAACCGCCCGGAGAGTGATCCGCCAGATAGGATATACCAAAGCTGAATACCGTTTCGACAGTGAATCATGCGGAGTTGTTTCCACAATTCATGAACAATCGAAGGATATCAACCAGGGTGTGGTCAGGGAAAAACCCGAAGAGCAGGGGGCTGGCGATCAGGGCATGATGTTCGGATACGCCTGCCGCGAGATGGATAACTATATGCCATTATCGATCGAACTTGCACATATACTGTTACAGGAACTGGCTGCAATAAGGCGCGAAGAAACACAGATGAAATACCTGCGGCCCGACAGCAAGTCCCAGGTAACCGTCGAATACGATGATGATGGTACACCCAAAAGGATCGATACAATTGTTATCAGTACGCAGCATGATGATTTCGTTCATCCAAAAGATGGTACGCCCAAATCAGTTAAAATTGCAGATAAAGCAATGCAGGACCAGATCAGGGCAGATATTGAAAAATATCTTATTCCCCGTGTGATCAAGACCTTACCTGCCAGGGTAAAAAAACTCTTCACGGGCGATTTCAAGCTTTTTGTCAATCCAACCGGAAAATTCGTTATAGGTGGTCCGCATGGGGATACCGGGCTTACAGGCCGTAAAATCATCGTCGACACCTATGGTGGACATGGCGCTCATGGCGGTGGCGCTTTCTCAGGAAAAGATTCTTCCAAGGTTGACCGCTCAGCAGCTTATGCAGCCCGCCATATTGCCAAGAATCTTGTGGCAGCAGGCATTGCCGACCAGGTTTTAATCCAGGTTGCCTATGCCATTGGTATTGCCCAACCGGTAGGATTATTTGTGAATACCTATGGTACTGCCCTGGTTAAAAATGCCAAAGGCAAAATCCTCTCCGACAGTGAAATTGCCAAAAAAGTGGTGAATATCTTTGATATGCGACCCTATGCAATCATCCAACGTTTCGGCCTGAAGAACCCCATCTTCCTGAAAACTGCTTCCTATGGGCATTTCGGTAGAGACAATTATACGGAAGATGTTTCTGTGTATTACCCGGTTAAAGGCTCTAAGCCCAAAAAAGTCAGTGGAAATGGCAGGGAAGTTTATAGCAAAAAGGTGGAATTCTTTGCATGGGAGAAACTGGATTATGTTGAGAAGATCAGGAAAGAGTTTGGAATTAAGTAAGGCACCAGGCATTAGGCACGAGGCATGAGGAAATACCTTAATCGATAATCGCACCCCGAAAATCAAAAATTCAATCTACACGTATAAACCGTATATCGTAAATTGTTAGTGTTTCCAGCTTCCAAAAGGGTGTTCTGCCAGGTGAGCGTTATTATATCTGTGATTTGCCGTGACTTCTTCCCCCAACCATGGCGGGTGACGAAAACCCTCATCCTCGCTTTTTAATTCAATTTCTGCAATGATCAAACCTTCATTATCCCCGAAAAATTCGTCGACTTCCCAAATGTGTCCCTCAATCCTGATCCTGTAACGGGTCTTTTCTATTTTATTCCCTGCATACCCTGACAGGATTTCCATAGCATCCTGAGCGGGGATGGGATATTCATACTCATCGCGGGAGATATTCTGGAAAGGTCCCTTGATGGTCAACCAGGCATTACTACTGGAAACCCTTACCCGGATGGTCAAGTTAGCACCGGAAACCAGGTATCCCTGGATAAAATCCGCTCCTTCCGGTTTCTGAACCGCATACCAAAGGTCTTTCCTGACAAGGAATTTACGTTCGATCTCTTTCGGCATGATTAATCATTCTGTTGGCTATTGCTAAATACCTGGTGCCTGGTGCTTCATGCCTGATACCTCGTGCCTCGTGCCTTCATTCAGGTATACAAAAACCGCTTGATCTTCTGAGTCGGTGTTTTTTGAAATGGCTTTGGTTGTGAGATGACTGTCTGCACCCTGGAAAACTTATTTACCCTGGAATTGATATAGTGCTGTAATTCTTTTTCAAGTTCCTCGGTTTTTCTTTCCACATAGTTTGATACATCATCTTTCAGACTATGGTATTTTTCCTCGATCTCCTGCTGATTGAAATGGACCAGGGCGACAAGTTTTCCTTTTTTCTCCACCACCAGTGATTCCAAAACATGTTGAAAGTTATTGATCATGGATTCTATTTCTTCCGGGTAGATATTTTCCCCGTTCGCCCCGATAATGATCGTCTTTAAACGGCCTTTGATATATAAATAATTGTCGTTATCAAACACCCCAAGGTCACCCGTTTTGAACCAGCCATCCTCCGACATCACTTCTGCCGTCAAGGTTGGATCCTTGTAATAGCCTTTCATCACATTAGGTCCTTTGACCCAGATCTCACCTTCTCCGGTAACCTTATCCGGGTTGTTAATTTTCAGATCTGCCCAAACTACCGCGGGGCCGGTTGATTGCAACCTCGAGGTTTGCGGGTTCACTCCAGCCAGTAAGGGGGCAGTTTCAGTCAGCCCATAACCAATGGCATAGGGAAATTTTGCTTCACGCAGAAATTCTTCAACTTTTTTATCAAGCTTAGCCCCCCCTATCCCGAAAAATTTCAACTCTCCCCCAAAAGTCTGCATTAATTTTTTTCCGGCCAGCACATTTAATTGCTGCCTCATTACAGGTATCTTGTACAAAAGCCTTCCATACCAATGTTTCTTCAGTGCAGGTAAAATACTTGTCCTGTAAATCTTTTCTATAATCATGGGAACAGTCAGCATCATGGTAGGTTTAACCTCCTGCAGGGCAGGAAGCAAAACGGATGCTGTCGGTGGTTTACCAAGATAATATACACAAGATCCGCTGATCATCGGCAGAATAAGCCCCAATGTATTTTCATATGTATGAGAAAGGGGAAGTATTGACAGAAAACGATCATTCTCATCGATCGGCTGAACCCCTTTTCCCTGAAGAGCATTGCTTGCAATATTTTTATGGGAAAGCATTACTCCTTTCGGGTTCCCGGTCGTTCCAGATGTATAGATAATAGCTGCAAGTTGTTGTTCTTCAACATGATAGTTGTTAATTGATATACTTTGGGGATCAAAATTTACATTCTCCCCTTTGTGTTCGATTGTTGAGAAATCTTCAATCCCTATAACCGTAAGTAACCCGTCTGCTTTTACTTCCATTAACTTCGGCAGCATTCCTTTTGAAATAAACAGGGCTTTTGTTTCAGAATGATTAAGGATATTCTCGATTTCAGATGAACTAAAATCAGGTAATAAGGGTATTGCGACAGCGCCCATAAACGTCACAGCATAAAATGCAATGCCCCACTCAGGCATATTTGTACTGAGGATGGCAACCTTATCCTGTGGCTTGATATCCAACTTCTGAAGAAAACCGATCAATGCATGGATCTGAATGCTAACCTCAAGATAGGTAACGGGTGATTGCCCTACCCAGGCAAAAGCGTTGTATCCACTATATTTTCTAAGTGTTTCTGAAAACAGGGAGGGTAATGTCAGGCAAATCTTATCTTGCATCAAAACGAGATTCTATTTTACAAAGGTAAGATTAATTTGTAAAATGAATGTAATATCTTTGGGATGATGAATAAAAACTTTATCCGGTTTATTTATTTTTCTGGTATTGCAACGAGTCTATTCCTGTTGGTGTCATTGTTCTCAAACCTCACAGGGTATGGCATCAGGATCTTTTTTTGCAGCGATACGCTCTATTTTCCTTCCATCTACAAAGACCTGTTTATTGACCATTACAGTCTGAAAGGATGGCACCTCAACCCATCCCCAAATTTCTTTCCCGACATGATCGTCTATTTCCTGCTGATGTTATGTTCAGGAAATTTCATCCTCTCCTCATTTTTGTTCAGCCTGATCCAATACTTTGTGATCCTGTTTCTTATCCACCTTGTTTTTAAAACTTTTGTTCCCGGCCCTTCTTTATTATACGAGAGCATATCCATGCTATTGATGACTATGTTTATCCTGGTATATACATATTCGAAGGATTTCATGTTCACCTTTTACATTGTAAGCAATGGTTACCATACCGGCGCATTCGTTATGGCGCTTATATGCCTGCTGCTCACTATCCGGTACCTGAAAGTCCCGAAGAAGCAAACGTTCTTCCTGCTGTTTTTTATCTGTTCTCTGAGTATTCTTTCCGACAGGTTGTTTATTATCCTCTTTTCCATTCCTGTATTGTCAGTACTTGTATTTCTAGTTAAGAAACAATTCCGGAAGGAGATAGTAAAGATCCTGGCAATCAACCTTTTTTCGATCTTTACAGGATTAGGTTTATTCCACGTTTTGAACTCCTCCGGCTACATCTTTTTCGATCTTCCGCACAGAATAATGGATTTCAACAATATCAGGTCTTCATGGAACATTTTGACCCGCCAAATGTGGGAATACCTGACAGGAGCTAATTGCAAGAGTCTGATCATCATCATAAGCCTTCTATCTTTTACAGGTACGATTATATTGCTGATCAGCAACCTGAAAAAGGAGAAAAGTTATTCCTATCTGACCTTCTACCTGCTCTTCTGCGTTGTTTTTATTCCGGTAGTCTTTTTTATGCCTGTGGTCAATGGAAATTATACAGGTTACGACACATTACGATATAATATATACGTTTTTTATCTTGCGCTTATTAATACAGGTATCATTCTCGTGCAATTATCACAACGGGTTAAAAAACAAGGAAGATTCAGTGTTATGGCCGCTTCCCTGGTTTCCCTTTTGATCATTTTTACACTGATCACCGCTTTCGTCTCATTGTCACCAAAGGGGATAAAGGATTATTTCAATTATTACCCAAATGTTGTAAAATGCGTGGACGATGCAGCACAAAAAGAAGATCTGGAGTATGGGGTGAGTAATTATTGGGATGCCAAGCTGGTTACTATGTTTTCGAAGCAGGGGGTCAGGGTACTACCGGTTTATGATAACCTTGAGCCCTACGATCATGTGGCCAATGAAAATTGGTTCACCGGCAAGGATGCCAGAATTAATTTCTTTATCATGAATCATGTGGCCGATACCGGCAAGTATATCTCTGCGATCGGAAGTGAAGGGAAAAGGTTGAATACGGGTGAAGCCCATATTATCAGATTACCTGCATTTCGTTATGAGGAAGGGTCATTTCAGATAAAATTGGTGAAATAGCGACATCACCCCCCTAAGGGGCTGACTATAAACTCTTTTTAAATACTTTTTAGTCAGCACCATTTCGGTTAATGCCATTTAAAGATTTTCAGGCCTGCGGTGAAGAATACAACTCCTGTGGTTATCAGGATGAGGGAAGGGACCGTGATTTCTGCAAAGCCCGCTCCTTCGATAAAGATGCTTCGCAATCCATCGGCCAGGATGGTTGCCGGTAACGGTTGTATGAACGGTATCGTCCAGTCAGGAAAATTATGATAGCTGAAGAATACGCCCGACAGCACCATCATTGGCATGACGACAGCATTGATGAACCCGTTCCCGATTTCCGTTTTGGATGTATGCGATGAGATAAAGGTAGCAATACCGGTGAAGGCGATACTCCCTGCCATGAAGATCAGGAACAGCGCACCGATGTTTCCCTGGATGGAGATCCCGAAAACGATGGCCGAAAAAATGAAGAGGAGTGCGGCTTCCAGGAAATTCATCACCAAACGAACGGTCATCAGGGCGAAAAGGAAGTTATACTTTTTCATCGGTGTGGCCACCATCCTGCGCAACAGTTTTTTCGATCTTTTTTCAATGATATCGTAACTGATCCCCCACATGGTCGACATCATGACACCCATGGCGATCAATCCCGGGATCAGGAAATCGATGTAGCGTGTTCCCCTCACTGTGAGGGGTTGGATATTCGTACGGTTTTCCGCGACGGGGTTTCCTTTTTTACCGAAAACCCCGGACAATTTCAGATAGGATAGTTGTGCATCCGGGTTCAGCGGGTCAAAATGGTATCCGATTTGTCCCTTCTGCTCATTCAGAACTATGCTCATATTTCCGCGTTTAAGCAGCACCATGGCCTCATCCCACCTCATCTCCTGGAACAGGAATATTGAATTTCCCAGCTTTTCATCCCTGATCGTGAATTTATATGCGGGGAACCTGTCTTTTGGGTTATTGATCTTTTCTGTCTGATGCTGCAGAAAGGACTGAAGAACATGAGTGGAATCTCCCGTAGAAATCGTATCCTGATTATGGATGATAACTCCAACTCGTCTGAAGATATCTGTTTTGTTCATGAATGCGATACCGAGGCCAAGCGACATCAGCATCGGGAATATCATCCCCCAGAAGATCACACCCGGTTCCCGGATGGTCTCTTTGATCCTTGCCAGGATCAGTTGAAACAATTGATTTTCCCTGTTAATCCTATTCATGCAAATGCCTCCCTGTTAGTGAGGTAAACAGATCGTCCAGGGTTCTTTTCCGGAATTCGAGGTTTTTCAGTTGCAAATTCCGTTGTCCCAGGTATTCAAATAAAGCGGGAAGTTCCTTGTCAATATGGTGTATCTCAACAATACCTTTTTTCCGCGCCGGGTCCCACTGAATTTGAAAGGGTGACCCGGTTTCTGTGATTTCCCTGGAAAATGAATTGCTTTCAATGGTGAATTCCACGATCTTTTTCTCCTGATCCGAGTTCAGCAACTGTTCCATATTCCCCTCCTTCAGGATCTCTCCCTGGTCGATAATGATGATATAATCGCACAGTTGCTCAGCTTCCTCCATATAATGAGTGGTAAGGATCATGGTGGTTTCCGATTGTTCTTTCAGCTTCATCAGGATTACCCAGATCTCCCTGCGGGCATTTGGATCCAGGCCGGTTGTAGGTTCATCCAGCAGGAGGATCTTTGGATTATTCAGTAAGGCGATCCCAATGGCAAGCCGCTGACGTTGTCCACCGGAAAGATTGACCACATAGGATTTCCTTTTCTCTTCAAGACCGATCAGGTCAATAATGCTGTCAACCCTGTCACGATAGAGGTTGAAGAAGCTTGCAAAGAGCTGCAAGGTTTCCGCTACGGTCAGTTTGTCGATGTAACGCGTTTCCTGTAATGAGATCCCCAATATCCGGTGAAGCTCCTCTTCATTGCTTTTCCAGTGTTTTCCGAGGATAAGTATCTCGCCTTCATCAGGTTTTTGAATGCCTTCGATCATTTCAACCAGAGTGGTCTTACCCGCGCCATTGGGGCCCAGCAAAGCAACGAACTGACCCTTGGGGATCCGCAGGGAAATTCCTTTTACTGCATGAACCGTTTTAAACGACTTATGCACTCCTTTTACCTCGATAACCGCGGTTTCCTGCATAGACCCACTTCCATTAATTTGAAACGAAATCCGTTTTTACAGTAATGTATCCCGGATAAACTACCTGGCTCTGGCCAATCATGATGGTGGGTTTCAGTTTGATCATGAACCTTGTCGGTTTATTGCCAATACCTGCCAGGTTCATCCCGAAATTGATGATGGCATCTGTAGATTTCCCTCTCAGTACCTGTTTCAAATCCAGATTAAGCTGCATCGGAATGTTGGCTACACCATTATTAGCAGGGATGGTTACAGCCTGTGGTATGCTGCCGCTTGTCATCTGAATATCATCAATAAAAAGTATCCAATCCAACCGGTTCATCCCCGCACTTGCTGTATTCGGATTTTTCGCTTCCACATTCAATATAAATACTAATGGGAATGTGCTTCCGGTTATCCCCCTGAAAAGACGTTGTGCATCCGTGATTGACAGATCCGATAATCCGTGAATATTCTGGACGCTGACTCCCGACAGGGTCAGATTTGTAACAGATGCAATCCTGAATTCACATTTTGCAAGGTTGGCCATTTGGTTCACCTGGTCCAAGACGGTGCAACCCTGGAACAACAGGATCAAAGAAGCCACTATAATCAGGTTCCGGGGAATTTTTGTAAAATATTTCATTGCCTTCGATATTTCGGGCAAAATTAGTAAAATTTCAGGCAATAAGTTTTGAATCTGTCTTCCGATAGGTCTCTCCCTCATAAAGACGTTACTTCAAAAGACAAAATCACCGCAAAGACGCGAAGACACAAAAAAAAATTATTGATTTTCAATTCTTTGCGCCTTAGCGCTAAAAGAGTAAATTGCACTTTTTGAGATACCCTCTTTAACTTGGATTAGGAGGTGAGTTTCTAAAACTCAAGCTTAATGAATTTTGTTTCAAAGGGTTTGAAAACAATAGGAGAATTCGCCTCTTTCAGTTTTTCACCCAGCACATTGACCTCTGATACGGACCGGAAAACTTTTCCGGAAACAGTAAGATAAACAGAAGCCAGATCATTGACCGGTATGACCTGTTCAATCCCTTTTATCTCCCTGAGGTGCAGTATTACTGAAGTTCCGTCAGAAAGGGGTTTTGCACATACCAGGAGCAGATCCTTAAATTTACCGGAAAATTGTTCCTTCAGTAAAAGCGGCGGGGCATCTTTCTGTGCCGGAAAAACACGCGTAATGAAAGGCATTCGCTCACCCCATCCAAACCGGGTGCTGAAACTTACAGATGTATCTGCATCGGAAGTGATGAAATACCGCCATTTCAATTCGCCTTCCTGGTATGCCCGGAAGTTGGTGGTCCAGTAATTATTCAGAACCCACGAATAGATGGAAGGATGAACAGGATGTGCAACCGGCGAGAATTTTCCCAGGTTGATATCTCCCAATTGAACCAGCGGTATTTCATGGGAAACAAACACGATTTGTGAATGATTATCATTTACTGAAACGAAATTTTGGATTCCGTTCCAGTCACTGGCAGATCCTTCCAACTGATCCTTCCCCGGAATAACTGTACCTCCCTGAACTTCATACCTCATAGTACTGTTGGCCATTCTGAAAGGAAAAGCTACATAAACTCCCTCAGCATCAGTAACAGGGAGTTTGATCATCGAATAGCGGAATTCGACTTTTTTTTCAGTATTATAAATCCGTATTTCACAGGTAATGCCTTCTTTACCTGCACATTCAGGGGATTGTCCTTTGAGTGTGATACTGCTCCATACAGTTCCTTCATTCATTCCTGAAACCGTGATATCCTTCCAGGTGGAACGGCGGAATTCATCCAGCTTTAACTGATCAAGTTGTTCCCGGTTTTTTCCCAATTGTTCATAAATAAATTCTCCCATCCCATAGGGCTGGTCATCGGCTGCAAGTTCTTTACCCAATTGCTTATCGAACAGGCTGGTGATAGCTCCTTTTACCGTATCGATCCTGAGCGAATAGAACTGATTTTCCATCCAACCGGAAAACTTTTTCTTTTGAGCAAACCTTGTAAGTTCGTCTGAAAGGATAATGCGGTATGTTTTATATCCCAGCGGAGGAACATCAGTCACAAAAAGTGTCCAATATGTGCCTTCTTCCCTGTTTGACAGCAGTTGGACCAGAACCTCTTTTCCGGCTTCATCAAGAATCTTAAATTTCCTGTTGTCGGGAATTACCTGGTGATCTATGAAAACGGTAGCTTCTCCCGAACGATTCCAGTTCAGCGTATTGATTACCGTAATAGAGGGAACATTTGCTTTTGGCAGTTTCCATTGCAGCAACCCAAGCAGATCTTCACGCAGGATATGGTTCTTTTTTACCACATCCCATGCATAAGCAGCTTTTTCATTCCATTGAACGACAGAATTCTCTAACATTGGGTCTGAAATACTTTCCGCCGCACCGAAGGTATGTTCATCATAAAAACAAAGTCCATCGCCGATATCATCCACATCCCTGAAAAGTTTCTGCGGAATAGGGATTCCCATGATCATGCCCATTGACATTAAACCCAGGTTGGCGGTATAATCTTCATGGGAGGCACGGGTATAGGCAGTTTCCAGTGCAGCCGAACCAAAACCATCCATCCACCAGTCGGGCCATGCCCCATGGTAAATCGGCAGATCCTGTAAATGGTTACTGTTTAAATAATCTCCAAATTCGCTGATCACAGCAAGGCGCAATTTTGGCCATACATATTTTTCATTCCATTGTTTTACGAGTAAACATGCGGTGGTAGATGGAGGTGAGTTATCGGTCAGGTAACCGCTGAATTGAATAGCATAGTGGTCAAAGGGATATCCTTTATCCTGAATCTGCTTCAGGTGAAAAAACAATGCTTTTCCAAATGTTTCAGCATTGGTAAGGATTCCAAGCTGATTACCCCACATATAATGCTCAGGGCGATTTACAATGATCCTGCTGCCGGAGAGCGATTCCCAAAGAAATGAGGTGGGACGGTCAAATGGTTTTAAAGCCCGGCTGGCATTCTGACCCATCGTAAGAAAATTAATCCCGCATCCCTTCAGGTAATCTGCGAGGCACCAGGGCACACCATTGATATCGTCCTGCATGGCCGCATGTACAGGTAAACCGGCATCCCTGAATTCCTTCACCGGTTGAAGCGATGCTGCTATTGAGGTTTCATCGGAAAGATCTGAAGAGTTGAGGAATAAGCCGGTAACTTCAATCCTTCCCTCCTTTACCCGCTGTTTTAACCTTTCCAGTTGAGCCTGCGGCCTGGTGCGTATATACTCCCGTACTGCCCACGAAGTCTCGCAGGTCCAGCGGAAACGGGCATTATCCGGTAAAGAATCTGTTTGATCACAATAATCCAATGCATAATCTATGTACCTCATGTGTTCAGGGAGGATCTCCGTTTGAGGACGTGTGTACCCGATATCGGTATGTGCATGCTGTACGAGGTATATTACCCAATGACGAACCGGCCTGACCTCAAAACGCTTATTTATTGATGCATTCCTGCCAATTGATATCAGCGCATTGCAGGAGGTTGTTAATTCTCCTGCCGGTAACAAAAGTTTGAACTGGTTAAACCCGGGTTCCAGGGAGATTTCTCTTGAAGGAGCATTCACAACCATAATCTTCCCGTTCTGAGACTCTCCGAGGTGTACAAAATTGAACAGGACTGAAAAATACTCCTTTCCTTTTTCCTGAATGATGGCCTCTTCCTGTACAATATCCAGTTTCTCTTCAACAGGAGATTCAAATGTCATATACCAGACATTACTTCCGGCAGATTCGCCAACAACCCTGATCTGTTGCGACTTCCCGGGAATAAGCAAAGGCCGGGGAATAGTAAATACCGCATAACCCATCGGGTCATCATATTTATCCAGCATCGTCGTCCTGAATGTAAGTGTGACGCCATCTTTCCCTGACACGATCCAGGATTTTTTCTCCGAAATGAGCGGGTTTGCAAATGTCAGGCAATAATGATCATTCAGATAAAGCCGGTATTTATGACTCTCAGGGTTGGCATCGATGCCAAACATCCAGATAAAATTTGCAGAAGGTTCATTGAAATTTGCAGGGATCTGCTCCGTTTCCCAGGCAATGAATGATACTGAATCAATCGAACGGAGCAGTAAGGATCGGTTTACATCCGGCTGAGGGGAATGGTAGGAGAATTTCCCGGAGGTTAATGATCGTTTGTATCCCGAAAAAAAACTGCCAGGCCAGGAATTGGCTGCCTGTTGCGCGTCTGAGATGAATGTAACAAACATCAACAGGACTAACAGGATCTGCCCTTTTTTCATGGCTTATGGTATAGCCAGTCATTCCGGATCAGTTGTTTCTTATATTGCGGACTGCGAATAGATATCTTCAGACCGAAGTCCCCCGCTTTATTAAAATAGGTAACCCTGATGGGGTGAAACCCTTCTGACAGGGCAATTTCTCCTTCTTTCTCCAGCATCCCATGTAAACCATCATTGTTCACAATAGGTATATCGTCAATATACAAGGCGCTGCCATCATCAGAATCATCGGAAAATGAATAAATATCATCATCGGTGATCAAAAGATAACCGGTATATTCCATGGCAAAGTATTCATCCTTCTGCCGGGTAGAAAAATCAAACTGTTTGAGAACTCCTTTCTTTACTGGTTTAAGATTCCTGAAATCCGGAAGAGAGTCCCAGTTACCTTCATAATAAGCATAACTTATTCCCGGTTCCCGTTCCTCCGGCATTACAGAACCCAGCGGAGGAACCTTTTTAAACTCTTTGATGCTGTTCGCGCTTACAGGTTTACCATCCCTGAAACAGCGCGCAGTGATCACCGTTGTATTTGTAAGTGTCAGCGGCTGATTGTAAAGGAGCGAATTGACAGTTGGTGTTGAACCATCGATTGTATAATAGATCCTGACATTGTCGCGGGATGAATTAAGATCAACCTTGACATTATTTACGAATTTATCAAAATCGGCCTTGATTTCAGGAGCATCGGTAAGGTCCAATCTGCCTTTCAGATCAAGCACAACCACGCTGTTTACGGCATCTGCCGGATTGACCGGAAGCTGAATAACAAGTCCATCCTCTTTCCGTGTAATGGTCATGGCCGTATTATTTACATCGGCCAGCAGCCATGCTTTTACCGGGGTATTCAGGCATCCGGGGAGGATGATCTGCCCACTGGATGGCCAATCAAAAACATGCAGGTACAACCTTACTCCTCCCGGAATATCTTTCCGTGTGCATCTCCCCCATTCCAACAATTTGAAAGGACTTGCCTTGGTATTGTAGACAGACTCTTTATTGACCTTCATCCATTTCCCTATCTCCCGCAACCGTACTATGCTTTCCCGTGGAAACAGCCCTTCGGATGTCGGACCAACATTTAACAGGTAATTTCCACCCTTGGATGCAATATCTGCAAGCATCCTGATCAACTCTTTCGATGATTTAAAAGCATGGTCATTCTTATTGAATCCCCAATGATCATTCATGGTCATGCAGGTTTCCCAGTCTATGCCAGGCAAGCCGGTTGCAGGTATCTGTTGTTCGGGTGTGCCGAAATCTCCACCAAAAGCACCTTCTTTCGTCATGCCTTCCATATCCATTCTTCCAGCGCCAACACGGTTATTGATGATGATACCCGGTTGAAGACTTCTGCAATAATCATAAATCTCCTTCCCGTATTTCTCATTCCATGTTCTTTCCCATTCACCATCAAACCAAAGCACACCGATATCCCCATAATTGGTAAGCAGTTCCTTAAGTTCCGCTTTCATATAAATAATATACCGGTCAAAATCGGCTCCTGCATCAGATCTGGCGGTTTCCCAGTCACGACGGGGAAGGTAATCCGGGTGATGCCAATCCATGATCGAATAGTAGAAACAGAGTTTCATATTTTCTTTCCTGCATGCATCTGCAAGTTCTTTCATGGGGTCTCTTTTAAAAGGAGTCGACATCACAGAGAAATCCGTCTGTTTTGTATCGAAATTACAATACCCGTCATGGTGCTTTGTGGTTATCACGATGTATTTCATTCCGGCATCCTTTGCAAGTTTCACCCATTGTGTGGCATTGAACTTTTGTGGATTGAACTGATTGAGGAACTGATCATAAACGTTAACCGGGATTTGCGCTGAATGGCGTATCCATTCCCCATAACCGGTTTTACCGTTCCATTCACCTGCAGGAATACTGTATAACCCCCAATGGATAAACATCCCAAACCGGGCTTCCCTCCACCATTCCATACGGGCATCATATTGCTGTTTTGTTTCCGGATGTGCATAAAGCACCGGGAAAATGCCCAGGATTGAAATAATTAACAAAATCCGCGTCATTGATTTCATATAATAAAGTTTTAAATTATATGCCTCACTCCTCAATCGGTAAAGACTAAATTTTTTTTTACCGCGAAGACGCCAAGGCGCTAAATTTCCAAATATAAATATTCAATGTTTTGTGTCTTAGTGTCTACTATATAACTCTTCACAAGACACAGATAATCAACTATTTTCTAACCTGTTTTTTTTAATTGCAATATCTGTTTTTCAAAATACTTTATCTTTTTCGCTTTCCAAATTTCATTATTAGTTTCTGTAATTTGAGGGTCAT
>JAPLDH010000039.1 GCA_026391355.1 Bacteroidota bacterium | reverse complement strand
CTTCCAGCCTTCGGCAGGCAGGTCACCCTCTGGAAAATTGCACACTTATTGTTTGCTCTTGAAGATTTATTTGTATTTTTAAACTTTTTCTAGAGCTTACAACAGGTGTGCGCTGCATGCTCATGCAGGGCACACACGAGCACGTACCCAGCAATGCGGGGCTTTGTCGGTCAGGAAACGGAATTGATCTACTAAACATGAGAACCTGTGTCAAACATGAACCCGCTATCGCCCGCACAGCGGGTACGGGCGGCGCGTTAGCTGCTATAGGGGGACACGACACCACACTAATAAACAAACAACGAAAATGACAAAAGAACAAGCGGTTGCATTTCTGGACTTACTAGCTTTCTCAAATCACGTAAGAGATAATACAAAGGACGCATTATTAGCTTTTACAACATATAGGACAATTCTTGAGACTAAAATCACAGACGACCTTGTTCATCCGCCAACTTCTTATTCAAACCCAATTCTTCAAGACTTAGCAACAAGACACTCTGTAAATAGCTTCAATCATTTTCTGCCATTCTCTGACAGTGTCTTTATTTCATCTGACGACCCAAACTTATTTTTAAAACAACTTGGCTCTTTTGTTCTTCATTGTTTTACGTTTACTTCACGACAGTATCAAAATCCTGACGACCCAAGTAATCCGATAAAAGTTGTTCATAAATTTAAGGACAATACAATTATCGAAGAGAATTGGTATTCGACTTTATTTAGGGGTAGCATTGCATTAGGAGAAGCTATTCCAATCGAACTTATGGGAATAGTAAATAGCAAACCTCAGAAAATAGCAAACTTAGCAGGAAAGGCTGTTGTAAGAGCAGTTGGACTTGAAAGTAAAATAAAAGGTCCTCGTATTGTTTTTGAAAAAGAACTATTTGAAAAACTCGATAGTTCGACAAAAGTTTATACAGCCGAAACAGAAGTCAAAGGACTTTATGAACTTCTATGGACAGGATTTCATTACATCCTTTCAAACGGACATTCAGAAATAAATGACTTTTACGAATTATTTTTACCTGCGGTTAATTTATGGAAAGCATATAATCATACACCTTTTTCAGAACACTATTTTAAATTTGTTGAGTTAGTTGTCACTGGGACATTAAAAGTGTTTGATGCAAATGGACATAGAGACATCGCAATAAATAAAGTGACAGAAATGATAAAATCACAAGGACTGGAACATAAGAAAAAACAACTGCTTAAATCATACAGTAGCTAATAACGGTTTGGCAGATGGTGGGCTGACGTGCTTTTTAGAAACATTTGTGCTAAAAATCCCGCCCTTTGCCAAGCCGCAAAACATTAGTTTCAATTTTTAAATTATGGAACAGAAAGATTTATCAAAATTTTTACTTACCTCAGTTTTTCAAATTGTATCTCGTAATCGGGACAATAATAATAAAATAGCTGAACAATCCGATAGAATAATTGTATGGCTTGTTGGTTTCTCAATAGCAATAATTGCTCTTCTTTTATCGAAAGGAGATCTTTTAATTCCACTAACAAAAAATTCTATTGAAATTTTCATTTTAATTTACCTTGTTACGATAGTTTTTGGGATCCTGTATAGAATTGCGAGTTTTTTAGCACAACTTATGGAAAATAGGCTATTCATGAATTTCGAAAGTTATCTATATGGGCTTTTGCATGGTCCCAAACTCGATTCTCCAAGACAGATTGAAGATAAAGATTCGTATTATGATATCATTGGTTATTTTAAAGAAGATTTTCAAATGGAATTTAAAGATTTACCATTGGATAATTTGACTCCTCAGCTTGAATACACCTTTAAATTAATTACCGCTGATTTTTATAATAAACTGTCTGGTGCCTTTAAAAAAGCACTTAATGAAGAAATTGAGAAAGTTGCTCAAATTCTAAAATATCAATTTGGATTTTCCGAGAAAAAATTAGACCAGCTAAGAAACAGGATTGATACTAATAGGAATTATAAAAAATTTGTATGGCCGACACTTTCAGCCTCTCACATTCTATTTTTACTTACAATTTTTTCATTTCTAATGGGAATTGTTTTATTTATTATCAAAATACTCGAATTTAAAATCTGTAGCTAACAATATGTCGCTAAATCGACACAAAACCAGCATTATTGCTGCATATCAGAGGTCTGGCTTTTGCTGTGTTTAGCGGCTGGGTTTTATAATCACCATGTGATAAAAAATGCTTGCATTGATAATGCAGGCATTTTTTATGTCCTTTCCAAAGTGCAATTGTAGCGGTATTTTCGCTGTATGGATCACGAAATCTTAGCCTGGCTCAACTCTGAGCAAGATTATCCTTCAGGGCTTTTTCTTTACGACCGGTACTGCAAGAACCCGAACCTCGGGAGAATTCTGAAAGTTGGGGGAGCAACCGGCAAGAACAGGTTGACACTTGCTTATGAATTGGGCAAAGCCATCAGTCACCAGGTTCCCCATCATTCACCGGAAAAAGCCCCAGATAAACCAGTACCTGATAAAGAAAACCTAACAGTCAAGATACCTGCTATTCTTATCGAAGATATCCGCAAGGAACAGAAGATGATCTATAAAATGCTGGATAGTCACCATGCTTGTCTTCCATTCAGGGATAAGGAGGAAAGAAGAAAAATCGCTTTTGAAATTCTTGACCTGGATGATCGGCTCAGGGAAATTTATACCAGGATCAACCATTATGAAAGAACCGGTGTTCTGTTGCCAAAGCCGGAAATTATCGTAAAAAATAACATTTCAGGAAAGGATGCCGGAGAACTTATCAAACGCCAGTATTCTGTCCGCACTTACCTGACCAGGTATAAAAAGCTTCTTGAAGAATCCGATTCTCTCAAGGACCGTGACCGGTACCAGAAGAAACTGGATGAGTACCAGCAGGAAATAGAAGAGATCAATAAAAAACTGGGCCAATGAGCTTATTCAGCGCGAATGACCTCGTAAAGAAAAAAATTGAAAAGACCGTTTCCGGTGCTGTTAATGCTTCCGGTACGCATGTATTCAAGATCGGCAAGGCCAATCAAAAGCTGACGGAGGTTTTTGGCTCCCTATTACCGGATCAGGTTATTCCTTACGTCTCCCTGGGTGATTGGTCCACGCATGACCTTCTTTTTTTTATCCTGGAACAGATAGGTCCAGCCCGGGTCTGGTTCACGACCTGGGCTAATTCCGAGTATGCAATCCGCCAGCTCTATCAGTTTGTCGAACACGGAATGATTCTGCAGCTCAAGGGGATCTTCGATTACCGCAACGGTATCCGCAAACCTGCCGAGCTGCAGTTCCTGCAAAAAATCACAACCGAGATCAAACCGGCCAAATGTCATGCAAAAGTGACTGTCATCGAAAATGACAAATGATGGATCAGATTTACTATGAAGGTTATAATTATTTAACTAAATCTACTGCTAATATGAAAATAAGCAGTACTTTTGGTTAAATTTATCCGGTATGAGCAAAGCTCTGGTTGAACGGTTTAAAAAAAATGGAGGATTCCTTCGCGCTGCAGATTCGCTTTCTGCAACGGAAAAGTATCAGCTTCGCCAGCTTATAAGAAAAGGAAAGGTCAGCAGAGTTAAAAGAGGATTTTATCATCTGAATGATTCTTCAAGGGTTTTCCAGGAAGCAGAAGTTGCCAGGATGATCCCCGATGGTATATTCTGCATGTTTACAGCCTGGTCACATTACGGACTGACCACGCATATTCCGGCAGAATATCATCTGGCAATCCCAAAGACATTCCGGATCGTTCTGCCACAATACCCTCCTATCAAGCTCTATTATTGGGTCATTCAGACCTTTGAACTGGGAAAGACTATTGCTGAGATAAATGGCGCCCGGGTTACTGTATATGATATCGAGAGATCGGTGTGTGATGCCGTCAAATTCCGCAACAAGATCGGCTCTGATCTTATGAGTGAGATCCTGCGTACATACTCCAATCGCAAGGATAAGAACCTTGACAAGCTGCTTAAGTATGCCGCGAAGCTCAGGATAGCAAAGACGATGAGCCAATTCCTTCAGATTATCCTATGAGCAATTCCGGAAAATCCATTCCCGCACGCCTGCTCAACCTGGCAAAGAAAGAGAATCTCGCTTTCCAACTTGTGATTATCCGCTACATGCATGAGCGGCTGCTGTTCCGTTTGGCAATGTCCATGTATGCAGATAATTTCTGCCTGAAAGGAGGAGTCCTTCTTTATGTTTACAATCGGGAACAAACACGGCCTACCCTGGATATCGATTTCCTTGGAACCAACATCCCAAACGAACTGGAGTCCCTGAAGGCAGCTTTCCGGAATATCTGTTCGATGTATTATCCACCTGATGCAGTAACTTTCGATACCGAATCCATTTCGGCAGAAGAAATTGCCGGCCAGGATGAGTATCCGGGAATCCGGCTGTTCGTCACAGCAGGCCTTGATACCATCCGGCAGCGAATCCAGGTGGATATTGGTTTTGGTGACGTTGTTCTTCCATCTCCCGTGACTCTTTCATACCCAACATTGCTTCCCGGTTCGGGGATCCCGGTGGTTCAGGCATACTCACTTGAGACGGTCGTGGCTGAGAAATTTGAGGCCATGATCGATCTTTCGGTAGTGAACAGCCGGATGAAGGACTTTTATAATGTTTACCAGATCCTGACCACCCAGCAACTTGATAACAACCTTCTTGAGGAATCGATCTGTGCAACATTCCGAAACCGTAAAACAGTCTATTCTCCTGGTCATTCCCTTTTTGCCCCGGATTTCGCAATAGATGAAGCTCGCCAGAGACAATGGAAAGCATTTCTGACCCGGAACCATCTTGAGACCAGTCTGGATTTTCCAAAAGTGATCGGTAAGATAAGCAGCGTTTTATTTCCGATCTGGCAGCGAATGTCACCTGCTTCCTGATATCTGAGGATCATCGATTTTGAACTCATTAGCCTTCCGTCATTCCTTGTTGCCGTAAATAGAAATTCACAAAGGTATGCCCGGGTAAATTTCATCTACTCACCATCGGCCAACCGGCTGATTAAAACCAATCATCCTATGAAAAAAGCTAACACAACTCCCGATTTCGCCATGGAAAACGGCGAACATTACGAAAACAGAATCCCTATGCGCCTCTGGGCAGAGGATGACCTTCCCAGCGAGAAATTGCTGATGAAAGGTTCAGGAAGTCTTTCAGACGCGGAACTTTTGAGCATCATCATCGGTTCCGGGATTTCAGGCGAAAACTCTCTTGAGATTGCCCGTAACCTGCTTTCCCGCTGCGGTAACAGTCTTTGTGAGTTCTGGAAGATCAGCGTTTCCGATTTGCAGAAGATCAAGGGCATCGGTCAGAAAAGGGCTGTGAAGATCTATGCCATGTTTGCTCTTGCCCGCCGCAGAAACGAATCCGAGGTCATCCTCAAAGACAAAATCTCAAGGAGTACAGATGCCTTCGAAATCTTCAAATCCCTGATCGGCGACCTTCCTTACGAGGAATTCTGGATTCTGATGCTGAGCTTGTCGAAGCATTGTGGTGTAATGCTCGATGTAGCGGTACCGGGGCTTATTTGATTTTTTTATCATGGTCAAAGGGTTCATAAAGGGTTCAATGGACTCATGAAGGGCTCAATCACATTATCACTAATCTCTGGAAAGCCGGGTGGCCCAACCGGTTTTCATTTGTACTAGTTTTTATTTCAGTGTCCCAAATATTTACTAAATTTGGGACACTAATTTTTATACAAAATGATTAATAATATTGTAGTACAGATACTTACAAAAATTAAAAAAGCCAGAAGGGGTACGCTGTTTTTTAGTGATGATTTTATTTCCACAGGGAATTCAGAAGCTGTCCGCAAAGCGCTGCAACGTCTTGTAAAATATGGTGAACTAGTTAGAATTGCAACAGGTATTTATGTGAGGCCGGAGATAGACCCCGTTATTGGTCCGGTTACTCCGGGTATTGAAACGATTGCCAAAGCCATTGCAAGGCGAGACAAAGCCAGGATCGTTCCTGCCGGGATTTATGCTCTCAACAGGCTTGGTTTATCCACACAGGTGCCAATGAACCTTGTTTACCTTACCGATGGTGCAGCCCGGAAAGTTAAAGTGGGTAAGAGAACCATCACATTTAAAAAAGCCACCCCTAAAAATGTATCTTCAATTGGTGCCATCAGCGGTCTGGTCATACAGGCATTAAAAACAATTGGCAAAGATAAAGTGACACCCGATGAAACAGAAAAAATCAAATCTTTGCTGAGAGAAGAAAAAACCACTCACCTGCGTCAGGATATACGCCTTGCCCCGGAATGGATCAGGCAAATCATGCAGCAGGTGCTAAATGATAATAAGGTATGAATCCTGTTGTATTAAAGGAATGGCTTAATCTTTCAGGGCAGACCAGACGAAACATATTTGCTGAAACGGCGGCGGCTGTCGGTTTGCCAGATGCTGCAGTAGAAAAAGACTGGTGGGTGGTTCAAACCATAGATCTTGTATTTGATACCTCTATCGCTCCTTATACTGTTTTCAAAGGAGGAACTTCGTTAAGCAAAGCATGGAGATTGATAGAACGGTTCTCAGAGGATATTGATCTTGCCCTTGATAGAAAGATTTTGGGCTTTGATCAAAAGGACAAAGAGATGACTGCTTCTCAGGTTAGAAAACTCAGGGAACGATCATTCCAATTTATTTCAGAGAAATATTTCTCGGAACTTGGTAAAAAATTCTCAGATGCAGGATTTGATGAGGTGACTTTTCGGTTAGGCGAAATCAAAAGCCATGACCAGGATCCGCTTATCATTGAGATTTACTATCCTACCGTAACCGAACCTGTCAACTATTTGCAGCCCAGGGTACCGATTGAAGTAGGAAGCCGTTCCCTGATGGAGCCTTTCGAACCATGCAGTTTTACATCGTTTGTAGGAGAACATTTCAAAGGCCGGTCATTTGCCGTCGAACGCATAACTATTCCCACCGTAAGACCGGAAAGAACCTTCCTCGAGAAAATCTTTCTACTGCACGAGGAATTTCAGCAACCTCTGAAAACAATAAAAGTAGAACGGAAAAGCCGACATCTTTATGATTTGGAAAAGTTGATGGATACCGGTTTTGCCAAAGCAGCGCTCGACGATAAGGAACTGTATCTTACCATTGTTGAACACCGCAAAACGATAACGCCTTTGAGGGGGATCGATTACTCAAATTATACTCCGGATAAAATAAATCCGATACCTCCGGATACCATAATAGGTGAATGGGAAAAGGATTATCTTTCCATGCAGGAAAATATGTTGTATCAACCTTCCTTACCGTTCGATAAATTGATTGCCAGGATTTATGAATTGAAAGCAAGAATTAATCAATTGTAAGCCTTGATGCCGTTATGGAACTTTACAAGATCACTCCCCGAAAATCGCTCAATAAAGCATATCTCAAGGTAAAACCCTCGCGAAATGATATTGAGCTGTTCAAGAAGAACCTTATCGGACTTCTTGACGGCCTGGATGAAACAGAATCGGAAGAACACAATAAAAATGATCTTGCCTCTTTTCTCAATAATACCTTCTATCATCCTAAATTCTATATCAATACGAAGGATAGAACGGATCTTGTGATCCACAACGGTACGGATTCGAAGAGTCTGCCCGGAGTATTGATTGAAGCCAAAAAGCCTTCCAACAAAGCAGAGATGATCCGCACAGATAATCTCAACGCCAAGGCTTTTCATGAGCTGATCCTCTATTACCTCAGGGAAAGGATCACGAACCATAATCTTGAAATCAAACATCTGGTTGCAACGAACATCTATGAATGGTATGTTTTTGATGCAAACCTCTTTGAAAAGATCTTCGCACAGGATAAAAAGCTGGTTCAACAGTTTACAGATTTTGAGGAAGGCCGGCTGGCAGGGAAGAATACAGATTTCTTCTACAAGGAAATTGCCGAACCTTTTATCTCCGGCCTGACCTCTGAGATTTGTTACACATGGTTCGACTTCCGGGATTATGACAAACCTCTGCGCAATGAAGACAAGAAAGATGATTCGAAGCTCATCTCCCTGTTCAAGTTGCTTTCACCGGAACATTTACTGAAGCTTCCCTTTGCCAATGATAGCAACAGCCTGGATAAAGCCTTCTATTCTGAATTGCTTCACATTATTGGATTGACAGAAACCAAGGAAGGCAGTAAGAAACTGATCGGCCGTAAAAAAGAAGGTGAACGCAATTCCGGATCACTCATTGAATCCGCAATTGTGCAGCTCGATAACCTGGATAAGATTTCCCGGCTTGACAAGCCCTCACATTTCGGTGAAACACTCCAGGAACGGCTTTTTAATGTTGCCCTGGAGCTTTCCATAACCTGGATAAACAGGGTTCTGTTCCTGAAGCTTCTCGAGGCACAGATGATCCGGTACCATATGGGTGATCCATCCTTTGCCTTTCTTAATTGTGATAAGGTTCAGAATTTTGATGATCTTAATACGCTTTTCTTTGGTGTATTGGCCCGGGTACCCGGTGGTCGCAGTGAAGAAGTAAAAAAACTATATGCCAATGTTCCATACCTGAACAGTTCCCTGTTCGAACCCACTGACATTGAACATTCCTGCCTGTTCATCAGCCAGCTGAAGGATGGGAAAATACCCATTATTTCATCCACCGTTCTTAAAGATAACGGTGGCAAACGTTTTAAAGGTGAGCTTTTTACACTCGATTACCTGTTCCGTTTCCTGGATGCCTATGATTTTGCAGGTGAAGGTTCCGAAGAGATACAGGAAGAGAATAAAACGCTGATCAATGCTTCAGTTCTCGGATTGATCTTCGAAAAAATCAATGGTTACAAAGACGGATCCTTCTTTACTCCCGGTTTTATCACCATGTATATGTGCCGGGAAACCATCCGTCGGGCAGTTATCCAAAAGTTCAATGACAGGAAAGGATGGAATTGTGAGGGTCTTGCAGGATTATATGATAAAATCGAAGATAAGAAAGAAGCTAATGAGATAATAAACCAGCTTAAGATCTGCGATCCGGCTGTTGGTTCCGGGCATTTCCTGGTATCGGCACTGAATGAGATCATCGCCATCAAGAGTGAATTGAAGATCTTGTCGGACAAGGATGGAAAGAGGCTCAAAGAGTATCATGTTGAAGTGGTCAATGACGAACTGATTATCACCGACGAAGATGGTGAGTTGTTTGAGTACAATCCAAACAGCCATGAGAGCCAGCGGATTCAGGAAACCCTTTTCCGCGAGAAGCAAACGATCATCGAAAACTGTCTGTTTGGTGTTGATATCAATCCGAATTCAGTCAAAATCTGCCGGTTGAGGTTATGGATTGAATTGCTGAAGAACGCCTATTACAAACCGGAAACCAATTTCACGGAATTGGAGACACTTCCCAACATTGATATCAATATCAAATGTGGGAATTCCCTGATCTCCCGGTATGCTTTGGATGCAGATATCCGGCAGGCTTTGAAAAAGAGCAAATGGAGCATTGACATTTACCGGATGGCCGTGATGATGTATCGCAATGCATCAGGTAAGGAACAGAAACGGGAAATGGAACGACTGATTAGCTCCATCAAAACAGATTTTGAAACGGAGGTTTCGGCGAATGATAAGCGGTTACTGCAGCTCATCAAACTTAATGGAGATCTATTCAACCTGACTAACCAAACCTCCCTTTTTGAAAGATCCAAGAAGGAATTGGCTGAATGGAACAAGAAAGTCAGTGATCTGACCGGAAAAATCAAGAAACTCGAAACCGAGCTCGAAGAGATTAAAAACAATAGGATCTACGAGAACGCCTTCGAATGGAGGTTTGAATTTCCGGAAGTGCTGAATGATGATGGGGATTTTGTGGGGTTCGATGTGGTGATTGGGAATCCGCCTTATTATATTTTAACAAAGAATAAAATTGACCCTTCCGTTTTTGCATACTTTGATGATAACTTTTTTTCAAATTTGAATTCAAGTTCAAAGAATATTTTTGTACTATTCATTGAAAAATCCATCCAGTTATTAAAAACAAGAGCCGTAAATACCTTTATTGTACCCGAAGGTCTTTTTAAAACAAGAAGTTACCATGATTGTGTGACCTTACTCAATGAAACTGGATCAGTATTTAATGTCACTGAAATTAAAGGGATGGTATTTGATGAGGCAAATATTGGTAATCTTATTTACTTTTTTGGTAAAAATTATCAAGAGAACTTAAAGACTTTCTATTTTGATATTGATCAATCGCTTAAGACATTGATTGTGAATAAGGATCCTATTATGGAGAAATTAAAAGGTAACCGATTCACATCATTAGCGGAAATTGCAATTCTTTTTAAAGGCATGGTTGTAGCTGACCGAAAAAGTGTTTTGTTTGAACAATCCAGCGAAGATTCTCAAGATCCATTTTTACTCGGAAATTGCATTTCAAAATGGGTAATCAAAAAAGCGTATTACACTGAATATAAAACATTGAAGATAATAGGAGGTACAAAAATCAAATCAAAATATGATAAGGTTCCCAGAATATTAATTCGAAGAACTGGTAATTTTCTGTGTTGTGCCTTTTTGGAAAAACCTGCGTTAACAGAGAGTACTCTTTACTCTTGTTGGTCAATTTCCAACGAGATTGAAAATAAATTTTTATTAGCTCTGTTTCATTCAAAGCTCATGAATTATTTTATTAAAAACAAGCTAGTTACAAATGAACAAGCATTCCCTCAAATTCTAATGACAGACTTAGAATCCCTTCCAATTTTAACAATAGGGCTAATAGAGCAAAAGCCTTATCTTTCACTCGTCGATCGTATTCTTGAGGCTAAGGATAATGATGTCCAGGCTGAAATCACTGAGATGGAAGATGAGATTGACCAATTGGTTTATAAGTTATATGGCTTGACGGAAGAGGAAATCAGGATCGTTGAAGGAGAAAAATAAATTAGTTCACATAATGCGAACATTATAAAAACTATAGTATCTTTGCATGAGAGTTCATTTGATAAAGAAGCAGGCAATTGAGGGATATGTGGCTGGACACGCTGCAAGTAAAAGTTCTTTCGAATACTGGGTAACTGCGGTAAAATATGCCGATTGGGACCAGCCATTAGATATTCAGCAAACTTTTGGAACTGCTGATATGATTGGGAATGGTTCTAACAGGGTTGTCTTTGATATAGGTGGTAATACCTACCGTATGATTTGCAGGTACCATTTTGGCATTACAAAAGTGCGACTGTTTGTTTGCTGGATTGGTACACATACAGAGTATGATGAACTCTGCGGTCGTGGCGATCAGTATTCTGTTTTTGATTATTAATATTTTTTACGATTAAGATTATGAAAATCACGATTATCAAATCTGCAACGCAATATAAAGTGTATTGTGAGGCTTTGGAGAAATTGCTTGACAAGGGTGATAATAGCAAGGATGTCCAGGATGAGATTGAGTTACTCACTGTGTTAATTGAGAAATGGGATGCTGAACATACCACCCTTAACGAAGTCGATCCCATAGTATTATTGCACTCTTTAATGCACGACCGGAAAATGAAAGCTAAAGATCTGGTCGAGGTGTTAGGGGTGAGTAAAAGTCTGGTGTCAGAGATATTGAATTACAAAAAGGGATTGTCAAAGGAAATAATACGTAGTCTTTCTACATATTTCAAGGTCTCACAGGAAGCATTCAACAGACCATACAACATTGTAAACCCTGCAAATTCTCATTTGCGTGATGAAAGGGTGATGAATACGACCAAATATTTAGAATTGGCATAAGGTTTAAGCTCCGACCACTTTTTTCTTTCCAATCCCGCCAAAGAAGAAAGTTGACAAAAAAGAAGGGCGTTGGCCGACACACTTTTGTTAAACTCGAAATTGCTACAAAGTTGTCTGTGTAGGTAAAGTCTATTTGATAAAAAAAGTAAAGGGATCATAAATGGTTCAATGGGCTCACTAAGGGTTCATTTACATTTCGATTCAAGTTTAAGATTGGCGGATATGGCGGATAAATGGCGGATAAGTTTATTAGATTGAATCACCGCAGTTAATTAAACCGGAATTTTCTGCAAAAGCCCTGCAAAAATCCTCTTAATACGAATGATTTGGCAATGGGATCTCTTTCACTCCGCCTCGTTTTTCTTTTCCAGGATGCGGTTTTGCAAAGATTCACGACTTTGTTTCCCGGTCAATTCATCTGCTAAGCTAAAATCCCCTTCCTGGGTGCAGTTCCACTCATTCAAGAATTTTCCCGGCATATCCTCACTGCTTTCCGGTATTCCAGTTCTTACTTGAGTGCCCCTCCAGTGTCTTATTTCCACTTGCATATAAATTAACCTCAAAAACTCAAAGCCATGAAAAAATTTGTAAAAAACTACATCGGAAAAGGAAAGAAAGTCGAAGGTCTTGAAATCATAAAGTTCAACCTGAAAATCGCAGACCTTGTAAAATTCGCTCACAAATACAACAACGAAGACTACATCTCCCTGGAAGTCGCAAAATTGCAGACCCCCGACAATTTCGGCCATGATTACACGGTATATGTCAACCGCCTCGAAGAAGAACAGTTCAAAGAACCTGCTCCGGTTCCGGCTCCAAAAAAGCAAACCAAAAAATCCAAAGTTTCAAAGCAGGTAGCTACAGTAGAAGTGCCATTCTAAAATGGTATTTCTACTTGAGAGAGCTGGTCTTCGGATCGGCTTTTTTTTTTATGTGCTGATCACCGCACTCCGCTTTTTTCTTTGATACCGTGACAAAAAATTCGTGACGCGTAACGCGTAACGCGTGACGACACCGTGTCACGAGTTACGAGTCACGACCAATTCACGGCATAGTTTAACTCGCCAATATCTCGCAACGGCGGGCCAGATGCGATAACAAGTCGCCAGGGCAGGTGCAATCCTCATGAACAATACTCAGATTTATGCAGCCATTACCGAAAAGATCATTGCCAATCTCGAAACAGCCGGGAGCTGGAAGAAGCTCTGGCAGATCCCTTCACCGGTAAGCCTTAACGGTCATTATTACCGGGGTATCAACCGGCTGATCCTTTCATCCGATCCTTTCAAGAGCCGGGTCTATGGAACATTCCAGCAGATCAGAGCCAACGGCGGCAAGGTCCGCAAAGGCGAAAAGGCCACTGTCGTTGTTTTCTGGAAAATGTCCGTCAACATGGATGAAGCAGATGGTTCGTGACACGTCACGCGTTACGCGTAACGCGTCACGTATTACGCATTACGCATTCATGGCGAGCCAGATGCCAAAATAAGTCCGCAGGGCAGCGGCGATCTAAAATGACAAAATTAACGAACACCTTACTGAAACCGGGTAACGGAAAACCCACCGCTGAAGAAATGGCAGTCGTGAAGACCATCCTCAATCCGGCAGAAAACAAAGCCGAAGAGAAAAAGCCGGTTTTGCAGATTGAAGCTGAAAACCGGTCATTCCCGCTTCCGAACCAAAGAAGGAAATGACCATGATGGAGAAGATCCTCAAGATCGAAAACCTCCAACTCGTCATTGAAAAGAGGGCCAAGCTGGTGCAGACCCGCTCCGAACTGGATCGCTTCCAAATCTCTTCCAATGATTTCAACTGCACGATGCGGCTGAACGATTCAGACGGGAATGTCTTCACCACCAGCTTCACCCCGGGGATCAAGAAAGTCATCGAATTCCTGAAGACCTCATTTGATGCAAGCATCACGGAAGCTGAAAACAAGATCACCTTCTGAATCTTTTCCTTGCGTCAAGATTCCGGCGTTCAGGCCAAGAGGCCTGAACGCTTTTTTTATGGTCGTATAGCCGGGGATAAAATAGTGTCCTTTATTCTTCATTGCTGCGGTCGTAGTATTGCCGTCATGAATTCAGAATTTATCCGGCTGTGGGATGTTTTAGAGATCATGGACTCGGTGGACGTCCATGGAAAGCCGGTCCGTTTCCAGGTGAAATATGTCACTGCAAACCGGTCAACAAAAGAGGGTGGCGATATCATCGAACTGAATGATGCCTGTAAATGTTCGGTAAAAACGAGAAAGGGAGAAGAAGTCTTTCCCGAAAAGAGTCACTTCCACGCAATTGAGAAGGTATCAAAGGATCCCCGGCACTGGAGCAATTCGACCAGGAACATTCTTTTGCCAAACGGACAAAAGCGAAAACTCCACATCCGGCTGATCATCGAATTCAATCACAAAAGAGTCTGCTACTGATGAAACAAAAGATCGTATATGAAAACGATGTAGCTGGGCAGGCTTGGCACTCGTAGGAATCGGCAAAGCCACTCTGACCGAATACGTGGTATTTGCACCGGTATGCTTTGCGCTCATTTTTGTCAAAGACCCTTCATTCAAGCAGTAAAATGGCAAAGGTAGAAATGTTTGCCCCCAAGATCCTTGCCTTTAAAGGCGGGTTTGTCGATGATCCCACGGACAGGGGAGGAGCAACGAACATGGGTGTCACCCTGGCTACTTGGAAAAAGGTCGGTTATGACAAGGATGGAGACGGTGATATCGACGCCGATGACATCAGGCTGCTTTCAAAACAGGATGCAATCGCTGTTCTGAAAACAAATTACTGGAACCGCTGGATAGCGGACCAGATAAATAATCAGAGTATTGCCGAAATCCTGGTTGACTGGCTTTGGGGTAGCGGCAAATGGGGAATCGTCATTCCCCAGCGATTGCTCAAAGTGCCTGAGGATGGCATCGTCGGACCGTCGACGCTTTATGCAGTGAACTCCGCCAGCCAGCGCGGACTTCATGCAGCCATATTCCAAGCCAGGGGTCGATTTATACTTGACCTGGTTAAAAACCACCCGGAGCAAAGGAAGTTTTTAGACGGATGGATGAACCGTTTGAACCAATTCAAATTCGTCGCATGATAAAACCGGGTTTTCTGATCCTGCTCCTTGTCGTTTCATTGACCGGGTGCATTTCTGAGCAAAGATGCCAGAAACGTTATCCTCCGGCTGAAATGATCTGACAAGATCGCAGCTTCTTTATGTATCAAAGCTTTTCCATGGAAAACTCACCTGGTCGGATTTCAAGGTCAAAGCTTTGAGAGAATTCCTTTCCATCAGGAGGAAAACCTTCCGGCGGATCGACCCTGAGGATGCCTTCGCCCTCTGTGAAACCCTTGATTTCCTTACCGAAGAAGTGACCCTGACCAGGAATGTAATCCCTGTGATTAAAGCAGGCCTGAAAAAGTATTATGGTCCGTCCGACGCCATAATGAATTGTACCTTCGGTGAGTTCACCCTGGCCTGCTCGGTTCTCGATGAGTACCAGAAGAACGGATCGGAAGACCATTTGAACCAACTGGTCGCGATTCTTTACAGGCCATAGAAGGTCTTCTGGTTCATCAGGAAATATTTCACTGATTACCAGGATCCCCGGGCAAGATACCGGAATCGGGCTCTGAAAGAAAGGGCACGAAACATAGCAAAAGTTGAACACTGCGTTAAGCATTCTGTATTCCTTTTCTTTACCGGCGTTCTTAATTCATTGACGGTCTTGTACCCTTATGTTTACCGCCAAAAGGATGAAGCCGACAACCAGGATAACGGTTGGGCTTCCCTGATCATTTCGCTTGCCGATGGCAAGACCGATGACAAGAGCCTTGAAACCGTAATGAATTCAAACCTTTACAATGTTTTTATCGGGTTGAACAAGAAGGCAAAAGAGTACTACGAGTACCTGTATAAAATCGAAAGCAATGGCAGACATTAGCAGCTATATAGAGTATTTCCGCCAACTATCCATTGAACACAAGGAGATCAACGGGTTCTACATGATGGACATCAACGAGATCCTTGACGGATTGCGGTCCACTGTCCAATTTCCTGCACTGATACTGGAAAATCTGTCCGGAAGCTATATGGCTTCAAATCTGGATAACCCGTTGGAGGTCATCAACGGAGGCTTCCTGATCATCGATCATCTGAAAAATCCTGATTATTTTCAAGGGGAAATGGCATTGATTGATCGAATGAAGGAAATCGGTCATCAGGTCATTGCAAGAATGTTGCATGATCATTTAAAGTGCGAACCTCTTGCTGAAAAGGCTATTCCGGGGTTTGATATTAATTCAGTGATATTTGGGGTCATCGGGCCAGTTTTTGATAATGACTATGGCTGTTTGTTTTCAATCAAAATATTTGATACTATTGATTTGGAACACAATCCCTTAAAATGGATATAATTGTTAGATCCTTTTACCTATATCTCCAATTATTGTGTTCTTTAATCACTTGAGGTATAATACTCAGTTTTGCTTTAATGTCGGCTCAAAAAGATTCTCTAAGGATTTTTGTTATTTGCTACATTTGTATCGAGAAAAGTAAGTCACATGGAAAAAACAACTTTACTTAACATATTTGAGAATGGGGCTAATTGGCTTAGAGCTGATTTTCACCTCCATACAAAAGCAGATAAGGAATTCATTTATGAAGAAGACCCAAATTTTTTTGTTTCAAAATACATACAACAACTTAAAAGCGAGGATATAAGGATTGGTGTTATCACTAATCACAATAAGTTTGACATTTCTGAATTCAAAGAACTTCGTAAAAATGCTGAGCGAGAGCAAATTTATTTATTACCCGGTATAGAATTCTCGATTAAGGATGGCGCAAAAGGATTGCATTTGTTAATTGTTTTTCATGACGAATGGATTTTTAACAATGAGAATGTCAATCATATCCAGAAATTTATTGATGCTGCTTTTTTGGGAATTGCGGGTTTCGATAACCCACCTTATAATAAAAACTCAAAGTTTGATTTGAATGAAACATATAAAACCCTTAATATCTTCGATAAGGATTATTTTTTCATTCTGGCACACGTTGATGAATCTTGTGGCATATTTGAGGAAATGAAAGGTAGGAATCTTGAAGAATTCATTAAATCAGAGGGTTTTAGCAAAAAGGTTTTTGGCTTGCAGAAGAGTAGAAAAAAAGAGTATCAAGAGAGGCTATCTGAAATACTTGTACCAAACCATCTTGCTCTTGTTGAAGGGACCGATAGTGCATCAAATGGGATTAACGGTATTGGGAAGGGTAATGAAATAAAAGGTGTTACTCAAAAAACATTTCTTAAAATAGGTGCATTCAATTTAGATGCTTTGAAATTTGCTCTTCGAGATACAACCAATAGATTATCTAGTGACTATCCTGAAATTCAAAAACCATATTTAAAATCAATAAGATTTAATACCAGAGATCCTAAATGGAAAGATAAAAAGATATCATTCAATGCAGCAATGAATAATTTGATTGGCATTAGAGGTAGTGGAAAATCCACTATTCTAGAGACGGTTAGATATGCACTTGATATTCCGATTGGGAAAAATGCCAAAGAACAGGAGTATAAAGAAAATGTTGTTAAACATTTTCTTGGAAGCGGTGGCAAAATGGAGATTGAGATAATTGACAGGTTCAATAAAATTTATCTAGCAGAGAAAATTTATGGTGAATCTGTCTCTATTTATGAGATTTTACCAGATGGAACAAAGGAATTGCAACATAACCTAAAGATAAATTCTATTATTAATAATCCTTTGTATTATGGCCAGAAGGATCTTTCAGATATAGGAGGTGAAACCTCTACAGAGGATTTAATATCTAAATTACTTGGTGATAAGTTGGTTGGAATACAAAGACAAATTGAGGATCATTCTTCGTTGATTATTAATTCCGTCGCTGAATTAAGGAAGATTGATAAGCAATTAGCTCAAAAGGAAGAGATTGAGGCAAAAAAAGCTGGTATTGAGAAGGATATGAAGATATTCAAGGAATTGGAAATTGATAAAAAACTTAACAAACAAATTGAATTTAATAAAGATAGTAATAGACTTGATAGTCTAATAGAGTTCGAGAATAAGGTAATCAATTCATTTAAAGAGGTATATTCATACCATAAAGATGCATTTGCCAATTATTTTGTTTATGATTCAAAAGAAAATGTAAAATTGTTTGAGCGGGTTTTTGAATCATTTAAAAAGTTTCAAGCAACTTTCAATCAACTACCTAATTCTATTGATCTCTTAAATAAAGAAAAAGTTACTATTGAACAGATTAGAGATGAATTTAATGGAAATTATGAACAACTCAAAGAAGAATTTTCTGAAATTAAACGTACAATAAATCGGCCAAATATCGAAGCAGATACTTATGTGAAGCAATCCAAAGACCTTGATCTGCAAAATGCTAAATTGACTGAAATCAAGAAATTAGTCGAAAGAAAGAAACAGCAAGTGACAAGTCTCAATGGAGCCTTGACTGAGCTAAAAAATTTATGGCATCAAGAATTTAAAATTATCCAAGAAGAAATTGGGAAATTGAATGTTGATCAACAAAAATTAAATCCTAATGAACCAACCTTGAAAATTGAGGTGGAGTTTAAGGGAGGAAAGAACAAATTCATTGAATTTCTTGCAAACGTCTGTAGGGGAAGTGGGCTTCGAGAGAACCATTATGAGCAAATTGTTGAATACCCTGACCTCATTGAAGTTTACAAAGATTTCGGTATTGATGGCAGCAAAATAAATACAATTCTATCAGGGGGAAACAATCTAGCTAATTTTAAAGCCAAATTTCTTGAAAATATTAATTCCTTTTTGACGTATCGTGTGCCGGATAAATATACCATCTACTATAAGGAAAGACCATTGGGTGAACATTCACTTGGTCAAAGAGCATCAGCTTTAATAATTTTTATTCTTACTCTTAAGGAGAATAATCTTATTATTATCGATCAACCAGAAGATGATTTGGATAATCAAACAATTTATTCAGATGTTATCACTGAATTAAAGAAATTAAAAAATCAGACGCAATTTTTGTTTGCAACACATAATCCTAATATTCCTGTTTTAGGTGATTGTGAGCAAGTTATAAGTTGTTCATATACTGCCGATTCCATTGATACAACTATTGGTAGTATAGATGATGTTAATATTCAAAATAAAATAATAAATATTATGGAGGGGGGTGAGGAAGCCTTTAATCAACGAAAAATGATTTATGAATTATGGAACCATTAGAATATATTGAAAGAATTCAGAATGGAGAAGATAGTAGGACTCAGTTCAAAGAAACTATCAATCACCCTAATCAATTAGCCCAAGAGTTTGTTGCTTTTTCAAACTCTGAAGGTGGCTTACTCTTTATAGGTGTAAGTAAGACTAGTGAAATTGTTGGATTAACCCCTGAGGAAATAGAGCGGATTAATCAACATATTTCAAATGTGGCATCTCAACAAGTGAGAAGCCCAATTGCTCCATTGACTGAAAATGTCAATATTGAAGGGAAAATTATTATCGTAGTAAATATTTCAAAAGGATTAAATAAACCATATTACACAAATGATGGAATTGCATATGTGAAAATGGGATCTGATAAGAGAATAGCCCCACCGGAAGAAATTTTAAGAATGTTTCAAGAATCAAATAAGATTGCTGCTGATGAATTGGGAGTTCCTGGTACGTCAACTCACGATTTAAGAATGGATGTATTTAAAAAATTCATCGAACAAAAAACGGGAAGAAGTTTCGACTCATTAAATCTGCCACTGTCTGAGTTGCTCAATAATATGGGATTTGCAAAAGATCAGAGTTTAACATTGGCTGGATTACTGTTATTCGGTACCAACCCACAACGTTATAGACCGCTTTTTACTGTCCAGTGTATTTCATATATAGGTACTGAGGTTTCTGGATCTGAGTTTCGTGATTCTGAACCGCCTTTTGAAGGAAATATTTCTGAATTGTTTGAAAAGACCATGAATTTTATAGTAAGAAACCTTCATAATGTTCAGGTAGAAAAGTCGTTCAACAGTTCAGGTAAATTGGAGATTCCAAGGGAAGCCTTAGAGGAAATAGTAGTGAATAGTTTAGTACACAGAGATTATTTTCTCAGTTCTACGATAAAAGTATTTATTTTCGATGATCGAATTGAAATAATAAGTCCTGGAAAGCTTCCAAATAATTTGACTATTGAAAATATTAAAGCTGGAACATCAAATGCTAGAAATCCAATATTATTTACAAATGCCAGATACCTGGTACCTTTCGTAGGGGTTGGGTCAGGTATTCCTCGTGCAATTTCATTATACCCCAATATTGATCTTATAAATGATCAAGAAAGGGAATTATTGATTACTATTTTAAGAAGGCAATAATCCATAATAGAGTACTGAATGAAATCAGCCTTTTTGAAATCGCAAATTTTGTCCTTTCGTTTTCTTTGCATTGAGCATTCCTTTGCTCAATGCCAACCTCTCAAACAAAACTTTCCGAGCGTGAAATAGCCCAAGCCTGGGCACAAATCACTGTAAAATTCTGGCGGAAGAATCTAAACCGGCTTAAGGTAGGTTAGCATTCTTCCGGGGACCTTTACCGGTCATTTCAATTTAAAGTCATTGCCGGAACTGGCGGTAATGTCGACCGGATCGAATTTGCCTTCAGGTATTACGGCAAGTTTCTGGATATGGGTGTCGGAAAAGGCACGCGGTTAGGGGATCGGCCAGTGTCAAAAGGCTCAAGAAAGCTATCCGAAAAATTCCTTGGCATGCAAAGAGTACCGAAGAAATGGTACTCAATGACCTTTTATGCCGAATCTCACCGGTTATTTGAGATTCTTCAAAAGGAATATGGCCGGAGAAGTCAAATCCTGATCTCTGAGAATATCAATGACAACTCAATAAAGTAGAGCTATGGCAAAGATGACGGAAGAAGCCAGGGCAACCGTTATTCTGAATGGTCAGCAGGCCAATGCAACGCTGAAGGAGATAGAAGGAGCTGCAAGGGCCTTGAATGCCGAGTTGAAGGGACTCAAGACCAACACTCAGGAGTTCGCCGATAAGTCAAAGCAGCTTCAGGAACTTAATACCCGTCTGTCTGAAATCCGTAGCCAGACAAGAGCCATCGGGGATGAAATGAAAAAGAATTCCGGTGGCATTGGTGGTCTTTTCGAGTCCTTAAAAGAAACTGCCCTGAAAATGGGTGGGGCAATGGCCGCAGCTTTTTCCATTACTGCCATCGCCGATTATGTCAAAGGCGGTATCCAGAAAGCCATTGAACTCCGGGATGCTGAGAAACTGCTGCTGGATGTTCTCGACGGAAACAAATCGGTACAGCGGGAATTGATTGACAAGGAGCGACCAAAGGCCTGAATGCAATGAAAAAATGGTTCGAAATGCCCTTGACTGCAAAGATCAAGGAAGAGCAGGAAGCCTTGAATATGCTGGTCTTCCAGATACAGGCCACCAATACTAACCAGAAGGATAAGACCTTGCAGATGATCATTCAAACAGAACCAAGAGTAATATAACCAAAATCGAATTAACCTTCAATTAATAGGAAAAGTTTTGGACATGACTGTCGGTAACATTTTTATGACAAACGGTTTACCTTGGAATTTTATCCTGATTTTAGTTTTGATCCTGACTCAACCCCATTTGACCTG
>JAPLDH010000066.1 GCA_026391355.1 Bacteroidota bacterium | reverse complement strand
AATGCTTGCTGTTTTCTTTTATCTGCACCAGATCAAAACTCGCTAGTATTTCTTCAGGCGCAACTAATAATTTGGAATTTTTAATATCCATTTTATCTTTTTCCATCTTATACGTAGCACCTCAAAAAAAGATACAGCCGGAATTTCAAAATTGAAGATTCAATTTAAGCTCATTTTCCACTTCAAGCTACCAGTCTTTCAACAGGTGAATGGACTGGAAAATGGAAGAAGGTCTAACTACTTTATTTCGAAATCAAAGGAAAACATAGGTGGTCAATCCGACCAAATTACTACCCTTCCATACTACTCCACCGTTACCGACTTTGCCAAATTCCGGGGCTGGTCAACATTACAGTGTCGCATTACGGCGATATGGTAGGAGAGAAGCTGAAGGGGAATTGTGGCAATGAGCGGAACCAGCATCTCTTCCGTTTCGGGTATTTCGATGCAATGATCTGCAAGTTGCTTAACAGTGACGTCCCCTTCGTTTATAATCGCGATGATCTTGCCTTTCCGGGCTTTCACCTCCTGGATATTGCTGATGACTTTTTCGTAGGTACCTTTTTTGGTAGCGATCACCACTACAGGCATTTGCTCATCAATAAGGGCAATGGGGCCATGTTTCATTTCGGCAGCAGGATAACCTTCGGCATGGATATATGAGATCTCCTTGAGTTTTAAAGCGCCTTCCAGTGCGATCGGGAAATTATATCCCCTTCCAAGATAGAGGAAATTTTTTACATCTTTATAAATCCCGGCAATCTCTTTTATTTTCTCATTCATACGGAGGGTTCGCTCAATCTTTTCGGGAATTGTGTCCAGTTCCGTCAGGATCTGATGGTACCTTGACCTGGTAATGGTTCCTTTTAAGTGGCCTATTTGTAAGGACATAAGTGTAAGGGTAACCACCTGGGCCGTGAATGCTTTGGTTGATGCCACCCCGATTTCGGGCCCGGCATGTGTATAAACTCCTGCGTGTGTGGCCCTGGCGATGGACGATCCGACCACATTGCAGATGCCCAGTACCGTGGCGCCTTTGCTTTTCGCAAGGTCAATGGCAGCAAGTGTGTCAGCCGTTTCGCCTGATTGTGAAATGGCAATTACCACATCATCCTCATAGAGGACGGGATTACGGTACCGGAATTCCGATGAATACTCAACCTCTACAGGGATCCGGGTAAGCTCTTCAAACAAGTATTCCCCGACAAGACCGGCATGCCACGATGTTCCGCAGGCCGTAATGATGATCCGCTTTGCATTTAACAGTTTTTGCTCATATTCACGAATACCCCCAAGATGTACAATGCCTTTTTCCATGTTTATCCTGCCTCTCATGCAATCTCTCACGGAACGTGGTTGTTCATATATCTCCTTGAGCATGAAATGATCAAACCCACCTTTCTCGATAGCACTCAGGCTCATTTCAAGTTTCTGGATATAGGGAGTCTCGATCTTGTTTTTTATCGTCTTTATTTTCAGCTCCTTATTTCGTTCCAATACCGCAATCTCTTCATCATTCAGATAGACAACATTGTTTGTATATTCAATGATCGGGGTTGCATCCGAAGCAACGAAGAATTCATCTTTTCCGATCCCGATCACCATCGGACTTCCTTTCCTGGCCACAATAATTTTATCAGGATGATCTTCAGAAAGGATTACAATTGCATAGGCGCCGATTACCTGGTTCAATGCGATTCTTACAGATTCTTCCAGGTCAAGCTTCTCCTGAGTCTGGATATCTTCAATCAGGTGCACCAATACTTCTGTATCAGTATCACTCTTGAACTTATATCCCCTGTTGATGAGTTCACTGCGCAGGGAGGCATAGTTTTCAATAATGCCGTTATGAATTATTGCAAGTTTCTGGTTCTGTGAAATGTGAGGATGGGCATTGATCTGGTTGGGTTCTCCATGTGTAGCCCAGCGTGTATGAGCCATTCCGATCGTGCCTGAGGTATCCTTATCGGCTACGAATTTCTCAAGATCACTCACTTTGCCTTTACATTTATAGATGTCAAGGTGTTGATTTACAAGGCAGATACCTGCACTGTCATACCCCCTGTACTCCAGGCGGTGCAATCCTTTGATTAAAACCGGGTAAGCCTGCCTGGGCCCGATATAAGCAATAATTCCGCACATAGTCCAAAGTTAAAAGCCCAAAGTTACTTGCAATTTCAATAAGAATCAAAAAATAACGCGCTTCAGAAGAAGAGATTCCATGACTGTGGTACTAATCAAGTCTTACATAACTGATCTTTACCTGGATACGGTCGGATTCCGCTGATGGTGTACCTGGTTTGGTTCCTGTAAGGATGACACGACTCGATGTCAGTACATTATAATAGGGATTATTGACCATCAGGTAAAGGTCATTATTTTCACCGGTTCCCAGGAGGATTTGCTGAATGTGCCGGGTGATCCTGAACTGGTAGGTACGCGATGTTTTATTATAGGTTCCTCCATAATAGCTGGTTCCTTCAGCGGCATCCACCAGGCTGTGGAGGATACCGGCTGTGTCCCGCTGAACAAGGATCAAATCTTCGGGTGGGGCCAGTGTGGTATCCGTTTCATAGTTTTTAACCTGTAATATAGCGCTGTTGATCGCGATATGATGGCCTTTTTCAAAATCCTTGATATGGGGAAGTTTGATTTTTGTCCAGACTCCGCCAAGTCCCTGGAGGTAGAGTTTACTTGTTCCGAGTGTTGTATCATGATTGACTAATTGTCTCCGGAAATCAGGGGAGGCGTCTCTGTATTTATTGTGGTCAAAATGGTTAAAATGTGCACATCCTGACAGGATCGGGATATCATAATGTATTGAATCGTTTTCCTGGTTATGATAATACACAATTAACATTGAAGCGCCATCCGACAGATCAAATGTAAGCAACGCTCCATTATCGTAAACCGGGCTGCTTTCGATCGAAAGGCCTTTTATAAACCCTATAAAATCTATATTTGCTGCCAGCATCGCGGTGGGGGCATACAATATTTTATTTCCCAGGTAATGGGTCAGATTACTAAGATTAATTCTGAGTTGAGGCGCCTCTTTGGTGGTGTCAACTTTTACACTGTCGGTGGGACGGGGTTTAAAACTAAGGTTAGCCAGCAGTGTATTGTAATGGGCAACCGTTTTGTTGGAATAATAGATACTGTCGTAATTCAGATCTTCACTCAGTTCATACACCTTGACATTTTGAATGGTTGATACATCACCGTAACTGCCGGTATATTTTAGCATGAGAACCAGGGAATCCAGGCCGGGGTTTGTCCCAAAATAGGGACCTTCAGATGAAAGCATCACCTGGGTTATTAAACTCGCGGTAGTTTTTCCGAAAACCGGATCGATAAATGAGCCCACGATCCCGGTTGTAGCTTTATCCGTTCTGACAGAGTCCTGAAGTGCTGAATAAGCAAACACTGAAACTGAATCGGAATGACGGATATTGAGGGTATCCGATGATGGAAGCAAGGTAAGGCCGATTGTATAAGGATCTTTCTTACAAGAAGGGAGAAAAGTTGATACCAGGATCAGGAAAACAGACAGCAGGGGGACTGAGCAACGAAAAAATTTCAAAGGAGTACAGTTAAAAGTTATCCGGACTAATCTACAGTTACTGATTCATCAACAAGAATTTCATCATAAAAATCTGAAAAGGCATCAATATACTTCTCCATCGGTTTGAATTCGAGGTATGGTTTATCTGATTCCTTAACATAAGTTTCAAGTTCAGTGTTGATTTGCGGAGAGCCGAAAATTACGGCATCGGAAAAATCAACAGCAGCTTTTATGATATTAACGTAACTTGGATTCTTATAGTATTTGAGATCTTTGGTTGTGATGCCGTCAAGTTTGATTTTATTTGCAAAATCCTTGCCCATAACATCTTTGAAGTCGTCATCGTAGATGGAATAGATAACTTTTGTATCAGTAAACAGCGGATTGTCCTTAAAAGCTTTTTTTATGTACAAGGGGACCAGGCTGGTCATCCAGCCGTGACAATGAATAATATCAGGACCCCATCCCAGCTTTTTAACGGTTTCTATCACGCCACGGGAGAAAAAGATCGCCCGTTCATCATTATCCTTAAAGTATTTGCCATTTTTATCGGTGAAGGTGAATTTCCGCTGGAAATAATCTTCGTTATCGATAAAATAGATTTGCATCCTGGCCTGTTGTATGGAAGCAACCTTGATGATCAAAGGATGATCCGTATCATCGATAATCAGGTTCATCCCTGAGAGCCGGATCACTTCATGAAGCTGATTTCGCCGTTCATTTATACTTCCGTATCTGGGCATAAATGTACGGATCTCCTTCCCTTTTTCCTGTATTCCCTGGGGTAAGTATCGTCCGATAATACCCATATGACTTTCTTTCAAATAGGGAGTAATCTCTTGTTGGACGAACAAGATTTTTGCTTTTTCCATATTAACCTTCAAATTTTTCTTCACGGGGATAAATGCGGGTGCAAAGATACTAAAAATTCTTTTACACTTTTCCAAATGCTTTTTGTAAAATAATGATTTTTATTTATTTAATTAGAAATGACAGGTTTTCGAAAAAAAACTTGCTTACGATGTGTGACCTTTTGACATTTCGGCCGATTAATGTCGTCGGAATTGTTGAAATAAAAAAGGAGGAAAGGGAAAGAGAAAATTCAGGAGGGGAAAAATGATCGCAGGGAGGATGGATTTTTTCAGGTAGTTTCAATTGTTACTTCCGGAACTTAATAATTGCCTGCAAGCTGCCGGCAGGAACAGAACGGCGGAAATAAGTCAAATGAAAAATTTTTAAATATGAAAAAGCTACAAATTCTATTAATTCTCTTTGTCTTTATCATGTCCAAATCGGTAACAGCAAATCCTTTAAAAGTTGGTTGCCCGGTTCCCGGTCCCGTGATTACGTTCGATTTTGACTTTAATTCCAAAAAGAGTGATTGCCAGATGCCCTTTGGTTTCTGCAGGTTCAGTGTAAGCGTTAAATGGGAAAACCGGCCAACGGGAGGCAACTCCATTAAAGGGAATGCCTTTATAAATGAGCAAAACCAATTGATCATTATTGTTAAAGAAAGTGATCTTAAAACTGTTAGGAATGGTTTATTTTACAACTATCTGAAGGATCGGAATTCAATCACAATTGATGATACATATCCATTATCGCCTGAGGTAAACCGTGCACTGGAAGCAAAATACCCCATTGTTATCAAACCTGGTGATTATAAAGTAATTCATGAAAACAATGAAATCCGGATTGTCATTCCGGTATAAATGCTTAATATGCTGTCTCAAAAGTAAAAATCACCGCAAAGTCGCCAAGACGCAAAATAAATATAATTGATTATCTGTTATTTGCGTCTTGGCGTCTTTGCGGTAAATGAAAATGTAATCTTTTAGGAAAATCTCAAAATGAGGTTTCAATTTAAGCCATAAATATTGAATTATGAGAAATGTATTGTTATTTCTGGGAATTCTAATGATATTGTTTATCAATCCATCCTGCAAATCGCTGCTCCTGAAAACAAAAGGCATCACCAAGCCCAGGATGGAAACCACACAAACCATTCAACGCTATATTAACAGCAAATTAACCGGGAAAGGAAGGCAACTGTATATTGCCAAAGATTCAATAGAGATATTTACTCTTTACAGTATGATCGACGGCTTTCCAAGCGTTGATTTTTTCACCACCGGCGGTGAACTTATTGATTATAATGATCATGTATCATGTGCCGGAAAAGCGGATGAGTTTGCTGCTCAGATGATAAGGGGAACAGATTACAAAATCAACCCTAAATACAAACTTCACGAAATAGCCTCAAAACTTCACTCCATCGATGGAACAGAAATAGTTTCCGCAGAAGGTGCGGATTATTTTATGTTTGTTTACTGGGCCAAATACTTTGGTTCCTTAAATAATAATGTGTTTGATATATTGAAAACCCTGCAGAACAATAAACGGGTAAACGTCAAGGTGATCCTTGTCAATCTTGACTTTCAATCCAGTTGGGGGATGAAGAAAATACCTCAATTCAAAGGTCTCTGACCACTACTCAATTTTTCCCTGCAAATGATTCTCGGTTTAAAAGGTTACGGTGAATATACCCGGATTGATATCATTCGCAGGGCATCTCATGTTCTGCCTGATGACCCTTCACACCCCTTCACGGGAGGTGACCGGTCCCGCTACATTAAAGCCGGAAAAACCATTTGATAGTCTCGACCCTCAAAAACAACCGGGGAAAATCATTTTCAGGCAGGAGTTGGAATATTCCATTTCAATGAACAGCCTGTTCTTTATTAACTGGTTGCATGATAAAAATGCAAATCAGTTGAACCTGCTGCAATACCTTAAGTACAAGTCAGTTATTGATAATAACCTGAACTTCAGCCTTTCCAACTGTCTTGTTCATAACCTTGGCATTCAATATTATTTTGACAGTATCAGCAAATTTTACCCGGATGATAATACCCTGTCAACACGGCTTATGCTGAAAATCAAGAGTCCATGCAACCTTATCTTTACTTCAGCGCTTCTTTCACGATGGATGCCGGGATATGATTATTATATTACAGACAGTGGCAAAACAGTTAAAACCCTCAGTTCTTCATTTCTGACCCCGCTTTTCTGGAATTTATCCTTTGGGATTGATCTCACCTGGAAGGATTGGGGTTCACTCACACTGGGTGTTTCCAGTGCCAGGCTCACCTATCTGAGGGATAAAAGGATTTTTGATCTGAGGAAGGTCAACGAGTATTATGGTGTTATTAAAGGCAAAAACCACCTTTTTGAATATGGCCTGAGCATGCAACTCCTCGTCAACAGGGAGCTGTTAAAATGGTTCCATTGGGATTGTGATTTATCACTGTTTAAGAACTACAAGGCCTCTGTCGATGTTAACCTGAAAAATATTCTTGGTTTCAGGATCAATAAATTCCTGAAAACCACCATTCAAACCAGGGTATTTTATGAAGAAAAGATCTGCAGGAACGTACAATTAGAGAATCTGGTGGCTGTCGGCTTCTATTTTAATCTCTGAAGATAGTAACGTCTTCCATATCCTGTTAATGGAAAAACAATAATTTTGCACCGGGTTTTTAAACCTCAGATAAGCGGATTATCTTGATTTCTAACCACAGCTACCATGTATAAGATTGAAAAACATCCCATTATTGAGATCGGGAAAACAGAAAATGTTAACTTTTTATTTGAAGGAAAAGAGATAACAGGCGAAAAAGGATTTACCATAGCCGCCGCCCTTCACCAGGCTGGTCATCCCGTTCACAGCCACAGCCTGAAGAACCGTGAAAGAAGCCTCGAATGCGGGATCGGCAAATGCGGTGCTTGTGAGATGTTGGTCGATGGCCAGATAAAGAGAATCTGCATTACACGGGTCGATGATATAAAGGAGGTAAGTGAGATCCCGCATGATTATGAACCCTATCGCACCAAAGTAACCAAAGACATTCCCATTAATGTTTATAAAACGGATGTTGCTATCATTGGGGCAGGTCCAGCCGGCCTTGCTGCTCGTGAGGAACTCAATAAACACGGAATCGGAAACATAGTGATCGATAATAATGATAAGATTGGCGGTCAGTTCATCATGCAGACCCACCAGTTTTTCTTTTTCGAAAAAGAGCAGAAATTCGGGGGAATGCGTGGCTTCGACATTGCAAAAACACTGGCCGGCGAGGATCATGACGGGATCTTCCTCAACTCCACAGTATGGGATATTTTCGAGGATGGGAGGCTTGCCGTGAAAAACATCTTTACTGAGGAGATATATTATGTAGATGCAGAATACCTTGTCGTGGCAACCGGCGCCGTCCCTTTCATGCCTGCTTTTGAAAATGATGATCTTCCGGGTGTTTATACTGCTGCTGTAGTTCAGAAAATGATGAACAATGAACTGACCCTGCTCGGGAAAAACATCCTGACTGTGGGTGCAGGAAACATCGGGTACCTGACCTCCTACCAGTTGATGCAGGCCGGCGCCCGTGTAAAAGCGATCGTAGAAGCCCAACCCTTTGAAGGCGGGTTCCCGGTCCAGGCCAATCGTGTCAGGCGACTGGGAATACCTGTCCTGACTTCTCATATCCTGTTAAAAGCAATCCCGAATGAGCATCATGACGGAATTGTGGGCGCCGTTGTTGCAGAATGTGTGAATTTTAAACCGGTCAAAGGAACCGAACAGATCATCGAAGGAATAGATGCCATCAATATATGCACGGGACTTGTCCAGGATGACCAGTTGCTGATAAAAGGGAATGAGATTTTCGGACGGCGTTGTTTTGGTGCAGGCGATGCTATCCGGATCGGTGAAGGAACCAGCGCCGTTGTGCGCGGCAAGCAGGTTGCTTTTGAGATCCTGCAGGAAATGGGCGAACGGTATAATTATGATGAATATCTCGTTACATCCAAAGATTATATTGATTCCCAGCAGCATCCTGTAAAAATTATCGAAGATGTTGACATGCCTGATCCGGAAAGGATGAATTCAAAAGGATTTGTCCTTATCGACTGTCTGTATGGTTTCGCATGTAACCCATGTGCATTTTCCTGTCCAAACGGGGCCATCACAAAATCTTCAACCAGTACTGTTCCGGAAATCGATTTCGGAAAATGTACCGGCTGCATGGATTGCGTTTATCAATGCCCGGGGCTGGCGATCTTCGGGTACAACCTGAAAAAAGACTGGCTGTTCCTACCGATAGAATATCATGTGGAGGAGCAGTCTTCATGTTTTCTTGTCGATAATAATGGGAAAAAATTAGGGGAAGGCATTGTGGAAAAGGTGTTGATAAAACCCAACAAGACCAATATTGCAAGGGTAAAATCCACGACCCTCCATGGTGATGAATTAACGAACGTAAGGGGGTTCATTACCAGGGAAAATTATCCTGTACCCATTGAATACAGCCATTATGAACACGAAATTGCAGAACCCACCTATGTTTGTCATTGCGATGATGTAACCCTGGATGAGATCACCGAAACCATTGGTGACCGTAAGTTCATATCTGTCGACGAGGTGAAGCATACCACCCGTCTCGGTATGGGCGCCTGCCGGGGGAAACGGTGTATCCGCAGGCTGAAGCAAACTCTTGCCGGTTCCGGGATTTCCATCGTCGGTGAACCTACTCCAAGGGGACCTTTGGCAAACCAGGTAGCCATGGGAGAGCTTTATCCGAGAAATGTCCATGAAAATATTTTGATTGGAACGAACAGGAATGGAGTAAAGAAGATCAGCGTAAAATCACTCATTGCAGGCGGTGGGATAGGAGGAAGCGCATTGTTCAGGTATTTAAGTGAAGAGGGGATGGAACCTGTGCTGATCAATTATGGCCGGGGAGCTTCCTGGAGAAATATTGCCGGCGGCAGACCAAACTTCTCACTTCCTGAGTTATCGGATATTGCCGGTCATAATCATGAGATATTTAAAGTCCTTCAGCAGTTTCATAACATTGAATACCGGCCTACTAATTATGTGACTTTTGCCCATGATGATGCCATGTATCAGTCACTGGTTGATTCAATGGCATGGTCGGATGCCTATATGATCAGCCCGAAAGATTTTCAAAAGGAAGTTTCCCCTCATTTCAATCCATCGCTCACCACGTACATCTCCGCACTGATCACAAAGAATTGCTGGCAGGCTTCCCCGGGAAGGGTCATTGACCTGATCCGCAGGATGGGACTGGATCATGGAGGAAGGGTGGAAGAAGATTGCAAACTGATCGATGTAAAAATGAGTGACGGAAAATATTTTATCCTTGTCAGGGATCATGAGAAAAAGTATGTGGAGTATGAGACGGAGATTTTTATCAATGCATTGGGCCCTGAAGGTGAGAAATTTGCCAGGATGCTGGGCATTGAAACAGGGTTGTTCCCGGTGAAACACCAGGCATTCATCACGCGGCGGCTGCCGATGCTGGGCAAAAACGGGGGGCCTATGGATATGTTGATCGACCGTAGGAGGTATAAAGGTTTCACGGCTGTTTATGGCCAGCAATTGGGAGAAACCGGTCAGATCATCGGTTGTGCTTCTCCTGCCATCGAACCTTTGCAAACCGGGAAAAACATTAAAGTTAATACGGAAGATTTCCCGGAGATAGCAGCCGAGATATTTACCAACTGGATCCCCCAGCTTTCATCAGTAGGTTTTCAGGCCATATGGGCAGGATATTACGTTGAACCCCGCATGCTGATCGATACCGAAGCCGGCTTGTTCCTTGGTCTGCGCGGACAGGGCTTTATGCTCGGACAATTCCTTGCCCGGATGTATGTCGATAAACTGATGGGAAAAACCGTTCCTTCCTATTTCGACCGGCTGAAGATCGGTGGGGATGGGATGCTTGAGAAAGCCTTCAAATAGTTGGTGAACTGGTGAACTGGTGAGTTGGTGAGTAAAGGAAAAATCCACTAACTCTCTTGTTCGCGAACTCACAAGTTCACTAGTTTATATGCTACTTTCTGATAAACAGAGCTTTGATAATATGGCTTGCCATCTTTGGATTCTCCTTAAGCCGGCGCGTGGAATAACCAAACCATTGTTTTCCAAAGGGAACATACACGCGCATCGTATGTCCTTTTTCAAGAATGGTCCTCCGTAACTCCGGAGTTACACCGTAAAGCATCTGAAATTCATATGCAGAGCGCTGTACTTTATATTTTTCAATGAGCTGATAAGCTCCATCGACCAGCGGCTTATCGTGTGTTGCAATACCGGGATACATTTTGTTCCGGAACATAAACTCAAGGTCTTCCAGATAGTGGTCATTGATCTCCGTGTATTTCTTATATGCGATACTTTCTGCTTCTACATATATACCCTTACACAGCCTGAAATTCAAAGGCACCTCCGGAGTATGAATGTCCATCAGATCCTGAATATCCTTCAGCGTTCTCCGGAGATAAGCCTGGAAAACGAGCCCCACATTTTTCGGAAATTCCGCTTTTAGTTTTCTGAAAAGTTCCAGTTCCATGTCCGTACACTGTGAATCCTCCATGTCGACGCGGATAAACTTGTTGTAACCGACAGCTTTCATAACGATCTGCCGGATGTTCTCATAACAGACCTCTTTATCAAGCAGCAGACCGAACATGGTTGGCTTCAGGGAATAGTTGCCATCGATATTCTCCTGTTGTATCCTTTCAATGATTGAAAGGTATTGATCGCGGTTAACAGCAGCCTGGCTCAGGTCGGTAATGAATTCGCCCAGCAGGTCAATGGTCACTTTGATCCCCTGTTCATTCATTTGTTTTGAGACCCGGATTGCATCCTCAATGGTCTCTCCGGCTATATATTTTTTTGAAAAGATCCACACCAGTTTCTTTGGCATGAAGGGTAACGAACTGGCGATAATTTTGTTGAACATGGCGCAGGGTTTTAGGTTAAACCAGATTTGAATAAACAAATATAGGACGAAATAATTATTTGTGATTCACAAGATTAATTTTTAATTTTGCAAACTTTTTGACTTTAAAGCACCGTGGATTACCTGACACAATTTGTGATCCCTTTTATAGGGTTAAAACCCGGGCTTCATACTTTTGACTGGGAAATTGAGGACAAGTTCTTTGAATATTTTGAGTATTCCGAGATAAAGACGGGTCGGATTTCTGTACATGCCGAATTGGAGAAAGATGAAAGGATGCTTGTTTTTCATTTTACCCTGGATGGAACGGTACTTTTACCCTGTGACCGGTGTTACGAAACGCTTGAACAGAAGATCGAGGGGAAGGAAATACTGATCATAAAATTTGGCGTGGGATATTACGAGGAAAACGAAGAACTGCAGATCATTCCTGAAGGAGAGACACATCTTGACGTCAGTTCGTTTATTTATGAATACTGTAATCTGCATTTACCGGCCAGGAGAGTTCATCCGGACGATGAAAACGGGGTTAGCTTTTGTAACCCGGAAACGCTTAAAAAGCTAGAGATGAGGCCTGCCTCCACTGAACCCGATCCTCGTTGGGAGAAATTGAATAAATTGCGTAAAGATCAAAAAGCATAAATTGTAAATCATAAATCGTAAATTAGTAAAAAATGCCACATCCTAAACGAAAGATCTCAAATCAAAGGAGAGACAAAAGAAGAACACACGACAAAGCAACTGTTCCAACCATAGCTCTTTGTTCAAATTGCGGGGCGCCCGTGCTTTATCACAGGGTTTGTGCCGAATGCGGTCATTACCGGGGAAAACTGGCGATCGCGAAGACTGCTGCCGGGTGATCTCAGATACGAAAGGAGGATTCCTTTTACCTGTAGAGACCTGCTTCTTCCTGAAAAAGAAAGGATTAACAGCGATCATTCTATTAGTAACTTAATCTTGACCGAATGAGAATCGGATTAGATGTATCAGGTGGTGATTTCGCTCCAAATGCCACACTCCACGGCGCCATTAAGGCGCAGAAGGAACTTTCCGGATCAACGAGGATTGTCCTTATTGGTGATAAAGACATCATAGTAGCCTTTCTCAAGGAGGAGAAAGTTGATCCTGAAGCGTTTGATATTGTCGATGCTCCCGATCTTATTGAGATGGATGAACAACCAACCAAAGCGTTGGTAAATAAACCCAATTCAAGTATTGCTACCGGTTTTCGCATGTTGAAGCACAAGGAGATCAATGCCTTTGCGAGCGCCGGCAGCAGTGGTGCAATGCTTGTCGGATCCATTTACAGCGTAAATGCCATACAGGGAGTGATCCGGCCCAGCGCTCCGGCATATATCCCCAAAGAAAATGGCGGTTCAACCATACTGATCGATGTTGGGACAAACCCCGACAGCAAGCCTGATATGTTATGCCAGTTCGGACTTCTGGGATCTATTTTCGCGGAAAGCGTATTTCATGTAAAAAATCCCAGGGTAGGACTACTCAATATCGGTTCTGAAGAAAAAAAAGGAAACCTTGCCACCCAATCTGCCTTCCAGTTAATGAAAGAATCCAAGGATTATCATTTTATCGGAAATGTTGAAGGAAGAGAGCTTTTCAGGGATAACGTAGACGTCATCGTTTGCGATGGATTTATTGGTAACATTGTTCTTAAACAGATAGAAGCCATGTACCGTGTAATGGTAAAACGCGGCATCAACGACGAATATCTCAAACGGTTCAATTACGAGAATTATGGCGGATCTCCCATCCTGGGTATCAATGCTCCGGTTCTTGTCGGACATGGAATTTCCAGTGGTCCTGCCATCTGCAGGCTAATTCATCTGGCAAAAGAGGTGTATGATGCAAAACTTTCACAAAAGATTAAGCATGCACTTGAAAAATACGCTATTAACAAAGGTTAGTGAATTATCTTTTTCCCATTTTCGAATAAACAACATTTTATGGCACAAGTCAGGGCAGCAATAACCGGTGTTGCAGGATGGGTTCCTCCCTATATTTTAACCAATCAGGAACTCGAAAAAATAGTGGATACTTCCGACGAATGGATTACATCCAGGACGGGCATTAAGGAACGACATATATTAAAGGGAGAAGGTCTCGGAACATCATATATGGGCGCTGAAGCCGTTAAAGAGTTATTGAAGAAAACAAATACTTCACCCGACGAAATCAACCTTTTGATTTGTGCTACAGTAACTCCTGATATGATGTTCCCGGCCACTGCGAACCTCATCAGTGACAAGGCAGGGATCAAAAATGCATTCAGTTTCGATATGAATGCCGCATGTTCAGGGCTCCTTTTTGCAATTGTGACCGCCTCCCAGTTCGTAGAATCAGGAAAGTGCAAGAAAGTCATTGTGGTAGGAACAGACAAAATGTCGTCGATCACCGATTATACCGTCCGTGAAAACTGTGTACTTTTTGGAGATGCTGCAGGGGCGATTTTACTTGAACCCACAACTGAAGAATATGGGATCATGGACTCTATCCTTTATACCGATGGTTCCGGGAGCGCCTATCTTCACATGAAAGCAGGAGGGTCGCTCAAACCACCCTCCCACGAAACAGTAGATGCCAGAGAGCATTTTATCTACCAGGAAGGCCCACCTGTTTTTAAGTTTGCGGTTACCAAAATGGCTGATGTCGCTGCCGAGATCATGGAGAAGAACAACCTCAAATCAGAAGATATATCATGGCTCGTTCCTCACCAGGCAAATCTCAGGATCATCGATGCAACAGGACGACGGATGGGTCTCAGCAAGGAAAAAGTGATGGTGAACATCCAGCGTTATGGAAACACAACCGGTGCAACCATTCCCCTTTGTCTGTGGGATTGGGAAAATCAGCTCAAAAAAGGCGATAATATCATTCTTGCTGCCTTTGGCGGTGGCTTTACCTGGGGGTCTGTCTGGGTTAAATGGGCATACGACTCATAAGACGGCACTCTATACTGACCAGTTAGTTTGCATTTTCTTGCAAACCTGAACAGCCGAAGTACAAAAAGGTCGTCTATTAATCATTTCTTCTCACACTGATGATGTAACTTTACATATCTTACTTCGTCAAATCCTCATTTAACAACATAAAACATGGAAGCAAAAAGACTTTACAGATCAGTAAAAGACCGGGTTATTGGCGGTGTTTGTGGCGGATTGGGCAATTATTTCAACCTTGATCCCGTGCTCGTACGTGTCCTCTGGGCAATATTATTCTTTGTTGGCGGTGTCGGGTTCCTTGCTTACATCATTGCATGGATCATTGTGCCGGAGGAGCCGGGGAATGAGGTGCCAAAAAGCTGAGATTTTGGAATTGTAAATTTTTTTCCGGGGAGGGATAACCGTAGGATCTATCTAACATCCACTTGATTTTCAATAATTTAACCATTGCGTATTTTTTTACCGGTCCCGGTAGGGATTCGGAAGGGTTTTTTTAATATTGATGGAAATAGATATGACAGTTTAATAAATGAGTATTTTGTCGTAACTTTACCGCAATAGTAATTTGATGTCAGGTTAAAGAAAAAAATTTACACGATGAAAATTCTGTACTGGTTTTCCGGGTCAAAATGGCCTCGAAAACACTTGGTATTTCCTCTCTTTTTATTCTTCATTTTTTCCGGAATTAACCTTGAAAGTCGTGGGCAATGTGCAAATTACATCTGGGCAAACTGTAACCCCATCGACATCCAGCCTCCCCCTCCGGGACAATGCGATTCGAGCTCCTACATAAATCCATGCAATGGGGACTCAGCGGAACTTATTGCCGTACCCGGGACTGCCGGAATAATTCATGATTGGTATATTGTAGGTGGCGGAATGCTGACAAGCCACAAAGACACTCTTTATGTAAAAGTTCCAGGAAAATATTACCACAAGATAGATGGGTGTTCAGTCTATTCTGATACCATTATGGTCGGATTGCTTCCCCGGCCTACTCTCTATATAACCACTAACAAACCAGGCAATGAAGTCTGCGTGGGAGAGCCGATATGTTTAACAGCTACATATTTCCCATCAAGTTCAACTTTTATGTGGCTTAGTACCATCCCGGGGATGGGAGCGCCAAATCCTGCCTGTGTTCAGATAGGTGTAGCGGGTATTACACTGGTTACAGGGTTGGCAATCCATCCCAATGGTTGTTCGCAAATATCCGTCAAAAACATTATTGTTGACGCCCCGGTGAATCCGGGAATTATTTCACCCCCGGATACTGTCTGCTCCGGCACTGCCCCGTCCCCCATGACAGGCACTCCCCCTACCGGAGGAGGTGGAGGCTATCAATACAGTTGGCAATCCAGCTCTGTCGACCAATCCTCCTTTACAAACATAACCGGGGCAACCAATTTGGGTTATTCGCCGGGTAATCTTACCGTGACTACCTACTATCGGAGGTTTGTGTCGGCAAACCACTGCTTCCCCAATGTGAGCAATGTAATTGAAATCCTGGTAAACCCAAGCCCGGTGGTGATAACCGGTTCCACGCACGATACCATATGTTCTGGGTCGAGTGTCAACCATAGCATTGTATCCAATGATGACCAGGCAACCTACCAATGGACGGCAACAGTTCCATCTGCTCCTTCCGTTCCTGTGAACGGTGTAGTCTCCCCAGGGAGCGGGACTACGATCACCGATAACCTTTCAATGAATTTCGGCATCAATACTCCCGGAACGGTAGTCTATTCGATTACGCCAACGGGACGAGGATCTACCTTCTGTCCGGGCGTGCCGCGTAATCTGACGGTAACGGTTGAGCCGATCCCTGTTATCACCAATAACTTTACCGTCGACAGCGTCTGTTCGGGTGCTCCGGTCGGTCCGATTCCTCTTACTTCGAATGTTACTGGAACCTATTTCAATTACTGGCTGGAATACAATCCAAATTACATCGTTAATATTAGCCCGCCTATCCTGTCGGATAACCATGTGACATCCATTCCCTTGTATCATTTCACAAACATTGCCCTCGTCACAAAGGATGTCGTCATCCATATCACACCTGTTGGGCCGGGTCCGGCACCAAACGGTTGCTCTGGACCGGAGGTTACGGATATCGTCCCGGTAAAACCTTCGCCTACCGTGACAAACAGCCCAATGTACCAGCGACAATGCTCGGGAAATCCAACTGATACGGTAGTTCTTCAGGGCAATTATCCGGGCACGACTTTCACCTGGGCTCTTATCAGTGATGGCGGGTGCACTGGATTCAATCCCGGACCAGGTACGAGCACCATTCCGGTCATGACTATTTCTAACCCCGGTCCTAACCTGGCAAGCGTCGTGTACGGAATAACACCCTATTACAGCGGGTCCCCCTGTCCGCCTGTTAACCAGAATTATGTCATGGATATATACCCAATTCCGGTGATCACCAGTTCGCTGACGGATCACCGGTGCAGCGGGGTCCCATTTACCTATGCAATGTCGAGCAGCACGCTGGGAGTATCGTTCCATTGGTTCCGGCCATTGGTGGCAGGGATATCAAATCTTCCTGCCAGTGGAACCTCGAATCCGATCGATGAAACCCTTATCAATACAACGCTCAGCCCTGTCCCTGTTCATTACTGGCTTAAAGCCATATACTCGTACCCGGGAATAACCTGTACCGGGGACTCTGTTGAACTTGAAGTGACAATCTACCCCGGCCTGACGGTTGATGCCGGCTCTGACCAGGTAATCGCCTGCGGAACGAGTACTTCATTGTCATGCAGTGTGACCGGAGGAACAGGTTCACTTTATTATAACTGGCAGGACTCAACATTGATTCAGGGATCGAACAACCTCCCGGGTTGTACGACCACGATACTTATGCCCACTCAGCCTACTTCCTACTTGTACAGTGTTACCGTGACAGATTCAGAGGGTTGTAAGAACAGCAACGATGTAGCTATAGTGGTTACATATCCTTGCCCTGGCGTATTTCCTACAGCTTCACCCGATACCGTTTGTTCAGAAGACCAGGTTCAGTTATATTCAAATATCGTGGGAGGATCAGGCAATTACACATTTCACTGGACTTCCGACGCAGGATTTAACTCTTACCTGCAGAACCCTGTTGATAATCCTGTATGTAACTCAATCTATCCCTGCCTTCCTTGTGTTATTACCTATACCGATTCTGTTTTTGACGGTTACACACACTTAGTGGGGAGCATCACGGTGATCGTTAAACCCCGGCCATTGCTGACCATTACACCACCAAACAGTTCAGCCCTATGTTCGGGTGGGAGTACCAACATTCTGCTGGCTTCGAATTGTCCGGGTACCGACTTTGGATATATAACAGTTTCCGGTGATCCGGATATCTCCGGTTATAGTTCAGGAACGGCTAATCCCATTATCCAGTTGCTTACGAACAATGGATTGATGAGAGGAGTTGTGAATTATCAGATATCACTGTCCTATAGCGGGTGTGCCGGAACCTCGCAAAACTACCCGGTAACTGTTTTTCCTTTGCCCGTTGTGGATGCGGGTGCGGATGCTTCCATACCTGCCGGTTCAACCACCACCCTCCATGCGACGGTATCTGTAGGTGTCGATTCCATGAGCTATTCCTGGACCCCGCTGGCGTCTATCGCTTCAGGTTGGAATACCCTCGATCCGACCACGACTCCTATGCTGGATACAACCATGTTTATCATTCAGGTTACCGACTCAGCCACATGCGTTAATACCGATACCGTTGTCATCAGTATTATGCCCTATCCCCAGGTCTTTAACGTGATCGGGGGTGGTGCTTTTTGTGCCGGTGACAGCGGGGTTGTCGTGGGTGTGAGTTATTCAGAAACAGGCATCAGCTACCAGCGAAAGCGGAACAACATCCTTTATGGAGGCATTCTTCCCGGCATCAATGGTCTCCTTTATTTTCCTCCGACAGCCGATCCGGGTATTTATACCGTCATTGCCACCAACAATTTCAACCATTTCACAAAAATGATGAACGGGCAGGTCACGGTTACGGAAAACCCCTTACCGATACCCTATCTCCTTACCCCTGAGGGTGATTCATGTGCTGGAACCACGCTTGAACTGAGCGGTTCCCAGGCATTTGTCCGCTACTACCTGATCCATGGCATGCCACCCGATACCATCGATACGATCCGTTCCGTCAAGGGAACCGGGTTGCCGGGTTATCTTAGTCTTGGGCCGGTGACCGATACAGGGATCTACCGTGTTGTGGGAAAGGATACGATCACCGGTTGCTTCGGGATGATGTATGGAAGCGTTAGCATAACACCCAATCCACTGGTCTTTTATGTTGAACCACAGGGAGTGCTTTGCGAAGGAACGACGATTTGCCTCAGCGGTTCTCAGACGGGGATCAATTACTATCTGTTTTCAGGACTATATTGTGTTGACACTGTGCCAGGTACCGGGGATACAATATGCTTCAAGCCTGAGCTACCGTCCGGGATTTATTATGTAATCGGCATTAATCCCACCACCAACTGTAATTCAGCCATGAACGGTGAAGATACTGTTTATGCCCGGCCAGGCCTCTATAGCCTGCTTCCCACGGGGCACCATTGCCCTCCTGTCGAGCTATGCCTGACCGGTTCAGATACCGGGGTGACCTATACCGTTTACCATGGAACCGTCCCGGCAGATACTACCCAGGTCGGAACTCCTGTTGCCGGCACCGGAAGCTCCATCTGCTTTGATACGGTGACCCTGGCAGGGTATTATATCGTGAAGGCAAGAAACAACTTTTCCCATTGCACACGGTGGATGACGGATACACTCTGGATCGATCCGTTGCCTGCCTTATTTAACCTGGTCTCTTCCGGAGAATTCTGCATTCCCAAGATACTGGGGATCTCAGGCTCCCAGACAGGGAAAACATATTACCTGGTGGATACTACTACCGGAAACTACACAAGCAGACCGGGTACCGGCTCCTCCTTCTTTTTTCCCCAACTGTCGCAACCCGGCATCTACCGCATAAAAGCAGAAGATGACCTTCTCCCCACCCATTGCACCAGATGGATGAACGGAATTGCCACATTACTGTATAACCCGCATCAATTTGCGGTTAACCCCCCGGGCATTCACTGTGAAGGGACCCAGATCTACCTGGCTGGATCCGACACATCCTGTAAATACTTGCTGTATCGCAGGGTTGGTGCAGTAAAAACGAGGGTCGACTCACTGAACGGGAATGGAGGTTATCTCTATTTCACTTACAGTACCATTGAAGGTATCTATACCGTTGAAGGTGTGATGCTTAATTCACCGTTCTGCGAGGCAGAAATGATCGACAGCACACAGATCAGTCACAATCCCCTGCAGGAAACCGTAACATCAACCGGCCATTGTGCCCCGGTGACCATCTCACTGCCGGCTTCCGAAGCCATGATGAGTTACGAACTCTGGTTTGAACCGGGAACAGGTGCCCAGACCTGGCTTGAAACCAAAGCCGGCGGTGGACCGATTACATTCACACCGGTGAATGATGCAGGGTTCTACCTTGTTCGTGCCGGTTATCCCTCTACCCCAAATTGCTACCGCTGGATGTCCGACACGATCCGGATATGGTCGAAGCCAAATATTTATTCGGTAATGCCAACCAGCGTTCAGTGTGCAGGAATCAATGTTTACCTTAGCTTTTCACAGGATAGTACTTATTCGTATACCCTTTACCTGGATAACTCAGTGCCTCTTAAAACACTGCCGGGTACAAATTCGCAACTGGACTTCGGTCCCCAATCTTCCACCGGAACCTATACAGTTTGGGTTGATACTACGCATTTCCATTGTAAAACCAGGATGAACGACAGTATCGTCATGGTGAGTGCACCTTTAGCGCACCAGGTGATACCGGCTGCTCCGGTTTGCGAACCACATCTCGTTGGTGTTGACGGATCGGAATCCCAGGTAACCTATTATCTCTATCGATCCGGAATTTTAGCCCCCGTCCAGGTCAAGCCTGGCACCGGAAGCCAGTTTTATTTTGACACTCAGGAAATCGCCGGAAGTTACACGGTCAAAGGAGTTTATTCCAATCCGGGAAAGGATTGCGAAAAATGGATGACAGGCGTCGTAGAAATAGACTCCCTGCCGACTATACATGCAGGCCCTGACCAGACCGTCTGTCCGGGTTACTCAGTAAGTCTGAGTGCCACAGCCCACAATTACGATACAACGGCAGCGACAATTACCTGGACGGATGATCCTCCCGGTTCAGGGACGTTCCTGCCGGTTCATGGTCTGAATACGACCTACACACCATTCGGCGGTTCAGGCCTTATAAACCTGATCATTTCAGTCACCGGGACCAAGGCCTGTTTCAATTCGGTGAAGACAGATACAGCCGGGCTTACCATTGTACCGTTCCCTGCGATCAATGCAGGACCGGATGATTCGATCTGTGCATCAATTGTAACAACTAACGGTTATTACCAGTTGGCTGCCCAGGCCACAGGATATACAGTTTTCAGTTGGGGAACCACCGGTGACGGTACGTTCAGTGACAATACCCTCCTTT
>JAPLDH010000031.1 GCA_026391355.1 Bacteroidota bacterium | reverse complement strand
AATGCTTGCTGTTTTCTTTTATCTGCACCAGATCAAAACTCGCTAGTATTTCTTCAGGCGCAACTAATAATTTGGAATTTTTAATATCCATTTTATCTTTTTCCATCTTATACGTAGCACCTCAAAAAAAGATACAGCCGTTTTAATGCATCAATATCTTTTGAATAAACGAAGTAGTTTGATGGCTGATTTATTTGGCTAAAAACCTCTTTTTCACCATCAAATAAAATAAACTCTCTATTAAGTGAAGTCATTTTGTTTTTCTCGGAATCGAAAATAACTACTCCGTTTTCTGTTATTTCAATCCTTACATTTATTGAGTCATACCTTTTCAGAAAATCATTCAATTCAAATTCTTTTTGCTTTGTAGCAACTACTAATTCGCCTCGTTTGGTTCTCATTTCTTCGGAATAAACTTGTTCTCCATCTAAATAAACCCAAAGTCGCATTGTGTTAGTGTCGTCGTCTAATCTAATTGATGGAAGACAAAGGAATACTTCATTGTCATTTCTAATGTATTTTGCAACAATGTTTTGTTTTGAAACTGTTGAAACTCTTATCCTTCGAGCGGTTTCATCGGACAGCTTTTCCGATTCTGTTTTGTTTTTCCACCATTCAACTATATATCGCTCTAACCTTGTGTATTCAGAAATTTTCTCTCTATTGAATAGTTTATTGATTTGATAGAATGTATCTTTTATAAATTTAACAAAATCAGCGGACAAATCTTCATTCAGTGCGAATGATCGCAAACCAATTTTAATTGAATATGCGCTTGAACCAATAGAAACCTTCTTGTCTTCACGATACCCATGGCCTAAAAAAATTGCTATATCCGTAGCAACTCTATCGCATTGCCATTCGTCATCTCTCGTGAAACCAAAACCAAAGTCATTTTTGAAAATATTGTAACAAAGGTCAAAAAATGAATGAATACTGTTTTTCGGTGCAAAGGAGTGCATCATCAGAGTTGCATAGTAATTATGCCCGCCTGTAACAATAGGAATGTTAGAATTTTTCCCCAGCCAACTAATTACATTTCTATATTTTTGACAACGTTGTTGGTCAATATCTGAACCAAACAAAGTCTTAAACACATAATCCCAATATCCACTATTTTCTTCTTCATTTTCGGTAGTATCGGACTGTTTCCATCGTTTGGCAATTTCAACAAGGGTGGCAAATATGAGTTTATAGGAATTTTTGTCATAATTATCACACAATGTACCAACAGAATCCACCATCAACGAATATTCATCTTCGGTAAAATCGTGGTTACCGATTAATGTTTTTTCGTTAAATACTTGTTCTACACGTTGAAGAATATTATTCATATTTCTGTCCTTCTTCGGTATGTTTTACTTTTAGTACTGTCTCTGTCTTTATGGGTTGCCCATTAAAATAAAATATCATGACAAGCAATCAGGATAAATTCAATTCTCAGGCACGACATCTATACTTCCCGGGCGTTGATAAGCGCCCAGTTCAAATGCCGGCAGGACAGCATATATATGCTCGAAGAATTTTGATTGAAATGCTTCAAATCCAGTAAATTCAGGGAAACGGGTATAAACCGTTATTTCAACCGGCAATCCTGCTTCGGTGGCCTGAAGCACCCGTACCAAATGAAGTGAATCCTGGTTTATTTCCGGAACATTTTTAAGGTATTCCTGCAGATATCTCCTGAATAACCCGAGGTTCGTTGCCGGTAATCCTTGCTCCTTAAAGGCATCCTCCGGTATATTAAATCCTTTTACCTTTTCCCGCAACTTTTCATTCACCACTCTGACGGATCTGACATCAATGAGAAAATATCTTCTGAGTCTTCTTCCCCCTGCTTCATCCATACTTCTCCAATTCATAAAAGAATCTGTAACGAGTGAGTATGTTGGGATCAGGGTCACAGAGTTATCCCAGTTTCTCACCTTCACGGTTACCAGCGTGATATCGAGGACGATCCCGTCAGCATTGTGTTTGGGTGCCACAATCCAGTCGTTGATCTTGAGCATGTTATTACTGGAAAGCTGTATCCCGGCAACAAAACCAAGGAGACTGTCCTTAAATACCAATAGCAGCACAGCCGATAATGCGCCCAAACCGGCCAGGATGCTCAGTGGTGATTGCCCTATCAATGCTGATATCATGATAATACCACCAATCACATATACGATGATCTTTCCGATCTGAATATAACTTTTGATCGGTTTGGATTCAGCAACTTCATATTCACCATAGATCCGGTGAACTGCATTAAGAAAGGATATAGTTGCCAGTATCACAATGGAGATCATGTAAAATCTCAATACAACTTCGATAAGGTGAATGGCATGGGGATGGTTATGTACAGAAGTCTCCAGCGACAATTGAATAATTAACGCCGGTATCAATAATGCCAGCCTGGTAAAAACCCTCTCTTCATATAGATAATCATCCCATTTGCTTGCAGACTTTTCTACAATCCTTTTCAGGAACCGGTTCAGGATAAACTTAGTTATATAGAAAACGAGGACAGCACAAAAAAGGATGATAAACAGTACGGAAAAATCAACAATATAATGTGCAATTTTGTCTGAGAAGCCCCAGGTTAATAGAGTTTCCCTGAACTTCTCTTCGTAAACCGAAGGTGTAACTGTTTGCATATCTATAACTTGTTATGGTACAATAATATTGAGTGACAGAGGGTTAACTTTTATTTCGAATTCTTTTCCGTGCTGAAAAGGTTCACCGTCAAGATGGATTGTCTTCCCTTTGCTCCTTTTTACAACCACATCTTTTGCGCTGATGATTTCAATAAATACGGTCCTGTTAAACAGTTTTAAGAATAACAGGGGAATCACGAGCGGAAGCCGGATCATGGGAACCTTCCGTACGATACATACATCAATGCATCCACTATCTAACCTGGCATTCGGATCGATTGAAGTATTATTCCCAAACTGGTTTGAATTTGCAAAACTTACCATAAAAGCCTTGCGTTTTATGGTCTTTCCATCAATAACCAGTGTGTATTTACGGGGTTTATATCCTTTGTATTCTGTTGAAATAATTCTCATATAAGAGAAAAACCCTCTTTTTTTAACTTTGGAGAATTCCTTTGCAACGTGAGCATCAAAACCCACACCGGCTATATTCAAAAAAAGCTGTCCATCGAGCGTTGCAGTATCAATTCTGATCTGTTTACCACGTAAAATTATATCGATAGCTTTCGATATCCTCATTGGTATCTTCAAATGCCTTGCAAGCCCGTTCCCGGAGCCGGTCGGAATAATAGCCAGGGCAATATCAGTTCCGATTATCCCACGTGCCGTTTCGTTAACTGTTCCATCACCCCCAACAGCTACAATAATGTTCGTTCCTGATTTTACAGCATCCCTGCTCAGCTTTTCAGCATCTTCGGGACTTTCAGTGTACGCAACCTTATATTCAAAACCCGAATCACTGAGTTTCTGTTTGATTATCTTTTCTAAATTATCATTTTTGCTGGTACCTGAAACCGGATTGAGGATAAAAAATATTTTTCCTTTGGAAACTGCCTGTTCTGACATATCAATCAATGGTAAGTCTGTTTTCGATTATACGGTTATTATATTGCTGAATAAAGGCTTTCATAAAAATCTCCAGGTTATTTTTGGTAGGTATGTCGCCCTTAATAAGATTTTTCCTCTGAAGCGTGTCGGTTCTCAGGTTATATAACCCGGTTGTATGATCACCGTTAAATTCAAGCAGGTAATCGTCTTTGATCAACCCGTAAAGTCCGGAAATGTAATGAACAGAGAAATGTGGTTGCTCAGGATCCAAAAGATTCGAACCAAAAGCAATGTAAGTCCTGTCATATCCCAGGTAGCTGAGAATGGTCGGCATGATATCTATCTGCTGAGCAACTATGTCAGGTTTTCCCCTTAGTGCGGAATTATGCATGTAAAAAATAATCGGAACCGCATATTGTCCTGCATCGCTTTGATAATACGGAAAATATCCTTCCGAGGTATGATCCGCTGTGATCACAAACAAGGCATTATCAAACCAGGACATTTTTTTCACCGTTTCGAAAAAACGGTTCAGGGAAAAATCAGTGTACATAATGCTTTTCTGAATTGGTAAATGACCTTCCCTGAAAAGGTTTTCATATTTTTTCGGAACAATATAGGGATGGTGAGATGAGAGCGAAAATATCGAGATTACGAAGGGTTGTTTTAATGTATTGAGGGTCTTGGCGGTAAATTGGAAAAATTCTTCATCACGGATACCCCATTTCCCGTCATAATCATTCTCATTATTATATTCACTCCGTCCATAGTAATGATCAAATGCAACCATCCGGGTATAGCTGTCAAAACCCATAGTTCCATTGGTACCCCCATGGAAAAAAGCGGTGGTATAACCTTTTGCTTTTAACAGGCTTGCAATACTTGAGACCTTGTTACCTGCGTAAGTGGACTGAATATACGATTCGTTCATCATTGACGGGATGGAAGAGAGAATGCAAGGTATGCCCTGGATGGAAGTCTTGCCGTTTGCAAAAGCCTTGTACACCAAACTCTGGTCAATAAGTGAATCCAGGAATGGTGTGAACCCCGTATAATTCCCATGTTCAATGCCTTTGTTCAATGAACCGATATGTTCGCGCGAAAAACTTTCCAGGATAATGATTACAATATTGTTCTTTCGGAAAGAGCCTGGAATTCCCTTATGAACCGGTGAATAGATCCGGTGAAGGTCACCTTCCTTTTTATAGAAACGGATGGTCGGAAGCGCCTGTTTATTGATTGTTTTAACGATGGAGAAGGGAGTATTCAACAATAGAGGGACATTCTTTGCCGAGGTATAATTCCCGGCAGTGATGAGGCTAATCGGACGCAGTTGAAATCCTCCGCGAATCCCGATAATGGATACAAAAAGGATAACAAGAAATAACAGTGTCTGGATGAGATAATACTTAATGCCGCCTCCTCTGGCCTTCGATTTTCCAGCACGCTTCACCCTGAACCGGTTGAACAGGAAAACCAGCAGAAAGATAAAAACAATCCATAAAATGAGTATATACCAGAAATCATGAATAAACTGGGGAACAAGCTGGCCAAAATCTCCACCTACACCGAGGTAGCTGAAGATGTCTGCAGTAGTTCTTTTTAATGTGAAACGGAAGTAAATCAAGTCAATAAAGTTCCCGGCAAGGGCAACGGTATTAATAAGAAAAAAATAGCCGTTCAGGATCCCCTGGTATATTTTCTTTTCCTTGAAACGAAACGGGATGATATTAAAGAATATATAGGGAGCATTGATGATGATCAATGCAGAGATATCAAATCGTAACCCGATAAAAAATATTTTCAATAATTCAAAGAATGAAAGACCTGAGAAATAGTGAATATTGAACAGGTAGAAAAATACCCTTGATAAGAACAAGAGCGCCAGGACGATCAGGAGCCTGACCATCATAATTAGCTGGGTGTTACCTTCAATCCTGCTCTTCCTTTTCTTTTTCATGTTACAATGGCATTGAACCCACGGCAAAGTTATAGTTTTGTGAGGGGTTTTGCAAATACATCCCGGAAAGGAAAAACCATTGAGATAAATCAGGGTTTTTCCTTCACGATGGGCACTCCGATCGTGGCATCCGGCTCCTGTATATGGATCAGGTTGGCAATGGTCGGCGCAATATCTTCAATGTAAACTTCTTCGTTGGACTCACCGGGTACTATATGCCAGCCAAAGAACAACAATGGAACATGGGTATCGTAATCGTATGATGATTGGTGACTTGTCCCCGTTTCTAATGATTCATCGCCGGTGAGATAATCTATGGACAGTTCAAATGATAAGTCGCCCGAACGGTAGGGGCTAGAGCCATTTAGGAAAAATGTCTCCATCGACCGTGTCGGAATTTTTGAATTTAAATCTTCTTTGGTTGAGATAGTCCCGATCTGTGGGTATGTGGTTCGTAGAAAATTTATAAGTGCAGTGTTCACGGAGTGGTTATCCAGGTTCAAACTGTCAAGAACCCAATGATTATAGTACACCTGGTTGTCTGAAAGGATTTCAATAATTCGTGGCGTCCTGAAACGGTGTTTGCAGAACTCCCTTAACTGAACCCCGACTGTTTTCGTGTTCACTGAACCTGCCTGGAAATGGTTGTCTTCAAGATATGCCCGGTTTGGTTTAACGCCATGATCAGCCGTAAGAAATAAGAGGTAATTCCCCTTCCCCACCCGGCGATCCAGCGAATCCAGAAGTTTTGCGATCTGAAGGTCAAGTTTGACATAGGTATCCATGACCTCTAACGAATTCGGGCCATATGCATGACCGATATAATCTGTCGAAGAAAATGAAACAGCAAGAAAATCAGGATAATCTGTTTGTCCCAATTTTTCATTGAAGATAAGCCTGAAAACAAAGTCGGTTAAAAGTTCATTCCCAAATGGTGTGCTTTTTATTGATTCAAGTCTTTGTTTAACTGATATACTGTCAAAAATATGCGGAAAGGTTGTTTCCTTTTCATTGAATAGATCCCTTTCTCCCAGGCCATTGTCAGGCATTGAAGAGGTGTAATCCTGCTCTTTCAATAGCTGCCAGGAAGTTTTCATAAATTTTTGCGGTAACTGCAGCATGTTAAAGTTCTTTACCCAACCCGGCAATTCCTTCATATAGTAGCTCGAAGAAATGAAGTTACCTGTCAATCCATCGTACCAATAAACTGCATTGGCCATATGACCACCCGGCAGGACAGCAGCACGGTCTTTGACTGAAACAGCAAAAACCCGTGACAGTCCATTATTTGACATACGCAACTGGTCGGTAATGGTAGAAGCGAGCAGTTGCTTTGGCGACACTTGTCCTTCGGTATTTTCCGCACCAACTGTTTTACAGGTTGTATCGCTTATACAATTGATCACCTTTTTTGACTTCTTATCATACCAGTCATTTGAAATAATACCGTGGTAATAAGGAGTGGTTCCCGTATATATGCTGGCATGACCGGGACCGGTATAGGTCGGAATATAATTGTATTGGGCATAGGTGAAGTTCATTCCCTGGTTCATCAGGCGTTTAAACCCGTTATCCGAATATTGATCATAAAAGCGGTATAAATAATCAAACCGCATCTGGTCAACCACGATGCCAACCACCAGTTTCGGTTGAAGGTTGTTGCCTTTATCAGCGGCAATAAGTGATGGTTGGGTGAACAGGAGAAAGGTTAGTAAATATATAATTCGTTTCATTTTATTCTTTTCTTTGATTGGTCAACTGTGCAATTTCATCCCACAAGGCACACAAAGTAAAGAAAAATATCAATAGCGGTATCAGGGCTTTTCGTATCTTTACACATAAGAAGTATTTGAATGAGATAATTTATGCATAAATCAGGCTGGAAATGATATTCAACTTATTACAACGGGTTTGCAGGTCGCTCGACGAAAGCAATATTCCTTATATGATTTCAGGAAGCATTGCGTTAAATATTTATTCTATACCCCGAATGACCAGAGATATTGATATTGTTGTGGAACTTACGGAAAACAGGATTGATGAATTTACAAATTTATTCCCGAATAGTTACTTCAGCAAAGAAGTGATAAAAGACGAAATCAGGCGAAATGGAATGTTTAATATCATTGACCATCAAACAGGGTTCAAAATGGATTTTATCATTCGAAAAGAAACCGAATACTTTAAACTTGCATTTCAGCGTCGCCAGCGAATAAAAGAGCTTGATACAGAACTTTGGGTAATCCGCCTTGAAGATTTGGTAATTGCGAAATTGATCTGGATACAACAATATCAAAGTGAGAAACAGATGTTTGACATTGAAAATTTGTTGCTCAATCCTGATAAAGATATAGACTATATCAAAAAATGGTGTACCAGATTAATGTTACAAACCTTCAATTTATTAGATGATGAATGACACACCAAGATCTGTTTTGCAAAAACAATTTGAAATAATTTATGCCAAACCGCTTAAGGAAAGGCTTGAAGGATTATTTGAAATGACTGAATTGTCACGAAAAATAATTCAACATCAAATAATGTTAAAACAACCGGAATTAACTGAAACTGAAATCAAAATTGAACTGTTCAAAACATTCTACCGGTTTGATTTTGATGATGTAACTTTAAATCATATAGCGGAAAATATGAAACAATTTTTAAAACAGGCTGAGATGGGATAGCATCATGAAGGCTATTATCTCAAATCACTATTTTCCGTTAAAAAAGGATTTTTATTGCATACCTGACGGCATGCATTTATTTCTATGATAATGTGCTATCTGTAAATATTTTATCCCTATCGCTATATTGAATAGTCCCATAGGGACGTCATAATTATAGAAAAGATGACAACCATATGAAAACAAGCCCCATAGGGGCGAAATAGTAAGCAATCATAGATAAATTATTGTCTGTAGATAGTTTATAAAATTTTTACCAGATAACAGTACTCTCTAATATAAAACAGGGGTTCATAATTTTGTAATTGAATAGTTTTAAAAAATATTATACATCAATTAATCAACTTTAAAGAAGAATCCATGAAAACACTAAAAGTTTTAATTTTAGCTTTATTTGCATTCTTTTGTTTATCGATGTCAACAACCTATTCAAAAATCTGGAGGGTGAACAACCGTTCGGGTATCGTTGCCGATTTCACCACAGCTCAGGCTGCGCATGATGGCGCGAGCGCCGGTGACTCTATTTTTCTTGAACCTTCACCAACAGGTTATGGAAATATCACCTTAACAAAAAAGTTAATTATTATTGGAACTGGATATTTCCTTGATCAGAATCCCGAAACACAATGGAAGATTAACTGGCCGGCAAAATTGGGGACTGTTCAATTTAGTTCCACTCCTTCCTCCACTTCCGCATATTCTCAATTAATGGGTGTTACATGCAATGGTGCTTTGACAGTGAACGTTCCAAATATCACAATCAGAAGAATTTATCTAAATGGCAGTACATATTTGTCATATGTGACGGATACAATTTCAAATATCAATTTCAAAGAAAATTATTGTATTGGATCTTTACATATTGAACCCCAAACTCATGATATCGTCATTCAAAATAACATCTTTGTTCTTAACCTTCCTTCATATTTTTTACAAATTAGTGGAAGTGTTGCTTACAACGGTCTTTTTATGAATAACATTTTAATGCTTGGTAATTATCCTGCCAATACACTTGATATAGACAATTTTATTATTCAAAACAATATTATGTCTGAAGGGTATTTCTATCCATCTAACAGCATTTACTCATTCAATATTTCCAATGGAACTGTTTTCGGCAATCAGAATGGAAATCAGCAAAATGTTAATATGAACACGGTTTTCCTTTTTACAGGGAGTACGGATGGCCAATATCAGCTCAAAGAGGGTTCTCCAGCAATAGGAGCTGGTGCCGGTGGGGTAGACTGTGGAGCGTTCGGAGGGCCAAATCCTTATTTACTATCTGGAATGCCACCCATACCGGCAATTTATTATTTCATGATTGGGGATCCCGACAGCGAGTACAATGTCCATTTAAAGGTGAAGTCGCATAATTAGTCACCGGCTATCTAATTATTAAACCAATGATATGATGTTTACTAAGATACATTATTATCTGAAGAGGCCGGGAATATGGCTTTTCAGGAAGTTTCTCCTGGTTTCATGGATTGCGTTGCTTGGCGGTTTTTCAAGCTGGACACAGAATGTTATACAGGTTGAATATTTCATTGACACTGATCCCGGTTATGGCCTTGCGACAAATGTTTCAATTACTCCAGGAACAAATCTGTCCGGTATTGTTTTTCCGATAAATGTGGCTGAAGTTACTCAGGGATTTCACAGTCTTTTCATAAGGTCTAAAGATGAATACCTGAAATGGAGCCTTACCGCTGTCCGTTCATTCTTTAAGGAAGCAGTAAATATGACACTCTCAAATGTCACAAAAATTGAATATTTCATTGATATCGACCCTGGACATGGATTGGCAACCAACGTTCCCATTACCCCAAGTACCAATCTTTCAAATCTTGTTTTCCTGATTGATATTGATGCGATGCCACCAGGCTTTCATAATTTATATATTAGGGCAAAAGATGCTTATGAGAAATGGGGACTGACCGCAGTCAGGTCATTTTATAAGGAAAATGTTAATATTCCACTCCCAAATGTCACAAAAGTTGAATACTTTATTGACACCGATCCTGGAATTGGGCTGGGGACTAATGTTCCCGTCCCCCCTGGCACCAATCTTTCAAATCTAAACTTTCTGATTGATTTAAATTGCCACACACGGGAACAACACGAGATATACATTCGAGCCAGGGATTTTAATGGAAAATGGTGCATTACAAATGAGGATACAATCAGTTATCCCGGACCTACAATTATTGCTTTAGGTTCCACAAACTTCTGCCAGGGAAGTTCAGTTCAACTCAAAGGTCCTGGTGGTTTAGGAAGAATATACAAATGGCATAAGAATAATACACCAATACCAGATGCGACTGATTCAACATATGTGGCATCAGAAATCGGGGATTATTACGTTCAGATTACACTTGTCGGCAGTTGCACTGATACCAGCAATATCATTGAGATTACATATAATACAAATAATCCTGTTCCAACGATAATAGGACCAGTGGAGGTTTGTAGTGGAGATGAAGATATAATCTATTCGACTGAACCGGAAATGCAGAATTATCAATGGACTATTTCTCCAGGAGGAACTATAACCTCAGGTTCAACCCAACATGAAGTTCTTGTAAATTGGGATAGCCTTGGGGGACGTTGGATACAGGTTCAGTATAGCGACACAAATGGGTGCATTACTATAACACCCACCCAATTGCATGTTTCAGTTGATTCGATTACCATCCCCGGTGGAGCAACGGGAGGGAGTACGATTACTTTCGGATATCCAACTGATACCCTGGTATTGAAAGGATATTATGGTTCAATCATGGGATGGCAAAAACGTCATAATGGAGGAATTTATTCCATTATCCCCAATACTGCAGGGATTTGCAAATATATTGAAACTCCTGATTCACTTGGAACATGGGACTACCAGGCCAATGTTCAAAATGGGGTCTGTGCTTTGGAAAATTCATCCCAAACAACAGTAATTGTCCTTTCTGGCCCTATTGTAAGATCCTGGATAGGTGGGATAGATGAAAACTGGAATAAGCCAGGTAATTGGAATCCGACAGGAGTTCCCACTGAAATAGATGATGTTCTGATTCCCAGTACAGTTCCTAATATGCCCGTTGTCAAAATTAATGGCTTAAGTTGTCATAATATCTTGATTAAATCAGGAGCATCAGTGACTGTCAATCCTGGAAAGACAATAAATGTTACTGGCACAATAACAATTGATGGTCAATAAACCTCAAATCTATACTTTCTGTTTATGGAGTAAAACAGTTTGTGGTTAAAATAGTTCGTAATATATTTATCGCAAAATGATACAATCCCTGTCCTGGATTTTTTCCCGGACAGGATTAGCGTAATAAGGCTGGATAATAAAAATTAATAAGAACATCAGTATAATTGAGTCCATTCCGAATAGCCTTATATTTTGGACTAAAGTCCACAAGTAGTTGAATTTCAATTATCCCAGCCGTAAGGCTATGGTAGGGTAAACGATTAATAATCAAGGATTTAACTCAACAACAAATCGGAGGGATCTCTATAGTTTAAATGGTTAATATGAAGAAGGTACCTCATAACCGGAAGAATTGGTATATTCTTACAATTATTATTCTACCATTTTTTCTGTATTTAAATACAATTAACCATTATTATGCGGCTGATGATATACCATTGATAAAAGATAATCCGACCATAAATCATGGGTTATCGCATACAAGCGATATATTGACAAAATCGACGTTTTATGGTTATTATCACCAGAACTACGGTGCGTACAGGCCATTTACCATGTTATCTTTTGCGATAGAAACTCAGTTATTCGGATTAACCCCGGCCATTTCTCATTTTTTTAATATCTTGTTCTATTCATTGACTTGTTTATTGCTTTTCATCGTATTAAACAAAATATTTGGTGAGAAATATCAACTAATAGTCTTCGTTTCAACAATTATCTTTATTGTTCATCCCATTCATGTTGAAGTTGTGGCAAATATCAAGAGCCGGGATGAAATTTTTGCAATGCTTTTCGGGTTGTTATTTCCTCTGCATTTTCTTAATTTATATACTAAAAAAAGAAAAGTAAAATATTTTATTTTTAGTGTTTTGTGTTTTATTCTGGGAGTCTTTTCAAAAGAAAATGCATTGTTTTTTATTGCGATCTTTCCGATCTACCTCTATTTAACGGATAAATACAAGATAAAGAAGATTATCATTCATTCCCTGGGATACCTCCTGAGCGCTGCATTATTCCTTTTGACCAGGAATTACTTTTTGGAAAGTATTCCGGTACAACAGCTATCCGAGACAAACACACTGTTCCATGCCGATACTTTTATTGAAAAATTATGCACGGGATGTTACATTTTTTTATTCAATTGTAAACAAATTATTTTTCCTTATCCATTAAGTTGGGATTATGGTTACAAGGAAATTGCCATTCAGAACAATCCTGTTATTATATTGATGACGATTTTACTTCTTGGTGGTATTTTCTACTCAATCATAAAAGGATGGTTGAACAAAAAAATACAAGGAATCTTTGGGCTGATTTTCCTGGTATCGCTTCTACCCTATTCGCACCTGTTACTTAAGGTAGCAGTTAATACGGCCGACCGTTTTTTATTTGTGCCGTCAATCGTTTTAAGTGCCTTAATATTACTTTGTTATCTATTCATAATTAAAAGAGATGCCATACTTAATAAATTATTATACATTTTTTCCATTCTGATAGCTCTGCTTTTTGCGTTTTCAACAATTAATCAAAATACCGTTTGGAAAGATACGCTTACTGTTTTTAAAGATGGAACTAAAAAAGCCCCAAACAGTTATTACACCCATAAAAGTTATGGTTTATGGCTTTCAAATATGGCCGACAGCAGCAATTCTGCGGAGGAAAAAACCTTACTATATAATAAGGCAGCAGTAAGCTTTTCAAAATCCCTGGAGATCTATCCTGCTCAACAGGATATCTGGTACATGCAAGGCAGATGTTTTTCCCTGACTAACAATTACAACGAAGCCAGGACGGCGTATCTGATTTCTATAGAAAGATTTTCAACCGAAAAGATTGAATCTCTTTATAACCTGGCATCATTATTCGAAATTGTCCGAAATTATGATTCATCATTAATATATTTTTTAAAAGTTGCTAAACATGATAGCACATTTAAAAATGTGTATGGGTCAATCGGCAGAATTTATTTATATAAAAATGAACTCTCCAATTCTTATAGCTACCTTTCAAAATCTTTAAAACAGGATAGTACTAACTTTTCTACACTCTCAAATATAGGCGGCGTTTATTATTATTATCACGACTATGACAAAGCGATAAACTATTACTTAAAATCCGGTAAGTACAGTAAGGATTTTTGTTCTATTTATAAAAATATAGGAGCTTGCTGGTATCAAAAGAAGAATTACAAAAAAGCTTTGGAGTATTACAATCTGGCCTATCAATGCAAACCCGAAAATGATGTTTTAACGATAATAAACAGTTTAAAGAAATTATCACTCGTTCACTTCTGAATTGTGATCCGCTTCGGCACAGGGTGGTCAATGAAGCCCGTTACTGACTTGCCTTTCAGCCCCCGATAAAACTAAACCACTCTGGATTAAAAATCCAGAGGTTTGATTAAGAGGTAAAAAATGAAATTTTTTACCATCATTCCATTATCCAATTTCCGACCTGAGTATTTGGCTTATCCTTATGATGTTCCAAGTACTCTTGTACCATTT
>JAPLDH010000077.1 GCA_026391355.1 Bacteroidota bacterium | reverse complement strand
TACCTCTCAAAATGAAACAGCGAATAGTTCCCTGATACTTGCCTTAATGATATCTACTAGACCCATAACGTGGTCGCCTTCTCCCTGGGGTGGTATCAATTTGTACCGTTTGCTGGTAGCAGTTTAGATCAGGGTCAAAATCCTACCGCACTTGATGCAGAACAATGGGTTACAACAGCAAAAATGGCTGGAGCAAAGCTGGTGATCATGGTCGCAAAACATCATGATGGGTTTTGTCTCTGGCCGAGCAAATTCACTGATTATAGTGTGAAGAACAGCCCCTGGAGGGGCGGAAAAGGGGATGTGATCGCCGATCTGTCGAAGGCCTGCAGGAAATACGGAATGAAGTTGGGTATTTACCTTTCACCCTGGGATATCAATTCTCCGGTTTATGGAACTGTTGCTTATAATGCTTGTTTTAAAAACCAGTTAACGGAATTGCTGACCAATTATGGACCCATCGATGAGGTCTGGTTTGACGGCGCATGCGGAGAAGGGCCGAACGGGAAAAGACAGGTGTATGACTGGGAGGGTTACTACCATGTGATCCGGACATTGCAGCCACAAGCGGTGATTGCCATAATGGGCCCGGATGTCAGGTGGGTGGGGACAGAATCAGGCTATGGCAGGGAAACGGAATGGAGCATAGTACCGGTATCGACCGCTTCCCTTGATTCCATTGCTGGTAAATCACAACATAAGGACATAAGCCAGATTGCCTTTATGCCACAAGGGGACATGATGAAGGAAGACCTGGGAAGCAGGGAGAAGATAATCAAAGCGGAAGCGTTGGCCTGGTATCCGTCGGAAGTAGATGTTTCCATACGGGATGGCTGGTTTTATCATGCTAACCAGGATAGTACCGTGAAATCCCCGGAAAAGCTGACGGATATCTGGTACAGTTCCGTTGGATGCAACTCCGTTTTACTGTTGAACATTCCTCCCGATAAGCGGGGATTGATAAGCGAAAGGGATATTTCCGCATTGAAGGGAATGAGGGATATTCTGGATAGAACGTTTAAAACAAACCTTGCCGAAAACGCCATTATTACACGGAAGGATTCCGTCATTGAACTGAAATTGCAGAAACCTGTCCTCTTTGACCGGTTATTGTTGCAGGAAAATTTCAGAAATGGTCAGCACGTTGAATCTTTCGCACTGGAACAATGGAAAAACGGGAAATGGCAGGCAATTATCAGTGGTACCACCATCGGGTACAAACGGCTAATACGTTTTGACGCCGTAACGAGTGACTGCGTGAGATTGAGAATCCTATCCTCACGTGGTTTACCTGAAATTATTTCTGTAAAACTATTTAAAGCACCGTAACTGGTGATCAAGTGATCGAGTGATCGAGTGATCGAGTGATCAAGTGATCAAGTGGACTGGTGAGCTGGTGAGCTGGTGAGCTGATGAACCAGTGAATAGGATTTCAGGTCATTAAGACATTAAGTCATTAGGGAAAATCTTTCTCTCCTTTGCCTTGTCACTCTGTCACTCGATCACTCGATCACTCGATCACTCGATCACTCGATCACTCGATCACTCGATCACTTTTCAACAAGTAATAATCCCCAGGCATTTAGCGTTCTCTTTAAAATCCTCCTATCGGACACCTTTACCGTCACTATTTCCTGAACAAACAATTATTCCCATGAGGTGCTCCATTCATTCAGCCGTACTTTTCCTTTTCCTCCTTTCCTTTATCGGGTTGGAAGCGCAGGATAGCAAATCTGCAAAGGGGAAGATCCATCAAAAAACCACGGTTGGTGCGATAACAAGCATGGATCAATCTTACAACCCTCCAAACGATTCTGCATTTAAGGATCCTGAATATGAGGTGGCAAACAGTGCAAAAGATGCAGATTATTTATCAGATGAGGAGAAAAAGGTATATTTCTACCTTAACCTTGCCAGGTTGAATCCAAAGCTTTTTGCGGAAACTTACCTGGGGCATCTTCGCAATTCTAAAAATAGGTATGAAAGCAGCCTGTATAAAGAATTGGTGAATATGGCTTCATTGCCTTTATTAAAGCCCAACCGGAAATTGTACGAATCTGCCCGGTGCCATGCTGACGAAATGGGGGAGAGAGGGCTGATCGGACACAGAAGACTGAAATGCGCCGAATATTTTACGGGAGAATGTTGCGAGTACGGATCAGGTGACGCATTTACCGTCCTGATCGAATTACTTATCGATGATGGAATTTCTTCTCTGGGGCACAGGAGAATATGTTTGTCAGCTTCTTATCATGAACTTGGAGTGTCTATCAGGCCTCACAAAACTTACAGGTTCAATACGGTGATGGACTTCATGTAACCAAACTGGTGAACTTGTGAGCTGGTGAACTGATTGAAATACGTGACGTGTTACGCGTTACACGTCACGTATGTGTCTCTGTGCCTTTGTTACTCTTTAATAAACTTTGTCACAAATATCTTTCCGGAAGATTTAATGCAGATAATATAGATCCCACTGGTAAGCTTTGAGATATCTACAAGGATTAGCATTTCATGGTTAGTATTTTCTTTGAAGGTGATTAGCTGCCTGCCATTTTGGTCATAGATTTCACCTTCATTGATCGGTGATCCGGCTTTGATCATGACCGTGTTGACATTCTCGGGGGCGGGGTTGGGAAATACGATCATCTTGTTTGTTGCTGCCGGTATCTCATCAAATCCGGCAGGGGATAATTGTTGCAGGATGGTTTGATACCGCGTGGTCAGAAAGGGTTTGATCCCATAGGGTGTGTGATCATCTACTGTTTTTATAAATCCATCGTTAAAATCCGCCATAGTATAACCGTAATCGAGCGTACGGTAAGTATCAGCCTGTGCAGCAGGAGTGATCAGTAGTTTCAGGGCATCAATGCGGGGAAAGACAGAATCAGGATAAATGACATAACGGGCAATGGTATCCAGGTATGCTTTATATATGTTAAAAAAAGAAGGAACCGCAAGTAATTTCTGGGAAAGTGGTAACTGAAGTGATGAATTCCCCCAGTGAAGGCAGTTGCGTGTGGCCCAGTCTATCCCGAACCAATCCACACCCATCGTATTATCGGGATCAAAGGTGATGAATTCGAACCTTCCCGGAAACGGGTTGTCATACAGGTAATAGTTGTTCTTATTATATCCATAATCATCCCAGTTTCCTGTAGCCACATCGAGGGCAAGGGACTTCAGGAATTCATCCACATGCAGAATATGAGGAATGAAAGCTTCAAATGAGGAATCAGCCGGTTGCGACAGCGCGTCGATCAGGGTAACAAGGCCGGTATAGTCATCTTCTTCCTGGTTGGTCTGCAGATCATACGCCCTTCCCCCTGTTTCCGAGGTGCTTATGATATTCTTGTAAGTCTGTTGATTATCGCCATGGTAAACAAGATCGGCAGGATAGGTGCATTTATAAAGATTACCATCGTCTTTCAGGTAGATCCTGCCCAGCCATTCCTTATCCAATTCCTCAAGGTTTGTATATAACCCGTAATAAACATGGTTTATATAGAGTCTGACAAAGCTTGTCCTGCGTTCCGGCAAGCCTGACTTCTTCCAGAGGTCATAAAAAAGCTTCTCACGGATCATGGTAGGATCATTGTGTTCACCATTGAGGTTTATTTTCTTGACCAGTTGGTACTTCCGTCCGTCAACATATTCATTAAAACTGATCTTGAACGATTTCTTCTTTGAATATCTTGACGAATTGCCACGTAACCGGAACCCTACATTATTCAAGGTATCCCGGTGCTGATTATCAAAAAAGATGAAGCGGGCCATGAAATAATGTTCCGAAAGTACATGGTTCATAATCCATGTGAGGGAATCCGCCGGCAAATCGATATAAACCGAAGAAACCCTGGTATCGTCAAAAAGGGTGTTGTTTTGAGAATGGCCAGGAGTTATGATGAAAAAAAGCAGAATTAGAAGGAAACAGATTTTTCGATGGAAGTTATTGGTCATTGGTCATTAAGTCATTAAGTCATCAGTAAAAAGGCAATAGAAAAAAGAAATAAGTCCCTCCCTGTTTTGGGGAGGGATTTAGGGAGGGGCAGGAGGTCATTAGGTCATCAAGTCATCAGTCATTAAATCATCAGTAAAAAAGGCAATAGGAAACAGGAATAAGTCCCTCCCTGTTTTGGGGAGGGATTCAGGGAGGGGCAGGAGGTCATCAGTCATTAGGTAACAGGAAACAGGAAACTGGAAACTGGGAACTGGGAACTGGGAACTGCTGACTTTCCCTTCTACTCCACAATCAATTTAAGATTCCTCACTTTCTCCCCCTTCTCAACCCTCACCAAGTAGATCCCTTTTCCAAAGTGAGAAAAGTCCAGATTTTGTTGATAAATCTTTTTGACATGAAAAATTTTCTCAGCAAACACCTGTTTTCCCTGGGAATCGAAAATGGAAACGGATGTTTCCCGGTTATTCAGTCCGGTAATGTTCAGGGTGAAATAACCGGTAGTGGGATTTGGCTCAATTGTTACCGAAAATGTTTGATTCCCGGTTTCAGGAATGCCGATGCAGGGGTCGAACAGGACATGCTCAGTGTTTGAAACGGTATTCACACAAGGCGATTGAGGGTAAACCAGCAGGTTCAGGTTAATATTTCCACTGGTCTTATCCGCATTGCTGGGAAAATAATCTGTGATCAAGGCAAAGATGTTGCTGAAGGTGCCCGTTCCGGAAGTGGTCCAAACCACCGATGAATAATTTGTTGCCGTTCCCTGAAGATTGATTGCTGTGATATAAATGCAATAGGTTGTGTCATTTCCCGCAAATGAGGTAGGATAGGGGACAACTGTCACCAGGGTGGTATCAGTTGTCGTCGAATTACCGTCACTGACTGCAACAACATATTGTGTGGTGATCGTTGGTTGTACAATGGGATTTTGCAGGTAAGATGTAAATCCTATGGGTATGGAGCTCCAGGAATAGTTGTAAACCAACGTACCTCCTGCGGGGGTGGCCGTCAATTGTACTGTTTGCCCGGCACAGACCAGGGAAGGATTTGCAGATGCAATCACTGTTAATGGTAAGTAAGTTACCGTTACCAGTGCCGTATCTGCTTTGGATTGAGTGCCGTCGTTTGCAGTAACGATATATTGTGTGGTAATGGTTGGTGAAACAACCGGGTTCTGGATATTGGAAGTGTATCCCGGAGGGATGGACGTCCATAAGTAGGTATAGGCGCCGCTTCCTCCATAGGCATTGGAATTAAGTTGTGATGTTTGTCCAATGGTAATGGACGGAGGGGTTGCGCTTGCAGTCACGCTCATGTTAACGGTAACCTGGGTAGTGTCTGTCTTTGTCTGGGTTCCGGAGGTCACATGGGCAATATACTTTATTGTCAGGGTAGGTGAAACAACCGGGTTTTGGATATTTGAGGTGAATCCTGCCGGAATTGAGGTCCATGAATAGGTATAGGAGCCGGTGCCGCCCAGGGCAATTACATTCAGTTGTGAAGTTTGCGGGACGGTAATCGTTGAAGGGTTTGCCGAAGCTGTCAATGAAAGTACATTAGCGAATGAGAAAGAGGCGATGCGTGTTCTCCAGGCAGCACCGCCGCTGGTTTGAACATATTGTTGAGTATACCAGAAGAGCGCATAGGCTGATGGATCGACCAGCATGGCGCTGTAATCACCCCAACGACAGTTTCCACTGCCACCTACGCCATCCCCGGCTGTATTGGAGCCTGAACCGTTGTATATCCCTTTTTCGGCAATGGTCATGGTGTTCAGGATGTCATTCTTCATCCTTCCCGTATAGCGGATTGCCGGGTACATATTGCTGCTTGAGATGGAATAACCAAGCGCTATATTACCGGCAGTATCGAGGGCAATGCTGCCCATCCAGCGCGAATTGATATCCGGTTGAAAAGTGGACTGTTGGCGAACCCACCAGGCCCCCGTTGATTTTCTAAGTTCATACCAGCGGATTCCCCCGACGCCGGCGCCGTTGGCATTTACGGTATGATTGCAAACCATACCCCAGTGATCACTGAATTTACGGAACTGAACACGGTACATAAGCCGGTCGGCAAGTACATCCGCCAGCTTGGTTGATCCTTTCTGAGGGATTCCTGTGATGTTATCATTAAATGAATTGATGGTAAGTTGCAGGTAATTTCCAAAAGTGGAATTGGCGGTATTTGTCCAGTCTACATGAAATTCATAGATGCCAAGATAGTAAGGGCCATCCCAGAAGTAAACAAAGTAGTTGGGTGTACCTGCAGTTGGAAAGGCGCCATCGCAATCTGAAGGAAGCAGTGCCCAGGCATTATCAGAAGCAGGAAGGGTAAAATAAACCATTTCAGCGGTAGGATCCCCGATGAGCATTTTCGACCTGTTGAAAACACCCTGTCCGGTCCCGGCATAATTAAGACTCGAGGAAGTGAAACGGTTACATGACATATAATATCCATCGGCCCACACTCCCAATTTTTCATAGTCAGGAAGGTCTGTAAATGAGTACTCATACCGGTACCAGGAACCTGTCGGGTCGGCTGTCTGGGAAACGGCAACCATTTCATAGAAAGGAGCAGTCATGCCATTGGGCAATGACAACTGAACGACCAGCCACCGGTTAGCATTATCATCGTACAGCACTACCCCGTCGCCATTGTTTGAGTTATAAGGCATACCACTCCAGATGGTGCTGGTATTCGAAGGCCCAAGTAAGAGTGTCCCTGTTTTATTATAGATCGAATAGTGGCAGTTCACAACCTGGAAAAAATGATTGGGACCAACATCGCCGTGGGTATCCGGTGGATCATACCCCTGGGTATTGTTGTTCCCGTCGAAATTCTGGATGGTTGTATCCGATGTAATGACCGGACCCTGGGAATACTGTCCTGCAGGGTCTGTGAAATTTCCGGGTAAATTTGGCAATACCCGCTGTTTACGTGGGTTCAGCCTGTTTTTAATATTCCCGCTTTTCCAGGAGTTGTCGGCAGGTTTCATGGGCATCTTTACCATATCCCGTAAAGGAGGAGAAACGTCATAGTAAACGGGTTTTGAAACCATGGGTTTTGAGGCCTCTTTCTGTGCAAATGAAAAAGTTCCGGGAAAAAGACACAGGATAAGAAAGCAGAATGATTTTTTCATATCAGGAATGATTAAATTTTTGGATATAATTGAAAAAAGAACATGCAATTTTCAAAAAAATCGGGATATAAAATTACTTCAATTTAATGAGAAAACACCAACTAAACATCTTAACTGTTTCTAACACAAAAAAAATTCATTTCAAAGTTGTTAACAATTTCTTATATTTGCTATGTCAACAGAATCTTTCATGGCCAAAACTGAACGGAATGAAAAATAAAATACTTGTTATCGACGATGAACAAAGCATCTGTCTTTTACTTGAAAATTTCCTGAATAAATCGTATGAAGTCATCGTCAAGCGGGATGGTCTGGAGGCTCTTGAATGGCTCGAAGGGAACCTGCCCGACCTGATCATCTGCGATATTCAAATGCCCAATCTCGATGGTTACCAGTTTGTTGATAAGGTTCGCCAGAGGGGTTTCACCAAACATACGCCCATTATTATGCTTTCGGGTATTGAAAGCAGTAAAGACCGTGTTAAATGTTACCGGTTGGGGGCACAGGATTTTCTGGTAAAACCCTTCAACCCTGAAGAACTTGATGAATTGATCAAGAAAAATCTGAACCCGATCCATTATGCCCTAAAATGGTAATCCCATAACCATGGAAAATAAAATGATCATTTTATACATAGGGAGCTCTTCAGAGATCACCGACCTGCTAAGCCCCAACCCGGAAATCTCGCTGGTTGTTCAGCAAAATGCCATGGCGGCAGCTCAGTACCTCGAATCAGGCCCTTTGCCTGACGCTATCCTGTGCGAGATCTTTCTTGCCGGTGGCTCCGGGTTCGAAATGTTCACATTTGCGCGTGAGAAGCTCAACCTGACTACCATTCCATTTATTTTGCTCTCGTTTGAATTCAAGGAAGAATATTTTAAAAGATCTTTAAAGGTAAAGATTGATGATTTTTACGTACTTCCGGTACCCTCTGTTGAAAGCCTTCTTGGGAGAATAAAGTTCCTCGCCGATTTCCGGAAGAAAAACCCGGATGATAAACCCTCAGAAGTTGACCCGATCAAATACAAAATGCCATTGTCGAAACGGTTATTTGACATTATCGTTGCCTCGGTTGCCCTGGCCTGCCTGTCACCCTTACTCCTCGTAGTCATTATTGCCATTCGTATTGAATCAAAAGGGAAAATATACTATACCTCAAAACGGGTCGGGCGAAAAATGTTTGATTTTTATAAACTCCGTTCGATGCGGATCGGTGCAGACGACGAATTGACAAAACTGGCAAAAGAAAAGAATAAATATGTAGTTGAGCAGGTCAGGGCATCTATTGATTTCTCTAAACCATGTCCGAAATGTGAGCTGCTACCCCCGGGCGAAACTTGCTCCCCTGTTCTTCATATCGGCAAAATTACCATTTGCGATTACTGGTACATTTTTCAGAAGAAGGAAGTTGCACTTTCGAAATCTACTTTTGTAAAAATCTCAGATGATCCGCGCATTACCCGGGTAGGGAATTTCATTCGCAAAACAAGCATTGATGAGCTTCCGCAGTTGATCAATGTGCTGAAGGGCGATATGTCGATCGTGGGAAACCGCCCGCTTCCTCTTTATGAAGCCGAGTTGCTGACCATCAATTCAATTTCAAAAAGATTTCTTGCTCCTGCAGGAATAACAGGACTCTGGCAGGTTGAACTGAGGGGAAGAAGAGGATTTATGTCGGATGAAGAGCGTAAGAATCTTGATAATAAATATGCGGAACATTTTGTGGGCGACAATTATTCCTTCTGGTATGATCTTAATTTGATCCTTCGAACGATTCCGGCTCTTTTTCAAAAAGATACAGTTTGATCTTATCATTGAAACAGGTGTAAAATGAAGAATGACCGATTATTTTTATTGCTTCTTTTTTTCATTTCATTTGGTCATGGATTCGTATTTTCACAAGCCAAACCGACCTTTGACCCATTCACGGATGAAATAAAAGATAAATTACCTCCTCTCTCTACGCTCCTGGATTCTGCCATTGCCCATGATCCATATGTCCATTTCCGGAATCTGCAGATCGTGGTGAATAACAGCAAATTAAAAAGCAGCCAAAACCTCTGGTTGCAGAATCTGGGAGTCCAGGCAGATGTCCGGTATGGTTCATTCGATATTTTTTCGACCAATACGGCAGAGGGGCAATCCCCTTCCATTTTTGCCACAAAACGGAACGAAACCAATTATGGCCTTGGCGCGTACATTAAATTTCCCCTATATGACATCTTCAACCGGAGAAATGAAGTGAAATTAGCAAAAATCGAAACACTCCAGGCAAAACAGTTGGTCGAAGAGCAGGCCAAAGAGGTCAGGCAGCGTGTCATTATGCAATACAACGACCTTATTGTGAAACAACATTTACTCAAAATCCAGGTAAAATACCTTGAGACATCAAGGATCAATATGCAGATGGCAGAGAAACAATTCGTGAATGGCGTGATCTCCATAGCAGAGTTTGCACGGATCTCAGAGATCATAAACCGGGCTGAAACAGATTTCGAAAATTCAAAAATGAATTTTCAGACTGCATATATGTTACTGGAGGAGACTGTCGGAATGAAATTTAACATCTACTAATTTTTTTTCTGAACGAATGAAGGTAATTGACCTGTTGCGATTATTGCGGAAGCACATTGTTCTTCTCCTGATTACGCCCATTGTGCTGGCGCTGATCGTTGCTATGCTGACCCGGCATCCTTCCTATAGATTTTCGTCAGAAACCATCCTGTACACGGGTATCGCCTCTGGAACGACCGTAGAAATGGATAAATCTTATAGTTTCTTTGCCACCAACACTGCTTTTGATAACCTCATCAACATCATAAAGTCCCGGGAAACCCAACAGGAAGTTGCGGTCCGGCTCCTTGCACAACACCTCATGTTCAACAATCCCGATCCGAAATACATTACGAAGAAATCTTTTGATGACCTGCGAAAAATCACTCCTCCCTATATACAAAGTCTGGTTGTCAAATATCTGAAAAAAAGATCCGGGGTTATTTCTGAAGCAGATACTTCCTTGAATACGGGTGAAGCAGAAAAGACCCGGATCCTGCAACCTCCTTATCTGGATCCGGTTGCTTATGAACAAACAGTGGACAACCTCATGGATTATATGGAAAAGAATGATACGAATTTTGTTTATGGATTGCTCAATTTCAACAACCAGCACTATTCGATCAATGCAATTTCTTCGATCACGGTCGTACGCATTTCTTCCAGCGATCTGGTAAAAATTCATTTTGAATCCGACGATCCCGGAATTTGCCAGCAAACTTTGGCAATTCTGACAGGGGTCTGTATCATGAACTATAAGAACATCAAAGAAAACAGGTCGGATGCCGTAGTCAAGTATTTTGAAAACCAGGTCAGCCAGGCATCAGGCCGGCTGAAAGTTGCCGAAGACAAACTCCTGAAATTCAATGAGGACAACAACATTATCAATTATTACGAACAAAGCAAGGCAGTGGCTGTCGTAAAGGAAGATCTGGATGTAGATTATCATAACAAACGGATCCGGCTGGCGGGAATTGACGCCGCTATCAAACGCATTGAGGAAAAATTAAAGATCCAGCAACAGGTCCAGTTGAACAATACGCGGATCATCGATAAACGCAATCAACTTGCAGATATCAATTTTAAGATTGCAAACGCGGAGATTGGTGGAGCTAGAGATTCTATCACCAGTTTAACCCTTGGAAAATTAAAACTTCAGGCCGAAACACTTAAAGACGAGATCCGGAACTCGGTGAATGAGTTATATAAATTCGGAACCTCCACTGAAGGGCTCCCGATTAGTTCATTGCTCACCGATTGGATTAACAATGTTATTGATTACGAAGAAATTAAAGCTGGTCTTGAAGTATTGGGAGACCGGATCAAGGAGTTTCAAAAACAATATGCTGCCTATGCCCCGGCTGGCGCTAACCTGAAACGGATCGAACGGGAAATATCCGTTTCCGAGCAGGAATTCCTGGAACTTTTGCATGGGCTAAACCTTGCTAAACTTAAAATGCAGGATGCCGAATTATCTTCCAACATCAAAGCTGTTGATCTTCCTTATTACCCGCTTTCACCCAACCCGACCAAGCGGAAGATACTGATCATCATAGCTGCCGTTCTCGGGTTTCTGATTGTATTTACAACCGTCCTGATTATGGAATATTTTGATGATACCCTGAAGAATCCTGCAAAAACTTCAAAAATTCTGGATCTTTCGGCGCTGGGAATTTTTCCGAAAATCTTTCTCCGAACCGGGGCAGTCAACTTTCCATTTGTCACAAACCGGTTGCTTGAAATGATCATTCAGCAGATTGACCGGCATCCTGACATTATTAATTCGGGCACAGAAACAAAAACCCTGGTCTTTGTCAGTACGCTTAGCAATGAAGGCAAAACCATTGTCATGGGCAATCTGGCACGAAAGATGAAAAGCCAGGGGAAAAGGATCCTGGTATTGAAATTTTCGCGTGAATCCCTTCGCCGGATGGAAGTTTCCCAAACAGGGTATCCGGAAAATCCCCCGGCAATTTCAAATTCCGGTTTTATAAAACCACGGAAATCGTTTATTTTCCTGAACCATTTGCTGGGTTACCCGGATACACGGGTTGATCCGGATAGCCCGTTCCTTCAAACACCGGATGAGTTCCTCAGCCCGGAAGAATATGCCCTTTACAGTATTGACACGCACTACTTTTCACTTCAAACATACCATGATTTGTTTGAAAACAATAACATTCATCCGGCTTTTAAACCAGATTATATTCTTATCGAAATTCCTGCTCTTCTTTATTATTCCTATCCTCCTGGATTGATCGCAAACTGTTCTCTGCCGATCCTGGTATGCCGTTCAAACCGTATATGGCGTGAGGCTGACAGGAATGTCCTTGAAACCTTTATCAAAGTTTCAGGTCGCAATCCCCGGTTTCTACTTAATGGGGTAGAATTAAATGTCATTGAATCCTATTTCGGGGAATTGCTTAAGAAACGTTCCTGGCTCCGCAGGATAATGAAAAAAGTGATCCGGTTTGAGTTTTTCTCCAGGCAACAACCTTAGAACCAGGAATGGTGAAGTCGACGCTGAATAAAATTATCCGGGAAGCAAATTTTTTGTCTTTAACAGGAAACTTGCTTTTTGCTGTTTTTGGATTTGCCGGATTTGCACTTCTTGCCAGGAGTTATCCTATCAGTATTTTTGGTCAATGGGTCCTCTATATTTCATCTGCCACCTTTATCGAAATGTTCCGTTTTGGCATCACAAATACGGCCATCATCCGCTATCTTTCAGGCGTCAGTAAAGAAGATCGCCTGAAATACATCGGCTCCAACGGACTGATCCTGATCATTGCAACAATCGGTATTACCATTTTGATCTGGTCGTCATGGCTCCTCTTCCCGGTACCGATCCGGAATGCAGGGTATGGACTTTTTTTCGCCTGGTACCCAATCCTGGCTTTCATCAACCTGCCTTTTAATACAGCACTGGTTATCATGCAGGCAGATCAGCGTTTCGGGAAAATCATGATCATCAAAACGCTGAATGGAGGAGGGTTTTTCCTGGTTCTCCTCGTGAACTACATCTGGCTGAAAATGACCCTGACCCAGTTGGTGTGGGCACACATTGGGATCAATATTATCACATCTTCCATCTGTACAATGAATGGATGGGATGGACTGCGCCACATCAGGAAAGCAACACGTCGAACCAGCAAAGTCCTGCTTGACTTTGGGAAATATACAACGTTCATGCTTATCGGAACGAATCTTTTACGAAGCGCCGACACGATCATCATCAGCCTGAGCCCATTGGGAACCACAGCCGTTGCCCTTTACAGTATTCCTATGAAACTCACCGAACTGCAACAGATCCCTCTCAGGAGTTTTGTTGCTACTGCCTTTCCGAAAATGTCAAAAGCCAGTATTCAGGGAAAGGTCGAACAATTGAAAGAGACCTTTTATACCTATTCCGGGGCCATTTCTTACCTTTTTATTGTCATCTGCCTGATCACTTTTGTTTTTGCCGATTTTTTCGTGCTCGTACTCGGGGGAAGGCAATACCTGGGAACCGATCCGGTCACCGGAGCAAACACTGCAAATATTGTCAGGATATTTTCACTTTACGGATTGATACTGCCGCTCGACAGGATGACCGGCATTGGACTTGACAGCATTAACAAACCTGACAGAAATTTCATGAAGGTGCTTTATATGGTGATCACAAATGTAGTCGGCGATCTTATTGCGGTTTTTGTTTTCAAATCATTGGCCGGAGTTGCCGTAGCTTCAGTCCTGTTTACGTTGTTGGGAGTCTGGATTGGGTACCGCTTTCTGGATCAGCATTTGCAACTTGAACAACGAAAGATCTTCCAGGCTGGGATCGAATTTTACAAAAGTCTGTACATAAAAGTCCGGAGTGCCGGGTCAACCTTTTTAACGAAAAAAACGTGATTTCTTACCGATTTGAAGCAGAATTCAATGAATGACCAAACCAATCCATTTGAAATTCTGACAGGATCAGATAAGTTGCGAAGTCCGCGACTTCTTCTGGTTATCATCTTCCTTTCAGTTGGCTGTGCTGTCGTCATCGGGATCCAGGGGATGGTCGCAGGAATCGGCCTTCTCTTTTTGCCTTTTATTCTTCTTTATGTTTATATGATCTTTCGCAGGCCGATTTTAGGTTTGTACACAGCCATCGGATTGGGTTTTATCATTCTGGGTTCGGTGAGGTATATTAAAGGAGTACAGGTAGGGCTTGCCATGGATGGGATCCTTTTTCTGACTTACATTGCCTTGATTTTCAATAAATTTCATGAAAAGATTGATTGGTCACCGGCAAAGAAGGATATCACCATCCTGGCAACAATCTGGTTTGGTTATTCTCTCTTCGAATTTTTCAATCCGGAGGTGCAAAGCCGCGAGGCCTGGCTCGCCGGGATGAGAGGGGTTTCCCTGTACATGTTCCTGACAATTCCGCTGGTTTTATTATTTATCACTGACCGGAAGAAAATGGATGTTTTCCTCTATATCTGGTGTGGTTTTTCCATTCTTGCATCGATGAAAGGCATCATGCAACTGACCATTGGAGTTGACCGATGGGAAAAAGCATGGCTCGATGGCGGTGGGGCTGTTACGCATATAATATTTGGAAAGCTGAGGATCTTTTCTTTCATGAGCGATGCAGGTCAGTTTGGCGCGAACCAGGCCTATTCCGGCGTAGTTGCCACCATCATCGGATTTGCAGAAAAAAACAAATGGAAAAGAATATTCTATTTCACTGCTGCCGGATTGGGATTTTATGGAATGTTCCTTTCCGGAACAAGGGGAGCTATCAGTATTCCCTTTGCAGGTTTTTTGCTCTATTCGTTGCTGAGGAAACAAAAAGTGGTCGTTGGGATAGGAATTTTACTGTTGGCGCTTGTGTATATCTTTTTCAAATACACCTCGATCGGGCAGGATAACCTGCAAATCCGGCGAATGCGTTCGGCATTTGATCCCAATGATCCTTCCTTCCAGGTACGGCTTGCAAACCAGAAAAAACTGAGTACATACCTTTCCAACAAGCCCTTTGGCGGAGGTATCGGACATGCCGGAGTCAAAGCCCAACGATACCTGCCGAATGCCTTTCTTTCGCAGGTTGCAACCGACAGTTGGTATGTATTGCTTTGGGCAGAGCAGGGAATCGTGGGATTGGCGCTACATCTTTTTATTCTTTTCTATGTGGTTATAAAGGGTTCTTACTGGATTTTGCAAAAAATCCGGAACCCATTAATTAAATGGAAAATGGCCGCACTGGTTTCAGGTATGTTCGGCGTTATGGTCGCCTCGTATGGAAATGCAGTTCTCGGGACGCTGCCAACCGGTTTATTGATGTATACTTCAATGGCATTATTGCTAAATGCTAAACAATTCGATGATCCGTAAAAACAGAACGTATTTATCGTAACTTTGTTTATTAGTGACTGAATCTGTTTAAGGGTCAATATGCTTTTTCACAATACTAATTTTGTAGAAATGAACCCCCCCCTTGTTTCTATTATTACTGTCACTTACGACCATCCGGAAGTCACCTGCCAGTTGCTGGGGTCATTGCGAAAAATTACCTATTCCCCGATTGAGATTATTGTCGTGGATAATGCTTCCCCAAACGATGATCCTACCATCATTCCTCAAACATTTCCAGAGGTTCATTTCATTCAAAGCAAAGAAAATATTGGGTTTGCAGGAGGGAACAACCTTGGAATCAGGGTTGCGAAAGGGAAATATGTTTTATTACTGAATAACGATACCGAGGTCGATCCTGGATTCCTGGAACCGCTGGTTGCTAAGTTTGAAACTGATGCCGGAATGGGCGCTGCCAGCCCGAAAATTAAATTTTTTTATACCCCGGATACCCTTCAATTTGCCGGTCTTTCCCCAATAAATCCTTATACTATCCGGAGCAGAGGATACGGTTTTGGTGTAATAGATACCGGACAATTTAACCAGGATGCTTTAACGAATTTTGTTCATGGCGCAGCCATGATGGTTCCCATCGAAGTTATCCATAAGGTCGGATTAATGGCCGAATGTTACTTTCTCTATTACGAAGAGCTTGACTGGGCGACACGGATAAAAAATGCAGGATATGACCTCTGGTACATTCACAATTCGGTGGTATTACACAAGGAATCTGTCTCAACAGGGAAGATGAGTCCGCTAAAAGTTTATTATATGAACCGGGCCCGGTTGCTTTACCTTCGCAGAAACATTACGGGTTTCCCTTTCCTGGTAGCAATTATGTACCAACTTTGTATCTCGATCCCGAAAAATGCTATGAAATTCCTCATGAAAGGAGAAAGCGGCCATTTCAAAGCATTTCACAAAGCTGTGTTGTGGCATGTCAAGACCCTGTTTTCGAAAGATATCCAATCGAACCCCTTGTTTTGATAAAGTTTAGCCATGAACCCGACAATCCTCATCATCTATAATATAATCCAGTTATTACTGCTTGCATGCCTCGGTTTGTCGGTTCTCTATATATTTATCTTTTCTTTTGCCGGAATATTTTATCGCCAACCACCATTTTCTGCTCCAACTGATTTCCGGAAAATTGCAGTCCTGATCCCCGGTTATAAGGAAGACAATGTCATTATTGATGTCGCAAAAGATGCACTTCTGCAGAATTACCCGAAAGAAGTCTTTGATGTTGTCGTAATAGCCGATTCGTTTGAACTTTCCACACTTGAATCACTGAAGTGCCTGCCAATCAAGGTTATTGAAGTTTCGTTCGATAAAAGTACAAAGTCAAAAGCCCTGAATAAGGCAATGGAGCAGCTTCCGGAGGAGTATGATATTGCAGTTATCCTTGATGCGGATAACCTGATGGCACAGGATTTCTTAAGCAGGATCAATGCTTCTTTTGCACAGGGATTTATTGCCGTACAGGGTCACAGGACCGCAAAAAACATGGATACCTCTTTTGCCATTCTCGATGCGGCAAGCGAAGAGATCAACAACCATATTTTTCGTAAAGGCCACCGGATGCTTGGATTATCCTCCGCTATCATCGGATCAGGCATGGCTTTTAAGTATGATTTTTTTAAGAAGATGATGTCGACAGTGACGGCAATCGGTGGTTTCGACAAGGAGATCGAGCTAAAATTATTAAAAGAAGGAAACACCATCGAATATCTTGATGACGCTTATGTGTACGATGAAAAAGTGCAGAAAGCGGAGGTGTTTTCAAATCAACGACGGCGCTGGCTTTCCGCACAACTCGTTTATTTCAGGAAAGATTTTCTCTCCGCGCTAAAAGCCTTTATCATGAGAGGTAATATTGATTATTTTGATAAGGCAATTCAGTTCATTCAACCTCCACGGGTTCTTTTACTTGGAATGGTAATAGTTTTCGGAATAATTTTTTTCATCATCAATATTTTTCTGGATAATCAATTGATCTGTAATTATCTTTGGATGGGTATTGTCCTGATTTGTATCCTGACATTTTTATTTTCAGTCCCGCGCCGGCTATACAACGTGAAGACATTGAAAGCTCTATCCACATTGCCAAAAGGAATGATCCTGATGCTCCGGTCATTGCTTAGGATCAAAGGTGCAAACAAACAATTTATACATACGAAACACGGTGCCAATTAAAGAATAGAGATGACTAATTAGTATTTTTTCAACATAGATAACACAGATTTATCACAGATTTTCACAGATAACTGAATATGAGATGTTTTAATTTGTGTAATCCGTGTAATCTGTGGTGAATACAAAAAATCTTTCATATGAAAATCGGTATTGAAGGACAACGGCTATTCCGGAAAAAGAAGCACGGAATGGATATGGTCGCATTGGAATTGATCAACAACCTGCAGGAGATTGACCACGAAAATGAATATATGGTCTATGTCAGTCCGGATGAAGATAAAACCGCCCTTCGTGAAACGCCAAATTTCAGGATTGTTGAACTCACCGGGGGATTTTACCCTCTGTGGGAACAGATTGCACTTCCACGGGCTGCTAAAAATGATGGTTGCGAGATTCTTCATTGTACCAGCAATACTGCCCCTGTCAATACAGCAATTCCACTTGTGGTTACATTGCACGACATCATTTACATGGAAAGCAGCTACCCGAAAATCCTCAGCGGTTCAGGTACAACCTATCAGAAATTCGGGAACGTTTACAGGAGAATTGTAGTTCCCAGGGTAATAAAAAAGAGCAAAGCCATTATCACCGTTTCACACTTTGAAAAGAACAGAATCGGAGAATTTTTTGGGATGCAGGGGGATCCTCGGCTAACAGCCGTATATAATGGGGTAAGCGACCATTTTAAACCAGTTTCCGATCCATCCGAATTACATCGTGTAAAAGAGAAATATCACCTTCCCGGTCATTTCTTTTTTTTCCTGGGAAATACAGATCCTAAGAAGAACACAAAAGGGACGTTGAAAGCATATGCTGATTTCATTAAACTCACCGGCGCCGATATCCAATTGGTGATGCTTGATTATGACCGTGCAGAACTTGATAGAATTCTTGAAGAGATCGGGGACAACTCGCTGATCAACCGGATCATCCTTACCGGATATGTAATAAACACTGATTTGCCGGCTATCTACAGTCTTTGCGAGGTATTTTTATATCCATCGCTACGTGAAAGTTTTGGCATTCCCATGCTTGAAGCAATGGCCTGCGGAGGGCCGGTAATCACTTCCAATACCTCTTCCATGCCTGAAATTGCAGGATTGGCAGCATTTATCGTTGATCCTTATAAACCTGAAGAGATTACACAGGCCATGATCAGGTTAACGGAAGAGAAATTACTGAAAGATGATTTGGTACAAAAAGGTTTTATCCAGGCCGCAAAATTCTCATGGCGGGCAATGGCTGAAAATGTACTTGAAATTTATCGTGAAGTTTATTCAACCCTGAAATAGTCAATTCTGGAAAAATAGCCGAAAATGATACAGAACCGCGACATTATCGTAGTGGGAATTCAACCCTGGGATATCGAAATTGGCAGTAATTGCAAAAACATTGCTATTGAATTTACCCGTCATAACCGTGTGCTTTATGTAAATTCCCCGCTCGACCGTTTCACTGTATATAAGGAAAAAGACTCTCCCAGGATAAAACACCGGATCCGGGTTCAGAAAGGCGAGATCCCGGACCTGGTGAAACTCGATGAGAACCTGTGGAACCTAAATCCGAGAGGGATCTTGGAATCGATCAACTGGGTCAGGTCACCGGTTTTATACGATTTCCTGAACAAGCGGAATAACCGGATTTTTGCAAAAGCCATCAGATCGGCCATCCAACGTCTTGGATTTCAGAATTTCATCTTGTTCAACGATAGTTCAATGTTCAATGGGCTTTACATGAAGGAGCTATTGAACCCGGCTACCTATGTTTATTATATGCGCGATTACCTGACCAAAAATCCATACTGGCGTAAACAAGGTGTTCGTCTTGAACCGCAACTGATCCGCAAAGCCGATGTGGTGGTAAACAATTCCACGTTATATGCTGAATACGGGAAACAATTCAATCAACACTCCTATATGGTTGGACAAGGCTGCGATGTTTCTCTGTTCAATGATGTTGAACGAGAGATCCTGCCGGCAGAGGATTTAACAGGTTTTACCCGGTCGGTCATAGGTTATGTGGGGGCTATGTCGTCGCGCCGCCTCGATATCCAATTGATTGCCGGCATAGCAAAGGAACGGCCGGAATGGAGTATTGTGCTGGTTGGTCCGGAGGATGATGCCTTCAAATCTTCCGTTCTCCATTCGATTTCTAATGTTCACTTTCTTGGTTCGCGCGATCCGTCAGTCCTTCCACGGTATATTAAAGGCTTTGATGTATGCATAAACCCGCAATTAATCAACGATGCAACACGGGGAAATTACCCGCGGAAAATCGATGAATACCTTGCCATGGGAAAACCTACTGTTGCGACGGCTACCGAAGCGATGGAATATTTCAGTGACTTTACTTACCTTGCAACAGATAAAGCGGGCTATATCCGGGCGATTGAACAGGCTCTCCGCGAGGATTCTCCTGAAAACCAACGGAAACGCCGTGAATATGCCACCGGCCATACGTGGGAAAACAATGTAACGGAGATTTATAACTGTATTGAAAAGGTTTCTGCCAACAGGCAAAGTAAAAAGTTTCAAAACATGGGATTCATTGACAAACTGAAAAAAAATCCAAAGCTTAAAAGCTTTCTTCTCTGGACAATCACCCCAAGACGAAACCCACGTCCCCGCTGGTGGGTGCGAAGGTTCCTTAACCCTTTTGTCCATAAACGGGGGAAAGGATCAAAAATTCGGCGCTGGTCACGCATCGATGTGTTCCCCTGGAATAAATTTGAGATTGGTAACTTAACAACCATTGAGGATTTCACAACGATCAACAACGGTTCGGGATCTGTAATTCTTGGAAACCGTGTCAGGGTTGGCATTGGCTCTGTAATCATCGGACCGGTGAAAATGGGAAACGGTTCAGGCCTGGGACAGCATGTGTTTGTCAGCGGCTTCAACCATGGATACCAGGATGCCACTAAAAATTCAAGCGTTCAACCCCTTGATATCCACCCGGTGACAATTGGAGATGAAGCGCACATTGGCGCTAATTCTGTGGTGCTTGCCGGTGTCAGCATCGGAGAGCGATCACAAATCGGCGCCGGAAGCGTAGTTACAAGGAATATCCCCCCGTTTTGTGTTGCCGTTGGCAATCCCTGCAGGGTAATTAAGCGGTTAAATGCGGAAACAGGACTCTGGGAGCGTGTTTAATACCATTTAATTTAACCAATATAATCTGATAATTTCCCCGATTTCTTTCCCTGCAGAACACGATCCCACCATAAGGTAATGATCAGGAGGTTGAGCATCTGATTCGATTTAACCTGTTTGTACCAGAACCAGTATGTTTTCCCCGTCGAAAGACGTTCGTACTGTTCAAAGAAAGCATCAAGAAATCCGGAGGTTTTCAAAGTAGCAGCAAACGCGGAATTCCGGATATAACGATAGATGTTTTCACGACGGGTTTTGTCGTTAAAGAATATCTCCAGCGGAGAGAATCCTCCTTGCTTGGGCCTGTTTGTAACGGCTGCCGGTAACATCGGTTTCACAAGCTGCTTATGAATAAATTTAGTGATTCCTTTCCCTTTCATGCACTCCTCAATAGTACCTTTTGCCCTTAACGAAATCGGAAGACCTTGCAGGAAGTTGTAAATATCAAGATCGGTATATGAAAATGCCAGATGAACCCCGAAACTCTCCGAAAGCCGCGATGCCTTGAATATGATCACCTCATTCACCGAATGCCGGATATGGAGATAATAATTCCGCTGCAACCATAATTCTTCATACGATTTAAAATGTCGGGGAATCTCCTTCAGATAAGGATGGGGTGGAATGGATTCCATATTAAAAATGCGGTTAAGCTGATAATCATGCAGTCCAAAAGTTTCAGGCTCCATCACATCTAATATTTTTTGATTCTGAAAATGAATACGGAAGGCAAGGTTGTCAAGATCAAACAGGCTGTTGTCGCTTAATTTGTTCAGCGCCTTCGAGAATGGAGTCAACCCGAACCGCTGCATTTTATAACGCAATGCAGTTTCCCGGATACCTGCTCCGAAATATTGGTCATTGCCATCACCCCCGATCGTAACATCGAGATTTTCTCCGGCAACCATTTTCATGGCTGAATGGTTAAGCATGAACCCTGATTCGGAAAAAGGATCACCCAGGGAATCGATGATGTCCGGAAGGTATTCGATCTCTGTACCATCCATCAGGTATTCGCTGTGCTCAGCGCCGAATTTCTCAGCCATCATCTTTGTATAGGGTAACTCGGAAGCAGGATTATCCTTAAATCCTATTGAATAGGTTTTGATCTTTCCGGGATGAACCTCCCTCAGCATTGCAATATTTCCACCCGAATCGTATCCCCCGCTTAGCAATGCTCCGACAGTATCTGCACTGCCTATCCTGCGGATCAATGATTTTTTAAGGAGATCAGCATAATTTTCTATGGCTTCATTAACCGGGATCTCTTTCCGTTCATGATGTCTGATTTCTTCAAAATCAAATAGTTTCTCAAGATTCAACCCTTTCCCTGTTACATACAGTATTTCTCCTGCAGGGATTTTACTGACACCTTCAAGCGAGGTCACCGGGGCAGGAATATACCCGATCTTCAGAAATGTTGTTATCCCTGTAAGATCAGGCACTGCTTTGAACCCTTTGAAAAGAGATAATCCCTGGTAAGAATCCGTGAAAAAATCTTTTGTATAATAGACCATCCGCCCTTCCCCGTTCCTGTCGCGTATAATGATTATCCTCTCTGGTTCACAAATGATGATGGTAAATTTCCCGTTTAACCGTCTGAAACCCTTTACACCTTCCCGGTCAAAAATGTCGAGGATCAGGTCCGCTGAATTTCCTTGCGCACTGCCAATTTGTTTTCTGACCTCTTCAAGGTTATAAATGCGACTGTAAATGTACACCTGGCGATCACCCTTTTTACCTGAAACATATCCGTTTGAAAGGATCCTCCCGGTGAGCTGACCAAGCATTTGACTGGTATTCATCTGTCTTGTAATTTGACCTTGCGGATCAAATAATCCAAAAATATAGGGTTGAATTGAGTTCATAGATGAAAGTTCTGGTGAATCAATAGTAAATTATACGCTAATATAAGGAAGATTTCAAAATATTATGCGTATTCTTTCATCACTTTCTTTTCTTTCTTTATATTTGTATTGACATGGCTTAACAAACTCTCTTATTCAAATATTTCTAAACCGGACTATAGGACAATAAGAATAACCAGGAGAAGCCTTGGTAAGAACTGGTTTTATCAGCTAAGTACATAAATCATGACTAAACTAATTATTTATTTCCGTTATTTCTTTGAGTATATAAAACATGGCGATCTTGTTTCAGTCATCAGTGCAATAAAATATGTCCTGTTCCGAACTTCCCACTCCCACGATCGTTTGATTACAACATCGATCGGAGAATTCTTTTGCAGGAAAAATACGAATGATTTCCAGTTTGCCAATTACGGTTATGAATGGAGTGTCAAACAGTTCATTCTTGAACAGCGAAAGGAGCATACTGTTTTCATCGACGGGGGCGCCTGTGTGGGCGGGTATACCATTTTGCTGGCACGTCTGGGTTTGCCCTGTCTGGCCTTTGAACCAATGCTCAGTACCTATGAAATACTGGTAAAAAATGTTGAGCTTAATAATTTATCCTCCAAGGTCAGGGTTTATCCTTATGGACTTGGTGATGAAAATAAGCGGCTGGATTTTATTTTTGATCCCGTAAATACTGGAGCTTCACATTATACAAGAGATAATGGCCCTGGAGACTGTCTGGCAAACATCCGGACATTTGATTCCATTTTTCCTGAGCTTAGCCTTGGATTGGATGAGAAGATCCTCTTCAAGCTTGATATTGAAGGCATGGAACCAGAAGCTATCCGCGGAGCAAAAGAGTTTATCCTTCTGTACCCAAATCTTACCTTTGTTATGGAGGATAAACATAGCGGTGGCCAATCCATCAAAAAAGCCCTTAGCAGTATCGCTCCATTTGAATTCGGGATTGTGGATCAGTTTAATATTTATGCAAGAAAAATTAAAAATGTATAATTATGCTGGCGCTTCAAATTACTTTGTGGATTCTTGTTTTCATTGTGTTTTATACATATATAGGCTATGGTATCCTGCTATTTCTGCTGATCCGGGTAAAACGGTTGTTTGAAGGTTCAAAAAAGACAGACCCTGATGAAACATATGAACCGGACGTAACTCTGTTTATTGCAGCATACAATGAACGTGATTATGTGGCAGAAAAGGTGAGAAATTCGCTGGAACTTGACTACCCTCACGAAAAGCTGCACATGGTTTGGGTTACAGATGGTTCGGATGACGGGACCCCTGAACTCCTTAAACAGTATGAAGGGTTGGAAGTTCACCATCTTCCTGAACGGAGCGGGAAGATCGGCGCGATAAACAGGGGGATGAAACTTGTAAAAACCCCCATCGTGGTCTTTTGCGATGCAAACACGATGCTGGGGCGGGAATCCATTCGCCGGATGGTCCGACTTTTCAGCGATCCGAAAGTCGGATGTGTATCCGGAGAGAAACGTATTTTCAGCAAAGAAAAAGATAGCGCTGCAGGCGCAGGAGAGGGTCTCTACTGGAAATATGAATCCATGTTGAAAAAATGGGATGCCGAACTTTATTCCGTTGTAGGCGCAGCAGGTGAGCTTTTTGCAATCCGGACAGAACTTTACCAGGAGGTTGAACGCGATACCCTGCTTGATGACTTCATTATCTCCTTGCGGGTCGCCCAAAAAGGATATACCATCCAGTACGATCCGGAAGCGTATGCCATTGAAACGGCCTCAGCGAATGTTAAAGAGGAGCTTAAACGAAAGATCCGCATTTCGGCAGGCGGTTTACAGTCAGTGATCCGGTTGCATTCGCTGCTTAATGTTTTCAGGTACGGCACTTTATCCTTTCAGTATATTTCACACCGAGTTTTACGATGGACACTGGCTCCGCTTTCTTTGTTGTTCATGTTGATTGTGGGTCTGATCCTTTCATTGCAGGAAGGGATCTTTAATTTCGGGTTTTACAGCATCCTCTTTTGGCTGCAAATAGCATTTTATATTGCGGCCCTATTGGGATGGTACCTTGAAAACAGGTCGGTCAGGGTGAAATTGCTGTTTGTGCCCTACTATTTTTTTATCATGAACCTCTCTGTTTTTCTTGGATTTATTCGGTTTATAAAAAAAACGCAATCTGTTAACTGGGAAAGAGCCGTACGGAGTAAGTGACAAATCATTCATGAGCAATATATGGATACGCCATTATATGGTATTGGGAGTGCTGATTATCCTGCTATTCTTCAACATCGGATTGAAGGCCCAAAGGCACCGTATTATTGTTGATTCCTCCGTTCTCATTATTGATGCCAGTGTCTCTCCATACAATCAATTGTTTCCGGGAGATACAATTTTTTTTCTTGCCGGACCACGTAAATATCTCCTTGTCAGGAATTTCCAGGGTGAGTATGAAAACCCCTTTGTTTTTACTAATCTGAACGGGAAGGTTACCGTCAATACGGATCATTATTTTGGATTCCTCTTTGAACATTGCCGTTATATAAAACTTACCGGTTCAGGTGATACTGCCAGTTTCTATGGTTTTATGATAGAACGGGTAGAAAATGGGGCAGGCATTAGTTTCAACGAACTTTGTTCGGATTATGAAATTGATCATATTTCCATTGAAAATGTTTTGATCAGTGGCATCTATGCTAAGACAGATCCTGATTGTTCTTTCACTTCCACACGTGAAAACTTTACACAGTTCAATACCATCATTCATGATAATTATATTGCCGGCACAGGAAATGAAGGAATGTACATCGGCAGTACCAAATATTTCGGGCAAACAGTCAACTGCAATGGCAAAGACACATTATTGCTTCCATCACTTCTTGATGGGGTAAAAATTTATAGCAACATCATTAATTATCCCGGTTGGGATGGCATTCAGGTAAGTTCTGCCTCAAAAAACTGCCAGGTTTATGATAATCTGATTATGAATGATAGTCAGGCCATGATTTCCGGACAGATGTCGGGAATTATCCTTGGGGGAGGATCGAAATGCGATTGTTATAACAATTGTGTCTCTGATGGAAAAGGTGATGGAATAGAAATTCACGGACTTGGTGGTTCCCGGATCTTTAATAATGTCATTGTAAATGCAGGTCGTACATTTTACCCCGAAGATCTTCAACAGATGAAATACGGGATCTTTGTAACCGATGTTTCAATGCAGCAGGATTCATCGGTTTTTCTCCTTTTCAATGACATTGTTAATCCAAAGTCAGATGGCATCCGTTTTTTAAGTGTAAAAAGTAAAAACAATCTCGCCGCATCCAATGTTATCATCAATCCCGGGAATTATGATTTTTACCAGAATGGCCATACGAATTTTAACGGAGAGGATTCTTATGTAATGATCCCCAATTCTGCTACGGATATCCTGCTAAAGAACAATTATTTCCGCAGAACTCCCGACAGTGCCGGCTTTGCAGCAACAAATTATTCTTTGGTTCCCGGTTCTCCCTTGATTGATGAGGCATATCCTGATAATAAACAGGTTTACTTCGATTTTTACCATCATGCAAGGCCATTTGGTCCCGGATATGATATCGGGGCGTTTGAATTCAACCCAGCCTGGCTCCAAATAGAAAATGATCAATTTGATCCCGGAAATTATCCAATTCCATACCCTGATCCAGCCAGAAATAAGCTTACCATTAAATATGTGATAACAAATTCTTCAGTTGTGGTGCTTGATATTTATAATCTCCGGGGAAGAATAATATTTCATGACAACCAAGGACTTACAGCGGCAGGTAATAATAAACTAACCTTGGATGTTGATAAATTCCCCGTGGGAGTCTACTTATATACCTTACGAATGGAAGGAAGAGCGGTTTCGGGGAGGTTTGTTAAGATCAAATGATACAAAAACTTCATGACTTTTTATTCCGGAATTCCTGTAACTCGGCCAAAAGTTCATTTGTTGCGATTCTCAGTTTGTTGAAAGTTTCAGCCATCCCTGAATCGGTTTTTAACCTGCCGATCTCTTCCAGTTTCCTGGCCAGGTCAATGGCAGAAGGCGCCCAGAAATTGGCAAGAACCCCTTTCAACCAATGGGCATTAAAAAATAGGTTTTCAAAATCCTTTTCCTCTATGTTGGTTTGAATTTTTTCCATCCGCTCCGGGAAGTCTATGAAAAATAAATCAATGATCTCATCGACCACCGTTTTATCGAAATACCGGAAATATTCATTAAACTTTTCCCAATCGATCATATCATGAAAATTAAGGTTAGGACACAACCTGTTACTCTATTGGTATCAAATACCTGTAGACTTCATTTTCTCCTGATCCCCCGATCCCGTGATCACTTGATCACTTGATCACTTGATCACTTGATCACTTCTACTTCGAAGTATCAATCCCAATACAGAAGTATGTGAATCCTTTTCGTTTTATTTCCTGAACATCGTAAATATTCCGGCCATCAAATATTACCGGTTCTTTCAGGAGTTTCCGTATAATATTGAAGTTCGGAAATTTGAATTCCGGCCATTCAGTGACCAATAAAAGTCCGTCAGCATCTATAATGGCATCGTATTGGTCTTCTGCATATTCAATTGAGTTCCCAAGTATCCGCTTACCTTCATGCATGGCCACGGGGTCATAAGCTTTCACTTTTGCACCGGCTTCAAGCAGTTTCTTGATCAGAACAAGTGACGGGGCTTCACGCATATCATCAGTTTGAGGTTTAAATGACAAACCCCACATTCCGATCATCTTCCCTTTCAGGTCTCCTTTATAGAAGTTCAATATTTTATGATACATCACGGATTTCTGATCATCATTCACCTCTTCAACCGCCTTTAAAACACGCAGGGAATATTTATAGTCGTCTGCTGTGTGGATCAAAGCCTTGACATCTTTCGGGAAACAGGAACCGCCATATCCGATGCCGGGATAGATGAATTTGTTACCAATCCGGGAATCGGAACCAATCCCTCTTCTTACATTATTAATATCAGCGCCAACTATTTCACATAAATTAGCAATATCGTTCATAAAACTAATTTTGGTAGCCAGCATTGAATTGGCTGCATATTTTGTCATTTCAGCAGAGGTGATATCCATAAAGATCACCGGATGTCCATTGAGGGTGAAAGGCTTATATAAGCTCTTCATGAGTTCTTCTGCTCTTGGAGATTCCAGTCCTACCACAATACGGTCAGGCTTCAGGAAATCATCCACGGCAGCACCTTCTTTCAGGAATTCAGGGTTGGAAGCGACATCAAATTCAATATTCACTCCACGTTTATCCAACTCTTCCTGAACCGCTTTCTTGACTTTTTTGGCGGTGCCTACAGGAACTGTACTCTTGGTTACGATCAACAGATAATCTTTCATGTTTTTCCCACAATCCCGGGCGACACTGAGAACATACTGAAGATCAGCACTTCCATCCTCGTCGGGCGGGGTTCCCACGGCGCTGAAAAGTACTTCACAATCTTCAAGCGCTTCTGTAATGTTTGTTGTAAAATGTAGTCTCCCTTTTTTTACATTCCTGTGAACCATCTCTTCCAGTCCGGGTTCATATATCGGGATGATCCCGTTGTTGAGGTTGTCAATTTTCTTCTTGTCGATGTCAACACATGTAACTTCGATTCCGACTTCCGAAAAACATGTTCCGGTAACTAAACCGACATATCCGCTGCCAACAATTGCGATTTTCATGGATGATTGTTTTTAGTTTGTGAATAAGTAACAAATATATAAATAGTAATGGCACAAAAAAAAGAGATAGCAATAATTTTTGATAACAATCCTGATTTTCATATTTTTGTTTAATCAAATATTCAAAATGTAAGAAATTAATTTTGAAAATCAATCACACAAATAAACTTCGATCATGAAAACGCGCATGAAACTGATCATCCTGGTAGTTTCAGCATTAGGATTCTTTCTTTTGTTCATTATCGGGTTTGAATATATCCATTCAAGTGAGAAAAATATCTACCTGAAATCCAAACTGATCAGCGAAGAGCAGGTGGTTGATAATGTACTTGAACTTAAAGCCCAGGGATATTTGAAAGCCACAAAAGATAACGCGTCGTGGGATGAGATGGTGAATTTTATTCGGCATAAGGATGTTACATGGGCAGCCGAAAACCTTAAAACCATTCGTGAAACTTTCGCATTCAGCTATCTCGGAGCATATACAATATCAGGAGAACCGGTTGATGCCTATGCTGATTCAATTTCCCATTCTTTCTTTTTAAACACGAGTCAAATTCTTGAATTGTTCAAAAAAACAAGAATTGTCCATGCCTTTTTTTTCATGGACGAAAAAGTTTATGAGCTATTTGGTTGTACCGTTGTTCCCAGTTTCGATATACAACAGAAAACCATACCACAAGGGTATCTGATCTCTGCAAGACAATGGGATGAATCTTATATGGTGGAAATTGAAAGAATAACGGGCTTTGATGTCAGTTTGATTTTGCAATCTAAAATAAATACAGATATAATTTCGGGGAATGAAGTTACCATTATCCGGATCCTGAAAGATGTGAATGGCCACGATATTGCCAGGATCGTTTTTTCAAGGTTGAATCCGCTTTCCGGGGAACTTCATTTCTTCGGTTATGCTACGATCTTTGGTGTATCTGCCCTGGTCCTTGTTTTTCTTATGTTCTTTTATTTTACCAATAAATGGATCAGTCGCCCATTGAAAAGTATTGCCGGCAGCCTTTCCAGCGGAAATATGGAAACAATTTCTTACCTTGTGGGAAAGAATGATGAGTTTGGAGCAGTTGCCGGACTAATTAATAAGTTCGATGTACAGAAAAATGATTTGCTCAGGGAAATCGAGGAACGAAATAAAGCAGAAGAAAAAGTCAATAAATTATCGACTGCTGTCGAACAAAGCGCAAATATCATAATCATCACTGATATTAATGGAAATATTGAATATGTTAATAAGCGCTTTACTGAAATCACCGGGTACACCTGGCTTGAAGCCATAGGAAATAACCCAAGAATTTTAAAATCGGGTGAACATTCAGATTTGTTTTACAAAGATCTTTGGGAAACGATAACCTCAGGCAAGGAATGGAGGGGTGAGCTTTATAACAAGAAAAAGAATGGTGAATTTTACTGGGAATTGACAAGCATTGCCCCCATTAAGAATGAAGCGGGAATGACTGTCAATTTCATTGCTATAAAAGAGGATATCTCCGAAAAAAAAGAGATCGAAAAAGCGTTGAAAGATGCCGGCGAATTCGCCGAATTGATTTATAATCTGACACCAAGCGCAATATTTTCTGTCGATACAGAAAAAAGGATCACTAGTTGGAATAATCAAGCTGAAAAAATTACAGGTTTTACTGCTGAAGAACTGATCGGTAAATTTTGTAATTCCTTTGCAGAAACCCCTTGTAATTTAATATGTGGACTGTTTGAACCCACCATTCCAAAACCGATTTATAAAAAGGAATGTACAATCTTTAGTAAAGATGGAAAGAGGATAACCGTTTCTAAAAATGTCGATCTCTTAAAAGATAGCAATGGAAATATCATAGGAGGAATTGAAAGTTTCGAAGATATTACTGATCGAAACGCCTTTGAGAAAGCGCTTAGAGAGAGCCAGCAACGGTATTCAACCCTGGTTCATAAAATGCCGGATATGATTGTGATCCATCGTAATGGGAGAATCATTTTTATGAATGAAGCCGCACTCAATGGAATAGGTAGGAGTCGTGAAGAAATGATAGGGACCGATATCATGGATTATATCGTTGATGAAGACAAAAGATTGGTTATTGAGAACTTAAGAAAACGTACAGAAGAGCCTGATATTATCAAGGACTATGAGATAAGAATTAAGATTAAATCCGGGGAATTAAAGGATGTAATTGTAAGGGCAGATAATATCATTTATGATGAAGAACCTGCTGTCTTGTCAATCTTAATTGACATCACTGACCATAAAAAACATGAAACCGAATTACAAAATGCAAAGGAAGAAGCTGAATTAGCCAACAGGGCAAAATCTGAATTTCTGGCAACCATGAGCCATGAGCTCCGGACACCCATGAATGGAGTGATCGGTATGACAGAGCTTGCACTGACAACAAATCTGACAGCAAGCCAGCGTGATTACCTTGAATCAATCCAGACATCGGCGTTCCTTCTGCTGGATACAATAAACAATATCCTTGACTTTTCAAAAATTGAAGCAGGGAAATTCGATCTCGAGAAAGTAGAATTTAATCTCAGGGATGTGATCGAACGAAGCGTGGATATATTGACTGGACGGGCATTTGAGAAAAATCTTGAATTACTTTGTGAAATTGAACCGGATCTTCCGGAATTATTTATTGGTGATCCTTTGCGAATAAGGCAAATCCTGGTGAACTTCATCAGTAATGCAATAAAATTTACTGAAAAAGGGGAGATATGTGTTTCTGTAAAAAGAAAGTTCAAGAAAAATGAATCTGAATATTATGTTAATATTTTATTTTCAGTTCAGGATACAGGGATTGGAGTTGCCCCTGATAAATTAGCGCACATATTTAATCCCTTTACACAAGCCGATAGTTCGACCACCCGGAAATACGGAGGATCAGGTTTAGGTTTATCCATTGCAAAAACCCTGACAGAACTTATGGGCGGCACACTGGTAGTTGAGAGCAGGGAGAATGCAGGCAGCACCTTTAGCTTTGAAATACCATTGAAAATGGTTACAGGCAAGAAAACAAGTCCTGCCCCTGTCAGCCTGAAAATTAACAGAGTATTGGTTGTGGATGACAATGCAACCAACCTGAAGATCATGAAGGATATGCTTGTTCACTGGGGTATCACTGCTGAATTGACTTCTAACGGGAAAGACGCATTGGACTTATTGAAAAGTGCTAATAATAACAAACAGTATTTTGATATTGTCATTCTCGATATGCATATGCCCGGAATGAATGGACTGTCGGTTGCCGAGGAGATCAGGAACAACCTGCAACTGAAACTGGAGCCGGTGATCATCATGTATTCCTCCATCGAAAAAGATCATGTCACCGAGATAGGAAAACAATTAGGAATCGACCGTTACCTTACAAAACCGGTGAAAATGAAGGAGCTTCTTGAAGTTCTGCAAAAAGAAAAAAACCTGAGTGGAGAAATGAAACCTCAGAAAGAGCAGGTACCGGACGAAAAAACAGAAATTGATCCCGGGAAAATCATTTTAATTGTTGAAGATAATGCGATCAACCTGAAACTTCTGAATGTGATGCTGCAAAAAACAGGAGCAAAAGTGATGACTGCAACAAATGGCGCCGAAGCTGTCGATTCTCACAAATTGAACCCGGCCGATCTTATTTTCATGGATGTCCATATGCCGGTTATGGATGGGTTCCAGGCAACAAAAGCAATCCGTGAAGCAGAGGGAACAGATAAACATACTGCCATTGTGGCTTTAACGGCAATTGCTATGGAAGGTGACAGGGAACGGTGCATTGATGCCGGAATGGATGACTACCTTTCGAAGCCATTTAAAAAAGATGAATTATTCAAACTTGTCAGGAAATTCCTGGCCTGATCTGGTGATCATTGAGGAGGATTAATTTCCTATTCTCAGGATAACCCCACCGTTAACAGAGATTTGCAGTAAATCAGAAAAAGCATTGCAGGGAACATTGAACGTTTCCATGCTGTAAAGGAATGGTGCATCATCAGGGTGAATTATGTACAGAGCCTCCGCCTGGATGCGAAATCCGAATCTCTTTGACAGGTAGAATTTAATACCACCATGTAAACCGGTGGCAAAATACCATACTTCCCTGAAATAATCATCTTTAGGTACATTGTTGAATGCCCCGATAGATGCTCCTATGTATGGGGATAGCAATTTATTTGCCCTGTAATTATAATTTCCGCCCACAAGGATAAAGCTCTCATTTGTGGGTATGGACTTTCTTTCCTGTAATTTTGGTGTATTTACATTGATCATCGTTCCCATTCGCTGGTAGCCCCCTGTAACGTCAAAATTAGTATTGAGTTCTATTCCTAACTCCAGTCCGTATGGAGCATTTGCATGAAATCTTGCAACCCCCGGATGGAGAATTGTAGAACCTTCGGCTACATCCATCGTTGAAGCGAACATAAACCCTATTGAACCTGTGAACTCAATCCGGGTCTTCTCCGGTTCCTTCATAGTTGCTGACTCATTGGCATGTATTGGGTGTTTGCTCCCGGGAATACCTGTAAGAGCCCATTTCACCATGAGTCTTATATCATTCGATTCCTGTTTTTCAATTTTTGAATATACCGGTGCAAAACCGTTTTCAAGTGTATTCTTCCAGTTGACATATAATTCTGCTTCAGCAAAACAGGAATAATTAATATGAACGGTATCCAGAGAGTTATTCTGATTCCGGTTATATATGGAAGCACCCGATGGGTCCACCACATAATTGATCGTACGGTTTTGCGTATTGTCGCCTGACCGGACTGTTATCTGTGTCGTAACTTCAAGAAAAGCTTCGGATATTTTCAGGTTGGAAATAATCCCGTTTTTCCATTTTTCAGGGGAAATTCCATCGGCTTTTGTGAAAGTAAGGAATTTGAATTGATAACCTTTATTTCCCAGGGTAAGCCTTATTTCCGGAATGGCTTCCAGGTATGGTGAGTAAGTGGAATCCCCTTTGATGTATGTCCATACTTTGATAGTTCTGACGGAATCAGCTAATTGAAGTTTTTCTTTATGGCTTAAAATCTGGCAATATGACAAATCACTGGCTAACACCAGTAATAAAAATAAAAGTAGTCCGGTTTTTGGTAAAAGAGTCATAGGATTGTGAAATTTTCTGGTTGTGATATTCAAGGTCTACCTTAAACGTTATTGTTGATGTTATTGGTATAGGAAATGTTAAGAATTTTTGTTCACCTGTCCTGCCATATCTGTAAATTTGTAAAAATATCAAAGAAATGCAAATAGCATATATCCAGACGTTCCCACTTTTTGGTGAAAAGGAAATGAATTTCAGAGAAGTGCTGAATCTGACATGTACACTAAAAACAGACCTGTTGATTCTACCCGAACTTTTTGCTACAGGCTACACTTTTGCATCAAAGGAAGAAACAACAGAAATGGGTGAATTTCCGGGGGAGGAGACCACACACTTTTTGCAATTGCTTTCTGGAAAGACGGGAGGGATAGTCGTAGCAGGCTTTGTTGAGAAAGAGGGGGACACTATTTATAATTCTGCAATGATCGTTGCTGACAGTGAAATCATTGGCATATACAGGAAGCTGCACCTTTTCAACAAGGAAAAACTTTGGTTCTCTCCGGGCAATAAGCCACCAAAGGTTTATCGGGTTCGGGGAGTAAACATCGGGATCATGATCTGTTTCGATTGGATTTTTCCGGAAGTAACCCGCTCCCTTGCCCTTCAAGGAGCACAGATCATTGCTCATCCTTCCAACCTCGTGATGCCGCATTGTCAGGCAGCTATGGTAACCCGGTGTATTGAGAACCGTGTATTTTCGATAACTGCTAATCGGATTGGAACTGAAAAACGTGGCGAGGATGAGTTCATCTTCACTGGTATGAGTCAGATCACAAGTACCAGGGGGGAAATTCTTTCTTCCGCACCAGGAGACAAAACATATGTTGGAATTGCCAGGATCGATCCTTTCCAGGCATTAAATAAAAAAATTAATCCTTACAATGATTTGCTGGCCGACCGAAGAATTCAGGGTAACCTTTTGATTGATTGAACCGGAGTTCAAACCATGCTGTTCGATCACCGGCAATAGCGGTGAATCAATTCATCCGCCCTTGAATAACCCAGCTTTTTTACGATCTGAAAATCTTTACAAGCATTGGTCAGGTCGCTTCTCCTCAAAGCAAGAATTCCCCTGTTGTAATATGCCTGAGCAAACGAAGGATTGACCTCAATTGCACGGTTATAATCAACCATAGCCAGTGAATCGTTCTGAAGGACATCCATTTCAAGCACACCCCTGGCTGTGTAACAACTGAAAAAATGCGGATTTAGCGCTATGGCCCTGGTATAGTCTCCCATTGCTTTTTCAAATTGCCGGTCGTTATAATAGGTTATTCCGCGATTGTAAAAAGCACCGGCATATCCTGGGTTTTCAGCGATTGCCCGGGTATAATCAGACAGCGCGCCTTCAACATCATTTGTGTTGTACTTTGCAATTCCCCTGTTATTGTAAGCGAAAGCAGATCCTGGAGATTTTTTGATTGCATGATCAAAAAGTAACATTGTATCCATCCACACTAACGACCGTTTCCTGGTAACAAATGCATTTCCCGATACTATTATCACCAAAATAAAAAGAACCAGGTATTTCCATGTACTGGATTGTTCAAAGATTTCAAATAATATGACAGACAAGATAAAAATAATACCAATTCCGGGAAGATACGCATACCGGTTTGCGTGAAAACCATCTTCCAGCAATGCAACTTGTGTAATAATAATGTTCAACAGGAAAAATCCCAATCCGAAAATAACAATTTTTTTGTTGACCTTAAGTTTAACCAGCAGCACAATCAAACCGGTTATAATGACAGGTGCCAGATAATACAGAAAAGGGAGCAAGCCATTGATTTTTAATGGATACGCATAAATCTCTGAAAGATGGAACGGGATAATGGTTTTGATAAAATAGGCGAGGATGGAATAAAAGAATAGAAAGCAGCGGTCAGGAACGGAATAATCAATAACTGTTTGTGGGTTTCCCGTATCCGTTCTGAAATAGACAGTGATCAACCCAATGATCAAAGCGATTATAAAATACGGGATTTTCTCATAAAATATTTTTACTTTCATTTGCCTGTTCTGGTAATAATCCAGCAGAAGTAAGGTAAAAGGAAGCATTATTCCTGATGATTTGGATAGGAGGGAGAGGATAAATGTGACCAAACTCAGGCCATAAAATAATCTACTGCTCTTTCCCCTGTATTTGAGATAGCAGATCAATGAAAGGAGGAAGAATAATGTGCAAAGTAAATTACTCCTTGACGATATCCATGAAACACTGTCAACATTCATCGGGTTCAGTGCGAATAAAGCCGCAATTATAATTGAAGGTTTTTGTTTTTTAAGTATATGAAATGACAGAAAAAAAACAAGTGTCACGTTCACCATATGCAGGAGAAGGTTAGTCAATCGGAACCAGTAAGGATCTAATCCATTGATCCCATAATTAACGGCATAGGAAAGGAAGGTTAATGGTGTAAACATGTATAAGGTGCTGACGGAAAAAAATTTTGGAATGTTGCTCAGTGCAAGATGTTGTATTAATGGGTTATTAACAACATTTTCAATGTCGTCATAGCTTAAAAATGCACCTTTCAGGGATTCTCGATAGACTAAACCGGTAACCAGGATTATTCCAATAAGGATAAAAAAATAACGGAGAGATGGCTTACCTTTTCTTTCAATAAGAGGCAGGTTGTCACTTATTTTTGTTTTACCTGGTCTCATTCGTTGCTTCATATATGAGCAATGATCGCGAGTTTAATCCCCTTGGCCTGATAAAACGCCCATTGGTCAGATGACCTGAGTTGATCGATCATTGCCTCATTGGCATGATGACTTGCCAAAAGTGATGTTACTGCCGCCAATACAGCAAGTAAAGCAGCCGTGAGTGCAACCAGCGTAATCCAGCGTTCTTCCGAATGACGTGCACTGTGTTCCATCTCCTCATGCAGATGGTCCGTAGGAACTTCAATTTCTTCCATAAGATCTGATTTTTTAAAATGCAAATCTCGGAATTTAACCTGAATAAAGAAATCGACCGGTTTGTTAATTTCTCCGACGGTTGAAATGTTCGCCTTAAAAGGAATAGTATTTAGCGTAATACAATGTAAAACAGTTATTTGAATATTGGAAATTATTGCCGTTATTGCGGAAAACCATAAGATAAATTAGCGTGTTCCCCCAATTGCGGGGAAATAATTTCACTCTTATCTTTGACTAAGTAATATAACCCAAATCTCAAACAGGAATTCTTGATTAAAAGGCTGCCATATTATATTATTATGTCACGTGCTTTTTCGCTGGAAGAAGAGTTTTGTGGATTATCAGAACATTCAAGAAGGAATAAAAAGATACTACCCAAATCTGACTTAACTATAGAAAACTCTCCTGGATCTACAAAGAGTGCTGAGATGGTTCAGGACCATTTTGCTGGTCAATATACTGCTGATCGCAAATCTGGCGATCAGTAAGTATATTGACGTTCCGGCTAATTCTTTTCGTTATCAGGGAAATCTGCAGTTGCCGGAGTCACGGGTGCGGTTTCTTTTAAAATTTTCTCCATTTCCGGGTCATTCGACAGATCATCTTCAAAAGTTGCTGTTTTTGGTGTCAGGGGACGTAAAAATATTGACAAATAAGTTATGTTGGAAGTTTCGACAGCCTCCAGAAAAGTAGCTTCCTTTGGTGTTACCGGTGCAACTGATTTCATATTGATTTCTGGCGCTGAAGTTGAAATGCCCGGAGTATCACTGCAGGTTCCTGCAAAAACAATTTTTCCACCCAGAAGTAACATCAAACCCAGAATTAAAATTGTTGTTTTCATTGTGATCATGTTTTTAATGTAATTTATTGTTTATGACCATAGGACGTCCTTTTTACCAAAAGTTACAGAAACCTGTCACTATTAACCTTTATTTAACATTTTGTAACAACTCACACTATATAATGCATTGATTAACAAATAAATAAATTTACTGCAAAGAGCACAACGAAAAATCACAAAGAGCACAAAGCGTTGTTCCTCAGTATAATAACGGGTGACTTACCCTTTGTGCCCATAGACCATTCTTCGTGTCCATTGTGGTTAAAATATTAAAATTCAATTGATTAATTATTTCTGTAAGAGGGTGAATAGTTACAACATTTTAACACTCAATCGTCCAATCGTAAATTAACTAATCCCCGACATCCTAAAAAAGATTCTTCGCCATAGAACCTGTTTAAAAAAAGTTGTAATTTCGCAACCCTGATAAAAAAATTTCGGGATGTAGCGCAGTTGGCTAGCGCACCACGTTCGGGACGTGGGGGTCGGAAGTTCGAGTCTTCTCATCCCGACTGCCCCCACCCTTGAACCCCTTCCCCCTTGGGGGGAGGGGTCGGGGGAGGGGGCTTTGCCTCTTTAGCTCAGTTGGTAGAGCAGCTGATTCGTAATTAGCAGGTCGGGGGTTCAAGTCCCCTGAGAGGCTCAGGACAAAAAGTGAAAAAGCAAGAAAGCAAAGCGGCGAAATCATTTCACTGTTTTGCTTTCTTACTTTTCAGCCATTTCGCGATATAATCATCCGGCAATTTTTCTGATATACAGTTTTCTTAGAATTTTCGTATATTTCGGAAATAATTATACCTTTTACGGCATCAGATATAGTTGAAGGATATGAAAAAGATCTTTCCCCTATTATTGTTAATGCTTTGGTTGCATTGTGCGAATGCACAGGGATGGGAATGGTCAAATCCTTCACCCACCGGTAATCCCATTCGATCTATTTGTTTTACCGGTTCAACCACAGGTTATTGTGTGGGTGATTATGGAAATCTTCTGAAAACCACGAACGGGGGAGCATCCTGGGCATTTAAACCCTCAGGAACGACAAATTCTTTATTCTCCATTTCCTTTACCGGAGACAATACTGGTTATGCGGTTGGCAGTGAAGGAACCATCCTAAAAACCACGGATGCCGGAGATACCTGGAATTCCGTTCCATCAGGGACAACGCAATGCTTGACCTCCGTTTCTTTTGCGGATGCGGATACAGGATTTGCCGTAGGTTATTCGGGAATAATTCTGAAAACGGAGAACGGGGGATACTCCTGGGTCAGTCTCATCTCCGGGGTTGGAAATACCGCTCTGTTTTCGGTGGCTTGTACCGACGGTCATACCGCCTATTTCGCCGGGGAAAATGGAACCATTATCAAAACCACCAATGGAGGGGCAACCTGGACCGTCCAAAATTCCACAACGACAAACCATTTATATTCAGTATGCTTTCCCGACGTGAATACAGGGTTTGCCGCGGGGTACCATGGTACAATATTAAAAACCATAAATGGCGGAATAAACTGGACTATTCAGGCTTCAGGTACTTCCGTTGAACTTTATTCTATTGATTTTATTGACATAAATACAGGTTATGCCGTGGGATGGGCCGGTCAGAATATGAAAACGACAAATGGCGGTACTAACTGGATAATTCAACCTCCGGCGAGCCTGTTTAATTTATTCGGTGTCTGTTTTACCGATGCTACAACAGGATATTCGGTCGGAGATATTGGCGAAATCGTGAAAACCAATACCGGGGGAACAACCTGGACAAGTTATTCACTGGGTATTAAAACGGTTGGATTTAATTCCATTTGTTTTACAAATGAGGATATCGGATATATAGTTGGTGACCTGGGAACGATAGTAAAGACGCAGGATGGCGGATCCATGTGGGCAACTCAAAATTCCGGAACAGCAATAACATTAAAGTCGGTTTTTTTCCCCAATGCCAATACCGGCTATGCTGTCGGAGGAAATTATTGGGACGATAGCCAGGTAATTATTAAAACAATGAATGGTGGTGATCTCTGGACAATTCAGCCTACAGGTGTCGTAGGGGCATTCAATTCAGTTTATTTTACGGATTCAAACACAGGATATGTTGTTGGTTATCACGGTTTGATAATTAAGACAACCAATGGGGGGGCTACTTGGGCGACCCTTGAATCCGGAACGACAAATACCTTATTTTCTGTCTTTTTTACAGACATGAATACCGGCTTTGTTGTCGGAGAATATGGAACAATTCTGCGAACAACAAGTGGAGGAGCAGATTGGGAGAGTCTGGTGTCGGGAACCTCTAACCCATTGCTTTCAATTCATTTCCCGGATCCAGGTACCGGGTACATTGTTGGTTCCTTTGGTACAATCTTTAAAACTACCAACGGAGGGGTAGGATTTGGACCACTGTATAGTTTGCCACTTGATGAATCGTTTGTCTCTGTTTTTTTCACAAGCAGTATCCACGGATATGTTATTGGTGATAACCTGATCAAGGAGACGACTGATGGCGGGATAACATGGGTCAATCAGAATTCCGGGACAGACCATAATTTAACTTCGATTTATTTTAATGAAAATCATACAGGTTATGTTGCTGGAGAATGGGGTACAATATTAAAAACCATAAATGGCGGCGGTTTTCCTGTTGGGGTTGAGAATAACCCCGTGAACCCGGGTGATCTGACCGTCTACCCCAACCCCGCTGATCTTACTATTCACGTTGAAACCCCTGAATCATTTTCTAAAGCCCGGGTTTCCATACTTGATCTGAATGGAAGGGAACTCCGGACACAAAACACAAACCAGCCTTCAGCAAGCATCGATATCAGTAACCTTCCGAAAGGCATTTACATAGTTAAAGTAACCGGCAACAAAACGGTAAAAATCGGGAAATTCATTAAAATCTAAGGTTCGACAAAATTCCTAATGCACCTAAAAAGAGGATATGTTATGGAAAAATTTTCTTACATGCTCATTATGAGTTCAATATGGTTATCATCCGGGCTGTTGGCGCAAAACTGCCCGATAGGGGACATTACATTTACTAACCAGTCACAGGTCGATAATTTTCCTGTAGCGTATCCGGGTTGTACCCAGCCCCAGGGAAGTATCACGATTAGCGGAGGTAACCACATTGTCAACCTGCTGGGTCTGTTGCAGGTGACCTCCATCGGGGGAAGCCTGACCATCAAAGGTAATAACATTCTGACAAATCTGTCAGGGCTGAATTACCTTACCTCCGTTGGTGGTGACCTGACTCTCGGACTCTATTCCGACGGCGCCAATCATTCCCTGAATGACATTTCTGCCCTGGTGAACCTGACCCATATCGGAGGTTCCCTTCTGGTCGAATACGAAGATGCCCTGCATAATTTATCGGCACTGAGTAACCTGACTACCCTGGGGCAAGGCCTGGTGATCCGTGACAATCCCGTATTGAATTGTATTTGCGGGCTGAATGGTGTTACTTCAACAGGTTCAAACTTCTATCTGACCAATAATCCTGCCTTACCTGACCTGCAGGGGCTGGATCATCTTACATCTATCGGAGGGGATGTCAACATCAAAGGGAATCATTCGCTGACCAGCTTTACCGGACTGGGCAACCTGACCTCCATCCATGGGACCTTGTGGATAGACTCCGATACAAGCCTGGTCAGCCTGAATGGTCTCAATGGTCTGGGCAGTATCGGGGGGTATCTTTCGATCACTTATAATCCTGCCCTGGCAGATATTTCCGCCCTGCAAAACCTTACCGTCATCAACTGGAATATCATCGGTGGTTTTATCGACATTTATGACAACGATCATCTTGCTAGTTTGTCGGGACTCGATAATATCAACAGCAACGCGATCCATGAGGTATATCTTATAGGAAACGCTTCCTTATCAAAATGTGCTGTGAACAGTATCTGCGGATTCCTTCCGGGACCCTGGTCATCGACCACAATTGAAAACAATGCCTCCGGTTGCAACAGCATCCACCAGGTAATGGATTCCTGCACATTGTTATCAGTTAGGGTGACCCCCGGGGATAATGGATTTTGTATTTTTCCGAATCCGGTAACAGATAAAATTTCGGTCGAAATACCAGGGGAAATTTCCAAAGGAGTTATTTCCTTATTCAACATCCAAGGTCAGGAGGTCGTCAGGCAAACCCTCTCAGCAACCTCCACACAGCTTGATGTGAGCAACCTCAAGAGCGGGATTTATTTTGTAAGGATAATTTCAGAAAAAAGGGCAGAAGTCATCAAAATTATCAAGCGCTGATTTTTGTTTTTAAGACAACCCAGAATTCTGATCGCCCGGACAATCAGTATCATGGGGTTCATGACTGCTAATTTCCTTTTCTCTGTTGGATATTGTATGGAGTAGATAAATGAATTTTAATGTATTGTCAGCAATATCCCGCGTCTTGAGCGGTGGAAAAAATAATATTTTATCCGTTGGATTTATTTTCCGGAACAAATTGAATTATCACTGAAATATGCCTCCCTGGGAGTAACAGGTGCCAGGTTTTTCAGAAGGGCAGGAGTGATGATAACTTCTTCGTCATTTCTTGCATCCTCAAAGGATGCTTCTTTAGGTGTCACCGGTGCAAAAACAGTATAGTCAAATGCTGCATCCATGATAGGACCTTCTGCATTTCCGTTTGATAAACCGGATGCTAAAAGGGTTCCATTCTCTGCATTTTTGTAAACTAACATTCCATCTTCAAAAGTTGCCTCTTTTGGTGTAGATGGTATTATATACATTGCATCGGAATTCGGTTTGAGTTCAACTGGTCTGTGTGACGACAGCAAATAATTATTACTTGCAAAAATGACACTTATATTGAGTACCAGGGCTGCGAAGGATATTATGATCTTTGTTTTCATTTTTTTTGTTTTTTAGTTACTTTCCAATCCATCTCATTTTTTCAAATTCATCCATAAGACGAAGCTGAAATTGAAAAGTTACAGGTTACATTCAGATTTTAGTTTAAAATTAATTTGAGGTTTCTATTCGTTGACAAAGATAATGATAATTTAGACTAAATAAACAAAACGATGTTAATTTTTTGTTAAATGATTGGAAATCATTTGAAAAATTACAAAACGGGGGATGATCAATTCAGGGAGTGAATGGTATCGGAAAGTTCTGATAGGCGCGATGGGTTTTTCTCGATGGCATTTCCAACCACGATAACATCGGCTCCTGCAAGGGAGATCTCCTTTGCCTGGCTTGAGAAATTGATTCCGCCACCTATGATCAGCGGCAAGGAGATATTCTCTTTGACTTTTTGAATCATGGAGGCTGGGATCGTATTCAGTGCGCCGCTGCCGCCATCCATGTAAATTAACTTTAGCCCGAGCAATTCTCCCGCCATTGCAGTGCAAATGGCAATCTCTTCTTTATCTGAAGGGATGGGAATGGTATTGCTTATATAGTTGACTGCAGTTGTTTTTCCGCTTTCAATGAGCATATATCCGGTTGGAATGATCTCAAGACCGCTGGATTTCAGGTAAGGTGCAGCCATAACCTGCTTACCGATCAGAAGATCAGGATTCCGTCCGGAAATCAGGGACAGCAGCAATATTCCGTCAGCTTTCCGGTTGATGTGCAGGTAATTGCCCGGAAAGAGAACGACAGGAACCGAACAATTATCTTTAATGATTGAGATGAACTTTTCATGGTTTTCCTGTGTCAGGAGGCTGCTGCCATAAAAGATAAAATCAACGGCAAACTTCTCCGAAGAAATTGCAATATTCTTTATCCTTTGGGGATCGGACTTATCAGGATCTACCAGGACAGCAAATTTCTTTTTCCTGTTGATGAGTTTCTGATAAATAGCAGATTTAGATTTCATACAAAGATTTTAGAAAACGGCTTTGGCAATTTGCCGGATATTTTCGGAGATACCGATTGTAAAATAATGAAGTACAGGAACACCGAATTTGACCAGTTCCCTTGATTGATGGATTGCCCATTCGACGCCAACATGAAAAGCCTGTTCATTATTTTCGCATTTTTGTATTTCCCTGACAAGATCTTCCGGGATATCGATATTGAACACCTGTGGCAGCGATCTGATATCATTCAGGTGAGTGATGGGTTTCAACCCGGGTATGATCGGAACCGTGATCCCGGCTTCACGGCATCTTTTAACAAAACTGAAATATTTTTCATTGTCAAAGAACATCTGTGTGGTGATGTACTCAGCGCCGGAATCAATCTTCAGCTTCAGGTAGGTTAGGTCAGAGGTTATATTGGGAGATTCAATATGTTTTTCAGGGTAACCGGCAACTCCAACGCAGAAATCGGTGGCAGCGATATTTTCCATCTCTTCATCGAGATAATGGCCTTTATTCATATTAATGATCTGTTTCACCAGGTCGGATGCAAAAGGATGACCCTCTTTTTCCGGAATAAAGGCACGGAATCCCTTTGGGGCATCCCCACGCAGGGCCAGGATGTTATTGATTCCCAGAAAATGAAAATCAATCAGCGCATATTCAGTATCTTCACAGGTAAAGCCCCCGCAGATCAGATGCGGAACCACATCCACCGCCGGATACTTATATTTGATAGCAGCCGAAATTGCCACCGTACCGGGTCGTTTTCTGATGGTTTTCTTTTCCAGGAGGCCGCTTTTATGTTTTTTATAAACGATTTCTTCCTGGTGATAGGTTATATTGATGAAGGATGGATTAAATTCCAGCAAGGGATCAATTGTTTTGTAGATCCCATTGATATTATGCCCTTTCAAAGGGGGAAGTAACTCAAATGAAAACAAGGTCTTGTTTGCATTCCTGAGATGGTCGATGACTTTCATCTTTTAATAGTTAAGGTTTGTTGGGAATAGCTTTTCTGCCTGCTCAAAGCCAATGTTTTTACGTCTTGCATAATCGCTGACCTGGTCTTTACTGATTTTTCCCAGGTTAAAGTAATGCGAATCTGCATGGGCGAAATAATAACCACTCACTGCTGCAGCCGGGTACATTGAAAAATTCTCAGTAAGCTTGATACCAAGATTCTTCTCAACATCCATCAGGTCGAACAGGATCCTTTTCTCGGAATGGTCGGGACAGGCCGGATATCCGGGGGCAGGCCGGATTCCCTGGTACTCCTCCCTTAAAAGGCTTTCAATACCCAGGTTTTCATCTTTGGCATAACCCCAGAATTCCGTTCTAACCAATTGATGGATCCGTTCGGCAAAGGATTCCGCAAACCTGTCGGCGAGTATTTTGATCAGGATGGAATTATAATCATCCAACTTTTGTTCGAAGTAATCCACCCATTCATCAACGCCAAAGCCGGTGCAAACCGCAAAGCATCCTATATAATCGGTCAATCCTGATTCTTTCGGGGCGATATAATCTGAAAGAGAAAGATTCGGCAATTTCCCTTCCTTCTTTTGCTGGTTTCTGAGAAAGTGCAGCGTTGTAATTTTTTTATTTGAAACCTCAGGATCATAGATTTCCACATCGTCGCCAACGGAATTGCAGGGATAGAAACCAATTACGCCCCTTGCAATCAACATTTTTTTCTGAATGATCTCATCGAGAAGCTTTTGAGCGTCGTTGAATAAAATGCGCGCTTCTTCCCCTTTCACAGGATCGTCGAAGATGGCGGGATATTTTCCGCCAAATTTCCAGGTATGAAAGAAAAAGTTCCAGTCGATCGTATCTTTCAGATCATCCAGTGGATAGTCATTAAAATATTTGTTCCCGGTGAACTGGGGCTTTATTATACTTTCTTTTGAGAAAACCGGATGAAAAGCATTTTCCTTTGCTTCCCTGAGACTGATGAATGAGGCGCCTGCTTTATCGGTTTCGTATTGTTTTCGGATGGCCTGGTATTTTCTTTTCATCTCCTCCCCGAATTTCTTCTTCAAATCGGGGGATACAAGATTAGCGAGGATCCCGATACTTTTTGAAGCATCTTTCACATGGATGACCGGAGCCGAATAGTAATTGTCGATCTTCACTGCAGTATGAATTTCAGAGGTGGTTGCACCACCGATCAACAGGGGGATCGAAAAACTATTGCGCTGCAACTCTTTTGCAACATGAACCATTTCTTCGAGTGAAGGAGTGATCAGTCCGCTGAGACCAATCACATCGGCTTTTTCTTCCATGGCCGCATGAAGGATCTTTTCTGCTGAGACCATGACTCCAAGGTCGATCACCTTATAATTGTTGCAGGCCATGACTACCCCAACGATGTTTTTTCCGATGTCATGAACATCTCCTTTCACCGTGGCCATGACAATCTTACCGGATGAATGATCTTCAGAACCATACATTTTATTCTCTTCCTGGATATATGGCATCAGTTCGGCAACGGCCCTTTTCATTACCCGTGCACTCTTGACTACCTGGGGCAGGAACATTTTGCCTGAGCCGAACAGGTCTCCCACATGATTCATGCCTTCCATCAGCGGACCTTCAATGACATTCAGGGCCTTGTTATAGTTTTTCCTGGCCAGTTCAACATCTTCCGGGATATAATCGAGAATACCCTTGATCAGTGCATGGGTTAATCTTTTTTCTACGGGAAGGTTCCTCCATTCTTCCTCCTTCAACTCCTTTTTATCCGGACTTTTTATTTTTTCAGCGTAAATGATCAACCGTTCGGTTGCATCTTTTCTGCGGTTCAGGACAACATCCTCGATCAGGTTTAGCAGGTCATCGGGGATCTCTTCATAAACAGGCAACATTCCAGCATTGACGATCCCCATGTCGAGACCTGCCTGGATGGCATGGTACAGGAATACGGAATGCATGGCCTCCCTGAGTGGATCGTTGCCCCGGAAAGAAAAGGAGAGGTTGCTGATGCCCCCGCTGACCCTGGCATAAGGAAGATTCTCCTTGATCCATCGCGTGGCTTTGATATAGTCGACAGCATAATTGTTATGCTCATCCATCCCTGTGGCAACGGTGAGGATGTTCGGATCAAAAATAATATCTTCAGGAGGGAAACCAACCTGTTGCGTAAGGATCTCATAAGCCCTTTTGCAGATACCGATCTTTCGCTTGTACGTTGCGGCCTGGCCCTCTTCATCAAAAGCCATGACAATGACTGCTGCGCCGTATGTCTTTATTTTTTCCGCCCGTTCCTTAAAAACAGTTTCACCTTCCTTTAGACTGATCGAGTTAACGATGGATTTTCCCTGCAAACATTTCAGCCCGGCTTCAATGACGGTCCATTTGGATGAGTCGACCATGACCGGAACGCGGGAAACTTCAGGATCAGCGGCAAGCATGTTCAGGAAGCGGGTCATCGCCTTTTCGGAGTCGAGCATGGCCTCATCCATGTTCACATCCAGCACCTGGGCTCCGTTTTCAACCTGCTGGCGGGCAACGGAAACCGATTCCTCATATTTCCCTTCCAGGATAAGGCGGGCAAATTTCCGGGAACCGCTCACATTGGTACGTTCTCCTATGTTGATGAAATTACTCCCCTTAAAAACAGTCAGTGGTTCAAGACCGCTGATCCGGAGTTCCGGTTCTATTTTCGGAATCACCCTTGGTTTGGCGTCAGCCGCAAGTTCGGCAAATAACCGGATATGTGCCGGGGTGGTTCCGCAGCATCCCCCAATAATGTTGACAAATCCATGATCGAGAAAATCCTTTATCAGGGCGGCCATCGCTTCAGGTGTCTGCTCGTACTCCCCGAACTGGTTGGGTAAACCGGCATTGGGATAAGCGCTCGTATATAGAGTGGTTTTTGCGGAAAGCTCTTCTACGTATGGTCTGAGTTCTTTGGCTCCCAGTGCGCAATTCAATCCGATACTGAAAAGACCTGAATTGGCAAGTGAAAAGAGAAAACCTTCAAGTGTCTGACCGGAAAGCGTACGTCCGCTGGCATCCGTGATCGTTACCGACACCATCACGGGAATCTCTTTGCCCAATTCCCTGAACACATCTTGAATAGCCATAATGGCCGCCTTTGCATTCAGCGTATCAAAAATTGTTTCAACAAGCAGAAGATCAACTCCTCCGTCAATCAAACCCTCCACCTGCTCTTTATAAGCTGCATAAAGGTCGTCGAAGGTCACTGCCCTGAAGGCAGGGTCATTCACATCGGGCGAAAGAGAAGCCGTTTTATTTGTTGGTCCGATGGAACCTGCAACAAAGCGTGGTTTCTCAGGTGATTGCATGGTGTACCGGTCGGCTGCTTCACGCGCCAGCCTTGCTGCAGAGAAATTAAGTTCATGAACCAGATTTTCCATCCCGTAATCCGCCATGGATATCCGGTTGGAATTGAACGTATTGGTTTCAATAATATCGGCCCCGCTCTGCAAATATTGATCATGGATCTCTGAAATGATGTTTGGTTGTGTGAGCGAAAGCAGATCATTGTTCCCTTTCAGAGAATACGGAAAATCCTGGAAACGATTTCCCCGGTACCCCGTTTCTTCCAGCTTATAGGCCTGTATCATGGTACCCATTGCACCATCCAGGACAAGCACCCGCCTGGTTATTTCATCAAAGATATTTCTGACCATCAATAATGACTTCTTTTCCCTGAATTTTCTCTTTTAATGTACCCACCTCGACCTTCAGTCTTCCCCTCCCTTCTATAAGGGAGGGGATTAAAGGGGTGGGTATTGTGGGTTAATTCCCCGGTTCTTACCAATTGATTTAATTACCCTTTATATGTAAATACCAGTATATAATTTTCAAGTTTCCTGTATTGTAAATCATATAATCCGGATCCTTCCTGTGTTTTCATCAGGGCTTTACAGGAACCTTCCCCACTGCAAAGGTAATTGAATGGTTCAATAATAATATTTTTCCTGAAATCAATTTCAGGTTTTCCGTGTAGTTTATAAAGCGATTCTTTAGCCCCCCAGTGCACATAAAGTTTTTCAAGCCTGTTTTCAGTTCCGATGGAGGTAAGTTCTTCCTGCGAAAGAAACCGGTCGGCAACCCTTTCAACCCGCGGCTTCACTTTTTCTATATCAATTCCAACCGGGTTCTTCTTCCCGATGATCACAGCCGCATAATTGCCGGAATGAGAAACAGACAATTGCCAGGGTTTATGCTTAAACTGTGGCTTTCCGAATTCATCATAGAACAATTCACCGTTATCCGGGGAAATGAGATGATTAACGGCTACACGGTAACTCAGCCATTGTTTCCGCCTGAGATCACTTTTGAGGGTTTCGCAATAGGATCGCTCTTCCGTACCGGGATTCAGCATATCCTTCAATTCCGGAACAGATTCCTCAATCCGCCAGACTCCCAACATAACATTATCAGCGACAGATGATTGTAAGATCAATGGCATAAGAATAAAAATGAAGATACGGCTGCAAAAATACAAAGAATAGACAAGACGAATTTACGATTTGACGACTTCCGATTAAAGACCTTCCAGGTTTTGTTGAATCCTCAAAAGGAAGATCTGTCAATTCTCTAAACCTGAAAGGTCTGCCTTAAGGTTAGCAGGCGTTCTGCGGATCCCTCCCCCGCGTGGGGGAGGGAAGGGTGGGGGCTGTCAGAATAATGGTAAACCATTTTGAAAAAATGTCGTCTTATAGACAGAATATGATGGTATATAGTTAAATTTCGTAAATTTGAATGGGTTTCCCCAGTTTTCAATCTCATAACATTGAAAAAGTATTTACTCATAATATTACTAAGCTTTATTTTGGTTTTCGCGGGTAATTCCCAAACACCCACAAGCTCAGGAACGGACTTCTGGATTGCTTTTAATCCCAATGGGAACGGTGTAACCAACCTGACTATATACATTTCATCCTCTTTTTTCACTGGCGGGTCAGTGACATCCGCATACCCGGGGGTTGACCAGACATTTACTGTCAGCCCGGGAATTGTAACTGCATTGTCTATTCCAACCGGGGTATCCCTTCAAAGTGGTATAGAAAACAAAGGGATCAGGATCACCAGTTATGATCCGATAACGGTTTATGGTTTGAATTATATTTCGGGAACTGCAGACGCTTTTCTTGCACTTCCTGTAAATGCATTGGGAACAGATTACAGGGTTATTTCCTATTCATACCTTTCTGGAAATGGTTCGCGTTTTAGTGTCGTTGCAACGATGGACAATACGGTTCTTACTATTTTTAACCACTGGACAAATTCTACAAATACGGTGAACCTGGATCAGGGACAAGCCTATATGGATGACGAAACCCCTGCCTCATATGTGGATATTACGGGATCAAGGATTCAGTCAAATCATCCTGTGGCTGTATTCGGTTCACATGATGATGTGCTTGTTCCTTCAGGCTGTTATGCTGGAAATCATATTGTGGAGGAAATGTTACCTTATTCTTCCTGGGGAAAGAACTTTGCAACTGTCAACCTGGCCGGAAGGGATAACAGCGGAGATGTTTTCAGGGTTGTCGCAGCGAATAACGGAACGGAAATCTCAATAAACGGAACCCTGGTCTCTACCATTAATGCAGGTGACTTTTATGAAACAAACCTGACTGGCTACAATTCAATAGTAACCTCGAAACCTGCACTACTTGCGCAATATGCAAAAGGAGAGATGTGTACCGGGATGATCACAGGGGATCCGATGATGATGCTGATACCCCCTACGGAACAGTTTATAACAGATTATACGATTGTTAGCCCTATAGGTTATTATTCACATTGGGTCAATGTGGTTGCACCCGATTATGCGCTTGGTACTATTTACCAGGATGGCCTACTGATCCCTAATGCAGTTTTTACACAGATTGGTACTTCCAATTATTACGGAGCACAGAGATCTATATTGGAAGGTTCACATACTTTTACCAGCACCTATCCTTTCGGAGTTTTTGTTTACGGATGGATAATCGCCAACTCTTATGGCTATCCCGGCGGGTGTTCATTATCCCCTCTCGCAACGGTGGACAGCATTACTCTTGTACCGGATACTTCCTACGGACAATTGAATGTCACCAATGTTTGCCTGACTGCAAATGTGGTTGATAGCCTAGGTACCCCGGTGGCAGGAGTGCTTGTAACATTCCATGTCAGCGGCATAAATCCGTTGACCGGACTCGGATATACTGATGCATTGGGGAATGCACAGTACTGTTATACCCAAACAGGTACTACACCCGGAACGGATCATATCTATGCCGGGATTTCCGGATATATATCCGATACTGTAGTTGCAATCTGGTATCTTACTACATGTGTAAATCCTGCAAATGGCGGAACAATTGGTTACGATCAATCGGGCTGTGGGAATTTTACTCCTAACAATATAACTAATTTAACCTTTCCAAACGGGCAGACTGGCATATTAGAATACAAGTGGCAGGTATCAACAACAGGTCCATTGACGGGTTTCAGTGATATCCCGGGAACCAACACAGCCGGTTATGCACCCGGAACAATCACCCAGTCCACCTGGTATAGGAGACTGGCCAGGGTTGACTGCATGACTGACTGGAGCGGGGCAGTTACCTCAAATACCCTTGAGATGACCGTTGTTACTCCTGTCATTCCTGCTGTGACAATCGTTGCAGACCAATTCCAGGTTTGTGAAGGCGACACCGTGCATTTTACGGCAACCCCAGCGAACGGAGGCGCCAATCCAACATATCAATGGAAGGTGAATAGCACCAATGCAGGAATGAACAGCATTCTCTATGCGTATCTGCCAACTAACGGCGATGTTGTTACCTGTGCCCTGACATCCTCCGACACCTGCACAAGCGATAACCCGGCAACCTCAAATGCCATCACCCTGACCGTACATCCGATGCTGCCGGTCAGCGTTTCCATTAATGCCTCACAGGATCCCTACTGCCAGGGAGCGGCCGTTAACTTCACGGCAACGCCAACCAATGGCGGTACAATGCCATCGTATCAATGGTTGGTGAATGGCACGGGCGGATGGCCATCCGCCCTTACAATGTCCTATTCACCTGCAAATGGGGACCTGGTTTCCTGTGTTATGAATTCAAACATAGCCTGTCCGACGGGAAACCCTGCAACCTCCAATACAATCACGATGGCGGAGAATACGGTGAACCCGGTGAGCATTGTTATCAGCACGCCTGTTTCCACCGTTTGCAGCGGAACATCCGTGACCTTTACTGCTACACCTACGAATGGAGGAACTGCGCCGTCCTACCAATGGAAAGTGAACGGTATGGGCGTATCGCAATACGCCCCGACAATGTCTTATACCCCTGTCAATGGTGATTGCATCAGTTGCATCCTGACTTCAAACCTTGTTTGTGCCAGCGGTAACCCGGCAACTTCAAATTCAATCTGCATGACCGTCAACCCGAATCTTCCGGTCAGCCTTGCTATCAGTGCTTCTAATGTTACTGTATGTTCCGGAACAACGGTTACATTTTCGGCAACACCCACAAATGGTGGCACGGCACCGGGATATCAATGGTTTATCAATGGCGTGGGCGTACCGCAGTACGCCCCTACGATGTCGTACACCCCTGCAAACGGCGACCTGGTTTCCTGCATCCTGACATCGAATATCGCCTGCCCATCTGGTAATCCTGCAACATCCAATATTATTACAATGAACGTCGCCAGTTCACCAGTTGTCCAGTTCACCAGATGTAATGATTCCATCACCACAATCAATGCACAACCGTTCCGGTTGAAAGGCGGGATCCCATTGGGAGGAACCTATTCCGGACCCGGCATAACGAATGGCAAATTCTATCCTGCAATTGCAGGTGTTGGAACGCATCAAATTACCTATACCTATACGAATGTTGCTTTGTGTTCTGCAAATGCATTCGTGACGATCGTAACGCGTAACGCGTTACCAATAACATGTGGCAACCCGCTGACAGACATCCGCGACAATAAATCTTACCCAACGGTTCAGATCGGATCACAATGCTGGCTGGCGTCTAATCTGGCATACGGCACTGAAATCCCCGAAACCCAGAACCAACGTGACAATTGCATCGCAGAGAAATACTCGCGTTACGCGTCACCCGTCACGCGTTACGATTTCTACCAATGGGACGAGCTCATGCAATACGACGAAACCATGTCAACACAGGGCTTTTGCCCGCCCGGTTGGCATGTCCCTTCAGAATTGGACTGGAATACTTTGTTTGCAACATACATCAGCAGTGCTTTCGCAGCGTGGCCGTTGCTTTACACAGGTTATTCCGGTTTTAATGCCCTTCTTTCCGGAACCCGGCACATGAATAAAACATGGGACTGGAACGGGTTTACAACGTTCTTCTGGTCGTCGACATCGCATGGAGAGACAAAAGCCTGGAGTCATGGGATGAACGATACCGATCCATCTGTATCACGTTATCCGGCGTTCAGGTCGAATGCTTTTTCAGTTCGCTGTATCAGGGATAATTGATAAAGCGAATGCAGATTCGCCATTTACCCTTGCAGCAATCTAACCAGTTCACATTTTCTTTATTCGCATATCCGTAATTCGTTATTCGTAACTTTAATCGAGACTCTAAAATCGTCCATTTGTAAATTAACCTTTGTCCCTATTGTCCTGATCAGGGAAATTTGTACTTTTGCAGCCTTAATTTGAAAATCATGGATAACCTTAAACCTGAAACATTGATGGATTATAAAGTTGCCGACCTCAAGCTTGCCGGATGGGGAAGAAAAGAAATCGAAATGGCCGAAAAAGAGATGCCGGGGTTAATGGCCATAAGGAGGAAGTATTCCGTTGAAAAACCCCTGAAGGGCGCCCGCATCAGCGGATCTCTCCACATGACCATTCAGACTGCTGTTTTGATCGAAACACTGATTGAACTGGGAGCCGATGTAAGATGGGCCAGTTGTAATATATTTTCAACCCAGGACCATGCTGCAGCAGCTCTTGCCATTAATGGAATTCCGGTTTTTGCATGGAAAGGTGAAACGCTTGAGGAATACTGGTGGTGTACCAACCAGGCATTGACATTCCCAAACGGAAAAGGACCGAACCTGATCGTCGATGACGGAGGAGATGCAACCCTGATGATCCATAAAGGGTATGATATCGAGAACGATCCGGAGCTTTTAAAGGCCGTTGTTTCAAATGCGGAAGAAAGTGCAATCCTCGAACTTTTAAAAAGCATATATGTTGAGAATAAAAATAAATGGCATAACCTGGTGAAGGAATGGAAAGGAGTTTCTGAAGAGACCACAACCGGCGTTCACCGTCTTTACCAGATGAAGGAAAAGGATAAATTGCTGGTACCTGCCATCAATGTGAATGACTCGGTAACAAAATCAAAATTCGACAACCTTTACGGATGCCGTGAATCCCTGGCAGATGGGATAAAAAGAGCCACGGATATTATGATTGCAGGAAAAGTCGTGGTCATCCTTGGCTATGGTGATGTGGGAAAAGGGTGTGCAAAATCCATGAAGGCATATGGAGCAAGGGTGCTTATAACGGAGATCGATCCGATCTGTGCATTGCAGGCAGCCATGGAGGGGTTTGAGGTAACCACCATAGAAGATGCCCTTAAGGAGGGTAATATCTTTGTTACAGCAACAGGGAATAAGGACGTTATTACAGCCCGCCATCTCTCACTGATGAAAGAGGAGGCAATTGTTTGTAACATTGGTCACTTTGATAATGAAATCCAGGTGGAACAATTAGAGTCATGGCCGGGGATCACGAAGATCAATATCAAGCCACAGGTAGATAAATACATTTTCAGGGATGGGAAAGCCATCTATCTCCTTGCCGAGGGCCGGCTGGTGAACCTCGGATGTGCTACGGGCCATCCCTCTTTTGTTATGAGCAATTCATTCACCAACCAGACACTTGCCCAACTGGATCTATGGGCGAATAGCTATCCGATCGGTGTTTACCGGTTACCAAAAAAACTGGACGAAGAAGTTGCCAGGTTGCACCTTGAACAGCTTGGCGTCAAACTTACGCAATTAACCCCTGAGCAGTCCGACTATATCGGGATTCCTGTGGATGGTCCTTATAAACCGGAACATTACAGGTACTAAAAATAAGGAAAAGTATTAGTTATAGATATAAAGCAGGGATCCATCATAGGATGCCGTGTACTGCTTCAGAGAATAATGTGACGGACCCTGGTAAGGTGTTCCGTCTATGAGGATAAATTTTGATTTACAGGATGGGCAGTAGGCAGTTATCCCAGAAGTGTCAACATTGATCCGGGCATTACTGTTTTGCCAGTCGTAAGGGCAGGCACGTTCAAATGCCACAAATTCATCCATCGATTTTCTGAACACCAGGACCCCTTTATAACCCCCCGTCAGCATTTCCCAACCATTTACTGTATTTAACCGGTTATATTCGGTAGAATTGGGATTGATCACAAAACTCACCGAAACATTGGGGATATTATTGGAGTTTTGTCCGTTTTTTGAACAATTCGTGAAAAAAAGCAACGACAATAAAAAAAACAGAAAAGGATGATAACCCCGTAAAATATGAACATTCTTTAACATGAAAGAAATTTAGAACCTAACGTGATAACTTAAAAATTATTATATTCGTAGCATGGTATCCATATTTCATCTCTTTAGGAAAATCACCATTGTTTTCATGCTTGCCCTGTATCTTGTTCAGGGAATACAGGTATATGCAATCATGCCCCAGGAATCCAGGGTAAATCAACGGAAGATTAATGCTGAACGTGCAAAAAAAGCAAAAAATGCAAAAAAGCAATACGATAAAGCAGTAAAACAACATTATGACAACCAATCAAAAGAGACAAAAGCCATGATGAAAAAAGCCAAACGTGAAGCAAAAAAAAATACACCCATAAAATGATTTATCATTATCCGGGATCCCATGTTGCAAGTTTTTTATAAAGACCATTATTAACATTCAATTTAGAAAGATTTTATATTTCACCAGGCATAAAAAATCATTTGGAACTTATTTTAATTTATTGTTACCTTTACCCGCTTTTTTAGCTAAAAGTATAATCAGACATTAATATCTTATAGTATGGTAAGAAATTTACTATTTACCTTTGTATTTGTACTGACATCTAGTTTGTTAGTATTTTCACAGACCGGGTCAGGAACCCTGAAAGGACGAATTACCGACAAAGCGACCAAGGAGGCCATTCCCTTTGCAAATATTGTTGTGGAGTTTGGAGGCGTTCAGGTGGGCGGCTCCACCTCTGACTTTGATGGTAATTTTCTTATTAAACCCATTCCTCCCGGGAAAGTGGACATGAAGGCCACTTGTATCAGCTACAGGGGTTTTATAATGAAAGCGATCAGCATTCCTCCTGATAAAATTACTTTCCAGAATATAGAAATGGAGGCTACCACCACAACACTTAAAGAAGTTGAGGTAGTACAATATAAAGTTCCATTAATCTCTGCTGACCAGACAACCTCAGGGGGAACCGTTACTTCAGAGGAAATTTCCAAGATGGCAAACCGTTCTGCTGACGCAGTGGCAACTACCGTGGGTGGTGTGCAAACCGATGCCAATGGTAATATTACCAGTCTTCGTGGTCAACGTTCCTCCGGAACGGTTTATTATATTGACGGAATGAGGGTAATCGGGAGCAATTCATTGCCCCAGTCTGCCATCGAACAGGTTGAAGTTATCCTTGGGGGTACCCCTGCAAGTTACGGAGATGCCACGGGAGGTATTATCAGTGTTACAACCAAAGGTCCGTCAAAAGAATTTTCTGCCGGTATTGATATACAAACATCCCAGTATATTGACAGGTTCGGATATAACAGGCTGGGATTAAATTTCACCGGTCCGCTGATTTCACGTAAAGATACCTTAGGATATAAGACCCCTATCCTTGGATACTTCGTAGCTGGTGACCTGATCTACCAACAGGATGGAAACCCATATGCTTTCAAATTGTATAAAGTTAAAGATGATGTACTTGCAAAAATAAAAGAGAATCCGATCAGGGTCGGAGCCAATGGCCAGGGTGTTTACCTGAATGCAGATTACCTGCACAAGAGTGATCTAGAACAGACCAATCATACATTGAACTCCTCATTTATTGATGCTAACGTATCAGGAAAATTTGACATCAGGGTTTCACCCACCATCAACATGTCATTCGGTGGTACTTATCACTATAATTACAATAACCTCTGGAACTATTATTCATCCATGATGAATTCCAATTATAATGGTATCGCAAACAGCAATACATGGAGGGTTAACGGGAGGTTTACACAACGCTTCCCTACAGGCTCCGATAGTAAGTCCTTCGTAAAGAATGTCTTCTATTCCATCAACGCCGACTATTCCCGCAGTTATTCCGAGAACATGGATGCCGACCATAAAGCAGATGTATTCAAATATGGTTATATCGGCTCCTTTGCCACTCACACAATCCGCGCGTACACCCCTACATTATCTTTTGACACAGTAGCGCATAAATATGCCCACCTCCAGAACGGATACAGGGATACAGCCGTTGTTTATAACCCATCAACACTCAACCCGGAATCTGCAAACTGGGTTTCCGAATACTACCGTTTATTCAATAAAACCGGTTTCTATGAAACAATTGATGAGATCATTCAGAACGGTGGTCTCATTAATGGAATGCAACCCGAATCAGTTTATGGGTTATGGGCAAGTCCGGGTACCATTTACAATGGTTACGGATATTCAGAAGCATCACAGGTTTCGGTAAATGCCAACTTTGCTGCCGACCTTGGAAATCATGAGATCCAATTTGGTTTGCAGTATCAGCAACGTTCCAGTTCCGCCTGGTCAGTACAAGACCCGGTGAGTTTATGGTCGACCATGCGAGGCTTGACCAATTCCCAGTTGAGGGATCTTGACCTGGCTCATCCTCAACTCCAATACAGTACTGATGGCGTATTTATGGATACCATTAATTATTTCCGCAGATATTCACAGGTATTACAAAGAAATTTTGATATCAGCCTGCGTGAAAAACTTGGTTTACCGGTCAATGGTACCGACTGGATCGATTTATTTTCTTACGATTTCAAGAATAACTCCATTAATTATTATGACCAGAACCAGGTACTTCATACCCTGAAACGCAGCGACCCGTTGTTTTCACTCGATATGTTCAATGCAGATGAATTGCTGAATAATGGTTCTGAATTGGTTTATTATTACGGTTATGGCTATACAGGGAAAGCGCTGAATCATAAGCCCAGTGTGGAAGATTTTTTTAATAAACAGGATGCAAAAGGGAATTATACACATGAAATTGCACCTTTCTCCCCCATTTACATGGCCGGATATATCCAGGATAAATTCGCATTCAAAGATCTCATTTTTAACATCGGATTACGTGTTGACCGGTATGATGCCAATCAGTCGGTGCTGAAAGACCCATATTTATTCTTTGAGGCACAAACAGCCAGTGAAGTCAAAACAATCAATGGTGTGACCGTCAATCACCCGGCAGGTATTGGCGACAATTATGTCGTCTATGTTGACGATGCAAGTCATCCCAATGCAATTACCGGTTATCGTAATGGAAACCAATGGTATAATAAAGAAGGTTCACCGGTTTCTGACCCAAGGGTTATCGATCCGAATGGTGTAAAACCTTACCTGACTCCGGATCAACCAGCAACAATCGGTGCAAATGTATTTAAGGATTATGTTCCGCAGATCAATTATATGCCACGTATCTCCTTCTCGTTCCCGATCTCTGATGACGCTCTTTTCTATGCTCACTACGACATTCTGACACAACGCCCGACAACAGGAAACCGGATAGATCTTATTTCTTATTACTTCATCAATGTTACCGGAAGTTCCGGAACAATCAATAATCCGAACCTGCAACCGGAAAAAACAATCGATTATGAATTGGGATTCCAGCAAAAAATAAACAATGCTTCATCCATGAAGCTTACCGTTTTCTATCGTGAAATGCGCGATCAGATCCAACAGTTCAGACTCAGTGGCGCTTATCCTAAAACCTATTATTCCTATGCGAATATCGACTTCGGGACGGTCAAGGGGTTAACCGTTACCTATGACCTCAGGAGAACCAGCAACGCCAGGATCAGGTTCAATTATACTCTTCAGTTTGCTGATGGCACCGGTTCAGATGCAAATGCTGCCGCAACGATCGTAAGATCAGATCAGCCGAATTTACGTACCATGAACCCGTTGAATTTCGACCGCCGTCACTCTTTTGCAGTAAGCCTTGACTACCGTTACGGAAGCGGCAAAGATTACAATGGGCCGGTCATTAAAAGGGAAAAGAAAAACAAACCTCCTGTTCAGTTTCTTTCAAACCTGGGAGCCAACCTGACTTTGACAGGAGGTTCCGGAATGCCGTATACAAAATCAAGTAAGATCTTAAACCTGGGAGGGATGGGTCCGATCCTCGGATCTATCAATGGTGCCCGGCTTCCCTGGCAATTCCTGCTAAACCTGAGGGTTGACAAGGATTTCAATTTTTCCCTGCCAGGCAAAAATAAAAAGCAAGCTACGCTTAATGTATATGTTGAAATTCTCAACCTGCTCAATACAACCAACGTAACTGGAGTTTACCCTGCAACAGGGTCACCAAAGGATGATGGTTATCTCTCAGCTCCTGAATACCAGAGCCAGATTAGTCAACAAATTGATTCCCAATCATACAGGGATTATTATTCGATTTTCATTGACAAACCGTACAACTATAGTACACCCCGCCAAACGAGACTTGGTTTAATGTTTAATTTCTGATCATTCAACTTATTAATTAAACATGACAAACAGAATATATATCGGTTTATTTAAAAATACAGTTATTATGAAAAATATCTTTCGCTTACTATTGATTTTTCTCTGCGGGTTGATGTTCAACGGTATTACGTATGCTGAGGAAGTTCATATGGGAAAAAAGAATTCAGATCCCGTTAAAGAACAAGCTGCAGGATGTGAACCAGGGTCAAATTATAAATATTTGGATATCAATAACGTAAGAACTCTCCTCTATTCTTATGGAAATGGCTGGTTTCTGGAAAATGCCGAATATGAAATCCCGAAAGGTTCACGGAAAACATCCATGTTTTCTTATTCCCTCTGGATTGGCGGTATTGATATCAATAACAACCTTAAACTTGCAGCATACAGGTATGGACAGGGATCCAATTCCCCGACCTCACACGTTAAAAATGATTTCTGGCCTGGGCCCCTTACTGTTGATGGAACCGCTGCCGTTGACCAGGTGACCTGTGCAGCATATGACCAGCTTTATCCGATGACCCGGACGGAGGTGGAAGAATTTCTTGCATGGTGGGATAACCAGGCTGAATTCCCGAATTATATCATCCCTAATTCCATCAAGAACTGGCCTGCTCATGGTTTACTTTCAAAAAACCAGGCCTATTACCTGGCTCCTTTTAATGACGTGGATGGTGATGGTGACTATCATCCTGAACTGGGCGACTATCCATATTATGACCTTGCCAACAAGCTTTGTCCTCATAACCTGAAACCTGGAGAAACAGTTAAAAGGGCAAAAATAAAAAACGGGGGTGATGATGATACGCTGGGAATTCTTGTTGACCAGGTTTTAAAAGGAGACCAGACCTTGTGGTGTGTATTTAACGATAAAGGAAATTACCATTCTGAAACCCAGGGCGACCCAATTGGTGTTGAAATCCGTGAACAGGCATTCGCTTTTTCCACCAATGATGAGATCAATAATATGACCTTTTACAGTTTTGAGATCATTAACCGTTCTACCTTCACATTGACAAACACCTATTTTAGCCAATGGGTTGACCCGGATCTTGGTTATACCAATGATGACTATGTAGGATGTGATGTAAAGCGTGGACTTGGGTATTGTTATAACGGAACCCCTATTGATGGTACAGGTCAGATCCAGGCTTATGGCGCTCATCCGCCTGCTGTTGGTGTTGACTTTTTCCAGGGGCCTTACCTTGATCCGGATGGCTATGACAACCCATCCTTTTCCGGGAAAGGGAAACTGGGTCCGTCTTATCACGGCAGTTGCGATATAGTTACACAAAACGGATCAGTAATCGATATGACCTATGGAATAAACAATTCCTTATCAGGCTCATTCCTGGTACGCTCGGAAGCAATAAACGGGGTGAACTTTGGGGATGGGATTATCGACAATGAGCGGTATGGTATGAGACGATTCGTATATCACAACAACTCAAATGCCGGTGTTCCCCCTTACATGACTGACCCTTTATATGCCCCTGAGTATTACAACTTCCTGAGAGGTATCTGGAAAGACAATACCAAGATGTATTATGGTGGAAATGCTAACAGAACTGCAAACGCTTTTGGCCCTGACTGTGATTTTATGTTTCCCGGTGATTCCGATCCTTGCGACTGGGGAACAGCCGGAGCGCCACCCAACGGGCCCAAATACTGGACTGAAGAAACTGCAGGAAACCCACCGCAGGACCGCCGTTTTATGCAGTCAGCCGGTCCGTTTACACTGAAACCAGGCGCTTGTAACTATATCACGGTAGGTATTCCCTGGGCACGTACTGTGTCCGGCACTCCGATGGATGCTGTTGAATTACTGAGAGTTGTGGATGATAAATGCCAGGCACTGTTTGATAACTGCTTCGCTGTATTGAGCGGCCCCAACGCACCCGACCTCACTTTACAGGAAATGGATAAACAACTGATCATTTATATCTCAAACAGGAAAACCAATGACGCCGGTAGTAACTACCAGGAAAAATATGTTGAATTTGACCCGAATATCCCCAATCCTGACACCCTTACACCTCGTAATGACTCCATTTACCATTTCGAAGGATACCAATTATTCCAGTTGAAAGATGCAACGGTAAGTTCATCAGATATTGACGATGCAAGTAAAGCAAGACTGGTTGCACAATGTGATGTACAGAATAAAATATCGACACTGATAAACTGGAGTTTTGATCAAACCTTAAACGGAAATGTCGGATCGATTAAAGTGGCCGGAGAAAACAAGGGAATCAAACATTCATTTGTTCTGACAATTGATGCGTTTGCTACCGGAGACAACAAACTAATCAACCACAAACAATATTATTATCTGGCAGTTGCTTATGCATATAACAATTATAAACAATACATGCAGGATAATCCAAATAATTATGATGGTCAGAAGTTACCTTATTTAAGAGGACGTAACAACCTCAAAGTATATACTGCAATTCCGCATATTCCCCTTCAGGACAAAATGAATTCAAATTATGGAGATGGCCCGATCATCACCCGAATCCAGGGTCAGGGAAATGGCGGCATACCACTGGAATTTTCTGATGCAACCATCGCAGAGATTCTGGCAAAACCAATGGCCGACTCTGTAACGAATGTTTATGGAACCGCTGACTACCCGATATCCTATAACCCTGTTTATAAGGCTTCTGCAGGGCCACTGAATGTTACAGTAGTCGACCCGCTCAATGTAATAAATGGAAGCTATACGGTTAAATTTGCTCCCATGTATACCGGTCCAGCCAATTCACTGTTCATGAATAAAAAGATCAAATTCGGAAAATTTGAATTAATCGACAATACGACCAACAGAGTGTACAACTCTGATACAACGACCATTTTCCCATATGAGCAGTTGTTCCTTGATTTGGGAATTGCACTCAATATTCATCAGGTTCCGTTTGCCGGTGATAAAGCGGATACCTCCAAAACCAATGTTTTTTCTGATAATGGCTTGTTGTATGCTCCGCTTGCTATTTACGAGAACGAAAATGAACAATGGTTAAGTGGTGTTCCCGACAGCGATATCCCTACTGACGACCAGAACTGGATAAGGTCAGGTACCTATGCAGGTGACGTTTCAACATATAATGATTTTGATATGAAAACAGGGGGAGGCGGTAACCCTTGGGACCCAAACAAGAATTTCGCCAAAATTCAGGGTGGAACCTGGGCCCCTTATGGTCTTTCAGCAGCTTCCAACCAATTGAATTACAATGAAGGACCTGCTTATCCTACCCGCTCAAAAGGTATTGCAACGTTGGATTACCTGGCAAGTGTCGATATTGTTATCACCACTGATAGGACCAAATGGTCAAGATGCCCAGTCATTGAAATGTGCGCTGATGCCCTGTTGGCAGAAGGTGGTGCAAATCAGTTTGATTTCCGGAAGGGAAAATCAGTGAATATTGACGGCGACACAGGAGTAGTAAGTACCGATTCCACAAAGAAATCAAATTTTATCAGTCCTACGGGGATGGGCTGGTTTCCCGGGTATGCAATTAACCTGGAAACCGGTGAACGGTTGAATATCATGTTCTCTGAAAATTCATGGCTTGTCAAAGATGGAGGCCGTGACATGATCTGGAATCCAAGTCCGAGGATCTATGATGCATCCTTCTACCCGGTTTTCGGGGGACAACAATATGTTTACATCATGGGATCCAGGAAATTTGCTGATGCTGCAAAGGATACCGTAAAACTAAACTTCCCTGCCTATGATGGGGGCGCCTATATCAGAAATAACATGATGTCAGGTTATCCTGCGCTTAATCATGCAAATACATTTGGTTCTGCATTGTATGTAGGAATCCCACTGTCAGTGGAAGGGAAAGCATGGCTCAGCAACCAGGTCACCATAAAAATCAGGGTAAGCAAACCGTACCAGCGTTATTATGCTTTGGACTTGCCAAAGGAGTCGATGGATACGCTGAACGGAAACTGGCCAATGTACACCTTCAACACATCAACCATTGCCACTACGAAAAATGAACATCAGAAATCAGTAAGCGATCTTGACCTTGTCAATGTGGTTCCAAATCCATATTATGCATATGACGACTACGAAAGGAATCAGCTCGACAACCGGATCAAGATAGTAAATCTGCCCTCTAAGTGCACCGTTACAATATTCAATATGAGTGGTACATTGATCCGCCAGTTCATCGTTGATAAAACGGGTATCATCGAACCCCGGGGATCCATCAATGGTATCAATACTGACTCTAAAACTTCTCTTGACTGGGATCTGAAGAATTTTGCCGGTATTCCGATATCCGGTGGTGTTTATCTGATCCATATCAAAGCGGAAGGACTTGGTGAGAGGACCGTGAAATGGTTTGGAATTCTGCGACCTGTTGACTTGAATTCATTCTAATCATTTATATGCGGATAGTTAAAAGCTTAAGAAACGTAAAAATTCAAGAATATGAAAAAATTATATAGCTGCTTAATAGTTCTTTTCTTAGTGGGATTTATCGCTTTTCCTATGGATAAAGCAACTGCAGGAAATAAAGACAGGTCAGGTCAGGCGGGTGCATCGGAATTACTGATCAACCCTTGGGCAAACAGCAGCGGATGGGGTTCCGTCAATACTGCCAATGCTTGGGGATTGGATGCCATGTACTCAAATATTGCAGGTATGGCCCACACCGCAGGGACTGAGATTAATTTTACTTATACAGACTGGCTCAGGGGCTCCGATATCAGTATAATGGCCTTTGGTTTTTCTCAGAAACTTGGCAAAAACAAAGGGGTTTTGGGAGTCAGCATCATGTCAATGAATTTCGGTGAGATAAATATTACGACAACAAATGCACCGGAAGGGAACCAGGGGGTGTTTAAGCCAGCCTACCTCAATATTAACCTGGCTTATGCAAAAGCTTTCTCCAACAGTATTTACGGAGGTTTGAATATTAAACTTATTTCCGAATCTATTGAGAATGCAAGCGCTATGGGTATTGCCCTCGATGCAGGGGTCCAGTACATAACAGGTGCAAAGGACCAAATCAAATTTGGCGTTGCATTGAAAAATGTCGGAACCCCGATGAGCTTTACAGGGGATGGCCTTTCATTCCGTGGAATAATTGCCACACATGGTAATGACAATGACCTCTTCACCGTTGAACAAAGGTCGCAGGGTTATGAATTACCGGCTACGCTTCGCATTGGTGCCTCCTATGATGTTCTTGCAAGTGAAATGCACAGAATCACCCTTGCCGGAAATTTCACCTCCAACTCTTTTACCAAGGATCAGGTTACACTTGGGCTTGAGTATGCGCTGAAATACTATTTCTCAATAAGGGCAGGTTATACATACCAGGATGGGATGTTTGCAGGAACGGTTGCTGAAAGTGGAAATGTTTTCGGCGGATTCAGTAGCGGATTCTCTGTTTCAGTTCCATTCAATAAAGAAAAAGAAACCGGAATAGGAATAGAATACTCCTACAGATCTACCTACCTGTACTCAGGAACTCATTCTGTAGGTATAAAACTTAACTTTTAAATACTACCTGGTTTAGTTAATCTTATTTTCATTAATGACAAAATGACCCTTTCATAGGGTCTTTTGTCTTATTATGTAGTATCTTTGAAAATGAAAAGTATGTCGGAGTTAAAATATTATACACCTGAAGGTTTGCATAAGATTAGGGAAGAATTGCAAAACCTTGTGGCCGTTGAACGTCCGCTGATCTCAAAACAGATAGCAGAGGCAAGGGATAAAGGAGATTTGTCGGAAAATGCAGAATATGCAGCCGCCAAAGAGGCACAATCCATGCTTGAGCTGAAAATATCCAAAATGCAGGAAATGATAAGCAACGCCAGGCTTATTGATGAATCAAAACTTGATTACTCCAAAGTGCTGATCTTCTCTATAGTTAAACTGAAAAACCCCCAAAACAACAGCACGGTCACCTATACATTGGTACCAGAGAATGAAGCAAATGTTAAATTGGGTAAAATTTCAGTAAATTCACCGATCGCTAAAGGAATTTTGGGGAAATGCATCGGTGATCAGGTTGAAATAATTGTACCGGCAGGTAAAGTCGCTTTTGAAATTATTGAAATATCCCGTCAAACCGTATAATCATCATCCATGGAAAGCATTTTTTTAAAGATCATTGCAGGAGAGATCCCTTCCTATAAGATTGCTGAAAATGAACATTATTACGCATTTCTCGATATAAATCCCCTAACCGAGGGACATACTCTTGTAATTCCCAAAAAACAAACCGATTATATTTTTGACATGCAGGATGATGATCTCGCCAGTCTTATCGTTTTTGCAAAATGGATAGCCCTGGCAGTTGAAAAATCTGTACCATGCAAAAGAATCGGAATTGCCGTGATCGGTCTTGAGGTACCTCATGCACACATCCACCTTGTGCCGTTAAACTCCATCTATGACATTGATTTCAGAAAACCAAAACTCAAACTGAAACCGGAGGAGTTTATTAAAATTGCAGGGAAGATCAGAGAGAATCTTTATTACTCTTAGTAAGCCCTTTCGTTTCTTCCCTCAATATAATTGATAAAAGAACGGTTCACCATTTTATTTCCGCCAGGGGTTGGGTAATTACCGGTAAAATACCAATCGCCTGAATGATCCGGTATGGCTTCATGGAGATCTTCAATCGTTTGAAAAACGATTGAAATTTTAGCATTAATATCTGATGGCTTAAGTAATGCAGCAATTTTTTCAGAAATTTTTCCGGGAGTAAATGGCTGGTAGATCTCTTTTACATAGTTCACCATTTTCTCCTTTGGGATCCCTTGTTGTTCTTTGGCTTTCCTGTAAACTTCATGAATGATCCCCTCAAGGTGGGTTTCTTTGAGGAGGGCAATGGCTGCTTTAAAAGCAATAAAATCATTCAATTTGGCCATATCGATCCCATAGCAGTCCGGATACCGGATTTGCGGAGCGGAAGATGCGATGATAATTTTTTTCGGTCCTAACCGGTCGAGTATCCGGATGATGCTTTGTTTAAGCGTTGTTCCCCGAACAATTGAATCATCGAGCACCACCAGGTTATCAATTCCCTTCCGGATGCTGCCATAGGTAATATCGTAAACATGGGCAGCAAGGTCGTCCCGCTGACTATCCTGGGCAATAAATGTTCTGAGTTTCAGGTCCTTTACTGCGACTTTCTCTATTCTGGGACGCAGTTTTAGAATTTCATCAACTTTTTGGGGAGTAAGTTTGTCTTTTGCTTCCAGTATCCGGTCTTTTTTAATCTCGTCGCAGAAAATATCAAGTTCTTTGATCAGACCGTAATAAGCATCAATAGCAGTGTTGGGTATATAGGAAAAAACCGTGCTTTCGATATCATAATTAATTTCCTTCAGAATCCCGGGTGTCAGGAATTTACCAAGTTTCTTACGTTCGGTATAGATTTCTTTATCCGTTCCCCGTGAAAAGTAGATCCGTTCGAAGGAACAAGACCTTTTCCCATTCGATTTTCTGATCTGCTTCTCGGATACTGTCCCATCTTTCTTAATGATCAGAGCATTACCTGGTTTGATCTCAGCGATTGATTCAAAGGGAACATTGAACGTGGTCTGGATGACAGGACGTTCGGAGGTGACCACAACAACCTCTTCATTATTGTAATAAAAGGCTGGACGAATTCCATTGGGATCGCGCATTACAAAAGCATCGCCATGCCCCACCATCCCGGCAATAACATACCCGCCATCCCAATTCTTTGCTGAATTGCGCAGGATCTTCTGAATGTTAAGGTGCTTTCCGATCTGACCGGTGATCTTTCGTTTCGGAAAACCTTCTGCCTTGAATTTCTGATACAGCTCATCATTTTCCTCATCAAGGAAATGACCAATTTTTTCAAGAATCGTGATCGTATCCGATGTTTCAACAGGGTGTTGACCAAGGTCAATAAGTTTGTTAAAAAGTTCATCCACATTGGTAAGATTGAAATTGCCGGCCAAAACCAGGTTTTTTGTGATCCAGTTATTCTCTCTTACAATAGGATGTATATTCATAAGGGTATTGCTGCCATATGTTCCATACCGTAAATGACCGAGATAGATTTCGCCAATAAAATCTACATTGTCTTTCAACCAGCCGATATCGCATAACCGTTGTGGCGTCCTGATTCCAATTTCATGAATACGGCCACGAATTGTCTGGAAAATATCCTTTAGCGGAGTATCTGAATCTGACCTTACACGATTGATGAATTGATGACCAGGTTCCGTGTCAAACTTGATGGTCGCGACACCGGCGCCGTCCTGACCCCGGTTATGTTGCTTCTGCATCAACAGGTGAAGTTTGTTTATCCCGTAAAGGGCTGTACCATATTTGGAAAGGTAGTATTCAAGGGGTTTTAGCAAACGTATCAGGGCAATACCGCACTCATGATTGATAACATCGCTCATTTCTGAAATGTTGAGAAAAGGAGGTGCAAAGGTAAGAAATTATCTCCATTAACAATTTGCCTCAAAATTCACCCCGTAGCAATTTTGACAATACAACTGTTCACTGTTAGTTGTTCGCTGATCACAGGACGTTATTTTTATTCATTTTACCAGGATTCATTTTAATCCCGCCCGCACAAACACCCAACCCTTGAGTGTTTGCGCATTCTTTATACTGATCAGATAATAATAGGTTCCGTCCGGAACAACATCACCGATTTTATCCGTCCCGTTCCAGACCTTTGTAATATTATCGTAGTTGGAAATGGAAGAGACCAAATCTACCCAATAATTAAAGTTCTCCACCTTATTGACCGGGTAATTCTCTATACAGTAAATGAGCCAGCGGTCATTGAGCTTGTCACCATTGGGGGTCAGGACCTTATAAACCACGAGGCAGTTCTCTCCGGTTCCGGGTTTCATCAAATGAAGATATCCGGAAGTGCCCTGGCATACTTGATTGGGGCCTGTGATCGGACCAGCCGGAGCGACAAAACAAAGGGTGTCAAATTTCATCACCGTTGCAAACCAGCCGTTGAAATGATCCATGTATTCTACATAGGGCTTACCGGAAGGGCTGAATGCAAGGCTTGTATAATCTACTTCTCCGGCAGAGAAACCGGGATCTACTACATTCACCCAGTTCGTTCCGTTAAAACGCATGACAGTAGATTTTCTCGAATTAACTGAATCCTGGTAAGCCACATAAGGTTCACCTGAAGGACCGAAGGCAAGACTTGTCCAGCCGGCATGTCCGGCAGAAAAGCCGGGATTTCCGACATTCCTCCAGATTGTATCCAGTTGAGAAGGCTGATATCTTGTGTTTTGGGCACAAAGAATACCAGGAATGAGGACTGCAAAGAGGTATATATATATTTTCATTTAATATGGAAGTTATCGAACAGGAAAATGGTAATATAAGCAGAAGGAGCCAGACTATTCCGGGTCTCCTTATTATATTGCAGCTAACACCTGCCTGTTTCATGCCTTGAGGAGCTTTTCATTGGCTTCGTAAATTTAGGAATTATTTTGCGGATTTTGAGATGAGGACTATAGAGCGACATTATGAATTTCACTCTGCTTGGCACGGAAATCATCCCCCCCTCTCTTTGTTTTAAAGAGAGGGGGCCGGGGGTGAGTTTATTGCGAGATAAACCTGGGTATTCTCAATGAAAACATGCGATGTCACTGTAGTCTCATTCTTGTGACAACCTGCCAGCACCAGGAGTCCGGAAGAAAGCAGAAAAAGGTTCTTCATACCTTTTACTTTTTACAGAATTTGCCAAAGTTGTTTGCATTGGCTGATCTAACAGAAATAAGATAGATCCCGGAGGGATAATTTCCGACATCAATGACCAAATTCCCCTTGCAGTTTTGTTCTTCGAAAAAGTTTACCCCTTTTATATCGTTGATTTTAACGGAGGTTACATGGCCGGGGATATTTCCCAGGTCCAGGGTCAGGGATTCCGATGCAGGGTTCGGATAGAAGGAGAGTGGCAACTGACCGGGTTCATCGATGCCAGCGGGAGCACCGAAATACTTAACGGTTACCTTCCTGCCATTTTCAACATCCTCGTAAGCGAGATATGGTTGACCGGCGGGGCTCATTACGAGGAATGGGGAATTGATGACCCCGTCAGAGAAGCCTGCATTTCCGACACTCACCCAATTTGTGCCGTCGAATTTCATGACCGAAGCCTTATCGAAATTTCCAAAATCGATGTATGCAACATAGGGTTCACCGCCCGGATTGAATGCAATGGTTGGATAGCCCACGCTCCCCTGCGAGAAGCCCCTTGTCCCGACATCTACCCAATTGGCGCCGTCAAATCTCATGACAGAAGCCTTGAAGGAATGTGCAAAATCAATAAATGTCACGTAAGGCTGTCCATTCACCGGGTTAACAGTAAGGTCTGTACCTCCTGCCACATCGTAGGAGAAGATATCGGGACCTACCGGTGTCCAGTTGGTTCCGTCAAACTTTACCACCATGCCACCACCAGGGGAGTCCTGTGAAAAAGCTACATAGGGTATGCCGGAAGGACTGAAAGCGAGGTTTAAACTCCAGGCGCCGTAGAATGAAATGGGTGCACTTCCCACGTTCACCCATGAAGTACCGTTGAATTTCATGACGACCGGATCGTGCGAATCCGGGTAGTCCTGGAATGCCACCCAGGGTTCTCCCGCGGGGCTGAAGGCAAGGCTGGTGTAAAGCACTTCACCGTCGGAGAAACCGGGAGTTCCTACGTTCACCCAGTTCGTGCCGTCAAATTTCATCACGGTGGCTTTCCATGCATGTCCGCGATCGGAATAGGCAACATAGGGCTGACCGTCGGGACTGAAGGCAAGGCTGGTCCATGGTGCATTGTCGGCGGAGAAACCCGGAGTGCCGACAAACTCCCAGTTTGTTCCGTCAAAACGCATCACCGTTGCTTTGTACGCATGGGTGCTATCATAAAAAGCCACATAGGGTTGACCCGAAGGACTAAAAGCAAGACTGGGGAAATTGGCACCGCCGGGTGAGAAGCCCTCAGTTCCGACATCCTGCCATGAATAATCGTGGTATGATGATCTGTATCTGGTCTGCTGACCGGAACAGAAAAACGGGATCAGGAAGAGAAAAAGGTAAAGGAGGTTTTTCATGAACTAATTGTTTTAAGGTCTCCGGGCTACTCCGGGTTGCTCGATACCTGGAGTCAATTGATTCATTTTAAAAATAATTCCTAAACCAGTTAAGGATATGGATACTGCTCCTGTAATAAATGCAAATTTTTTCATTTGAATTATTTTTTAGTTTCCTCATATATGGCTATTCGGATTTGCCCCGTTTTTGAAATGGTTTCTGGTCTCCATTTTTTAGCTATCAATTATTGCCATTTATCTTATAATAAGACTTGGTAAATATGTTGTCTTTTTTCTTATTTGAACATGTATCATGATAGTTTTCATTAAACTTGCCTGTAACGGTTTGCACCAATGTGCTGTTTTCATCTGCCCTTATTCCGTCCCACAATGTTTTGGTGTAGTTTGTCATTCCTTTATAAATTTTGTCGCAATATATTTGTCATCAAGTTTAACCTTTACTAGATATATACCTGTTGTCAATGATGAAATATTTATTTTCTTTTTATAAGTTTTTTTCATCATCAACTGTCCGATTGAATTATAAATTTCAATTTCCCCTTTTTGCATATTAGAGTGCTGTTCTATATTTAATTCGGTATGCGCGGGATTGGGGTAAACCTGCAAAGGATTGTCTTTGCTGATTCCGGAAATTGAAGAATAATCAATAACAATTTCAATGGTATGATTCCCGGAAGTCAAAGTTGCCGATGATTGTATAATTCCATTGATATCAGTTGAAACAGTTGCCATAACGATTCCATCCACTTTAATAAAGTAGGAACCGGCAATCAGATCGGTTGCAAAGATTCCCACTGTTCTGTTACCATTGACATTGGTAAAAATGTGATAGTATTTTCCTGTGTCAGCATCTGCAGAAAAAAAGTAAAGGGTATCATTCCAGTCTGCACCTAATGAAAAATTATTTTGTTCCGGAACACCGCCGGCAAGTGCAACATTTATTGAATCGCCAATGGCTATGGTATGCAAATAAACAATTGTGTCGGTGATGGGTGTTGGTTTCACCTCTATTCTCCATCTGCCGGGTGTGTAAAATGTTGTGTCGGGAGGAGTTAATGGCGGATAATTTATTCCATCCACCCAATACTCGTATCCGGTCCCGCCTATCAAAGTGGTGGTAGTGTTTGCAGGAAGTAAAGTTCTTATAGCAACCATTCCTTTTCCATTTGAGGCAGTATAATCTTTTCCGTTGAATGTCACGTAATGACCGGGAACCTCAGTGTTTATAATGCTTCCACTTATTGTAGGTTCATTTGCGAAATGAGCAATCCATTTTATATCGCGCTGATTCGTTGCACTATTTTTCAGATGAACATGATCAAGCACGATAGCACGGTTAGGTTTTACATACAGAAATCTTCTTCTGAAAAAATCCATTTTGATTGAATCGTAACTTAATTGTGCATCGGCAATGTTATATTCATAATTAATCCCCGATGCATATTTTATCCATTTTCCCCGTTGATTCTGCGGGAGAAAAATATCATCATAATTCTGCAATGCATTTGATTCGATCTGTCCGCCGTCATTTGAAACCGGATTTCCGAAACAGGAATAATGATCCGTTGAATCAAAAACACAAATAGTGTTATGGGCGATGGTGCGCTGGTAATAATTGCAGTAATGTGTTCCTCCATAAGTATCATAGTATCCTGCATCAATAAGAAGCGGAGCATTTTTAAAAATCATAAACGAATTATTGTCACGGTGTTCATGAGCTGCTTTTTTGCTTGGAGAATTAAAAAATGTGACCATGGTTGCACTGCTGTCCCACGAGGAAAGACTTACAGACAAGCCTACTTTATCAGCCCACCAGTTCAAAGGGCTGTTGGGTTGGGTAACCACCGGCATATTGAAATCTTTATAAAGCAATTTTGCAAACTTCTGACTGGTATTGGGTGTGTAAGCAGGTTGCGACCAGAACTGTGCCATCCATAAACTGCGGGGGTCGCTGAAAATCCGGGCGTGCAGGTAGGTTACTCTGTCGCCTGTAATACCTGTTTCACCATCGCCCAAATGAATGCACTTATTATTTGGCTGTATGAAATAGACATATTGGTTGATGCTGTTTTCAACCCAGGGCAAATCGTTATAGAAGTTTTTATTTGTTCCTATGCGCATGTTTTCAAAAAGCTGAAATTGATCCATCAACGACCACATGGCATAAGCCGCGCCCCAGTTCCATCCGCCATCATCATCACGATAATAAGTCCAGCAGGGAATAAAACCGTAAATATGTTTATCATACACGGCCTGATACCATTGATTAACAGTATCTTTTTGAAAAGAAGTCAAACCTGATGCATCATGTAAGGTCAAGGCATTCTGATTACAAAAAATGTTATTCCAGGTATTGTGACTGGATACATAACTGGTACCGGCGCCTGGTAATATATAGGTATTCATAAATTCACGATCCATTGCAAAAATGCGTTGGGCTAACTGATCCCTCAGATTTGCAGGAAGATCATTATAACACCAGTCCAGCAAAATATCGCCTGCATCACTCATTTCCCGCAATAAATTTTCTTTCACATACCAATCCATAGAAGCAAAATCAGCAGTATCGATACACGAGATGTACTTTCTTGTAATAAACCTGCAGCGTTTAAGAGCTAATGGATCATTGGTTAATTTGTATATGAAAGCAGTGTAAAAAGCCTCCTGCCCTGCCCATTCCGACGACCAGTCCCATGTCCAGAGTGTTGAATCAGAACCTAATAGAAAGAGTTGCGGATCGTTGATCCACCAATTATTGTAAGCATAAGTAAAATCATTATACGTATTCTGGCAGTCACCTGGAATAGTAATGTTATAATGAAGCCAGTCGATTCGTGCCGAGTCTGCATAAATACGGGGCCTTGAGCTGTGTATCTCAGGATATATTGGAGGAGGGGGATCGTCAGGGGGATTTGCCGTAAAAGAGATGGAGAAATGATTTATCAACCCGATGTCGCCACCTGCAAAATCGCGCATTGCAAACTTCCACCAGCCATTCGGGTTCTGTCCGTTATTGAATTGGTTTAATGATTCAAGCGGAATCCATGTTCCTGTAAAAGGAGCGTTGCCATTCTTTAAATATCCATTGGCTCCGTTTTCTGCAAGACAGGTTCCTGTGAAGTTATCACCGGAACCGCCAATTCTGTTTGTAATGATGATCGTGTCACCATTTGGAGAAATCAGCCGTAATACTAAATCCTGATCATAGGTGTGAATTATATTGAAGCATACACCGGCCAGGCCGAATGTCGAGTCAATTAATATGGGCAAACCAAATGCATGTACCGAATCATAAACCTCCGGTCCTGGTGCATCAGGAATATTTATCACAAGGTTGGAAGTGAATGTTTGCGCATTTATGACCAACGTGAAAAGCCACACAAATGTTAATAAAAATACTGTTTTTATCATGGGTGAGTATTTTTATGCTGTCAGATGAATGATTATTAGTTATAGGTTGCTGATAACGCTCAACGGCCAACCGAAGCAACGAAAGACCCTGAAAAGAATCATCATTGTTGGCTTTGTTGTAGTTGACCGCATGTCATGGGCAGTTTTATTATTTAGAAAATTGGAATATTAGTTTTTTGTCAAAAAGAGCGAACAGCACGAACGAAAATTGGTAAAGTTTGATCGTATCCACCCAGGGTTCCATCATAAAAACGCCGTGTATATGATAACCCAACGAACCAAATGGAAGAGCTCCAGTAAAATGAACCCCAATCCGTATTAAAGCCACCAATTAATGCTCTGTTTAGATACAACGTATATAACTCATCGGAACTTGGTAAATACCAGTCACTATAACTACCTAAAATTAAATCAGAACATAATTTTGCTGCATACGTACCTGCTCCAAATTTGGCAACTATCGATATCGTATTGGCATTTCCTGTACCTAAAGGCATTGATGTAATGACAGTATCAGGTGTACCAGGACACCAAGGTATAGCTGTGCTTTGATCAGTTGGTGCAGCTATTAATCCGTGAGTTTGTCCTGCAACATAACCTGCATCACCTGATTGTAAAATATAAGCAATTATCCCACCTTTGTAAGGTTGACCAATTGCAGCTATCGTTTTAAATGACAAAGAGTTACCATATCCAGTGCCTGCACTGGTAGTGGCATATGCCCGAACATAATATAATGAATCAAGGCTTAACCCTGATATTTCACTGGTATAACCGCCAGTTCCATTACCATCGGTTGTTTTACTATTATTTGTTGTGGGATTATTAACTGTACTCCAGCAAACACCGCGGGCTATTATGGCTGAACCCCCGTCGGAAGTAATATTACCACCAGAGGATGCTGAATTAGAAGTAATATTTGTGACCGCAGTTGTTGTTAAAATTGGCAACAAACCATAGGTTTTGAATGACAAAGTGTTTCCGTAACCAATACCAACGCTGTTAACCGCATATGCCCGAACAAAATATGCAGTATCAGGAAGTAAGCCAGTGATTTCGCTTGTAAAACTTCCAGCGCCTGAACCATTGTTTGATTTGCTATCGGCTATTGTGGGAGTACTACCAATTCTCCAACAAACACCACGGGCTGTCACAACAGAACCTCCGTCTGAAGTTATATTACCACCAGACGATGCCGAAGTTGATAAAATATTTGTAACCGAATTCGTTGTCAGGACCGGCACTTGTCCATCCGATGTTGAATTATTGTTATTATCTTTTTTTGTACAACCGGTCAGGAATAATAGGACCATTATTATAACAATAAATGGGTAATTAATAGTTTTACAAATCGTTCTCATTTTTACCATCATTTAAAGTTTCTACTTTATACCACTTCGGAATTGCCTCGTTTTTTTTTTGGTTTCTGGTCTCCATTGTTGAATATTGTTATAATGCGTTATTTATAAATGTATTTCATATTTTTATTTACAATCACCGGATAACCTTTGTCATCGTATTCGTAATAATATTTAGTAATCTGTTTCTGATTATCCATTATATGTAGTGTATATACCTCTTTCGTGATATTATTGCAGTTTGTATATTTTCCTGGCATTATAATAATTCCAAATGATTTGAATGGATTTTTATTATTATCAAACTCATATTCATTCGTTGTAACCAAAAGTGGTTTTCCATATTCATCTATTTCATAATTGCGCATTTCTATTAAATTAGCCCGTTTATCGTACTTATATTCCATGCGCCGGTTTATCTTTTCGTTCTGATAAAATATCTGAGAACAGGTTCTATTCTTTGAATTGTATTTGAAAGTGCAGTAGCCTGACAATTCATACATTTTTATCAACTGTCCTTTACTATTATATTCAACTGTTTTTTGTCTGCTATTCGTTGAACTCTGAGGGTTTACCCATTCCTTTCGCAATTTTCCGGCTTCAAGAATATATGAATCGCTGCTGACTATTGAAGGATCTTCACAGGTAACTGATGAAATTATTTGATTTTTATCATTATAAATGTACTTAATGTATAAATACTTGCTTTTCTCCTCACTGATTCTGTTTTCATTAGTATAGGTATACTCTGAAAAAAGTACGGAATCTATAAAGATTTGTCTTAATAAAGGAGTATCAGGTTTTTCGAAACCAATCTGCATCGAACTGTCACATGTGAGTAAAAAATATATAAATATATTTACCCAAATCCCTGTGTGTATCATGCTGAATTTATTTCATTGTTGGGGTAGTGAAGTTTACACGGGAATGTTGAGCTTAATTTCCCCGGAAAGAACTTTTTTAATATATTCTTTTTGCTCATTAAAGGATTTGTTTACAAGTTCCTTTGCAATTTGCTCCTTGATTTTTCTAAAATATACCACTGAGTCAAATTTTTTCTGTATTTCAGTATCAGTCTTCATATTTTAATAATTCTTTTGGACTTCTTATTTCAATGGTTGGATAACCATTCTTCAAGTTAATAGAATTAAATAATCTGATTTTATCCCAATTAACAATGTGTTTGAAATTCCAACTTAGCAGTACATCAACGCGATTAACAGTGGCAATGGCAATATGATAAGCATCATCCATACTTGCTGCACCAAGAATTTTTTCACTCATATAAAACTCCGCTAACAGTTTTGCTTCCTCTGTGAACTCCAAAACATTTAAATTTTTTGGTGGGATATGGTTTATTAATTCCTGAACATGTTTTGGAGCGGGAAGCAATTCAAGCTTACTGATTTCAGATATATAAACCTGAAAATCACCATTTTGAATTCTATTAAAAAGTTTAATTGTATCCGAACTAAATTCATCATCAAAATACCCGCCTATCACTGAAGTGTCAATATAGATTCTCTGGTTTGCCATCTTTTTGAGAATATTTATACAAACTTACAAAAAAAACCGGTAAAGCCAAATCCTGCATTACCCCCAACGCTTTCATACCTGAAACAAATTGTGACTGTATCTGCTTCTTTTTTGTGAAATGTTCGGGATACGATAGGATATAGCAAGTATCCGTAATTCGGGTTAATGCAAAAACCGCTCATACTTGTTTTTAACCAGAGATAGAATATGATAAATTCCAACAAAATCGATATAAATATTTTATAGAAAAGCGCGACGGGCGATGGTTCAGCCCAGTTGAAGATCTGAGAAGTTATTCTCACTACCTTTGATGTGAACTAAGAATATATTGAATCAGCATGCCCCGGAAACTGAATGCAGCGGAATTTCTTGAACGATCGAACGAAACCCCCATCGCGGATGTCCGGTCACCAATGGAATTTTCATATGGCCACATTCCCGGTGCGGTGAATCTTCCGCTCTTCACAGATGAAGAAAGGGCCATTGTCGGAACCATTTATAAAAATTCGGGACGTGATGCAGCAGTTCTGAAAGGATTGGAACTGGCAGGCCCGAAGATGGCAGAATTCGTCAAAGACGCTTACCGGATCGCTCCCCATCGGGAAATCCTTGTTCATTGCTGGCGTGGCGGAATGCGGAGTGAACAAATGGCATGGCTGTTTGAGCAGGCTGGATTCAAAGCGTATATGCTGGAAGGAGGGTATAAAGCCTACAGGAAATTTATCCGCAATGAATTCTCAGGAAAATCCGGTATCATTGTCCTGGGAGGGCTTACAGGAAGCGGGAAAACAGAAATCTTACAGGAACTGAAGAGAGCAGGAGAGCAGATCATCGACCTGGAATTCATAGCGCATCACAAAGGTTCTGCTTTCGGTGCGCTTGGACAAACCAGGCAACCAACAAATGAACAATTTGAGAATAACCTTTACACAGAATGGAGAAAACTTGATTTTTCAAAAAGAACCTGGATAGAGGACGAAAGCCGCATGATTGGAAATGTTACTATTCCTGACCCGCTCTTTGAGATCATGAGCAAGGCACCATTGGTGATCATCGGGGTTGACCTGCAATGCAGGATCAACCGGCTGATAATGGAATATGCACATTTTCCAAAAGAAGAGCTTGCTGGGTCTATCAGCAAAATAGCAGAAAAACTTGGCGGTGCAAGAACCGTTAAAGCGCTGGATGATCTCGCCGCGGATCAATATGATACAATAGTTACCAATGTTCTTTTATATTATGATAAGGCATACTTGCATGCAGTTTCGGGAAGGATCAACAAAACGGATGTTGAAACTATCCAGGTAACCGGAACGGATGCTGCTTCAGATGCTCCAAAGATCTTACAATCCTTTAAGGAAAACCCAGAAATTGCCGGACATGCCAGAAGATAGCATCTATCTTGATTATAACGCGACAACACCTGTCGATCCCCGGGTTGCAGAAGCCATGCAGCCATTCATCAGGGAATCATATGGGAATCCGTCAAGTATCCATTCCTTTGGTGTAACAGCACGGATTGCCGTTGAAAATGCCCGAAAACAGGTAGCGGATCTTCTCGGTTGCTTTCCCGATGAGATCATATTTACCAGCGGGGGTACGGAATCTAACAACTATGCCATAAAAGGGGCAGCGTTCGCGAATGTTTCCAGGGGTAAGCACATCATCACCTCATCCATAGAGCATCCTTCGGTGACAGAAGTTTGTAAATACCTTGAAACCATTGGCTTTTCCATCACCTGGCTGCCGGTGAATGAGTTTTGCCAGGTCGATCCCGCGGATGTTGAAAAAAACATCACACCCTCTACAATCCTTATATCGGTGATGCATGCCAACAATGAAACAGGCACTATACAGCCGATTTCCGCAATTTCCGGGATTGCAAAAAAATACGGTATTGTTTTTCACACGGATGCTGCACAATCCTGTGGAAAGATACCTGTGAACATTAAGGATTTGGGTTGTGACCTGCTTTCTGTTGCAGGACATAAACTGTACGCACCGAAAGGGATCGGGGCGCTTTATATCCGGCGTGGTGTTGTTCTTGAAAAGCTGATCCATGGCGCTGATCATGAACAGAATAAACGTGCCGGGACAGAGAATGTGATCGAAATCGTAGGGTTGGGGAAAGCGGCAGAGATCAGCAGGCAGTTTGCAATTCCAGGTTCGCAGTCCCCGGCTGAAAGCAGGCAGCCAGGTGTTATTGGTCATCAGTCATTAGTCATTGATAAGGAATCAACGATCACCCGGCAGTCGGAATTAAGGGATTTGTTACATGATGGAATAAAATCAGAGATCCCTGAAATAAGGCTGAACGGGCATATTAAGGAACGATTACCAAATACCCTGAACATCAGTTTTCCCGGGATAGAAGCCAATCGTTTGCTGGATGAGATGAAGGAGGTCGCTGCTTCTGCCGGGGCAGCCTGCCATTCCGACCGGACTGATATTTCGCCTGTACTTAGCGCTATGGGTGTTCCTGTGAAATATGCAATGGGATCCATCCGGTTTTCTGTGGGAAGGTTTACAACTGGGGAAGAAATTCAACGAGCAACCGGAATAATAACCTCTGCAGCCAAAAGATTGTCATATCCAGATCGACACATGACTATTCCCGCTCCAGTTTTATCGGGGATCCGGCTTACGCAGTACACCCATGGCCTTGGATGCGCCTGCAAGATACGACCCAGGCTACTGGAAAGCATCCTGAAGGAAATTCCGTTATGTAATGACCCTGACGTCCTGGTAGATCAGCAAACAAGTGATGACGCTGCAGTTTACAGGATCAATGAAACGACGGGAATTGTCCAGACAATCGATTTTATTCCACCGGTAGTAGACGATCCTTATGCATATGGTGCAATCTCGGCCGCAAATGCCCTGAGCGATGTTTATGCAATGGGAGGAAAACCTTTGTTTGCCTTGAGTATCGTAGCTTTCCCTGATAAGTTGCTGCCAATTGAGGTGCTCATGCAGATCATTAAAGGAGCGACGGATAAAGCCAAGGAAGCAGGGATCAGCATCATTGGTGGCCATACTATCGAAGATACCGAGCCAAAATTCGGACTTGTTGTAACAGGAAAGATCGACCCGAAAAGAATTATCAGAAATTCAGGTGCTGTTCCTGGTGATGCGGTCATACTGACCAAACCCATAGGAACAGGAATATTAGCAACCGCGCTGAAAAGAGGTCTTTTAACAACTGAATCAGAAAAAGAGATCACCAGGGTGATGAGCAGTTTAAACCGGAAAGCTTCTGAGATCATGTTGGAATTTCCCGTGAATGCATGCACTGACATTACAGGTTTCGGATTGCTCGGTCACCTGAGTGAGATGACTACCGGGGCAAACATAGGAGCAGTAATCCATGCAATGAAGGTACCTGTCCTGCCTGGCGTTTGGGAACTGGTAACCGCAAATGTAATCCCCGGGGGAACAAAAAACAATCTTGATTTTATCTCCGGAAGAACGACATGGAACAGTTCAGTTCCTGAATTGCTGAAGATAATTCTTGCAGATGCCCAAACCTCGGGAGGTTTACTGATTGCAGTTCCTGATAAATATAAGGGAAACCTGGTTGATAAGTTACATCATTCGGGAATAGATGCATCAATGATCGGTAATTTCACAGACGAACACAAAAAAATTCATGTGAAATACATCTGATACTATTCTTCAAGTAACCGTTTGGCAATGACTTTATCAAAGATTTTACCAATGGGATAGGCATCTATATGTTTATCCCAATAGAGTGTTTTACTGAAAAACCAGTTCAGGATCCAATCGGGGTTTTTAGCAAAGCCGGGTTCGGCAACCTTCTTTTTTTCAAACTCGGCTTTCAGTGCAGGATCATCTTTCAACATCTTCAGTGCTATTTCCTCCATCACATAGTGTTCGGCATGTTCCTTTTGTTCGGTAACTGCATCAAAGAAACCCCAGGAGAGGTAAGAGCCGTTGCCGTTTGGTTCCAGAATGTAAGCAATGACCCTGGCGCATGGTTGATTTAGGCTGATAATTGCCGAACCGGATGGGATCAGTCGTTCTTCCGTAATTTCATCCGTTTCAATCTGTGTCATAGTATGTCTGCCTTCATAAGGATTGGCATTCCATTTCAGGTTTTTTAATGTATATGAAGAAACGGGGATCATCGTATCTTTTGATAAAAGATGATATTTCACTCCATGAAAATCAAGCAGTTGGATAACATTTTTCCATTCAACAGGAACAATATAAACTTCGGGAAGTTTTACAAAAGCAGATGGAATAGATTTGCTGAAAGAGGAGAGGTGATAGGTTTTCCTTTTTGTTCCATATTTAAAATAGATCTCTCCCGTAATTTCGCTTGTAATCTTTTCGTATTCCATTCCCAGAAAATCGACCATTATACTATCTTTATCACTCAAGTTGAAGTGCAAGGGGAAGTCATATTTTCTGAAATTTTCACTCGCAACCATTTCATCAGCTTTTTTTTCCAGCGATTTAAGTGTCAAATATTCTTCATTGAGGATTGCAAGTGATTTTTTCAGGTATTCATAAGTTGCCCTGACACGAATGTCATAGGGCTTTAGCATGTGGGTCTCGATCAGCAACCCCGGACGGTTTCTGGAGGAGGTGTACCCCTGTGAGAGCATTGGCGGTGACACTTCGGTGACCAGACCGCTTTCCGGGTTATGCCAGTCCCTGAAATCAATATAGGGAAAAACAGGGAAACCATCCTTTGTCATACCATCATTCAACTCTTTCATAAATATGTCGTTACTCCAGGAACTAAGCCCGGGATCCATGTCTCCGGTAGTTTCCATTCCATATGTCAACACATATTGATAATCGGCTCCGTCAGTAGTATGTGTGTCAATAAAGAAATCAGGATCCCATTGATTAAAGAGTTGCAACCATGCCTGCATTTCCGGGGTTTCAGCTTTCAGGTAATCCCGGTTCAGGTTCAGGTTGTTGGCATTTACCCGCCAGCCCATCTCTTTCGGTCCGTTCTGATTGATCCTGTTGTATGGACCAAATCTTTCAAATCCATCGACATTAAAGACCGGGATAAAAAGAATTGAAACATGGTTCAGCAGACCGGTATTCTTATCATTGAGCGCCAGATCGCGGAGTAACATCAATCCTGCATCCTTCCCTTCGCACTCCCCGGGGTGGATACATGCCTGGATGAGTAGCACAATCCTGCCTGCTGAACGGATCGCTGCCGGATCTTTCAACCCATCCTTATCTGCGATGAGTAGGGGAAGTTCTTTCCCGCGGGCGCTTTTTCCAAATCCCCGATAAGTGATCCTGGGAGATGCTTCATCAAGGTGATGACAATACTCGATAGTCTCGCTGAAATTTGCTGTTTCAGTACCCCCTGATTTTTCATACTTCGTTATGAAAGCGGTGTCCTGGGAATCGGTTGAAAACACAACGAAGAAGAAACAATATACGAAGATATTTTTCATAATAAGGAGATTAAGGGGGTGAGTTGATTCAATTCAGTATACGAAGGTAAAAGCATTTTATGTAATTTTAACCGTAATTTAATTGAATGAACATGATAAAGATCGCCCTTACAATGTTGTTATTCTTACCCTTCGGGAATGTGTTTGCCCAATATCCTAATGTACTGATAGGTAACCAGTTTAATCCAAATGAACCTTCCATTGTGATAAATCCGTTGGATCCGCAAAAGATGGTTGCAGGCGCAAACCTTGATAATTTTTATTTTTCAAACGATGGCGGATACATTTGGCTGGGGGGAAACCTGACCTGTAATTATGGTGTTTGGGGGGATCCCTGTATTGTGGTGGACACATTGGGAAACTTTTATTTCCTGCATCTTTCCACACCGCCCTATCCGGGTAACTGGATTGACCGGATTGTTTGTCAGAAATCAACAGACCAGGGCCAATCGTGGAGCAATGGTTCCTATATGGGATTGAACGGGACTAAAGCGCAGGATAAAGCCTGGGCGGTGGTTGACCGATCCAATAATCACATTTATACAACATGGACACAGTTTGATCAATACGGGACTGACAATCCAAGCGACAGTTCGATCATCCGTTTTTCAAAGTCCATTGACGGTGGCGCTTCCTGGAGTACTCCGGTACGTATAAACCGCAGGGCTGGAGATTGCCTGGATGAGGAGAATACGGTGGAAGGAGCAGTACCTGCCATCGGTACTGAGGGTGAAATATATGTTTCATGGGCGGGACCCTTAGGTCTGCTTTTTACGCGGTCATTGGATGAAGGGGATACATGGCCCGTTACCAATATCTTTGTTTCAGATATTCCGGGAGGGTGGGATTATTCCATTCCGGGTATCTCCCGTGCCAATGGACTTCCGGTCACCTGTTGTGACCTGAGCCAGGGACCTTATCGCGGAAATATATACATAAACTGGTCAGATCAACGGAATGGGCCGACAGATACCGACATCTGGTTTGTCAAATCAAGTGATGGAGGAAATACATGGTGCCCTCCGAAAAGAGTGAACAATGATGCTCCCGGTTACCAACAATTTTTTACCTGGATGACAGTCGACCAGGTTACCGGGTTTATATGGTTTGTGTTTTATGACCGGCGGGAACATTCCAATACCATGACCGATGTTTATATGGCGGTTTCGCGCGATGGCGGGGAAACGTTCCAGAACTTCAGGGTGAGCGAGTCTCCTTTTTCCCCCGATCCTGCTCTTTTTTTTGGAGATTATACAAATATTTCTGCTGTCAATAATATTGTGAGGCCTATCTGGACAAGATTGAACAATGATTCGCTTTCAATTTTTACTGCGATTGTAGACAGCATGTTTACCGGTATTGCAAAGGACCCACAAACCATCCTTCCCTTGTCACTCGAACAGAATTATCCGAATCCGGCTTACCATGTCACTGCCATCCCGTTTTCCGTAAAAACCCGAACCCAGGTTACATTGACACTTTTTGATCTTACACAAAGGGAAATTGCCATCATTATCGATCATAAAAATTATCAACCAGGGAAATATATTGAATATTATGATGTTACAGCGCACAGGCTTAATCCCGGGTTTTATTATTATTGCCTTACTACTGGAAATCATTCCCTGAACAAAAAGATGATCATCAAGTAGAAGCAGACCTGAATACACCCGGAAGAATATTCATTCAGAAACTTTTTAGTTTTGTTTTGTTTCTGCCAAAATTCCTTAATTTTGCTTTCTGAACTAATCTTTCTCCCGAAATCAGACCATTCCTGTAACCGTTTTTATGATGAATTTCAGACACATGTTTCCATTCAACACCAAATTTAGACCATAATCAAATGGATAAAGCCCTCGTTGATATACTGGAAAGAGTACGTGAGCTCTTTTTTAAATATGGTGTGAGAAGTGTCTCCATCGATGATATTTGCCGTGACATTGGAATCTCGAAGAAAAAGCTGTATCAGTTTGTCGGGAGCAAAAATGAATTGGTTGAGAAATTACTGGAACTAGAACGTGAGAATTTTGAGATCATATTCGATAAACATAATTTTGAAGGGGTTAATGCCATTGATATACTTCTTATTGTCAGCAGGGAAGTAGGGGAACGGTTCAGGGATGTCAGCCCTTCAATGACTTTTGATCTGAAAAAATATTACCCGGATATTTATCATTCTCATATAGATAACCGTATCGAGTTCATTTTTAATAAGATAAAAATCAATATTGAAAAGGGGATCAACCAGGGAATATACCGGGGCGACCTCAGCATTGAATTGGTTGCACGACTTTATATACGTCGTTTGATCGACCTGCATAACCCCGAATTTTTCCCTGCCGATAAATTCTCATTTCAGACCCTGTTTGATGTTATGTTTGATAATTTCATCCGGGGAATTGCAAATGAACAGGGAATTGAATATTATGAAAAGCAAAAGCATAAATTGACACTAAAACAACTCGTTAAATGAAAAGATTAAGTTACCTGCTTCCGGCTCTTGTTTTGTTTTTTATTATTCCTTTTAAACCTCTGAATGCTCAGAAGGTGCTCTCTTTCTCATTAAAGGAGGCACAGGAATATGCATTTGAAAATAATTATTCACTCAGGAACTCGAATTATGATGTACACATCGCCAGGGAGATGGTAAGGCAGAATACAGCCATTGGCTTACCTCAGGTAGATGCAGGCCTTGATTATATGGATTACCTGAATATTCCGACTACATTGATTCCCGGGGAATTTTTCAAAATGCCGGGTACCTTCCAGCCAATTAAGTTCGGTCTCGAATACAATACCACAGTGAAGGCAAAGATAACCCAGTTGATCTACAGCGGACAATACCTGGTCGGGTTACAGACAGCCAGGGCATACCTGGAAACCTCAAAACAAAAGCTGGTAAAGGATAAAATGACCATCCGTGACCAGGTTGCCGAGTCCTATATCGGCTTTCTCATCATCCAGGAGAGCATACGTATCCTGGATTCTACCTATTCAACGATCTCTCAGATGGTCAATGAAGCAAGGGAGATCTATAAAAACGGACTGATTGAGGATATAGACGTCAGTCAGTTGGAATTGAATAAAACAAACCTGGAAGCAACCCTGATAAGTACAAAAAATCAACGTCTGATCGCCTATAATTTTCTGAAATTCTATATGGGGGTTAAGGAAGATGTGCAGATTAAACTGACCGATGATCTTACGTTCTTCCTTGGTGAGGTCAACAAGGATTACCTGATGAATAATCCTTTTGATTATAACAGTAACATTGACTTTAAAATGCTGAAGAAACAGGAGTATCTTGTTTTAATGCAATACAAGCTTGCAAAAACTGCATATCAGCCGACCCTGGCCGGTTTTCTTGGAACAAGTGCCAATGCGCAAAGGAATGAATGGAACTTCTTTGACTCGAAAGGAACCTGGTATAATACAACAAATTGGGGACTATCACTCACCATCCCGATCTGGAGCAGCGGCAGCCGCAGGCATTCAGTTGCTCAGGCCCGTATGAATCTTGAAAAGATGAAAGTATCGGAAGAGCAGATCAGGATTTCCCTTCAATTACAGGTGGAAGCATCCAGAAATGACTTTAACAAATCCTACCTGGTTTTCAATGTAAAACAACAAGGGCTTGAAACTGCCACGAAGATCTATGAACGGACGATCATTAAATACAGGAAAGGGATTTCAACCAGTACAGATCTTGAACAGAAATACAACCAACTACTCCAGGCCGAAGGCGATTATACCCAGGCATTGTTTGATCTTCTCAAAGCAAGGATCAGGCTGACAACGCTGTTGGAAAAAACCTGAAAAGTGAACAGTAAAAAGTCACCAATGGCTAATCACTGATCCCTAACCCCTTTTTCTCCCTTCTTATTTGTTTGTTCTGCTTCCTGCGTGCCATCTTCGTCTTCATCTCGTAATCTATCAGATACAGTGCCGGAACGAAAATCAGCGTCAGAAACGTTGCAAAGCTCAATCCGAAAATAATGGTCCAGGACAAGGGTCCCCAGAAAGCTACATTGTCCCCGCCAAAGTAAATATGCGGGTTAAGGTCTGAAAAGAGGGTAATGAAGTTGATATTCATGCCCATCCCAAGAGGTACAAGGCCCAGCATTGTGGCAGTTGCGGTCAGTACGACAGGTGTGATCCTTGTTTTTCCGGCACCGATTATTGCATCCCTTGTCCGCAGTCCACGGGCTTTCAGGACATCGGTAAACTCCACGATGAGGATCCCGTTTCTGACAACGATACCTCCAAGCGCTACGATACCCAGTCCGGTCATGGTAATGACAAGTGGCATTTTGAAAATCATGATCCCAAGCAATACCCCTATAATGCTGAATATTACCTCACTAAGGATGATCAGGCTTTTACTTAGCGATCCAAATTGGGTGATCAGGATGAAGAAGATCAGCCCAAGTGCAATGATCATTGCCTTTCCGAGGAAGGCCATTGTTTCTGCCTGGTCCTCCCGCTCACCGGTCAGGCGAACTTCAATCCCTTTGGGCAGTCTGAATCCAAGTAAAGCATTGCTGACGGAAGCTACCACCTCATTTGCAGTATAACCTGACAACAACTGGGAAGATATGGTGATCATCCGTTTCAGATTCTTCCGGTTGATCCCTCCATAGGTATCTTTATACTCAAGTGTCGCAAGTGATGAGATCGGAATTTGCCGCAATTGTCCATTGTTCATGTCGCGGTAAGTGATCTTTGCATTGATGATCTTATTGATATTGTTGCGTTGCTGTTCAGTATATCTCACCTGGATCGGGTATTCATCCTCATCCTCTTTGTATTTTGAAGCTTCCGAGCCGTATATGGCAGTCCGTAGTTCCAGCCCTATTTGTCCTTCCGAGATCCCTTCCCGGTTGGCACGTTCGCGGTCTATCCGGATAACAATTTCCGGCTTGTTATTGGCAAAATCGGATTTCAGTCTTTCTATTCCAGGCACATTCAATGAGTCAAGATAATATATCAGGTTATTGGAGGTCACGATCAGGTCGTCAAGGTTCTCCCCGGTCACCTCAATATTTACCGGTTTCCCAGTGGGTGGTCCCATCTTGTTCTTATCCACACTGATTTGAGTGCCCGGAATATTTTTAACAAGTTTCCTGATTTTATCCAGGTATTGAGTAGTAGATACCCCGTGACGGTATTTGCTTTCGATAAAATTCACGGTCACTTTCCCTTTATTGGAAGAAACACTCCTGTCAAATATACTTTCACCTGCCCCAAACCCGACATTGGTGATAATCGATTCCACCACCGGATTATTCTCGCCAAGCACTGTACCGATCCTCTTTTCAACAATTCTTGTCACCGAGTCTGTTACCTTCTGGTCTGTCCCTTCAGGCATCTTTATGAATGCATTTATAGAATTGGGCTGATTATCAGGGAAAAAGAGGACCTTGGGTTTTACGATCCCTACCAGGGTAATTGTAATAAAGAACAATGCAACTACAGACCCGAATAACCACCATGGATTTCTTCCCTTCAGGAAAAAGCGGAGCTGTCGCTCATAAAGACCCATGATGGCAGGCCAGACGATATTTTGAAAACGATAGGTCGCTCCTTTGATCCACAACCGGAAGACCAGGTTAAGGATCAGGCAGAACATCAGTATATTCCCTAACGTAAATACTTTAGCAAGGTAAGACAGACCAGCCAGCAGCAGGAATAGTAAACTTACGATCACCAATCTTTTCCGGTCAGTTTTATGATCTGTTTTTGTATATTCATCCTTCATGAAGGACACGGCAAACACAGGATTTATGATGTAGGCAACACAAAGGGAGGCAAAAAGTGTAATGATAAGTGTTACAGGGAGATAATGCATAAATTTCCCAACAATTCCCGGCCAGGCCGCCAGCGGGAAGAAAGGAGCCAGTGTTGTTAATGTCCCCGATAAGATAGGAAGAAAGACTTCACCCGCTGCATTCTTTGCCGCTTTTACAATGTCGGGCTCAATGCGATGCCACCGGTGTGTATTTTCTATCACAACAATTGCATCATCCACAATAATTCCAAGGGCAAAAATAAAACCGAACATAACGATCATATTCATTGTAAACCCGAAACTTGGCATTACCAGGTAAGCAATGAACATGGAAAGGGGAACGGAAAGCCCGACAAAGAAGGCCGTATTGAATCCCATGAAGAACATCAGAACCAGTGTCACCAGGATAAAACCGATCACCTCGGTATTGTTAAGCTCTTCCAGTGTACTGCGTGTAAATTTTGACTGATCTCCTGTAATACTTACCGTCAGGTCGGGCGGATAGGAATTCTTTTTAAAATCCCTGATGATCCCGTTGATTTTATCTGATGCATTCAGCAGATTCTCACCGCTTTTTTTAATCACATTCAATGTGATTACATTTTTACTCTTGAATCGGGAAAAACTTTCCTGTTCCTTAAAGGAATCCTTCACATCAGCAATGTCTTTGACATAAACCAGCGCACCACTGGCAGATTTCAGCACGATATTTTTTATCTCTCCAGGAGCTTTAAATTGCCCGGCAATGCGGATGGTCCGCTTGGATCCAAAAGTGGTGATGGTACCTGCCGAGATAGTAACATTCTCATTTGCAATGGCCCGCTGAAGGTCGGAAAAAGAGACACTGGCAGCCTGCATTTTATACATATCAACATCAACCTGTATTTCACGCTCTAACGCACCGATAATATCTACACGGGTTATCTCCTTAAGGGTTTCAATCCGGTCTTTCGTGTCGTCAGCATATTTTTTCAACCGCTGGAGATCATAATCCCCCGCAATATTGATGGTCATTATCGGGATTTCGGAGAGATCAACCTCCATGATATCCGGTTCTTTGGGCAGATTATTCGGCAGGCTGGTCTTGGCTTTGTCAACCGCATCACGAACCCTTTGTTTTGCTTCTGAAACTTCCAGCACCGGATTAAATTCCACTGCAATGGAAGAAAAATCCTGGATAGAGCTGCTGGTGATCTTTTTAACATCAGCAAGTGATTTCAGTTCTTTTTCAATCGGCCTGGTAACAAGGTTTTCAATATCTTCGGGAGAGGTTCCCGGGTAAGGAGTACTTACTATGATCGTCGGGATTACGATTTCCGGTATTTGTTCCTTGGGAATGCTGATGTAGGTCAGGATCCCCATTAAGGTAATGAAGAAAGTCAGTACATAGATACTTGTACGGTTATCGATGGCCCAACTGGTCGCGAAAAATTCCTTGATCCTGGATGTTGATTTCATGGTGCACAAGATTATTTATAGTCGATGAACTGGCCATCATAAAGGTCTTTGTAACCGGCCGTTATGATCCTATCTCCATCATTTAAACCGCTGAGAATTTCTGTCAGCCCGTTGTAGGTGGAACCGGCCTTAATGAACTTTTTATGAGCCGCCTTTTTCCCGTTATCAGCAGAGGCAGCGAACACATATTGTCCCTCATCCCTTGATGACTGGATGTAATTCTGAGGGATGGCAATGACGGAAGGATTAGAGTAGTCTTTAATTCTGACAACCGCGATCATGTTTGCCCTGTATTCATTGATGCCGGAATTCAATTCTGCCTCTACCGTAAAGGTTCTGTTGGTAGGATTAATATATTTGCTGGCAAAGGTGACCCTTTCTTCAAGTTCCTTGTTGAAATCGGGTAAAAAGATCTTAACCTGGTCGCCTGTATTGATCTTTGCTGAATAAGCTTCACCCACTTCGGCTACTACCTTCGCCTTTGAAAAGTTGATTATCCTGAAAGCGGGTTGCGGAGATGACGGGGATGCCATCTGGCCAACCTTGATCGGGATCTCCTCAACAGTTCCGTCGATAGGCGATGTGATATTCGACATCTTGATCTGGTCCTCCGTTGTCGCAATTTTATTCTGCAGGGATTCCATTTGATTCTTGGCTGTCAGGTATTGAACCTCGGATCCGATCTTTTGATCCCATAATGCTTTTTGTTTGTTATAAAGATCAGTTACATATGCCAGTGAACTTTGAAGCTCTTTCAGTGCTTGCTTCAGCACTTCAGCATCCAGTTCGGCAAGCAGTTGACCCTTCCGCACATGATCTCCTTCCTTTACCACTATTCTGAGCACCACCCCTGACGAGCGGGGACTGATTGCAATGTTCTCATTCCCGTCAATCTTGCCTTGCACCTCTATGTAATGGAAGAAGGTTTGTTTCTTCAGTATTTCCGTATTGACAGGTGTGGCAGGTTTTTCATCGGATGTCTGAAGAGTGTTTTCCAGCTGGTTGATCTGCTCAGTGAGCTTTTCCCTTTGTTTCTTCAGCTGTTCGAGTTTTGTTTTATTATCTGAACCGGTTTTGCACGCGGTTGCGATCAATAGAATACCAATGATGAAAATCAACTTTTTCATATGGGAAAAGAATTTTATGATAAGAAAATTATTTTTCAGAAATTGCCCCGCAAAGATAAATAAATTCAATAGAACCATGAAAAACTTTTTCTGCAAAAAAGTTTCCTTTGTTAATTATTTTTATGTAAATAGTATATTTGTCACGTCAATGAAATAATACTAAAACAGGATGCTCTATACCCTGATTATCTTATGTTTTGTGCTGGGTTATTCAGCGATCGCTTTTGAACAACACCTTCGCGTACATAAATCAGCAAGCGCTTTGCTGGCCGGGGTTGTTACCTGGGTATTGCTGATTTCTTTTTCAGTCGATAAGGAGCAAATCGGACCGGTTTTACTCGGGAAATTGGGAAATATTTCAGGGATCCTGTTTTTCCTGATCGGAGCCTTGACAATAGTTCAGCTCATTGATGCTCATGACGGGTTTAGCGTCATTTCGGAACGTATGACCACCAATAACCACAGAAAATTACTCTGGATACTTAGCTTTCTGACATTTTTTCTATCCGCATTGCTTGACAACATGACCACAGCGATCGTAATGGTTTCTCTGGTTCGGAGACTGATCCATGATCAGAAGGAAAAATGGATTTTTGCCGGAATGATCGTTATCGCAGCAAACGCAGGGGGCGCCTGGTCACCGATCGGAGATGTAACCACCACCATGCTTTGGATAGGAAACCAGATTACCGCTATTAATATTGTGTTGAAATTATTTATCCCTGCTGTTTTCAGCGTGATAATCCCTTTACTTATTTGTATTCTAATGATTAAGCATAAGCCGGCAGGAATAAAGAAACCTGAAATATCCGGGTTTAAAACCACCCGGTTTGAACGTGTTTTCGTTTTTTATGCAGGAATTTTCGGACTGCTTTCTATTCCTGTTTTTACGGCGTTAACCAAGCTTCCTCCCTATATGGGGATGCTTTTTTCGCTTGGATTGATATGGACGATGACGGAGATCATCCACAGGAAAAAACCGGAAAATGAAAAGGGATATTTATCAGTTACCCGGGCCTTAAAAAACACTGATATACCGACAATATTATTCTTTCTGGGAATCCTTCTTTGTATTGCTGCGATGGAAACCGCGGGATTACTGTCAAAGTTTGCTGATTTTATGACTGTAACTGTCAGAAACCAATCATTGACAGGGGTTATCCTGGGATTGTTTTCCTCTGTTGTTGACAATGTTCCCCTGCTTGCAGCGGTTCAGGGAATGTATCCGCTGTCGGTTTTTCCCACGGATCATTATTTCTGGGAACTTATTGCATTTACATTGGGTACGGGAGGCAGCATACTGATCATCGGAAGCGCTGCCGGAGTTGCCGTGATGGGTATGGAAAATATCAGTTTTTTCTGGTACCTCAGGAAAATTTCACTTCCTGCCCTGGCCGGCTATTTTGCAGGGGCTCTCGTCTATCTTCTGCAGATCCATTTCATTGGATAACCCCCCTTTTCAATAAAAACGATTTAGCCAAGAACCTTTGCCCAGGATTTGCAGTATAATAATTCATATATTTGTATATTACTAGCGCACTGACAACGAACTTTCCAACTACACCACTCAGCATGTTCAATCCAGGCAATTATTCTAATAATTAATAAGCGGAAACAAACCATGAAACTCAGTATTACATTAGTTTTATCGACCCTTTTTACTTTTTTTGTCCTGATGTTGATCTTTGGAGGATACCAGGCAACATCCTATATAACCAGTCTGGACAAACAATCGAATTCCCTCTATGAAAAGGAGTTTGCCATCTCACAACTTACTTCTGAAATTGTGAAACATAAGGAGGTCATCGATGCGAATGTGAAGAGTATGATTATAATTCCCTCATCCCTGTCAAAAATGGAAGTAAAGGGGAAGATTGACAAAGGTCTTGAAGAAATAGCATTAAGGACAGATCGTTTGATGCACATGGAAGATGCGGAAGGCAAGACAACTCTTGAGCAAATAATGCTGGCATTCAGTGATTTTTCCAGGGCGCTGAACAAGGATTATTTCTTATCCTATAATAAATCCCTGAAATCAGGTATGGAAAAAAAACCGGTAATTGCGGAACAGGGAGAATCACAGGTTGATCTTGTTTCGTTTGATATATCAAAAAAAGTGGATGAGTTATTGATGAAATATACCGATCACAATAGCACACATCTTGAAAACAATGAGAAGCTGGTAATGTCTTCCTATTCTTCCATCAGAAATCTGATCCTGATTTTTGCTGTTATCCTTTTTCTGTTCGGGATCATTGTTTTTGTTTCGGTGATGCGTTTTGTCTATTCCCAGGTTGGTGTTGAACCCGTTGTTCTCCGGGAAATAACACGAAAGATTACCGAAGGCGACCTGTCCGTTCAATTTCCCCCGGTAACCCATGGTATTTATTCATCCGTAAAAATCCTTAACGAGACGATGCGGGAGGTGGCTGAGAATGCCGGACGTATTGCCAATGGTGATTTTTCAATGGAAATTAAACCCCGTTCCGAAAATGACCAGTTAGGCAATTCGCTTAAAAAAATGGTGCAGACACTAACCGAACTTCAAAAGGTAACCGATGAGATTTCACAGGGAAATTTTGACCGGAAAATTGAAGTTAAGGGAGACAATGATTTGGTTTCCAAATCAATAAACCTCATGAGCGGAAGCCTGGAGAAAAACGAAAAAGTAAACAAGGAACAAAATTGGTTGAAAGACGGGTTGAATAAGCTGAGCGCAGAACTTTCCGGTGATCAGGATTTGGAACAGATCACCTCCAAAGCCATCAGTTTTGTCGGGCGTTACATCTTGGCTGGTCGCGGAGTTATTTACCGTTACAATGAAAGTAAAAAAACAATGAATCTCGTCAGTTCTTTTGCTTTCACTGAGCGGGACAACCTTTCTAATTTGTATGAATTGGGAAATGGGGTGATCGGCCAGGTAGCCCTCGAAAAGAAACCGATCCTTCTCAGATCATTGCCTAAAGAGGAAGCGCCTATTACCACAGGGACAAGTTCATCGCTTCCCTGCAACACATATACCTTTCCGCTTCTTTATGAGGATGAACTCATCGGTGTAATTGAACTGGCTTCTCTTCTGCCATTTACATCCGTTCAAATGGAATTTCTGGATCAATCGAACCAGGTGATTGCTTCGGGAATTTTTACTGCGATACAAAAATCAAAGATAGAGGAATTACTAACAAAAGCCCGGGAAGCTCAGCGGGAAGCCGAGGAGAAGACCATGATGGTTCAGGAAGCCAATGCCCGGTTGGAAGAGCAACAGCAGCAGATCCAGCAGCAGACGGAAGAGCTTCAGCAGAGCAATTCTCAACTCGAAGAACAACAACAGCAACTTCAGCAGCAATCTGAAGAACTTCAGCAAACGAATGCTCAATTGGAAGAACAACAGCAGATACTGATGAAGCAAACCGAAGATCTTCAGCAGGGAAATGATAATCTGCAACAGGCAAAAGAAGATCTTGACCGTAAAGCAAATGACCTTGAACTGTCGAACAAATACAAAAGCGATTTTCTGGCAAACATGTCACATGAACTCAGGACACCTTTGAATTCCATCATTCTCCTTTCGAAAATGATGCAGAAGAATGAACGGGGGAACCTGGAAAAAGAGGATATCAAACGGGCTAAAGTTGTTCATTCAGCCGGGGAAGAATTGCTTAGACTGATCAATGATATCCTGGACATTTCCAAGATTGAAGCCGGAAAAACGATTCTTTCTGTTTCAGAATTTCAGACAGAAGATCTTGTCAATGAACTGATGCATTTCTTCTCGTCGATGGCAAAAAACAAAGGACTCACAATATCGGTGGAAGATAATCTGAAAACTACAATCACCACTGATAAAGATAAAGTATCGCAAGTGCTTCGGAACTTTATCTCCAATGCCCTGAAATTTACCAAGAGCGGGAACATTTTACTCAGGGTAGGAGATAGTGGAAATCCGGAAAAACCAATAAAATTGAGTGTTCTGGATACAGGTATTGGTATTGATGCAGCAAAACATAAAATGATTTTTGATGCTTTCCAGCAGGTGGATAGTTCTATTTCCCGTGAATTTGGCGGTACCGGGCTTGGTCTGACAATTTCCCAAAAGCTTGCGGGTTTGCTTCATGGGGAAATATCTCTGGAAAGTGAACTGGAAAAAGGAAGTGAATTTTCTTTGATCCTGCCGAAAGTCCTGAAAGCGAATGAAGGAGAACTTCATGAAATAGAGAAGCTGCAGTTTAAGCTTCCGGTTAGAAGGGATGAATTTCCTGGAATTTCAATGTCTGTTGCCACTTCCTTTACCGATGACAGGAAGAAGATCAAACCGGGTGATAAAGTTATCCTTATTGTTGAAGATGATCTCACCTTTTCCGATATAGTTGCCATGGTTATCACCCGGATGAAGATGAAAGTGCTCCGTGCTTCCACCGCCGAAGATGGCCTCAACCTGGTACAACAATACAAAGTGAACGGGATCATCCTCGATCTTGTTCTTCCTGATATGAATGGTGTTGACTTTATGCGCAGGTTGAAAAGTTATAAGGAGTTACGGCACATCCCGGTTCAGATAATTTCCGGTCATGAAAAGAACCCGGAATTGATGCGGATGGGAGCGCTTGACTTCCTGCAAAAACCGGTCGACCAGGAGCAAATCCGGCAAGCTATACAAGGGATCCTGAACTTCAGTGAAAAAAGTCCTAAAGATCTGCTTCTCGTTGAGGATAATGCTGTTCACAGGGAAGCCCTTTCGGAATTAATAAAAAGTCAGAATATTCGGGTACAGGGAGTGGAAACGGAAGAGCAGGCGATCGAAGAACTTAACAAGGGCATTTATGATGCTGTGATCATTGACCTGGGATTAAAATCAGGGAATGGAATGAACATATGCAAATATGCCCGTGAAAAGCAGATGAAAGTCCCGATCATTGTTTATACAGGTAAACAGCTTAGCCCGGAGGAGGAGAAAAATCTGAAGAAAATTGCCGACAGGATCATCATCAAAACCGTTCATTCCGAGAACAGGTTGCTTGATGAATTGATGTTGTTCCTGCATCAAACGCAGAAAGAGAGTTCTGACAAACCGGAGGCATCTGACCTCTCCATGAAAATGAAACGGCTTTCCAACAGGACCATTCTTGTAGTGGACGATGATATTAAGAACGTCTTTGTGATGAGCACAGCCCTTGAGGAACACGGCGCAAAAGTGGTTGATGCACAGAACGGTCAGGAGGCGCTTGATCTTCTTGTTGACAAAAGCATCGACCTGGTGCTCATGGATATCATGATGCCTGTGATGGACGGTTATACAGCTATAAAGAAGATCCGGGAGAATGTCCAGACAAGAGGTTTACCTGTGATCGCTTTGACTGCCAAAGCCCTGAAAGAAGATCGTGAAAAATGTATTGCTGCCGGTGCAGATGATTATCTTGCCAAACCGGTGGATTATGACATGCTGATCGGTCTGGTTGAAGCCTGGTGCCAGAAAAAGATGTGACCATGAATGTTCATGCCGTTGATACTGCCAAAACACACCATATATCGGTACAGGGGAACCTGCAGTTCCAGTCTGACCGTGATGATCTGTTTACAGAGTTGAAACCTGGCACATTCACAGAACTGGAGTTGACGTTCTTTGATGCACGGATATTACCGGCCGATGTAATTACCCGGTTGATGACCTTTATTGCAGCCAACCGCAAAATCAAGATCAAGATCAATGTCTTTCACCGGTACCTCGGTTCTTACCTTTACCGCTTAGGAATCCGCTGCCATTCACTGAATCAGCATACTTTTGAATTGAGGGATTCAAAAAGAATCAAAGCCGTTGTTTTAGGTGGTTCAGCAGGAAGCCTGGATAAGATCATGTCTGTAATGGCGAAATTGCCCACTACCGAGATAAGTGTTTTCATTGTTCAGCATATACTTGAAAATGAACCGAATTATCTTGGAGAGATTCTGCAGAGAAGTACATCCTTCAAGGTCGCTTCCATTACCGATAAAACTCCCATCAAAACCGGCAGTGTCTATATTGCACCTCCCGGACATCACATGAAAGTTGAGAATGGAAGTATCCGGCTTTCAAAGGAAGCCAAGATGAATTTTGCACGACCATCCATTGAGGTCACTTTCGAATCATTGGCCAATGAGTATAAGGATCAGTTACTGGCAGTGATGCTTTGTGGATATGGAGATGACGGGATTCAGGCCATCCCATTGCTTAAACAAGCCGGATCCCGCATCATCATTGAAGATCCTGGTGATTGTGAAGCGAAGGATCTTCTTGTCAACGCATGGAAAACCGGCATGGTCGATTATAAATTCCCATTGCCTGAACTGGTTTCTTATCTGATACGGATGATCGAACCGGAGAAACCCAATATCGGAGAACCTGATCTGAAGCTTTTCCTCGACCGGCTCCACGAACATTATGGATATGATTACCGGCATTACAGTTTGCAAAGCGCTATCCGGAGAATTGCACGGGTCATGTCGGATAACCATATTTATTCGTTCAAAAGGTTTGAAGAACTGATCCTCCAGGATCGTGATCTGTTTGAAAATCTTTTTTTGGAATGTTCAATCAATGTGACGGAGTTTTTCCGCAATCCCGAGACTTACCAGACAATCAGGGATAAAGTACTCACCTACCTTGATTCCTTTCCTCATATTAAAATCTGGAGCGCCGGATGTTCCACCGGTCAGGAGGCCATTTCACTGGCAATAGTACTGGAAGAGCTTGGGATCCTGCATAAATCCCAGATATATGCTTCCGATATCAATCCGTTTGTAGTGGAAGAGGCCCAAAATGGGATCTATTCCATCGATAGTCTGGAGAAAAGCCTGGAGAATTATAACCTGTCAGGAGGGAAAGTTGATTTTAAAAAATATTTTATAATAAAGGACGGATATGCCCAGGTGAAGAATCGCCTTCTGGAACGGATCCTCTATTTTCAGCATAGTTTGCTTAACAAAGGAGCTTTCAATGAGTTTCATCTTATCCTTTGCCGGAACGTGCTAATCTATTTTGATCAAACTCTACAGAATACTGTACTTGAATTATTTTTCCGCTCACTCGATATGAATGGATTTCTTGTTCTGGGCGAAAGCGAGAACATTTCATCTTACCCTATTGGTTTCCAGATTTTCAATAAACAGAATAAAATATTTAAAAAAATAATCTGATCCGGGATGCAAGCAAAATTCAAACCTGAAATTTTAATTGTCGACGATGTTGAAAATAATATTTTTACCCTCCGCACACTGATCGAGGCTCATTTTGATGCAAACCTGATCGAAGCCACATCCGGTGAACAGGTGTTAAGGATCATTAATGAAAGGAGTGTCGACCTGATCCTGATGGATGTCATGATGCCCGGAATGGATGGTTTTGAAACCGCACGCCTTATCAAAAACCGGCCGAAAACCAGCAACATCCCTATCATCTTTATTTCTGCCTATGACCCGACTCAGAAGCTTCTGGAAAAAGGAATTGCGGCAGGCGGGTTTGACTACCTCACCAAACCGATCGATGACAACCAACTGGTGTATCGTCTGAAAATGTACCTTCGGTTCATCCAGCATGAGTTTTTGATGAACCTGCACCTGCGCGAATTGAACCTGAAACTGATCGAGGAGATTGAAGAACGGAAAACTGCCGAACAAACACTCCAGATTTCACAAAAAGAGCTAAAATCTGCAAATGCATCAAAGGACAAATTCTTTTCCATCATCGCCCACGATCTGAAAAATCCATTTAATGCCATCATCGGGCTTGCCACATTGCTGACCGAAGATTATGATAGTTTTTCCGAGGAAGAGCACAAGGAATTTTTAATGAATATCAAATCATCGGCTGAAAACACCTTTCGCCTATTGCAAAACCTCCTCGACTGGTCACAAACCCAAACCGGGAAGATTCTTTTCGAACCCACTCAATTTTTTCTGAATACCATTACCAGTGAGATCTATGACCTGGTCAAACCTTCGGCTGACAATAAAAACATCAGGATGGAAATGAACATCCCCTCTTCACTCCAGGTTTTTGCCGATAAAAATATGATCAATACGGTTATCCGGAATTTGTTGCTGAACGCAATAAAATTCACAAGAAAAGGTGGGTTTGTCAAAATTTTAGCAATAAAATCAGGAGATGAAGTTGAGATTGGCGTGGTAGACAACGGCGTCGGTATTAGTCCGGAAAAACTGGCAAAACTGTTCCTGATCGATGCCAACATTGCTTCCAACGGAACAGCAGGAGAGGAAGGAACAGGGCTTGGCCTTATCCTTTGCAAGGAATTTATTGAGAAGAATGAGGGAAAGATCCGGGTAGAGAGCCAGGAATGTGTCGGAACTAATTTTACATTCACTTTACCTGCATTTTATAAATCCAATTAACAGGTTTTATGGATAAGCTAGACCAACTTAAGATCCTGATTGTTGATGACAATCCCAATAATCTCTTTTCACTGACTGAGTTGATTAAGGAGAATTTCCCCGTAAAAATTTACGAAGCAAATTCGGGTTTCGAAGCTTTGCGCATTATTAATGAGCAGTCGATTGACCTTTGCCTGATGGATGTCCAGATGCCTGAAATGGATGGCTTTGAAACAGCACGATTGATCAAAACCCGTCCGAAAACAGGCCATATCCCGGTCATCTTTCTCACTGCATTTGACCCGAACAAAATGCTGATGGAGAAGGGACTTCATGCGGGTGGACTCGATTACCTGACAAAACCCATCGATGATGTCCAGATCGTACATATGCTTAATATGTACCTTCGGTTTCTTGAACGGGAGCGTAATATCAACAGTGAACTGGAGGAGAAAGTTCAGTCCCGGACCAGTGAACTTCAGAATTCGAACCGTAAACTAAAACTTGAAATAGAAGAGCGGAAAAAAATTGAAAATGCCTTATTGGAATCAGAAAAGAAACTCCAGGAAGCTGTTGCCGCAAAAAACCAGTTTTTCTCCATCATTGCCCATGATCTGCGCAACCCGTTCAATGCGGTGATCGGGTTTTCAAATTTCCTGAAGGAGAATCTTGCCGAGCTCGATAAAAAGGAAATCGATGAATACACCGGGTATATCAATGAATCGGCAAACCATGCTTTTGTTTTGCTCAATAACCTTCTCGACTGGGCGCGTTCGCAAACCAATATGATCAGTTTTAATCCCGAAAATATCAATATTGCGGAGATTATTGATTCAACGTTATCCATTCTGTCGGGAGAAGCGATCAAGAAAAACATAGCCGTTTCGAATAAGGTTGATGAAAAAGTTTGGACGATAGCGGATAAGAATATGATTTCAGCAGTATTCCGCAACCTCATATCGAACGCGATTAAATTTACAAATTTCGGAGGTAAAGTATCGATCTTTTCAAATTTGTCCGGTGGGTTTCATGAGTTTATAATTGAAGATACCGGAGTTGGAATTAAAAAGGAGGATATCGGAAAACTTTTCCGGATCGACACCAAGATTTATACTACCGGTACTGCTATGGAAACGGGTACCGGCTTAGGTCTGATCCTTTGCCGTGAATTTATCGGGAAGAATGGCGGGGAAATTTTTGTTGAGAGCGAGATTGGGAAAGGGAGCCGTTTCAAATTTTCCCTGCCTGAATTAACGAATTATGACATCCATTGACAATCAATATGCTGAGGCAGCAATTGCTTTATTAAACCAATAGAATACCGAGCATGAATTTTGACAAAATCATACCGATTCTTGATGTCCTGAACAAATTTGCTTCACGTTCAACGGAAATTAAAGATATCCGTGAATTGGCGCTGGAGGTGGAGCGTATTCTTGAGGATGTGATTGAAATGGAATATACAGGTTTGTTTCTCTATGATTTTGTGGATAAGAAACTGAAACTCTATTTTGCTAAAGGATTTACTGAGGAAGAACGCCTTGAGGCAGAAAGAACAGTGATGGACCGCCACCCCGGACATGTTTTCAGAACCAAGCAAATGCTCTATGTTCCGGATGTTGAGCGTAATAATCCCCCCATGAGCATTGACAGCAAAAGGAGTTTCTTAGTCAGGTCCAGACTTAGTATTCCTGTTTTCAACGGGGATAATATAGTCGGCGTTTTCAGCATTGCGAGTCCGGAAAAGTATAAATTTACTGAAGAACAGATCGCTGTATTCTCATTTATCGGAAATCTTGCCGGATCGGTTTATGGACATATCCTGAACAGGAATGAACTTAGAAATACCCGCCAGGAAGCCATTTCAGCAAACATTGCCAAAAGCCAGTTTCTGGCTAATATGAGCCATGAGATCAGGACTCCCTTAAATGCTATTAATGGACTGATTCGGTTATTAGAGGATACCCAGATGACTGATGAACAGGAAAAACTGATCAAAGGGCTGAATAGTTCGTCTGAGGGTCTTTTGGAAATTGTGAATGATATTCTTGATTTTACGAAAATCGAAGCAGGTCAGATGGAATTATTTGAAACGGAATTTTTTCTGGATGAACTGGTAAAAAAGGTTTTCGATTCGTTTGAATACAAGGCAGCGGAAAAAGAGGTTAAACTTCAGATCAAATTTGATAAAAAGATAACGGATCATCTGCGTGGTGATAATGTCAGATTGCGACAGGTCCTTGTCAATTTAATGAATAATGCAATAAAATTTACACAAAAAGGTAGTGTGACACTTGATTGCAGGTTGCTGAAATCAACCCGGGTTTCCTATATCGTTTATTTTAATGTTTCTGATACTGGGATAGGAATAGCAGAAGAAAATATATCTAAAATATTTCAGAGCTTCCAGCAAGAAGATACCGGGACCACACGAAGTTATGGAGGGACAGGGCTGGGGCTGGCCATCAGCAAGCAATTGGTAGAATTGATGGGTGGGGTACTTGAAGTAAGAAGCAGAAAAAATAAGGGAAGCGAATTTTTCTTTTCACTTCCTTTTAAGAAAACCAAAAAGCCTGATAAACACAGTGTAGAAGAAATTACTGAATTAAATACAAAACCCCTGAATGGGATCAGGGTGTTGCTTGTTGAAGATAATCAGTTCAACCAGTTCATTGCAAAATCGATGCTGGAAAAATGGAAAATGATTGTTGCCCTGGCCAACAATGGAAGGGAAGCGCTTGAAATGCTCAAAGGAGATACTTATCAAATTGTATTGATGGATCTTCAGATGCCGGAAATGGGTGGCCTTGAGGCAACCCGGAGAATCAGGTCAGAATTAAAACTGGATGTTCCTGTAATCGCACTTACAGCCAATGCCGTGAAGGGGGTTATTGAAGAGTGTTATGCTGCAGGGATGAATGATTATATCGCAAAACCATTTAATCCCGATACACTGGCAAAAAAAATTAAAACCCTAGTTGATCAAACGGATTAATGTTCAAAACAATACGCTCGGCGGAGTTTGTAACTTTACCGAAAATCAGGAATTTTTTATCTGTCCCATGCAAAAAAAACCCCGGGGGTTAACCCGGGGCCAAAGGCCAAGCCTTTAACAGAAAACATGCTGATATTAAAGCGGTAAAAAGAATGTACCTGACTGTCCGTTTACTGTCCAGTCAATGCGGTATCTTGTCGGACAATTGTCGCCCGAAACAGGATCATTGTTGCTGTCGTAACCGAAAGTAACTGTAGCAGATTTTGATGCACCCGGAATCGTGAAAAGTTCTACTCCTGAACAGGGATCCCAACTGCATGCTTCCTTAATTACTACTGATTGATTGATCTGGGTATAAAAGTTTTCGCCGTTCCTGTTAACACCCCAGAAAACGAGGTTATTATAACCGGCATCGGAACCAAACCCGTCAATGGTAAGTACAAGATGAGGTACACTATCGGCAGTAACTGTACGGGTCAATGTTCTTTGCCTTGCAATGTTCCAGGTCTTGGTTGTCGTATTATCATCGAAAGTTACCAGGATAGAACCTGTAACCTTCTCAATCATAGCCGGATGACCCGGGAATCCTAATTGCCAGATAAACCCACCGCTTACATTCGTGAAGGTTTTGGTACCGTTGAATGTCATTGATTTTCCATTTGCAACCCTGACGACTTTATAATCAATAAATTTCACAAGGACAGTCGCACCGGCTACATGCCAATTAACATTAACATTTTTACTGATCTCAATATTACCTGTGATGATTTTTGTATTGTTACAATTATATCCATGATAACGAATATAGAAAGTCAGGATGGTATCATGAACCACGGCTGAGTCAACAGTAGCATTACACGGAATAAACTGAGCAGATTTCAGTCCTCCGCCGGGAGAAAGAACGGAATTGACATCATTCATTGCTTCATCCGAATTATTTTCCGCCTTGTTTTCATCATTTGTCAACTGTTGCAGTGAAGTAGTTTTGTCGTTTGTAGTTTGATCTGTGGTTTTGGATTTCTTACAACCCTGGAAAGTCAACCCAAAGGAAGTTACAATGATGGCGATTAAAATGATTAATTGTCTTGCTTTCATGGTGTTATTAAGTTAATTAGTAGTTTTATATAAATGAAATTCGGTGTTTTACTTTGATTAATACACATAAAGTAACCTTGACCCTGATAAAAAAGAGTAAATCATTTGATTTTTTTTTGTTTTCATGAAAATCCTCATTTAGAAGGCTACGGAAAGAGAAAGAGTGGTTATAGAGCATGCAGTAAAATAACCGATTGCTCCCTTACTAAGATTGGTCATGACATTTGCAGGAATGGTACTGAACAAGCCACCCTTCCAATTGGTTTCCGAGATCAGTGTCCTTAAAAACTCAGTGTATTCCGGGGTCAGGGAGTATCTTCTTTCCGTGATGATCGTACCACCGGGAAATCGAATATCCTCCATTGGAGGTGCAAAGATCTGGCTGACATCAAGTGTGGGTAATGAATAGTACACCAGTCTGGCCCTGCATTTTGATGGATCGGCATGCTCATAGCCCGGTGCCTGCGACCAATCCATAAGAACTTCCCACATGGCTGTATCTGCCGGATTAAATGCTTTTGCAACCGAATCGATATGATACATATTATCGTTGTCATCACGGGAAAAACTTAATGCGTTAAAATAGGAACCCCTCACCATAATTGTTTTTGCAGTATAAAATTGATTGTTTACATATATATATAGCGTATAATTCTTCCCAAGGGTGGCAACAAAATATGTATGGGTAAGATATATTCCGGAGTTAACAGGTTGTTCAGATAATTCATACACGGAATCCTCATTAGATATCATCACATGCGCCCCGGTAACCGGCTGAGGAATCGCATTCAATTCAGCGACAGGATGAGTTATGTGTATGCGCTGGGCTCCCATCGTATCCGTTATAATACCATCCACTACTATCAGGCTGGTATCCTCAGGCTTAACTAACCAGTTACTTTTGTTTACGCAGCCTGAAACCGATAGTATGAAAACGATGAACAGCAATAAGTTTCTCATCAGAATTTAAAAATATAATTTATGGATGGAATTATACCTGCTACTGATATAGTTGTTGGAACCAACTCGTATTCCCCGGTCAGATTAGCCGGGATAACAAAATCACCGTTCGTCGTCATCATTTTATTAAAATCGACTGAATAAGGATTATAACGCCCATATGCGTTATATAGTGTAAGAACCACGCTGTGTTTAAAACGATTTTCGGGTTTGTTGATGTGATAGGTTACTGAAAGATCAAGCCGATGGTAGGGTGGGAGCCGGTCATTATTTTTATTTCCATATAAAGGAACAGAATACCCGTTATAATAGTAAAAGCCAATCGGAGTGGTGACAGTTCCCCCGGAAAGAAGCATCCAGATTGCGGAAAAATCCCAGCGTTTCCCGGATGAATAGGAAAAATTGATGCAAAGATCATGGGGCCTGTCGTAATATGCCGGATAAGTATGTCCATTATTTACTTCATCTGTCTGGACAAATGCCCGTGAATAAGTATATGCGATCCACCCTGTAAACCTTCCTTCAGGTTTCCGCACCAGGAACTCAATGCCATATGACCATGCTTTGCCGAAACGAAGTTCCCCTTCAATCAAAGGATTGTAGAGCATATTTGCATGATCTTTATAATCGATATGATTATGGAACCATTTATAGAAAAGTTCAGCAGAAAAGTTAACTAGAGAATGATGCACTTTCTGGTAGTAACCGATTGAGCACTGGTCTGCTTTCTGTGGCAGGATATTCGGCCCACAAGGCGCCCATACATCAAGTGAGGTAAACGGACTTGTTGAATTGGAAAGGACCTGTATGAACTGGGTCGTCCGGTTGTAGCTGGCTTTAATGGCTGAGGATTGGTTTATTGCATAATCAATATGGATTCTTGGTTCAGGACTGATATACCAGGAATATATTTTATCATTTCCAACAACTATTGTATCACTAACCTGGTGAAGGTTATTGAAATAATAAACGGATGCAGGACCCATATCCTGCCATACAGGAATACGCAATCCATAACGAATGCTCAGGTTTCTGCCAATTTTTTGTTCATTGCTGACATACAATACATATTCCAGCGATCTGTATTTGGAAACAACGGGTGAATTATTTTGTACGGCAGTATCTGCTATGGTGACATTGCCCGGGTTGGAAAAATGGTAACTGGCTTCCAGTCCCGCTTTCAGGGTATTTTTGGGATTCAGGAACCAGGTGAAATCAGTTTTGACGGTTGCATGTTCAATGGCTGAATTCCAGTAATCTTTCAACTGTTTATTGGTGAAAAGAAAATAATTATACTGGCTGTAATATACTGTGGTGTTGGAAAACAACTTTGGACTGAAAATATGATTCCAACGGAACGTCCCGACGATATTGTGCCAACTGATCCCAAAGGTTTGAAGCGCTTCACTGGTGGTTCTGTTCAGCATGTCCTCACCCCAGTAAAAAGTCAGATAAAACCGGTTGTTCCGGTTGGCAAGCAGGTTCAGCTTTGCATTGATATCGAAAAAGGTGATATCGAATGAATATAAGGATGGATCCACCTCCCTGATCCAATTGAGGGTGGATTTTCTGCCGGAGATAAAAAAAGAACTTTTATCCCTGATGATCGGGCCTTCAATTGATAGATTTGAGGCATAAGGTCCTAAGTTTCCTGAACATCCAAACCTTTTCATGTTCCCGTCTTTTGATTTGATATCGATGACCGAAGATAACCGGTCTCCATAGTTTGCAGGAAAATCGCCCTTATAGGCCTGGATATCATTGATAGCATCAGGTGCCAGCGCGGAAACAAACCCGAAAAGATGAGAAGGATTGTAAATCGGGGCTTCATCAATCAGCAGGAGATTCTGGTCGCTTTCACCCCCTCTCACATAAAAAAAAGCAGATCCGTCGCCAAATGATTTTATTCCAGGTACTACCTGCAGGGCTTTAATGACGTCAACATCCCCTACAAAGCCGGGTATCTGTGAAAGAATCTTTGGGGTCAGTTTGATTTCACCCAGGTGCGTATTTAAAAGATCAGGCTCTCTGTTATTTTCAATAACTTCAATTTCCCTGATCTGGATATCTGTTTTTTCCAACTCAATGGATATATTTTTATTCTCATCCAGCGCCAGGTTTCTAAACTCTTTTTTATAACCAATGAAAGAAAAAACCAGGGTAAGATCCCCTTCACGGGTTGAAAGTGAATAAAATCCATAAGCATTGGTAGTCGTACCTATGGACGTTCCATTGATAAAAACGTTGGCCCCGATCAGAACCTCGCCACCCGATCTTTCTTTTATAAAACCGCTGATTGTGTACTTCTTAAGTTCTTCCGTCTTTTTTTCTGACTTAGTCGAACCAACAGGATTTTTCATTTTCAGGACAACCTGGTTCTCAACGATAAAATAGTCCACGCCATGGCTGACCAGAACCTCGTCGAGGATCTCGCTTATACTTTTATTTTTGGCATTCACGGAGATCTTAAGATCAACAGGGATGGACTGAGAACTATAGGAAAAGTAAATCTTTCCGGTTTCACTGATTTTCCGGATGATGATACGTAAAGGCTGATCTCTCAAATCAAGCGATATTTTCTTTTGAAGATCCTGTGCCTGAATGAACGGGGTGAAAAGAAACAGGGTAAAAAATAAAGGGAACCTGCGGATCAGTAACTGGAAAATCATGGATGTTACGGCTTTTGGTTTAATTACATCCTTCACCCGTAAGTTCAATTGATGAACCTGTGTTTTTAATCTGGAAATCCAGTGTAGATTTGAGAACGTTAAGAATAGATGACAATGATTGTTTATCGAATGTTGCAGTTATACGACAAGCGCTTAACCGTTTATTTTTTATTTCAATGCTGGAATGATACACTTTATTCAGATCCCGGATGATATTTGCCATCGGATCGTCATTAAAATATAACACTTTCGTTTTCCAGGAAAGAAAATTCTGGTACTCATTTGTTGCAAGGCTGATTCTCCGGGTATTCGCGGATATTTCGGCTTTCTGACCAGGAAGCAGGATAACCGGTTCACTTGGCGTATCAGCATAATAAACGGATACCTTTCCGGTTGAAAGAATCAATTCAATCGTCCCATCCGGGCTTTTTGTATTGACATAAAATGAGGTACCCAAAACTTCAATCCTGACTCTCCCGTTCGAGATGATAAAGGGTTTTGTTTTATCGTGGGCTACCTCGAACCAGGCTTCACCTGATAAGCTGACATCCCTGTAATTTCCTGTAAAACGGGAAGGATATTCAAGAATGGCAGCTGTGTTCAGGGTAACAGAAGTCCCGTCAGGCAACCTGTTTTCAACGATCTCGCCGGAGCCGTGAATCCGGAGGGCTTCCGGTCGTGTGAAATAACGGTAAAGGAAAAAAGAAGGTAAAAGTATCAGTAAAATAACTGCGGCTATCCGGATCACTCTGCTGTAAGTAAAATTGTATTGAAGAATATGATGAGAATCGTGTCTTGATAATTTCCGGTCAGTAAATTTCGAATGGACAGGAGAAATACGGACTGAAAGTTTTTCAGATTCGTCCATTTTCTTTTCAAATTCTGCCCATTCTGCATCAATATCGGTCAACGATTCAATCCCGGATTTTTGCAAAATCTCCCAGGTAGCCTGGTACTCCCTGAAAAGTTTAAGATTTGAAGGGTCAGCTTCGATCCAGGTTATCAGGGTATCATTTTCCTCGCCCTTAACCTCTCCTGAAAAATACCTGCAAATCAGGTCAGTATAATATGTGTTGTTTAATTCCATACAAATAATCAAATACTATACACCGAAAAATGTTTTCACCCTGATGGGTTTTGTAATTTTTTTTTATTTAAAGGTTCTGAATAAAAAATAAATCAGCACCAGGATGGCCGGAATATATTCTTTTAAACGGATCCTCATGTGCTGCAATGCCTTCGACATCTGGGTCTCCACAGTTTTCACGGAGATTTCAAGCTTGTCTGCAATTTCCTGGTATTTCAGATTCTGGGTACGGCTAAGCAGGAAGACCTCCCGGCATTTTTCAGGAAGTTCATTCATTGCATCATCAATCTTCACCCTGATCTCTGCTTCCACCAGCCGGTCAGATTGTTCATAGGCAAAATCTTTCAAAACTCCTTCCAGATCAAGGAGGTTCACATTAAACTTTTTATGATCCCGCAAATAATTGAGGCACTTATTCCGGACAGTTGTGGAAAGATATGATTTTACAGGTTTGTCGATATCAATCGAATTTCGCTTTTCCCACAGCGTGATAAAAGCGTCTTGTACGATTTCCCGGGAAGTCTCATAGTCCTTGACGAACCTCATCGCATGGAAACAGAGACCCTTAAAATCTGTTCTGAAGAGATGCTCAAAAAAAGGTTTGTCAAGCGTTCTGAAAGACCCGGTATTTTCCTGTTCCGTATTAATGGTTGTAATATTTACCGTGTAAAAGTACAGAATTTAGTGATCGGATAGAATAAGATAGAAGAATGAGGACAAACATATTTGCTTTGTTTTTTATGAATGTAATATCCTGCCTATTGGTTCTACTTATGTTTGTAAGGACGGGCCGGTTTTAACCTGTGAGCGGATCAAAGCTGCATGGTAAATTCCCCGGGGCTTGCCCCGGAATTCGGGTCCAGGGCTCTGCCCTGGGGTTCATCCCAATTGATCATTTAATAATTATGGGCATAAGCTTATTTGACCTGGCAAAGCCTGTCGAGAAGAATCCGGCAACCGGCGGGGGAATAAACTCGCAGATCATCCTTGTCCAGGAGAGTGATATCAACTGGGGCCAGTTTCCTGCGTGTGATGTTGTGTATGGGGTGACTATCACCCAGAACATCCCTTTGAAAGCCGGGAAGTATTTCCACCGGTTGTATCTTACGCAGGGTACAATAAAACCGGCACAGAAGAAGCTCAAAGGCTCGAACCAGGATTGCGGTGGGTACCATGAAGTGTTTTCCTGGCGTTCTCCGTCTACAAGAAAGGATTCCCTCCGGAAATTGGATGGGAAATTTGTCTTTGTGATCGAATCTATTGATTCCACCTGGGGTGAAGAAGTGGATAAGGAAAAAGGGAGCAAGATCATCTTTACCTGCAAGTAAAGCGTTCCGATGGCATTTTATGAAGGTGCTATAATGTTCGATCCTTCATCTGCCAGTTGGTAATCAATTGTAGAGACCTTCCAGGTTTTAATTGACCCTCAAAAGGAAGCTCCTTCAATTCCTAAACCTGGAAGGTCTGCCTTAAGGTCAGCAGGCATGCTGCGGATCCCTCCCCCGAGTGGAGGAGGGAAAGGTGGGGGCTGTCAGAATATCGGCAAGAGGGGTTTTTCTTTTTTAATCTGGTAAACCATTTTAAAAAAGAGTTGTCTTATATTCATAATATTCTGAAATGTATTAATATTTTGTAAATTTGAATGGGTTTCCCCAGTTTTCAATCTCATAACATTGAAAAAGTATTTACTCATAATATTACTTAGCTTTATTTTGGTTTTCGCTGGTTATTCACAAACAACCACAAATGAAGGCACTGATTTTTGGATCGCTTTTCCTCCGAATGATGTACCAACACCTACCCTGACAATCTTTATTTCATCGAACTATACAACGAGCGGGAACATCACATCTGCATTTCCCGGCGTCAATCAATCCTTTAACGTTGTCCCAGGCATTGTTACACAAATAGTTCTTCCATCAGGAGTTGTCATGATATCAGGAACAGAGAATAAGGGGATCCACGTTACCTCCAGCGATCCTGTTTGCGTTTACGGTCTTAATCATTCCCCTGCGACGACGGATGCATACCTTGCGCTGCCGGTCAATGCCCTGGGGCTTGATTACCGGATCATGTCCTATAAGGTTTCAATTCCCCCCAATGGTTCAGACCTTAGCGTGGTTGCAACCCAGGACGGGACCAACCTGAGTATCTTCGATCACCAAACCAGTAACACAAGCAATGTTACGCTTAACCAGGGACAGACCTATTTGCTGGAGGAATCGGGGAGCGGAGAAGATCTGACAGGCTCACGGGTTCAGTCGAACTACCCGGTAGGAGTATTTGGCTCTGTCAAAGGAGTTAATATTCCGGATGTTTCTTGTCTTGCCGGGGATCATGTTGTTGAGATGATGTTTCCCGTGAACAGCTGGGGAAAAAATTTCGTAACGGTTCCGCTTGCCGGAAGGACCAATTGCGGAGATATTTTTCGGGTCCTTGCAGCCCAGGACGGGACGGTAGTATTGGTAAACGGAATGACAGTGGCTACACTCAATGCCGGGGATTATTATGAATCCAGCATGACCGGGTATAATTCAATCAATACATCGAAAGCCACTTTGCTGGCACAATATGCAAAAGGAGAATCTTGCTGCGGAAACACCACGGGCGATCCGCTTATGATGCTGATCATCCCGCAGGATCAGTTCCTGACCCACTATACTGTGGTCAATACCGCAGGAGGATTTATTACACACTGGATCAATGTAGTTGCACCCGATTATGCCCTGGGCACCATTTACCAGGACGGTGTGCTTATTCCGCCTTCCGCTTTTGTTCAAATCGGAACTACCAATTTTTACGGAGCCCAGCGCTCGGTCATGGCTGGCTCACATACATTTAACAGTACAGCTCCGTTCGGTGTTTTTGTTTATGGTTGGGGCAATACAGACTCATACGGTTATCCCGGGGGGGGCTCTCTGTCCCCTGTAGGAACAGTAAACAGCGTTACACTTTCCCCCGACACAGCTTATGGGCAATTGAACGTTACCAATGTTTGCTTAACTGCAAACGTACTGGATAACCTGTTAAACCCTGTGCCTGGAGTTTTAGTGAATTTTTACGTCAGTGGGATAAATCCATTGGTAGGCAATGCTTATACCGATGCTTTGGGTAATGCACAATATTGTTATACACAAACAGGTATAATTCCGGGCGAAGATCAAGTATATGCTGAAGTTTTTGGGTTTAAATCGGATACTTCTCATGTATTCTGGAGTTACAATCCCCCATGTAGTAATCCGGTAAGTGGAGGAACCATTGGCAATGATCAGAGTGGATGTGGGAGTTACATCCCATCAACATTGAACAATATTGTGCTCCCAACAGGATTTGCCGGTAATCTTGAATATAAGTGGCAGCTTTCAACTACAAGCAGCACAACCGGATTTAATGATATTTCCGGTAGTAACAATGCTTCTTATAGTCCAGGTTCAGTTATTCAAACGACATGGTTTAAACGTATTGCCAGGGTGGATTGTATGACGGACTGGAGTGGCGCAGTGGAATCCAATGTTGTTGAAATTACAGTCACTCCTCAAGAGGTCGTAAACATAACGATTTCCGGATCGGCTGACACAGTCTGTGAAGGTACCTCCGTTACATTCACCGCAACCCCCACCAATGGAGGATTATCGCCATCCTACCAATGGAAGGTGAATGGAGTCGGCTCTTATCCGGATGCATTTACGATGACGTATATACCGGTAAATGCTGATATCATTACATGCATTCTCACCTCATCAAATACTGTATGTACGTCGAACAACCCGGGAACCTCAAATGCAATTACCATGGTGGTAAATCCAAACCTGCCGGTTTCTGTGACAATATCAGCTTCGGTTAACCCTGTTTGCACTGGTATTTCCGTAACCTTTTCCGCAACTCCAACCAATGGAGGTACAACCCCAACATATTTATGGAAGGTGAACGGGATTGGTGTCGGCACGAATAATCCTGTCTATTCCTATACACCGGCCAATGGTGATCTTGTGATCTGTGTAATGAACTCAAATATTGGCTGCCCAACAGGAAATCCTGCAACCTCCAATACAATCACGATGGTGGAGAATACGGTGAATCCGGTGAGCATTGTTATTACAACACCTGTCACGACTGTTTGCATCGGAACTTCTGTGATCTTCACTGCCACCCCAACCAATGGGGGAACAACACCTGGTTACCAATGGAAAGTGAATGGGGTAAATACTGGTGCAAATAACTCTCAGTTTACCTATACACCTGTCAATGGTGATTGCATCAGTTGCATCCTTACTTCAAACCTTATTTGTGCCAGCGGCAACCCGGCAACCTCGAATTCAATCTGCATGACCGTGAATCCAAATCTACCTGTAAGTGTCAGCATTGCCGCCAACCCGTCTGGGTCAGTTTGTTCAGGAACAACGGTCGTTTTCATGGCTACAGGAACCCATCCCGGCAATAACCCGGTATATTCATGGAAGGTCAACGGTGTTAATGTTGGCGGGAATTCGACAACTTACAGTTATGTGCCGGCATCAGGAGATCAGGTTGTTTGCATTTTGAATTCGGATGCAAACTGCGTTACGGGAAATCCGGCTACCTCGAACCTTATTACAGAAGTAGTCAATCCGAACATGCCGGTGAGTGTCGTCATTTCGGCATCCAACAACCCGGTCTGTTCAGGGATTCCGGTCACATACACAGCCACCCCGACAAATGGAGGAACGACCCCGGTTTACCTGTGGAAAGTCAACGGAATCAATGCCGGGACCAATAGTACCACTTACCAATATGTTCCCATAAACGGGGATCTGATCATCTGCTCGCTAACCTCAAATCTCACCTGCACAAGTGGAAATCCCGCCACCAGCAACACGATCACGATGGGTGTTGCCGCTTCACCCGTTGTCACCCTTACCCATTGCAACGACTCTGTTACCTCAACTGCTGCGCAACCCTTCCGGCTGAAAGGCGGTATTCCATTGGGAGGGAACTATTCAGGTCCAGGAGTGACAAACGGGATCTTTTATCCTGCAATTGCAGGAGTCGGAACCCATCAAATTACATACTCCTATACGAATGTTGCGTTGTGCTCTGCAAATGCATTCGTGACGATCGTAACGCGTAACGCGTCACCCGTTACGTGTGGGAATCCTTTGACAGACATACGAGATGCAGTGCTGGCTGGCGTCAAATCTTGAGTTCGGCACCACAATCCCCGAAACGCAGAACCAACGCGACAATTGCATCGCAGAGAAATACTCGCGTTACGCGTCACCCGTCACGCGTTACGATTTTTACCAATGGGACGAACTCATGGCCTACGATGAAACCTTGAGCACCCAGGGCCTCTGCCCTCCGGGATGGCATGTGCCCACGGAAGCAGACTGGAATATCTTGTTCGGCAATTATCTAAGCAATGCATTTGCTGCCTGGCCACTTCTTTTTACCGGATATTCAGGATTCAACGCAACGCTTTCAGGTACAAGGCATGAAAATAAAACATGGGATTGGAATGGGTTTGCAACGTTCTTCTGGTCGTCGACATCTCATGGGTCACTGAAAGCCTTGGCGCATGGGATGAATGATACGGACCCATCTGTGTCGTTGTATCCGGCGTTCAGGAATAATGGGTTTTCGGTGAGATGTTTACGGGATTAATTCAAATCTGGCTGAGTCGCCACTAACCATTTGGAAAATGAGAAAATTAATAGCAATCGGTCTCCTTGTCATAACATCTGAATTGTATTGCCAGGAAATTGGACATCCAATAAATATTGACAGTCTTTCTTCATTTCAATATCACCGCTTAAATGAATCCAGAGACAGCAATATTTATTATTCTGATAAAGAAAAAGATTTTTGTATCCATCAAACTTATTATAAAAATGGTCAGCTAAAGATCGAGTATTATACATTTAAAAATAAACTTAACGGAACCTGGAAAACCTGGTATCCTGAAGGCAATTTGGAATTTTCAGGCTATTATTTTTTTGGTGTCCCTGCCGGAATCAGTATTTCATGGTATAAGAACAATAAAATTGAATCTATCGGATATTATGATACGAATGTCGGAGATACAATTTATGGGATAATAGATTCTTTAAAAACAAAATACCTTGACTGTGACACTACCAGGTATTCTGATGCTGAACCGCCATATGACATAACAGATTCAGTAATTTGTACAAATAATGTTTTAAAAAATGGCAAGTGGATGGAGTACTATGAAAATGGCAAATTCAAAAGTGAGAAATTTTTTCAACACGGAATAAAAGTAAGTACATGGAAGTATTATAATAAAGAAGGAATACTGATCAAAGAAGAAATCTTTCAAAATAATAAAGTGATAAAGATTATTGAAAAGTAAACCTGTCATTACACTTCGGCGGTTCAGGTTTGCAAAAAAATGCAAACTGAACCGCTCAGTATACTTCATGGTATTCCGTGAAAAGCAATAAAACGTTCAGTTTTATTATATTAAATTCCTTCTGCGTACCAGTTTGTCAATTAAATCCCGGGTACTCAAAATCTCGCGGATTGCAATAATTGCCTGACCGTTGGATACGAAGCGTGAAACCATGCTACGGCTGAAATTGGTTCGTGCAGTGAACCCGGCACGCCTTGATGTTGCATATTGCCGGTCGAGCAAATCCTGTAGTTCAAGCACTGCTTTTTTAAGCATCCGTTTCTCCTCGGCTGCCGACAGATTTACTGATTTGAAATTGACAATGACTTTACTCAGATAGCCATCGGTAAGTTCGTCGTAATTAGTAGCGAGATCAATTGCATACGGCAAATGATAGTAAGCATACGCATATGCCTGAGGACTGGCAACCTGCGGTGGGGAATCCCTGTCCCGGTTGGCTGGATAAGCATACTTTGCCGTTGGAACATTATTGATGGCATCCTGTAATTGCTGGGTTACCTGACAGTTTGCACCGGTAATAATGAACAAAACTGCTGCTATCACTGTTATCATATTGATTTTCATTGGCCTGTTTTTAATTTTTCCATGGAATTACTATTGATATCTTCGTGTGCAGCAACCCAATCGGTTTCGGCAGAGGCTACATAAGGTTCCCGTAATAATGACAGACCACTTTTGCAGGACAAATCATCCGAATCTGTTTCATTGGCTACCAGCGTCCATAAAAGATCAAGCCGGTCATCACCACCATCAAAATTCATCTCTTCATCATAACGATAATGGAACAGGCGCCCATACTTATCCTTCACAAGCTTTCTTTCTGAGTGATAATTATCCCAATACACTTTTAATGTTGTGGCAGAATCCAGTTGAGAATAAGAATAGGTATCTCCCAGGAATTCAAATTCAGCCACTTTATCGGTTTGGGTAACTTTATGAAAAGTACCATCCTCCAATTTGTTTATCGTAACTTTAACCATAGATTCCATCCCTGATCAATTCAAAAATATTGCTAACATTCTCATAGTCATAGGCGTAATAGTCCTCTTTAAACCGTTCTTTTACATGCGTAAGATCTTCCCAACTCACCAGACAGGCATGCAGTTTTCTCACCTCATCTTTGTTGGATGTAGCATTCCCAGGGATTTCGTTCAGTTCCCAGGTATTCCAGCCATTCGCAAAATGCAAGGCATTCCAGCGAAGGTGTTCCTCTTTTGCCAGGTTCTCCATTCTGTCATGGCCTAAAAAATTTACGAAATCTTCAGTTGTCGCAAACTGTTTAACATCGTCAACCGTTAATCCGGCAAGTGTTAGCTTCGTATATATATGATTTGCAGCCGATATATTCGATAGTTGTTTGATAACAGAGAGTTCGCTCCAGGATTGGCGTTTAGAACCATCCTCCTTCTTTGAATTGTAATAATCATGGATCTTCCTTGCTGCTTTTTCCAGATTTCCGCGAACAACGATGTTTTCTGTGAAAATGTCCTTTTCCCTGCCGAAAATTGAAACGCTGACCTGTTTTGAGGTTTCAAACAGCATATCATAATTTTTGTTGTCTTTTACCTGAGCAAGGATCCGGATCCGTTTGCCGGTTGATTTTAAGAGGAACTGCTGAATATCTGTGGCCGTCTGTATGTTGAGGTAGTCGTTCCCCATGGTAAGTAATAAATAATCCAGCTTGTTTATATGTTGCTTTACCAGATTATAAAACGCTGACCTGCCGGGACCGGTTTCGGCAAACTCAATGTTGTAATTGGAAAGAAGACCCGGGAAACATACTTCAAACCGGCCTTTCTTTGTCTGTAAATCTTTATCAACCACTACTGCATTAAACTCAGAACCGGAAAACTGACCATATTCAAGGAGTTTTTTTAAAACAGCGCTGCCGGTCTGCCCGAATCCAACAACAAACACAGTAAAATCTTTTGATGCCGCTGCCTTTTGAATATCCTTATCTATCCAGTCAACAGGATTAAATTTGCAGATCAACTGGCGGGAAACAATTTCCGAAAGATTTATCAGGTTGATTTTAACATTAGGGGAAAGCCTGGGAAGGCTTTGATGAAATACATCCTCAAGTTCAGGCGATGTTGTGCGGATATGCAGGGTCACAGGTTTTCCGGGTGATAAGGAATTAATTTCGTCAAGAACAGAACGTGACTTGCCCAGGTTCCACTCTTCCCTGCCGGATAGAAAATACAGGTGAGTGGTTCGGTTAAGCACTTTACTGATTAAACCTAATTTCTTGAGATTCCTTGGACTGGGATCGTCGCTTCGGATATAATCGCTTCCTCCTTTGTGTGTATGAAGGATACTTTCTTCCTTTTCGAGTTCAAGGCTTTCCATAACCGATTCCCTGGAAATGAGGAAAGCACCCGATTCTTCCACCTCATTATATAATGAGTCGTCTTCGTTTCTATCCATTTTCTGAACAAAGATCACCAGGCGGGATTTTTTGTTTTTTAGCAGATCTTTCGCAAGCGACAGTGATGCCATATTAACCCCGAAAAAAATATGGGTTTCACCTGACCGGTCCATCCGGATTTTACACCATGTTATCAATTTTTTCCCGAATAAATGGATCAGGATGGACGCTGAAATAAAAGCCGCCGAAGCTCCGAAAACAGAAAACCACAGCATAAACAGATGATCAGTTTCAACGCAGGGATGTATTTCGATCAGATCGTTTCCGAGGATAAACAACCGGGCAGTTGAAAATACAGCGAGTAATCCGTTGGTCATTATCTGTTCAGGTTCGCACCTGCAATAACCGATAAAATACATGGTCCACCCTCCGGCTATTGTCAGTGGAACCAATACATATTTCATAAAGTGCATAAAACCATTGGGACGGTTTTTATACCTCATGAAGAAAATGAGTATCTGCAGAGAGATATAAAGGGAAATTATTAACATCGTTTTAGATTAAAGTTTATTTCAAATCTTTACAATTTTCCTCCGCACTCCCGGCAAAACTTGACTCCTTCAGCATTGGGCGTCCCGCATTGGGTGCAGAATTTGCTATTTTGTTCCTGAGCTAATGAAGAACTGACCGTTCCTTTGCTGTGTTGAAGAATGCTTGCTTCAGCAATTTCAATGGACTTTTCGTCGAGTTTCGATTGTTTCACGATCCCCCAGATTTGTGTAATCAGCACCGGCCAGAAAAATAGCATGGAAATAACGGTTGGGATAGCCTGCTGCCCAAACACACCGACCCCGGATTCCATGGCAATCTGGCCTCCTTGCGGTCGGATAACAATTTTCAAAGCAGTCTTCATACCCAACACTGCTTTAAACATGCCTCCTTTCGAAACCGAAATATCATAGCCGCCGCTAATCAGCGAATCGCCTTTAACATCGTAACCTTCTGCTAAAAAATAGTTCATCACGTCGCGACCGACCTGTGGAATCAGAGAAGGTGATCCATTGATAATTTTTGATGATTTAAACGTTCCCATGAGATGAAAAAATTAACGATGATTATCCTGTTGTTGTTTGATTGGCAGTTAATTTTTTGTTCCGCAGAACTTGCAGAATATCCAGTTTACATCAATCGGCTGATGGCAATTGAAACATTTTGTGCCTGATTCCTGAAGTTTGATGTTATCCATTAGCTGCTGATAGTGTTCGGTGTCGCACCATTTCAGGATTTCGCGAACACGAACCGCGGCAAAAGGATGCGATTGCCAGGCAATGGCGGCTGTTTGCAGGATTTTGTCCCAATTCGATTCCTGCAAGGTATCGTATGCATCGGCCTGGGCAGCATACTCCTTGATATCTACTTTGCCGGTAATACTTTTCGAACCTCCCGAAAGACGAACCATCGTTTCGATAACCGGTTTAGCGCTTCCCATAGCCGCAGCAGCAGCCCGGTCGGCTGAAAGTTCACTCCTGCGGCTCCAGTAGAGCAATCCCAACTGAATGGGTGTCGTTAACACACCGAGCATCCCGAACATATCAGCACCTGCTTTAAGCAAATTGGCCATGGTGTGGTATAACACATGATGACAGGCAATATGTCCGCATTCATGGGCAATTACAGCATTCACCTCTTCTTCGGTAAGGTATTCGACCAAACCGGAAGTAATGGTCAGGAATAAACGTGTATCGCCAAAAGTATAAGCATTGGGAGCAGGATTCATTTCGAGGAAAAACTCGGGTTCCCCGATATTTAACTTTTGGCAAATGGGAGGCAGTTTTCGATAAAGTTCGGGCAATTGCTTTTCCGATAACCGGATTTTTGAGGCCATATTGATGCCATGGTAATACTGCTCCATACCCAGCCTTAAAAATGCTTTAACAGCAGTGGCAAAACCCGGTATGGCCTCCAGATTCCGGCGGGCTTCTTCGTCTTCGGGATGTATAAAATCCTGTGGGCTGATCATTGAAGGTTTGATTAATTAATTGGTTAACAGGGTTCGTATTTTGGCTACATCGGGATGGGTGATGCCGGCTTTTTCTAACTCATCTAAATCCTGTAAAAAGAAGTATTTGAAAGTTTTGGTTTTATCCTCAGGATATTCCTTATCTTTTAGTTCAAGGTAAATTTTTTTGGCTTCTTCGTATTTACCCTGGAAAAGAAGGGCAACAGCATAATTAGTATAAATATATGTTTGGGAACTATCTACTTCGAGACCTTTCCCGGCCATTTCTTCTGCCTGGACAAACCGTTTGCCAAATGAGTAATAACATGATAAATTACTATAGCATCCGGCCATAGCCGGAATGGTAGTTTCAGTCTTATAAGTGCTGTAAACTTCAAGACGCAGATCTCGTGTTTTTTCAAAAATTTCAATTCTTTTTTCATTGTGTTTAGCATCAAAACAACTAACTTCACGTTCATATATCTGTGACAAAGTCCAGATATTTTCCGGGTCACGTTTTATTTTCACAACTCCTGAAACCAAACCAACCGCTTTTTCATAACATTGATATGCTTTAACAGAATCTCCTGTATTTATCAGAATACTATCTCCCTGAAAGCATAACAGCTCTGCTTTTATTATATCACAATTCACATTCCTGAAAAAATCGTTCAGTTCATCTGACTTTTTTTGGTACTTATTGATAATCATGGTATCTGAACAACACTTCAGGCGGTCCACGATTTTCCCTACATATATTAACCCGGACTCTTTATACCTGATTTCCCCGGTTTTATTGGTAAACTCCTTGTATAACCAGCCAAAATTATTTAATATCATGATGATATTCAGATCACAACAAACCGAGTCTTTCCGGTTTTGTCTTTCAGCATAACTCAATGCCAGGGTATAGTACTTTTCGGCTGCAGGGAACAACTTTTTGTCATAGTTTATTATCCCAAGATAATTGTAAACACTGGCTAACCCTGTATTTAGATCTTCAGACTGTAGGTCAGATAAGGAATAGATTTCAGCAGTTTTATGGAATAGCACTTCAGCAAGTAACGTATCGCTCTTATAATAGAATGATTCTGCTTCTTTAACCATTGAACTGGCTATGGAAATTTTCAATGTATTGTTTCTGGTTTTGCTTAATGAGTCACACCAGGCAATAACGTTTCCAAAGTAAGCCCCGTTAATCCTCCGGTTTTTCATATTGCTATCTAAAGAATCGGCACAGAGTGCAGTTTCAATAACTTTTCCAACGTAATTTGAAGGATCCTTAACAGCCAGTTTTTTCCGGATCCCAAATATCTGAGAATACTCCTTCTTAAGGGATACTGTATCATGCAGAGGTTTGTGATATTCAATAAACCCAAGAACTAAGATTGATTCCAAATCCGATAAATATTTATCAGGATTTATTTCAACCAATTTAGTACTAACATCTAACGCAATTTTATAATAATTTATCCCATTTATGGTGTCTTTTAATAAAAACAGATAAGCAGCACCTAACATAGGGTATGTTGTTGCCAAATTATATAATCCCCATTCGGGATAGTTTTTTACTGTCGAGTTGTAGTATTCGATGGCTGTTTTATAATAAGATACGATCGTATCAGCGGGTATTCTCATATACCCGAAATGAAAATTAGCTGATGATTTGCATATGGAGGCAAGGGCCGGCATGTAATCACCAGAGTTCAGTAAAACCAATTTCCGGTAAAGTGCGATTGATTTCTCATAGTATTTCTCTGTTGAATCCCGATTGTTCAGATTGTCATATAATTGTCCGAATCCTGAGAAAATCCGCGCTTTTCGGTTTTGATTCGATTCGGATCCTTGCGGAAGATATTTATTGCAGGATTCCAGCGCTTTACTATATGCTTTTTCAGATGATAAATAATCTTTTTTCAATAGCTGTACATGACCGACATCAATCAATGCACCTACATAAAAATCCGGTTCTTCTTTGATAACTTTTTGAGAATATTCCAATGATTTATTGTATGCCACTTCTGCTTCTGAATAGTTTGCCTGATTTGAAAGAGCAGACCCTATTAGTTGATACAAGAAAACCAACCCTTTAAACCGGAAAGCAGAATCTGATATGACCATCTGTTCCAGGATAGAAATCGCTTTGCGATACTTATTTATCGCTTCACCGTAGTTTTGCCACTCCTGATAGACTGCACCCATCAATGAATAACAAATTCGAATCATATTTGTATCTTGTAATATATTATAAATTTCAAGAGCCCTGTCATAATTGTTTAATGCTTTTAAAGTATCACGTCGGTCACCATAAAACACCAGCAATTCTAAGTACACATCCGCAGTTTCTTTTCTGTATTTTTCAGGATTCTCAGCGGTAAGTCTGGTATAAATATCCAGTTCTCTTTGAAAGTACTGTTCCGAAGCTGGCAATTCTCCCAATTTGTTAGCAGATTTCCCCAACCGATCTATTATCCGGGCTGTATGTGCCAGATGATCAGTATCTGATGTGGACTGGTTATCGAGCATTTCCAGTAAACTTTTGTATATTAGCTTTGCAGTAACAAAATCCTTCTGCACAAAACAGATATGGGCAAGGTTGTCTAAACACTCAAATACATGATCAGTGTAAATAAGTGAATCGATGGCAGATAACTCTTCGTTGATAATTTTTGAATGTGTGAAGTTCTCCTTTGCCGGAAGATATTCATTTATTGATAAATAAAAACGACCCAGCATGAAATAACAACTTGCCACATTTGGCAAATATTTCTCTCTGTTCAACTCAGCAAACGATTGGTAAATTGAAAGGGCCTCCTTGAGGTTTTTCTCAGCCTGCAGTGTGTCTTTTTTCTCCTGATGCAGGCTCCCGATATTTGTGAGAGTTCTTGCATAACCTGACAGATTTTCCTTGTTTTTCATCTGCTTATAAAGACCCAGGCCCTGGTTATACAACTGCTCCGCCTGATTATAATCCAGTTTATCTTTATAGATTATGCCCAGGTTATTATATGAATTTGCCAGATCTTGTAAATACTTGTCGGGGTTTATTTTTGTCAGTCTCTGTCGTATTGAGAATGATTTCAGGTACATTTCCTCTCTTTCAGCATTTCTGCTTGTTGCACCATAAACGTTTCCAAGGTTATTCATTGTTAATGCCATATCCGGTAAATATTTCAAAGAGTCCTGACTGACCTGCTTCTTCCTGATTTCCAATACCTGCAAATAATACCGTTCAGAAAGTTTAAAGTCCCTGAGATGATAATATGCCAGTCCGATATTGTATAATACTTTGGCGTTTTCTTCATCATTGGAGGAATGACGCCGGGCTTTCTGAAGCCAGGTCATTCCTTGTGAAATCCTGTTCTGTTGAAGCAGAAATTCAGCGAAACTCAGCAAATTGGCAAATTGTGAAGTATCGGCAAGAGCGGCCATTTCATAATAGCGGTAAGCGGAATCGGGTTTTATCAGTGTAACAAAAATATCGGCTTTCGTCTTCGCAGCTTCAATCCATTGGCGCCGTTCTTCCTTGTATTTCGCCAATTGTTCTTCTGCCTGGTTAACATTCCTTCCTGAATTTTCTAAACCACCTGCAATATCTATATTGTCCAGCAATTGAGAGGCTTTGTCAATATCTCCGTTTCTGTAGGCTTTCAGTGCGTCATTGATAAAGGGCAAAGCAAAGTCAAAATTAATATAGGCAAACCGCTCAGCCAGTTCATCCGACCGGGCATTTGCATTGCTCAGATTCTCCTCCAATTCCTTAATTTTTTTGGTGTATTCAAAATTGGAGATTTTTGTCCTGGCCAATTCCTGCTTCAGTTGCGTTACCTGCTGATCGTAATTTTTCCGGGCATTGGCCTCTGCTGTGGCTTTGTATTGCCGCTTCCATGCCTCAATTGAGTCGATGTGAGCAATTTCAATGCGGTGTAACCAGGGGTCGGCATCGATGGTTATCACCCATCTGCTGAATATTTCATCCTTATTGGTGATGATATAATTCGTTTTATTTACATCTCTTACCAATATTTTTTTTCCAGGGGTTGTATTTTTGATACTCAATGTAAAAAGACCTGCATTATCTGAATAGGTTGGCTGGGCTCCTGTAACATTGACGGCGACATTGGAAACAGGCCTTTTCCCTGAATTCATTTCAACAGCGATACCTTTCTGTATCAGTTGAGCATTGGCAAAGAGAGACAGAGTGCTTAAGACAGCGACAAGCAGCTTATTCATTTAGTTAATTTTAGTAACATTATTTTCCATTCAATGGTCTGTGAAGGTACTCCGGAAAAATCCCATACCTGATAGCCTGGTTTGTAAGCCGTCAACCGCTGTTCTTCAGCTTGTTTTTCGATGGGTATGTTAATTCTGAAAGTCCCGTTCGCGTCGGTTTTTGTTTGAAGGTCTTTAACTGAAATTGAAACATCCTGAACCGGGAGGTTCTCCTCGTCATGAACCGAACCGAAGATAATACCCAATGAGTTATCCCTTTTGATGGGCAAAACCATCAAATTTCCAAGATTGATCAAGGTGTCCATCTTCTGATAACCGGGAGCGGCAAAGCTGAGTTTTAATGATTCCCGCTTGTATTTTGAAGGGATCTGTTTAAAGATCACTTCCTCCTTGATTTTAAGTGTTTCTGTTTTGTCGCCATAGGTCAATATAATTGTTCCTTCCTGAAAGGACAATCCGGGTATTGACCGTACTTCTTTTACCCTTACTGTTAAATTACCAGGCTGATAATAGTACCAGGCCAGAATCGCCCCTCCCAAAACCAGGAGTGGCAGAAGGAAATAGTAAACAGCATACTTAATGATTTTAGGAGTATCTATTGCCTCTCCTTTAATAGCGCCTTGATTTTCGAGTTTATCGAGTTGCCTGTTGAGTTTTACGAACAAATCCTCAGGCGAATTATAGGTATCATAGAAATGATCCATGCTGTCGATATAACTGCGAAAGTCAGATATCTCAGTTGTTTCATTTTTATCATTCATAAAAAACGTATAAATCAGGGGTTTCTTAAAATGACCCGTGCTGTTAAGAAAAGCCAGATGTGCTGTATCGAACTCAGCTTTGGTAAACCTTCCCAATTGGGTATGAAACAGAAATAAGGCAATATCACAGGAACGAATATACTGATTGTATTTCTCCTGCGAATGTTCTTCAGTCATGGCGCTGATAAAGTCCTTCCATGTAGAAAGTTCAAGAAACAACCGTTTCTTGTTAAAGTCTTTGTTTTTGCGGCTGATAAACAATTCAACCTGCTCTTTGTCGGCATTCAGTTCGGCTGAGGAAGCAAGAAATATCTTAATCGTTCTCATACAATGATCATCAAATGTTGAAAAAAAGAAAATGAAAAAGGGCTATGGTCTTGATGTGCGTAAATGTACAATATTATTCTGCATACTGACAGAAAAGCGTACTTTTGTCCCGGTCATGAATCAAAAGGTCTGGAATAAGGATTTTACGCTGCTTGCATCTTCGAATTTCCTGATGTGTTGCGCTTATTACTCCCTGGTTTCAACGCTTCCCGTTTATATTTCACAGAATCTTCATACCCCCGATAGTATCGTCGGGATAACAATGGCGGCCTATACGATAGCTGCGGTACTTATCCGCCCCTTTACCGGATTTGGCCTTGACAGGCTTGGCAGGAAGACCATCTTCCTGACCGCACTTTTACTTTATGGCTCTATCTTTGCCGGGTACCTGTTTGCTTTTACCATCCTTTTTATTCTTGTTGTCCGGTTCCTCCATGGATTTACATGGGGTGTCACCACAACGGCAAATTCCACCATTGCAGTCGATATTATTCCCCGCCACAAAAGAGGGGAAGGGATTGGCTATTTTGGCATTTCCACAACCCTGGGTATGGCATTGGGACCGGTAGTCGGATCATTTATTTATCAGCACCTCGGATATTCAGGTATGTTCCTGGCAGGCCTGTCAATCAGTATGGTCAGTTTTGGTCTGGCATCCATGATCCATTATCCACGTTATCATTCTTCCTCTCAGCATATTGCTTTTCGCTGGGATAATCTGTTTGAGATGAAAGTAATACTTCCGGCAATCAACCTGTTGATTATCATGATGACCTATGGAGGACTGGTTTCTTTTATAGCCCTGTACGGTCATGAAATCGGAATTGTCAAAGCTTCCGGTTTTTTTCTGGTTTATGCAGCAGGGATTATCCTTTCAAGGTTTACTTCAGGGAAGGTAATGGACCGGCAGGGTCCCAGAAAGATCATCATATTCTGTCTTTCATTGTTAATCATAGGATTCCCTTTGCTTGCAATGGTAAAAACGGATGCAGGGTATTTTGGTTCTGCAATTATCCTGGGTTTCGGAAACGGAGTCATCTGGCCGACTTTTCAAACCATGGCCAACAATATTGTACCCCCCGGCCGCAGGGGTGCCGCAAATTCCACATTATTTACTTTACTCGATCTCGGAATGGGACTAGGGATGATCCTGACCGGATTCATTTCGCAGGTTTCCTCCATTGGGGCCGCATTCCTTGTTTGTTCGGGAATTGCAACTGTTGGATTGCTTTTCTTTTTAAGGTTTACCCTGAAGTGTTATTTAATATTGGCAGCGAAATAGTAAGAAACTCACCCCCATTAAGGGGTTGAGTTAATTAAGGAAATCGGAGACAGAAAAAACTTTTCGATAGAAAAAGTTTCCATGGCTCATTATTTATTATCTTTGCCGCATGGAAGAAAAAGTCCTTCATATTGTCGGCCATGTCAGCAAGCTTTACCAGCGTTATGGAATCAAGAGTGTAACCATGGATGATGTTGCCAGGCATCTTTGCATTTCAAAAAAAACACTTTACGAACATTTTAAGGATAAGGAGGATCTTGTCAGCCGGGTACTTTTACAGGAATATGAAAAGCGGGGTGGTTACTATACCCAGATCGAAAAAAGGAACCTGAATGCTGTGGAAGAACTTCTCGAAGTTTATAAGCTGATCCATACAATGTTCATGGATTATAACCCATCCATGGAATACGACATCCGGAAATATTACCCTGACCTTCATACAAGATTCCGGGAGATCAGGCGGAAAAGGATATTTGAATCCGCTTACCGTAACCTTAATAAAGGCAAAAAGGAGGGTCTTTACAGGAAGGATATCAATTCCAAAGTCATTGCAAAACTCCATGTGTTCCGCGTGGAAAATATGTTTGAAAATGATCTCTTTTCCATTGAGGAAATTACTTCACTGAAGGTCTTTCACCAATTGTTCTTCTATCATCTGCATGGAATCCTAAGCGAAAAGGGACAGGTCTTTTTTGAGAAAAATTTCCGGAAATCAACCATAAACCCATCATAATATTTATGGTTTCCCGGTTAAAGGAAATGTGAAATTATTTACACTTACAGGCAACCATAATATGATCGGGTGTCTATCAGATAATAACGATATTTGTATTTATGCTAAAAATTTTTTTATGAAAAGATCTACGCGCTTTTTCATTCTGGTGATCAGCCTGCTTTTCAATGCAGCCTTATTTGCTTCAACGGTTCACTCAGCCGGAGCAATCACTCCCGATTCCTCTGCAAATTGTCATGCGGTTTTTACTTCTTCGCATGATACGAATGCAAGTTCACTGACAATTCATTTCCTCGATCAGTCGACCGGTAATTATACTTCCCTCTTGTGGGATTTCGGGGATGGAACCCCTGCCGGAACAACTCACGACCCACATCATAGTTATGCAACTCCGGGGTTATATAATGTTTGTCTCACAATTACAGGCGACAGTTGTCAGGATGTGACCTGCCATACGATTTCTGCTGGCAATACATCGGGTTGTCATGCTACTTTCATTCATTCGTCCGACTCAGGAAGTGTACCTCAGCCTGTTCATTTCTGGGATCAGTCGACAGGCGTCTATACTTCCCGCATATGGCAATTTGATGATCCGGCTTCTGGAACAGCTAACACTTCAACGTTGGTTGATCCCTGGCATTATTTCTTCCCGGGTGTTTATCATGTTTGCCTCACAATTTACGGCGACAGTTGCCAGGATATGACCTGTGAGGAGGTCATTATTGCAGGGACTAGCGGCTGTCATGCGGCATTCATTTATTCTCCCGACAGCCTTGGAGGAAATCTGAGTGTTCATTTCTGGGATCAGTCAACCGGTAATTATTCTTCCCGTTTATGGGATTTCGGCGATCCTTCATCAGGAATAATGAATACGTCAACCACACCCGATCCTCATCATGTTTTCACAGTTGCCGGCAACTACAATGTTTGCCTTACAATTCAAGGAGATAGCTGTGAGAATACAACATGCCAGGAGATCGTTGTGGGAGAAAGCAATTACAATTGTGAGAACTCCATCACTTACGCTACAAACTTTTTAACTGTCACATTTGAAGGACATACCAATAGTCCATATCCTACTACCTATACCTGGCACATGAGCGATACCGGCTCCGTGTACTTAACCGGTAAAAATGTCATCTATACCTATCCCTCTGCAGGCAGTTATACTGTTACTCTGACAACTGTTGATTCCCTCGGCTGCTCCTGGACACGGACATTGGAAATATACCTGCATGCAACATGTGACCTCTGGGGTTATGTCCGTGCAGGAGATCATTATGCAGATCACGGGTATGTTTACCTTTTGAAAAATGATCAGGGAGTTATCACCATGAAGGATACCACGATGGTAACAGATTCAAGTGGAATGTACTGGTTCGGAGGCGTTCTTCCGGGTCATTATTACGTGAAAGCTGAACTGACTTCAAATTCAGTTTATTTCAATGATTATATCCCTACCTATTATGAACATGCTGCAAACTGGACAACAGCTAACCTGATTGAACTGGGTCAGCCGGATAACCCGTACTCCATTCATCTGATCGCTGCCCCTGGATATGGGGAAGGACCCGGGCTGATAAACGGGACCATCACACAGGATGCAAGAGTAAGCAACTATGGAAGTTCTGCTCCGAATGTTGAAGTGTTGATTCTGGATGCTGACAATCTGCCATTAACGTATGTTTTAACAGACGAGAACGGACTGTTTTCATTCCCGGATGTGGCCCTCGGTCATTATACCATCTATCCAGAAATTGCCGGAAAACAAACTACACCTGCAATAGTGACCCTGTCAATCACAAACCCGACAGCAAATGTTGATTTTACGGTTCATGAAGGAACTGTTGTTTTTGGCATTAATGACAACCTTCCAAAATTCATGAACAGCATTGGTGATGTTTACCCGAATCCGGTTTCCGGGCAGGGAAGCATTTTGATCAATGTTTCCAGGAACCTTCCTGTTACCCTTACCATAACCAATATTACCGGGCAACAGGTTAAGGAAATCAATAATAATCTCAGAAAAGGTAATAATGTGTTGAATTTTGACAGGTCGGGAATGGAATCGGGATATTATTTTCTGAAGATCCGTTCCTCAGAGGGTGGCTCTGTGGTTAAGAAGTTCATCATCAATAAATAATTACTCAGAATCGCTCGCTTTACTCTTCTTACTCGTTATCAGCCGCGAACCATTCAGCAAATGAGTTCGCGGTTTCTTTTAATCTGAGACTGTGGAGTTTGACATACGGAGGCAGGAATTCCGTGATCCTTCCTGCAAAATCAATCAGCATGTTTTCGCTGGTTGGTTGATAATCAACAAAGATGATATTTTCAAAGGGTTCCTTAAGATCGCCCGGGCTTTTATCAAAAAAATCTCGCCCGAGAATTAAAGCATGATCAAATTTATCTACAATATTCTTCTTAACAATTTCCTTGATGTCGGAAAAATCAATGACCATTCCTTTTTTTGGTGAAAGATCGTTGGTGACCGGGGTACCTGAAACCGTTACCGACAATTCGTAGGAGTGTCCATGGATATTCCTGCAAAGACCATCGTATCCGCTCAATGCATGAGCCGCTTCAAACCTGAACTTTTTTGTGATCCTGATAACTGTCATCTTGCTTGTTTCAGCCACAAAGGTATTGAATTATTCAGGAAATCATCCCCAAATCCCAAGATGATCCCCCAACACTTTCAACCCAATCCCGATCAGGATCACTCCCCCGAGGATTTCAGCAGCCCGGGGAGAGAGGAAATGGGTTTTACTGCCAAGTTTAGCGCCAATACCGGTTACAAGGAAAGTAACCAGTGTGATGATGATCGCTGCGTTGAGAATATTTACCCGGATGAATCCAAAACTGACCCCAGTGATCAGGGCATCGATGCTGGTAGCGATGGAGAGACTTAACAGGACTGAGGTCTTCCTGATATTCAATGTTTTTTTTGCATGATCATCGTGAAATGCCTGAACGATCATTTTTATGCCGATGAAGGCAAGAACGCTGAAAGCCAGCCAATGATCAAACGACTCAATCGCATTTTTGAAAAGATCACCGACCAGCCATCCGACCAGCGGCATCAATCCTTGGAAAAGACCGAAAAAAAACGCCATCCGCAATGCATCCGGCCGCGTGATTTTTTTTGCCGCACCGAAACTGATCGAAACTGCAAAACAATCCATACTCAGACCCAGAGCAATCAGTATCAGTTCGAGAAATGACATTGGGCTGTTCTTACTTAGGTGTCATTGTTCTTACAAGGCATTAGGCATTAGGCAATAGGCAATAGGCAATAGAAAGCATTTCGAGGTCATTTATCCTTGTTATTTTCAAGGAGCAAGATGATTTTCTTTTGTGTATCCATAGAAAAGATCAGGCAAGATCAAGCTCCACGGTAAAATGCCTCATTATGTTGGCCTCTTTCAGAATCTTAAAACCCTGTGTAACATCATTTCTGCGGTCAAAAATATTTTTAAGTGAGGCGGCAACAAGATCCATATGATTATTGGTATAAACCCTGCGGGGAATGGCAAGACGTAAAAACTCAAGTACAGGGTAACGGTTTTCGCGGGTAACCGGATCACGATCAGCCAGCAAGGCGCCAATTTCGACACCCCTCACACCAGATTCCAGGTAAAGCTGAACAGCAAGTGTTTGTGCCTGGAATTGTTCCTTGGGAAGATTCGACAGAAACCTTTTGGCATCTACAAAAACACCATGTCCTCCAACCGGAAGCTGAAGGGGGATCCCATAACTGATCAGCTTATTCCCTAGGTATTCAACCTGCCGAACCCTTGTTTCAAGATAATCAAACTCAGTGCCTTCATACAGACCTATGGCAATAGCGTTCATATCTCTTCCCGATAGTCCGCCATAGGTGATATAACCTTCAAACATAATATTGAAAACACTCGCTTGTTCGAACAGAAGAGGATCCCTCATGCCAATAAAGCCACCCATATTTACGATTGCATCTTTTTTACAACTCATGGTCATGGCATCAGCGTAAGAGAACATTTCCCGTGCAATTTCACGAATGGTCTTTGTTTCATACCCTTTTTCACGAATCTTAATAAAATAGGCATTCTCTGCAAACCTTGCGGAATCGAAAACGATCAATTTATGATAACGGTCAGCTAATTTCCTGACAGATCTCAGGTTTTCCATTGAAACAGGCTGACCACCGGAAGAATTGCAGGTGATTGTTACAATAATGAAAGGAACCTTGTCGCAGTCCTTATTTAGTACTTCCTCGAGTTTACCAAGGTCAACATTTCCTTTAAACGGATGTAAAAGGGTTGTATCAAATGCCTCATCGATTGTACAATCCACTGCAAAGGCTTTACGGAATTCGATATGACCTTTTGTTGTGTCAAAATGAGAATTACCGGGCACTATATTTTCCTCCTTGACAAGCACGGAGAAGAGTACATTCTCTGCGGCTCTTCCCTGATGGGTCGGAAGAAAATAATCAAATCCTGTGATATCTTTTACCGCTTCTTTCAGCTTATAAAATGAAGATGCTCCTGCATAACTTTCATCACCAAGTAACATTTCTGCCCATTGTTTATCACTCATGGCGCCTGTTCCGGAATCGGTGAGAAGGTCGATGAAAACCTGTTCGCTTTTTAAACGAAAAAGATTGTACTTAGCTTCCCTGATCCATTGTTCCCGTTCTTCCCGGTTACTTTTCCGGATCGTTTCCACCATCTTGATTTTATACGATTCTGCAAAAGGAAGTTCCATAGATGAAATTTTTTTACCGCATACAAAGGTAGAAATATTTTTGATGAATATTTTTTCATATAAGGTTGTGTAATTTATAAAATTCATGTACGTTTGTTGAAGTAATACATTTACTTAGATAAGTCCTAACCAGTAAAACACAGGGAGGTATGGTACCATGACAATCAATGATGCAACCGGGAATACCGGTCTTACAAAACTATCTGATCTATATGAACTTGCAAAACAATCAAAGAAGAAAAAACTGGTTCTGGCAGTTGCCCACGATGAACATTCGCTGGGCGCTGTTTGTTCTGTTGTAAAGAAAAACCTGATTGACGCAGTACTGGTTGGTTCAGAAAAACAGATCCGGGAAATTGCTTCGAAGCTGAACCTGGATATTTCGAATCTTTCTATCGTTAATGAAGAGAATGATTCCAATGCAGTGAGAATTGCAGTAAAGATGGTTCATGATAAGCAGGCAGATATCCTGATGAAAGGGAATGTACCTACGGCAGTCTTATTGAGGGGAGTTCTTGATAAAGAGAACGGACTTCGTAAAGGGGATGTTTTGTCGCATTTTGCACTTTTTGAGATTCCTACCTATCACAAATTGCTGGGATTAACGGATGCAGCCATGCTTATTGCTCCTGATCTGAAAACGAAGATTGCCCTTATCAACAATGCCGTGGAATTCATGAACAAACTGGGTTTGGCAAAACCGAAAGTAGCCCTGCTTTGTGCTGTTGAAATGGTCAACGAATCCATGCCGGCTACAATGGAAGCTGCTATGATATCAAAGATGAATCAAAGAGGGCAAATCAAAAATTGTATTATTGACGGCCCACTTGCATACGACAATGCAGTAAGCATGGAAAGTGCAAAACACAAAGGCATTGTGAGTGAAGTTGCAGGAGATGCCGATCTCCTGGTAGTTCCTGATATAGAAGCAGGTAATGTGCTTTATAAGGCTTTCGGATTTTCTGCGAACGCAAAACTTGCAGCCTGCATTCTGGGAGCCTCAGCACCCATTGTATTAACTTCAAGATCCGATACTGAACAATCCAAACAGGATAGCATCGTTATGGCTGCGGCTGTGAACTGAACCCTGCCTCATTGATTAATACTTTCCTTTTATGGCAAACAGATTATTCAGAACCAAGTCCATCCATCATCTCATGGATGAGGCATCCAATTCCAGTCATGGCTTCAAACGAACACTTACAGCCACCAATCTCACAACACTTGGAATTGGCGCCATCATAGGCGCTGGCATATTTGTTCTTTCCGGACAGGCTGCAGCGCAATATGCAGGGCCTGCCATTGTGATCTCCTTTATTATTTCAGGGATCGCCTGTGCCTTTGCCGGTTTATGTTATGCTGAGTTCGCATCCATGATACCCATTGCAGGGAGTGCATATACCTATGCATATGCAACGCTGGGAGAATTTCTTGCCTGGATCATCGGATGGGATCTTATCCTTGAATACCTTTTTGCAGCTTCCACTGTTTCTGTGGGTTGGAGCGGCTATGTTGTCAGTTTTCTGAGGGATTTCGGGATTCACCTGCCGACATATCTGACCGCAGCCACAGGGTCGATCCTGGTGGAAGTCCCAAAGGTCGGTTGGCAGCAACTTACCCATAACCTTACGCAAGCGCTGACATCACAAGGAATCAATGTGGACAATCTCCCCCATGTTACAGCCGTTCTGAACCTTCCTGCCATGTTCATCATTGCAGTTCTGACGGTATTACTGGTCATCGGGATAAAAGAATCTGCCAACTTTAATAATATCATGGTAATCACCAAAGTTTCCGTGATCATTATATTTATTGCGATAGGAATATTCTTTATCAAAACGGCTAACTGGCATCCATTTATTCCAAAAAACTCGGGAATGATCGGGCATTTCGGATGGAGCGGAATTTTGCGGGGCGCGGGTGTGATTTTTTTCGCATATATTGGTTTTGATGCTGTTTCAACGGCAGCTCAGGAAGCAAAAAATCCCCAAAAAGATATGCCCATTGGTATCCTGGGATCCTTAAGCATTTCGACCGTTTTATATATTCTTGTCGCCCTGGTATTGACGGGGATAGTCAGCTATACTGAGCTGAACGTGGCTGATCCCGTTGCTGTAGGGGTAAATTCAATGGGACAAGGGATGTTCTGGTTACGACCGATCATAAAAATAGCTGCCATAGCAGGGCTAAGTTCAGTCATTCTTGTGATGTTACTTGGACAGCCGCGGATCTTCTTTACCATGGCAAAAGACGGACTTCTCCCACCCGTTTTTTCGAAGGTGCATCCCAGGTTTGGAACCCCTTACGTCAGTACCCTTATGACAGGAAGCGTTGCCATCGTGCTTGCAGGGATCTTGCCGATCAGCATATTGGGTGAACTTGTGTCAATCGGAACATTACTGGCTTTCGTGATCGTTTGCATCAGCGTCATTGTTCTGAGGCGGACCAGGCCGGAACTTAAACGGCCTTTCAGGACCCCCTTTGTTCCGGTTTTACCTATACTGGGAGCCCTGATCTGCTTTATCCAAATGGCCTTTTTGCCACTGGATACATGGCTCCGGTTGTTGATCTGGATGTTACTAGGGTTCATCATCTATTTCAGTTACGGAATCAGGAAAAGTAAATTGAGAAATATCGATGGAAATACTAAACAATAAAGTTATCTGAAAGCATGAAAGAAGTCAGAATACTTGCGATAAACCCGGGTTCAACCTCCACGAAGATAGCCGTCTTTCAGAATACTGACCCTGTTTTTCTGAAAAACCTTAAGCATACTACAGAGGAATTAGCACCTTTCATTAAAATTACAGATCAGTTTCATTATAGAAAAGATATCATTCTGCAACAGCTTCAGGAAGCCGAAATCCAGATGGACAATATTCTGGCTGTAGTTGGAAGGGGCGGCTTGCTAAAACCGATCCCTTCTGGTATTTATGAGATCAACGATACCATGATCAACGATTTGGTGCACAGCCCCCTGGGCGAACATGCAAGCAACCTCGGTGGTCTCATTGCACATGATATCGTCCAGGCCATGCCAAATGCAAACGCTTATATTGTAGATCCCATTGTAGTCGATGAAATGGATGAGATCGCACGTATTTCCGGACATCCTTTGTTTGAACGACTCTCTATATTCCATGCGCTTAACCAGAAAGCGGTAGCGCGCGAATATGCCAGGTCGGTTTACAAAAAATATGAGGAGCTGAACCTGATCGTCGTTCATCTGGGAGGAGGGATCACAATAGGCGCCCATCAAAAAGGAAGGGTAATCGATGTAAATCAAGGTCTTGACGGAGATGGACCCTTCACACCCGAACGAAGCGGGACACTGCCTGTCGGAGCGCTGATCCGGCTCTGTTTTAGCGGAAAATATACGTTAAAGGAAGTTCTTCGTATGAACAAAGGAGAGGGTGGCATGATAAGTTATCTCGGAACAAATGATGCAGCAGTTGTGGAAAAAATGGTTGAATCCGGTGATCAACGAGCTGAATTGATCTATCAAGCCATGGCCTACCAGGTAGCTAAAACCATTGGGGAGATGTACACTGTTTTAAAATGCGAAGTGGATGCAATCCTGATCACCGGAGGCATTGCTTACGATAAGAATTTTGTCAACTGGATCCAGGAACGGGTTTTTAAACTCGCCCCCATACATGTCTATCCCGGGGAAGATGAAATGCGGGCCCTCGCGATGAATGGCCTGATGGCGGTGAGGGGAGAATTGACACCAAAGCAGTACCTTTGACCCGCATTTTACATTCAATCCAGATACAACCAACAATAAAATCATTTTCTCTAAATTTTAATTAATCAAAATGAAAAAAATCCAGATGGTTGACTTACGGAGTCAGTATCTTTCTATCAAAACCGAGATTGACCATGGAATTCAGGAGGTAATTGACTCTTGCGCCTTTATCAACGGACCGGCTGTGAAAAGTTTCCAGGAAGATCTTGAAAAATATTTACAATGTAAACATGTTATTCCTTGTGCCAATGGAACTGATGCCTTACAGGTTTCAATGATGGCGCTTGACCTGAAACCAGGGGATGAAATTATCAGCGTCTCTTTCACTTTCATCGCAACCGTGGAAGTCATTTCCCTGCTGGGATTAACACCTGTTTTCGTGGATGTTGACCCGGGCACATTCAATCTTGATATCACAAAACTTGAACAAGCAATAACTTCGAAAACAAAAGCCATCGTTCCTGTTCATCTTTTCGGACAATGTGCACCAATGGAAGAGATCATGAAGATTGCCAAAAAACACAACCTTTATGTCATTGAGGATGCAGCCCAGGCAATCGGCGCTGATTATTATTTTTCTGACGGAACCACGAAAAAAGCAGGTACGATCGGCCATATCGGTTGTACCTCCTTTTTCCCTTCAAAGAACCTGGGTTGTTATGGCGATGGCGGCGCTATCTTTACCAATGATGATGTGCTTGCAAAAGAACTGAGGATCATCGTGAATCACGGAATGGCCATTCGCTATTATCATGACCGGATCGGGGTGAATTCACGCCTTGACAGTATCCAGGCAGCGATCCTTAAGGTAAAACTGCAACATCTGGATGAATATGCATCCAAACGCAATCAGGCAGCGGCTTATTATGACAAAGCATTCTCGGGAAATCCCAAACTAAAAGTGCCTACCCGATTTTCACGGTCAAATCATGTATTTCATCAATATACCCTTCTGGCAAAAGATATTGACAGAAAAGGTCTGGTTGATTGGCTTGCGTCTAGAGAAGTACCGGCAATGATCTATTATCCCGTACCTTTGCATCTGCAGAAAACTTTTAAAGATACACGTTATAAAGCAGGTGATTTTCCGGTTACCGAAGCCTTATCTGAATCTGTTTTTTCATTACCAATGCATACCGAACTGGATGATGAACAGCTTGAGCATATCACCACCTCCGTTCTTGAATTTGTAAACCGTTAGCGTATGGAAAAGGATTTTTTTGCTCATGAAACAGCCGTCATCGATCCTGGTTGTACAATAGGAAAGGGTTCTAAAATATGGCATTTTACCCATATCATGACAGGAGCTGTTATCGGGGAGAATTGTAATCTGGGGCAGAATGTAGTGGTTTCTCCGGATGTAGTGCTGGGTAATAATGTCAAGGTGCAGAACAATATCTCTATTTATACCGGGGTAGTCTGCGAAGATGATGTGTTTCTTGGACCTTCTATGGTTTTTACAAATATTATCAATCCCCGTAGTGCAATTATCCGTAAAGATCAATATGCCGCGACAATAGTCAGAAAAGGAGCCACCATTGGTGCGAATTCAACCATTGTATGTGGTCATGAGATCGGAGAATTTGCTTTTATCGGCGCCGGAGCGGTGGTAACCAAAGATGTTCCTCCTTATGCATTGATTGTCGGGAATCCTGCACGGCATGTCGGATACATGAGTGAATACGGTCATCACCTGCATTTTGATGAAACCGGGATTGCCATCTGCCCGGAAAGTAATGAAACTTATCAGTTGAAAAATGGCAAAGTCACAAAACTTGGAAAACTTTGACAACAATGAACAAACCTTTAAATTTTGCAATTATCGGTGCCGCAGGATACATTGCACCGCGACACATGAAAGCGATTAAAGAAACGGGAAATATCCTTAGTGCAGCATTGGATCCATACGATGGTGTTGGCATAATGGACAGCTATTTCCCAAATGCCGACTTTTTTATTGAACCTGAACGGTTTGACCGGCATCTTGATAAACTCAGGAGAAATGCCCTGTTAAACTCCGGGAATGGAAATAAAAAGATCGATTATGTAAGCATATGTTCCCCAAACTATATGCATGATTCACACATCAGGCTTGTACTCAGGAATCAGGCGCATGCCATATGCGAAAAACCCATTGTTCTGAATCCCTGGAATGCAGAAGCTTTGAAGGAACTGGAGAAGGAAACCGGGAAACATGTTTTTACTATTCTGCAATTAAGGCTCCATCCTGTGATTGCCGAACTCAAAAAAAAGATTGAAGAAGGTCCGAAGAACAAGATTTATAACCTTGATTTAACCTATATCACATCACGTGGAAACTGGTATTACCGTTCATGGAAAGGGAATATTGAAAAATCGGGAGGAATTGCCACAAACATAGGGGTTCACTTTTTCGACATGCTGGCATGGATTTTTGGTGAGGTAAAGGAAAATAAAGTACATATTTTAGCAGCAGATCGTGCAGCGGGCTATCTTCAATGTGAAAACGCAAGGATTCGCTGGTTCCTGAGTCTGAATTACGATGACATTCCTTCAGCCATAATAGCCGCCGGCAAAAGAACTTACCGGTCACTGGTAATGGATGGAACAGAAATTGAGTTTAGTGAAGGTTTCACTGATCTGCATACAGTAAGTTACAAACATATTCTGGAGGGAAATGGATTTGGACTGGATGACAGCAAGCCAGCGATAGAGATAGTTTATCATATCCGAAATTCAACGCCAATAGGGATAACAGGTGAATATCACCCGATATTAAAATTGATAACACTATAAAAATGAAAATTCTTGTAACAGGAGGAACCGGTTTTATCGGTTCACATACCGTAGTTGAACTTCAGGACAAAGGCTTTGAAGTTGTCATAGTCGATAATCTTTCCAATTCGATTTTCGAAGTTTTGGATAAAATTACCACGATATCAGGTAAAAGACCACTTTTCGAAAATTTTAACCTGGTTGATCCGGCTGCGACCGCTGATTTCTTTAACAGGCACAGTGATCTTAAAGCGGTGATCCATTTTGCTGCTTTTAAGGCCGTTGGAGAATCGGTTCAATTTCCACTGCTTTACTACCGGAATAACATTGGTTCTCTTGTCAATATATTACAGGGAATGACCGATCATGCAATTACGGATATCGTATTTTCATCATCCTGTACGGTATATGGCCAACCCGATCAATTACCCGTAAAAGAAGATGCCCCGATTCAGAAAGCCAACTCTCCTTATGGAAATACAAAGCAAATATCAGAAGAGATCATCACTGATCTCAGTAATTCTGCCAATATCAGGGCAATTCTCCTCCGGTATTTCAATCCCATCGGAGCCCATGAATCCGCTTTAATCGGGGAACTTCCCCTGGGTGTTCCTAATAACCTGATGCCCTATATAACTCAGACTGCTATTGGAAAGCGCGAATTTTTGAGGGTGTGGGGAAATGATTACAATACACCTGACGGAACACCAATCCGCGATTATATTCACGTGGTTGATCTTGCAAAAGCGCATGTGGTTGCAATGGAGAGAATGATCGGCAACAAGATGAAAAAGAATGTGGAGATGTTCAATCTTGCCACAGGAAATGGAAGTTCTGTTATGGAAGTAATTCAGTCTTTTGAAAGAACCTCAGGACTGAAACTTGATTACCGCATTCTGGAACGCCGACTTGGGGATATTGAAAAGGTATGGGCCGATACTACCTTTGCAAATGAAGAACTGGGGTGGAAAGCAGAACGAACACTTGATGATATGACGCGTTCTGCCTGGAACTGGGAAAAAGCGCTGGCAAATAAGTAATTGAAAATCATAACATAAAAACATGAAAACCATTCTCATCACCGGCGGGGCCGGGTTTATCGGCAACCACGTTGTTCGCAGGTTCGTCAGAAAATACCCCGATTACAAGATTGTCAACCTCGACAACCTTACTTATGCAGGGAACCTGGCAAACCTAAAGGATGTCGAAAAAGCACCGAACTATGAATTTGTCAAAGCTGATATTGTTGATGCAAAGCATATGCTTGAGATATTTAAGCAATATAATTTTGACGGGGTCATCCATCTTGCAGCAGAATCACATGTTGACAGATCGATCAGCAGCCCGATGGAATTTATCTTTACCAATATCGTAGGTACAATGAATCTCCTCAATGCTGCAAGGATTACCTGGGAGAACAACATGGAGAACAAATTGTTTTACCATATTTCCACAGATGAAGTTTACGGATCACTGGGAGAGTTAGGATTATTCTATGAAACAACTGCATATGACCCCCGCAGTCCCTATTCAGCATCCAAGGCAAGCTCTGATCACCTTGTCAGGGCTTCATTTCATACATATAAGCTGCCTGTAGTGATTTCTAACTGCTCCAATAATTATGGCCCTTACCAGTTCCCCGAAAAACTGATCCCTTTGTCAATAAACAATATCAAACATAACAAACCTATTCCGATCTATGGCAAAGGGGAGAATATCCGTGACTGGCTGTTTGTCGAGGATCATGCCAATGCCATAGACCTGATCTTTCATCATTGTAAAACAGGTGAAACATATAATATCGGTGGAAACAACGAATGGACAAACATCGATCTGATCAGGTTGCTTTGTTGGGTCATGGACAGGAAACTCAACAGGCCGGAGGGAACCTCTGTGCAATTGATCACATTTGTAAAAGACCGTGCCGGGCATGATCTTCGTTATGCAATTGATTCTTCAAAACTCCAGGGAGAGTTGGGATGGAAGCCTTCACTTCAATTTGCAGAAGGTTTGGAGAAAACCGTTGATTGGTACCTGGCAAATGAAGATTGGATGAATAACATCACTTCCGGAGACTATCAAGGATATTACGAAAAACAGTACACCAAAAGATAAAAAAAAGTTCCTTTTTAGACAAACTTTTTAGAGCAGCTTCGTCACGCTCCGTTTACGATAACTTCTTTATTGATCTTCCCGACCAGACCCTGCAAAACACTGCCAGGGCCAACTTCCGTGAATTCTGTTGCGCCGTCTGCAATCATGTTGCGCGTAAGTTGTGCCCAGAGAACGGGTGCTGTCAATTGGGCAATAAGGTTTTTCTTTATTTCCTGTGGGTCTGTCACCTTTTGTGCAGTGGCATTCTGATAGATCGGGCAGATGGGTATATGAAAATCAGTAGCATTGATAGCATCTGCAAGTTCCACCCTTGCAGATTCCATCAGTGGGGAATGAAAAGCGCCTCCGACCTTTAATGGAAGCGCCCGTTTAGCGCCCGCAGCTTTCAGCTTTTCACAGGCAATTTCAATTCCTTTTAAACTTCCTGAAATGACTAATTGTCCGGGACTGTTATAATTGGCTGGAACCACTATTTCATGGATAGCTCTACAAATCTCTTCAGCAACTTTATCGTCAAGTCCCAGGATTGCAGCCATTGTTGATGGTTCTTTTTCGCAGGCTTTTTGCATGGCCGTTGCACGTTTGGAAACCAGTTTCAGACCATCTTCAAATGAAAGCGCTTTATTGGCGACCAAAGCGGAAAATTCCCCTAATGAATGTCCGGCTACCATATCCGGCTGGAAAGTCTCGCCCAAAGTGGCAGCAAGAATCACGGAATGCAGGAAAATAGCCGGTTGAGTAACTTTTGTCTGGCGGAGGTCTTCATCCGTTCCACTGAACATAAGGTCGGTAATATGGAAACCCAGGATCTGGTTTGCCTTTTCGAACATCTCTCTTGTCAGCGCCGAGTTCTCATAGAGATCTTTTCCCATTCCGACAAATTGTGCCCCCTGCCCGGGGAATACATATGCGTGCTTCATTTTTCTCTTTTCCGATGATTGATATGATTGCTGGTTGGTCATTATCTCCTGTTACCGAGAAACCTTAAAAGGAAGAGGAAAAGGTTAATGAAATCAAGATATAGTGTCAGGGCTCCCATGATGCTAAGTTTTCTCATGTTGGCATCTCCCATTGCTTCAACTCCCCCGGCGCCGATCCTCTTCAGCTTCTGAACATCGTATGCAGTCAGACCGGTAAACACGAGTACCCCGATAACACTGATAATATAATCCATTGTTTCACTGTGCATGAACATATTCACCAGCATGGCTATGATGATCCCGAAGAGCGCCATCATCATGAGGGATCCGAATCGTGTCAGGTCTGTTTTAGTAGTATAACCCAATACTGCCATAATACCGAACATAGCTGCAGTAACGGCAAAAGTCTTATAAACCGAGGCTGCAGTATATACCAGCAGGATGAAACTGAGGCTCATTCCCATCAGAACCGAAAAAGCAATGAAAAGCAGTGCCATCAATGATACAGATAACTTCTGAAATCCAAACGACATCAGCAGAACAAACCCGATCGGGGCGAGCGTAACGATCCACCCGAGACCGCTTAAGCCGCCGGTAACCGGATTTCTAAGGCTCATGATCAATGATTCTGAAGTGGCAAACATGTATGCCGTTATGGCAGTCACCACCATGGCAAATGTCATCCACAGGAATACCTGAGAAATAAAGGTTCGGGCTGCTGTAAGTGTTGGATAATCCTGTTGCGGGACATAATATCCCCTGTTGTCCTGATCCATAATTATTTTTTTAAATGGTTGTTCTTGTTTTTCTTTTAATGTAGACGTGTTCCGATAAGTTGTAAAAATTCAGCACGGGTTTTATCTCGTTCGAAAGCACCTATAAAATCGGAGGTAGTGGTCACGCAATTTTGTTTCTGAATTCCGCGCATCGACATACACAAATGTTGTGCCTCGATCACAACTGCCACACCCAATGGTTTCAGGGTATTGTTGATGGCCGTTTTTATCTGGGTTGTCAACCGCTCCTGTACCTGCAGCCGGCGAGCATAGATTTCCACAACCCTCGCAATTTTGCTCAACCCGGTGATATATTTATCAGGGATGTAAGCAACATGGGCTTTCCCGATAAAGGGAATAAGATGATGCTCGCACATCGAATAGATCTCGATGTCTTTCACAATGACCATCTCCCGGTAATCTTCACGGAACTTGGCTGAATTCAATACCTCTTCCGGATCCAGGTTATATCCTTGTGTCAGGAACTGGATCGACTTGGCGACCCGCATAGGGGTTCTGAGCAACCCTTCCCTGCCGGGGTTTTCCCCGATCAGTTGAAGGATCTCTTTATAATGAAAACTCAGTTTCTCCAGGGTGGCAGGATCCCAGGCTTCAAACTTCTCATAACTTAATTTTCTTTCTTTCTCTTCCATGATTAGAATCCCGTTATTACATAAAGAAGATCATTCTCCAAAATATTCGGCATAATTATTTTCAGTCTCCTCCAGACGCACCTTGTACAAAACTGCACCTAATTTTCTGATTTCAGGTTCCAGTACATTCCAGATCGCAATGGTCAGGTTTTCTGTTGAAGCCAGTTGATCTTTCATAAAATCAACCTCGATATTGATATTCTTATGGTCGATCCTGTCGATCACTTTATCAGTAATAATGTTACTCAGATCCTTCAGATTGGCAACAAATCCCGTTACTTTACTGACCTCTCCTTTCAGGGTAACAAACAGGGTATAGTTGTGTCCATGCCAGTTCGGATTGGAACACTTCCCGAACATACGGAGATTTTCTTCATCGGAAAATTCAGGCCGGAACAGGCGATGAGCCGCGTTGAACTGCTCTTTTCGTGTTATATAGACGATTTCCATAAACGGGTCAAAGGTACTCATTTTTTCAGCTGGGAAACAGCCGGATAATTGCTTCGCTAATTCAGAAGTATTAAATTTCGAAAAAAAAAGTAATGCCAAAAAATTTTGAATATTTAGGGATTAGACTATTTGCCTTCTGCCTTTTACAATTTGCCATTTTGCCATTTTACATTTGAATAGGAGATGATCTGAATAACTTCAAAGACTGTATAACAGAGATACAGAATAAAAAAGGTCAGTGTAAAAGGGATCGCATCCGGTTTGTTCAATATCAGATAGGCGATCAGGATGCCGATAAACAGGAATAGCTTCAAAATTATTGTCAGCAGGAAATAATTGAGAAAGCGGATGAACTTCTTATCTGCAGATTTTACGAGGATCGAAAAAGTGCTGAAGGTAATAACCGGGAAGAATAGAAAAAGGAGTGGCAGGAAAGGGGTCAGAAAAGGCTTTGGCAGAATAAATGAAAGTGTTGCAGCAATGATTCCCAGAATAATTGTAAAAATGATAATTTTTTTAAGGAAAGAGAGATAAATTGATTTCATTGGCAAAGCTATACTGGTTCACTCTTTATTATTGTTTTTCTTCAGTAGGTCCCTTGTAACATAATATATCGCCAAAATAACCGATCCGAGGGAAAGAATAATTGTGAAAAGGGGTTTAACGTTTAGCCAATGATCAAGTTTCACACCTCCAAAAACCCCGAGAACAATGATCACCAGCATTTGCAATCCCATACCGGAATACCTTGCATAGGCATTAAGAACCGGTTTCTTTTGGTCGGGGTTCATTTGGTTTACCTGGTATCGTAGAGATTTTTGCTCCGGAATTTTCCATCAGGCAGTTTCCTGAGAACTTTGCCCCGGGCTCAATTGCTAATTTATTTGTCGTGATATCACCCGTGAACTTAGCGGATTCTTTTAAAGTAAGTAATTCATTTACTTTAACAGTTGCTTTTATCTCACCAGAAAAATCGGCATTCTGACAAAAAATTTCACCATTGATGATTCCTGTCTCACCAACAACGACTTTCCCTTTGCAATTGATGGTGCCGTTAAACGTCCCGTCAATTCTGAAATCCCCGTTCAATGTGATTTCGCCCTTAACCACAGTTCCGGAACTCAACAAGTTGATTGACGGAACCTCGTTTTCTTTGTTTTTTACCATAACATTGTAAACTTAGGTGAAAGATTACACTTTTTTTAACAACCAAAAGTAAAACAAATAATCCTGATTTTCAAATTTCCTGTGAACGTAACAATACTGTTATTTTATAACAGGGTAGTTCTTTTCAAAGAACCGGAGATATTGCTGAATGTTTTTACTCCGGTAAAAGATTGGATAATTATCAACGGAAATAGTGAACTGGTAATAATCACCGGTCATTTTCAACTTGGTAAATATATATTCATTGTCCATTATGGATATATAGTAATCCATCCCCTTCTCTTTACTTTCAAAATTATTCACAGTGATCATTTCCAGGTTTCCATCCAGTAAAAGACTGTTGACCTGCAATGTTTCGAGACTGTGGAATTTAAGATTGAAGTCCGATATCTTGAATTTTAGTGCCTCTACATCTGTCTTTTCATTATTTACGATCAGTATATAGAAATGAATGGCCCCAGGGTTTTCGGTATATATTTTAGGACCTGCATCCTGAACTTTGACGGTGTCGGTCACAATGGGTTGGCCCTGGGAGTTACGCTGTGTGCCCAGAAAATCCAGCACATTCTGCGCCAACGGTCTCACCTGGCTTTTTGGGTATTTTTTGATCACCTTCTGCATTGCAGAAACAAGTGAATCAACAACTTCAATTTTTCCGATGGCCATCCCTTTCATAAACTCAAACTTTGCCAGTAACACACTGTCCTTTGGGTAATTCTTCAAGGCAAGATCACAATTATTGATGACCATGTAGTATTGCTGGTTTGAGAATGCCTTATAGGTGTCCTCATACAGGATCTCAACCTCCTTTTGTTTGGATTGAGCTTCTTTAAAATAATTTGGGTTAACAAGAAGTTTGGCGAAATCTGTTTCGGCATATTTTGTCAGGATCAGATTTTTATAATAATCACTCCGTTCTTTATTCTCCAGTTCTCCGTATAACTTGTATAATTCATAGGTTGAGGCAATGTATAATTTGTTCTTGGGATATCTTGTGTTAAGGGTTTCAAACGAACTAATGGATCCTTCATAATCATGCAGCCCCTCAATATATATAAATCCGAGGGTGTAATAGGCTTCGATGATTTTGTTGGTGGAAGCCTCCAGTTGTTCAGGTTTAAAAGGAACATCCTTCAGGTAAAACTTCCTTGACCGCTTATCGTCTTTCTTTACCTCCTTTTTCTTGACGGCGCTTATGGTATCTGTTTCCACGTTATCTGTTGAGTCGGGGGATACTTCAGTGGCAATGGAAGCCATGCTTTTATCACCAAGGAACCAATTGTCTTCAAGGGTTCTTCTGCCCCATTTTTTTATAAAGGAGGTATATCCGTTCGATAATGTCGAAGGGTTATAAAAATACCAGGCTCCCGAAGTAGCACCTCCCCCTATCGTCATATCTTTATCAAATCCAAAAAGCCTGGCTTCCTGCCGTGCCCGTTCCTCTTCCATTCTTTTATTATCCTCTTCGATCACTTTGGCAATGATCTTATCGATCACTTTATTCCGGTCACCCTCGCTCATGGTTGCCAGTTTCTGGAGACTGTCTTCCCGTTGAACCGTGATCAGGTTCTTCACCAGATCGGTAAGAATGGAAGTACGTTTGGTCAGTTCAGTGTAGTTCGGGTAATCCTTGGGAAGAAACTGCATAGTACTGTCGTAATATGCCTGTGCAAAAAGATAATTTTTACGGGGAAAATAGATGTCGGCAAGTGCCAGCGAAGAAATAGCTTTTTGATAGTTATTGGTTTTGCTGGTGGCAACCGATTTGGAGAGATAGTCAATACCTGAAGTTGTATCACCATCTTTCAGGGAGATTTCCGAAAGGGCATAATAGACCTGGTCAAGCTGATCCTTGTTTTTATCCTCCTTTAACATCTTCTTCAGCTTTTTGACGATATAGTCTTTTTTCCCCGAGTTGGCCAGATAGCAACGTGCAAGATTGATCTTTGCATTGAATTCCATTTCGAAGGATGCATTCCGCTTGATGACAGTTTCAAAAAGTTTGGTCGCTTCTGCCATCTCTCCATTGGCTTGATGGATCTGGGCCGAGATGAAAAGGCAACGGGTTTTCATGGTGTGACCCGGCTTCAGTTCTATCGCCCTGTTCAGGTAGTCGATGGCTGAAGGATAATTTTTCTGAAGAACAGAAAAGTCAGCATAAACAAGATTCAGTTCTTTCTCATATTTATCGGGAGCCTGGCCAATCCTTATTTTATTCTGTATCATGTCGAGCATCGGTTCAGCACGGGTAAAATCGTTCAATGCCATATTTGATTTTGCCAGCCATAACATGGCTCCCCACTTGATCTCCCTGTCGTTATATGATTTAATAATGAATTCGAAAGTTCTTCTGGCCATTGAATAATCCTGCTTGTAGAAATATGCTTTTCCCATAAGCAGGTAACAGTCGTCAATCCATTTATTGTATTCCTTCTTATTGAAGATCATTGAATGCTTGGGAATGCATTTCTGTGCCTTTTTAATGGCAATATCGGCATACTGGCTGATCTTCGACGCGCTGGCTTTATCACCATAATTGTAAACAGGGAGAATGACCGTGTAATTATCTTTCAGGTTCGCCTCAAAATCCTTGACTCCCTGTCGAAGGTTATCCATTCCGTTCCAGTAAACATTAAAATGAGCTGTGGTATTATGATAAGCCCTCCGTGTCCAGGTATTCTTTTTGGTGGAACAGGATGTAAACAGGACCGTAACGGTCAGAATAGTAAAGAAAAAGAAAAAAGAATATGTTCTTCTATAATTCAAATCAACATGTATTAATAGTGTATAAACTGAATTTTTACAAAAATATTTTAATTTTTTGAATCCGCATGAATTTTAAATAAGGAAATCGAAAACCAGACAGAAAAGTAAAAATCAGATAATTTGAATCCGAATTGTTCGTTCATTTCTTTTCATGATTGCAGCAGATGATCAAATTTTACGAACTTTGCCAGGTGCAATTTCTATCATCGGTCTGAAATACCTGGAATGAAAGGACAACATAAAGAGGATGGCTCCGGAAAAAAAAGACAAAAAAAAATGGATTAGCAAGCTCAGGAATAAATACCGGCTTGTCTTCATGAATGATGAGACATTGGAAGAGCGTTTAACGTTCAGGCTTTCCAGGTTAAACGTCTTTATAGCCCTGGGATCTCTGACGATTATTCTGATCTTCCTGACCAGTATTTTAATTGCCTTTACCCCGTTGCGTGAATATATACCGGGGTACACCAATTACGGATTACAAAAGAAACTTTATTTGCTGCTTAAAAAAACCGACTCTATTGAAAAAGATCTTTCAAGGAAGGAGTTGTTCTTTCAGAATCTCAAGGACATCATTAACGGTAAAGACCTTACATCCGATATTCCTTTGTCAAAAGACTCTCTCCACAAGTATAGCAATATCAAGATCAAGCGGTCAGTAGAAGATTCAATGTTACGACTGGAAGTGGACAATCGCAGTAAATACAACATCTACCGGATGGAGAATACGGAAAATGCTTTTCTGAAAAAAAGCTCTATCGGCGGGGTTCTCTTTTTTACTCCCCTTAAAGGGATCATCACCAATGTATTCAAACCTTCCGATGGCCATTATGGGATAGATATTGTGTCAAAGCAAAATGAAGCCATTAAATCCGTACTCGATGGAACTGTGGTTTTCAGCAGTTGGACGATCGAAACGGGTTATGTGATCATTATCCAGCATCCCCAGAATATTGTTTCCGTTTATAAGCACAACTCCGCTGTTCTAAAAAAAGCGGGAGATATTGTTAAAGCCGGAGATCCGATCGCTATTGTTGGTGAATCCGGAGAAATGTCCACCGGTTTGCATCTGCACTTTGAACTTTGGAGCGACGGCAATCCGGTTGATCCTAAAGATTACATTTCATTTTAGAAAATACCGGGTGGAGAAAAGGATAGCAATTTTGGGATCTACAGGTTCAATTGGAACCCAGGCGCTGGATGTGGTGCGTAAATATCCGGGGGTATTCACCATTGAAGTCCTGACAGCACAATCGAATTACAATCTGCTGATACGGCAGGCGCTGGAGTTCCTTCCGAATGTTGTCGTAATTGGAAATCCTGACTACTACCCATTTGTTTCTGAGGCGCTGAATTCCTATCCGATCAAGGTTTTTTCGGGTGAAGATTCCATTTCACAGGTTGTAGAAATGGATACCATTGATCTTGTGCTGAACTCCCTTGTCGGATATTCCGGTTTAAAACCTACCCTTAATGCAATAAGGGCAGGTAAAGATGTAGCGCTTGCAAATAAGGAAACATTGGTCATTGCAGGAGAACTTGTGATGCAGGAAGCGATTCAAAACCGGGTGAATATTTTGCCGGTCGATTCTGAACATTCAGCAATCTTTCAATGTCTGGCAGGGGAGCGTTACGACTCAGTTGAAAAAATTTACCTTACGGCTTCAGGTGGACCCTTCCGGGGTAAAAACCGATCGTTCCTTGAAAGTGTGACACGGGAATCAGCCCTGAATCATCCTAACTGGAAGATGGGTGATAAAATCACCATCGATTCTGCATCCCTTATGAATAAAGGTCTCGAAGTAATTGAAGCACGCTGGTTGTTTAACCTTTCACCCCAACAAATCGATGTTGTTATTCATCCACAGTCCATTATTCACTCTGTTGTTCAGTTTGTCGATGGTTCGATGAAAGCCCAAATGGGGCTTCCTGATATGCGTTTGCCTGTATTATATGCTTTGTCCTGGCCAATCAGGATACCCAGTGAATTGCCCCGGTTATCCTTTGCCAACTATCCACAACTTACTTTTGAGACCCCCGACAGGGAGATTTTCCCGAATCTTGACCTTGCCTATTTTGCCCTGAATAAAGGAGGGAACCTGCCCTGCATTTTAAATGCTGCCAATGAAATTGCGGTTGGTGCATTCCTAAACAACCGGATTGGTTTTCTGGCGATGTCACTTATTATCGAAAAATGTTTGGAGATCATACCATTTATCGATTATCCGTCATATGACGATTATGTTCAGACGAATGAAATCACCAGACGTCATGCCGGTGAAATCATTGGTAAGTATTGAATTAAGCATATCTTTGCAGATTAAAAACTGAATTAATGGACATTTTTATCAAAATTGCACAGCTTCTTTTAAGTCTCTCCATCCTTGTGATTTTTCATGAACTGGGACATTTTCTTACTGCAAAATGGTTTAAAGCACGGGTAGATAAATTTTATATTTTCTTTAATCCCTGGTTTGAGATTTTCAAATTCAAAAAGGGAGAAACCGAATATGGCCTTGGATGGCTGCCATTGGGTGGTTATACGAAGATTTCAGGTATGATCGATGAATCGATGGATACGGAACAGATGAAACAACCTCCGCAACCTTATGAATTTCGCTCGAAACCTGCCTGGCAACGGCTTATCATCATGCTGGGCGGGGTAACAGTAAACCTGCTTCTCGCAATTTTCATCTATATATTCATTCTCTTTCTCTATGGGGAGCAGTACCTGCCGGTATCCGAGGTAAAGTATGGTATTACCGTTGATTCTACCGGTTACGGGATAGGGTTGCGCAATGGAGATCATATACTTTCAGTTGATCATAAGAAGGTGGAGGATTTTGTCAACATTTATAAAAGTATCCTCCTGAATGAAGCCAAAACCATTGAAGTGGCGAGAGATGGGAAAGAGGTTGAGGTGGTTATCCCGAAGGGTACTATCAATAAGTTGATCCAGATGAAATCCATGGATTTTATTTCGGTGAGGATCCCCTTTGAAGTGGAGGCAATTTCTGCAGGGAGTCCGGCGGCTAAAGCGGGCATCCTGGTTAATGACAGGATTATCGGACTGAATGATACACTTCATCCCTTCTTTGACCAGTTCCGAACTGCAATTCAGAAATACAACAATAAACAGGTCACTGTGATGCTTCTGAGGAAGAAAGACACCCTTAAACTTCCATTACAGGTTAATCCTCAGGGATTTATCGGTGTCAAAACAGATACACGGCTTGACAAGTTTTTTATTTTCAAGGAAAAGAAATATTCGGTTTTCACTGCAATCCCGGCCGGAACGATAAAGGCATTCGAAGGGGTGGTCAGTTACCTGAAATCGATCAAAATCCTTTTCTCACAAAAGAATGCTTATGAATCAGTTGGCGGGTTTATCACAATAACCAAGATCTTTCCCTCGTCCTGGGATTGGTATGCATTCTGGAAATTTACTGCATTCCTTTCCATCATGCTTGCTATTCTGAACGTTCTGCCAATTCCGGCGCTTGACGGAGGTCATGTGATGTTTATCTTTTATGAGATGATTTTCCGCAGGAAACCCAGCGATAAATTTATGGAATATTCCCAGATTGTTGGAATGGTCATCCTGTTTGGCTTGCTGATCTTTGCAAACGGAAATGATATCGTTCACCTGTTTAAAAAGTAAATTTACTCACTTACCTTTTCATCCAGTGATTTGAATCCTTCACCCAGGATCTCTGTCGCATTAGTGACCGTAAGAAATGCTTTTGGATCGATCTGATGTATGTATTCTTCAAGGATTGCCAATTCCCTTCGGCTGACCACAGTGAAAATGATTTTTCTGTCCATCAGATTGTACATCCCTTTTCCTTCGATATAGGTACCCCCGCGATTCAGGTTATTCAGAATCTTTTCCCGGATTTCTGCATGTTTCTCCGAAATGATGAAAAGACTCTTATCATAGCTGATACCCTCCAGAACAATATCAATTACTTTGCCTGTTATGAAAATAACGATCCAGGAATAGAGGGGAATTTTCCAATCACGGAAAATAATCAATCCGAAAAGAACAACCACCGAATCAACATAGATCATGAGCAAGCCCAAGGGGATTTTTGTATACTTGTGAATGATCATTGCCAAAACATCGCTTCCGCCTGATGTTGCTTTTGCTTTAAATATCAGCCCGATACCCAAACCAAGCAACACACCGCCAAAGATTGATGACAACAAAGCATCGCCTTTGACCAGCGGTTCAGATCCCCAGAAATAGGTCAAAGTATCTGTAAAAATGGCTGTCAGCGAGAACCCGAAAACGGTTTTAAACCCAAACCGCGGTCCCAAAACTTTTATCCCGATTATTGTTATCGGAATATCAAGTGCAAGGGCAACGGTTCCTACTGGTGTGCCGAAAAGATAATGTAATACGATGGATATCCCATATGCTCCACCCGGAACAATCTTATATGGTGTGATAAAAAATACAAATGATATTGCCAGGATGAATGATCCAAGAAGGATCAGACTGTACGAAATAAACCATTTTTTTGTGAAAGGTTTTTCTTTCAGGAAGAAAAAAGGTGCCATACTTCGAAATTTTTTACGGATTAATAATGATCTGGTGCAAATATAATGGTTCCCTCTATGATTTTATGTAGTTGGATCAATCTTGAGAAAGGATGGTTGGTTATGTGAAACTTTTTTCAGAAAACCCTGTATAACCAATCAATATTGAAAAGTGTCTTTATATGAAGAGCCACAGGATTTCAATTATTTCCAGTACCTGTTGCATTTGTAACCAAAAAAATATTACTTTTAACCCGCTTTTTCAACCACTTCCGGGTAAGCAATGCAATATGAAATCATCAAAAACAAAGAAGGTTGACAAAATTAATTGGATGAAAATACGGATACTGTTCATAATAATTGCAATCGGCATTGGTAATTTGCTATTCTCACAACAATTACCGCTTATCACTCAGTATATGTTCACTGCCATGTCGTATAACCCTGGTGTTACCGGCACTAGTGAAGGGATAAATGTTACCGGTTTGGCAAGGCAGCAATGGATTGGTTTTAAAGACCAGAATGGGAACAGTTCAGCACCACAGACATTTTATATCATGATCGATGCGCCTCTCAGGTTCCTGCATGGAGGAGTCGGCGGAAGCATCATGCAGGATAATATAGGGTCTTTCAGCACTGTCCAGGTAAAATTGGATTATGCCTATCACATGGATCTGAGCGCGGGAATGTTGGGGATCGGAGCTGAGGCAGTGGTTGAGAACACCAAGCTCGACATGAGCAAGTGGAAGAACGGTATCATCGATTCAGGTGATCCTTTATTGCAGGCATTGGAAAAACAAACCGACCTGGTGGTTGATCTTTCAGTGGGCGGTTTTTATAAAGTTCCTGATAAATATTATATCGGGATCTCCGGGTTAAACCTGATACAAACGCATGAAAAGAAGGTGAACTTTCGGCTGAGAAGGACATTTACTCTTACCGGTGGTTATTATTGGCCCATCCCAAATCAACCGGCTTTTGAACTTCAGCCATCTGCAATATTATTATTTGACGGAGCAGCCCTTCAGGGGAATGTAGATGCAATCGTAATGTATAATAAGAAAATATGGGGAGGATTAAGTTACCGTTACCAGGATGGTGTAGCATCGATTCCTGTATTGGTGGGTATGACGTTAAAAAGCTTCAAGGTCGGCATTTCTTATGACATTGGAACTTCAGGTACAGGCTTTAATAATAATGGAAGTATTGAAATCATGATCAATTACTGCTTTAAGATTGAAGCTGAAAAATTAAGGAAAACATATAAAAATACCAGGTTTCTATAATATATTCGTTAAATTTGCCCGTTTGCTTTTTAGATTCTTTAACTTAAAACATAATAAACCACTAAGAAGTAGCGTTAATTTTCATCATTAACACCTTTACAATGAAAAAACTGCTCATTTATTTTGCGCTCCTCATCTTCCTGGGAAGTTGCGGTAACTCAGGAAGTGGCGAGTTGACAGGAGTTAAGAACAGGAAAAGATATTTTCAAACTGAGCCTTTCGGCATGGTTTATATTCCTATGGGAAGTTTTACCATGGGACTAGGCGATCAGGATGTACCCTATGCTCAGTTGAACAACCCAAAAACTGTGACCACCACCGCCTTTTATATGGATCAGACAGAGATTACCAATAACGAATACAGGCAATTCGTTTATTGGGTGCGCGATTCAATCGCCAGGAGGCTTCTTGGAGAAGTAAAACCGGATTTGTACCTGATCTCAGAGAATAAGAAAACCGGAGAAACTTTCGATCCTCCTTATCTGAACTGGGTTACAAAGCTGGATTATAACTCCAATGAACAGGATATCAAAGATGCCCTGAACCAAATGTACCTTCCGGAAAGCGAAAGGTTTTTCAGAAGAAAGGAAATCGATACAAGGAAACTCTACTATGAATATTATTATGTTGATCTGAAAGCAGCTGCACGGAAGGATTTTTCCAGTGGTGATGTAAAAGAAGCCGGCCTTGAAAACCGCCCGCAGGGGTTGAAAGACAGATCAGTTTATGTAAGGAAGGAAGTCGTCAATGTTTACCCCGATACCCTTGTTTGGATCCATGATTATGTATATTCCTTCAATGACCCGATGACCGAAAAATATTTCTGGCATCCGGCATATGATAATTACCCGGTTGTCGGTGTGAACTGGAGACAGGCAAACGCCTTCTGCATTTGGAGAACACAACTGAAGAACAGTTATCTGGCCGGCAGAAAAGGCGAAGCAGGTGTCAGCGATTACCGTTTACCTACTGAGGCAGAATGGGAATTTGCAGCCCGCGGAGGTTTTGATGGAAACCCATACCCCTGGGGCGGTCCCTACACAAGAAATGATAAAGGTTGCTTCCTTGCAAACTTTAAACCTTTGCGTGGCAATTACATCGACGATGGTGGTGCTACAACAGTCATTGTAGCACATTACCCGGCAAATGATTACGGACTTTATGATATGTCAGGAAATGTTGCCGAATGGACCAGATCCGCATTTAACCCTGCATCTTACAATTTTACATGGGACATGAACCCGGATTATACATACAATGCAAAAGATACCGATCCTCCAGCCATGAAACGTAAAGTGATTCGTGGAGGTTCATGGAAAGATATTGCTTATTATCTGCAGGTTTCTGCCCGCTCCTTTGAATTTCAGGACACCGCAAAATGCTTTATCGGATTTCGTTGTATTCAACCTTACCTGGGTCGTCAGAAAGATGACAACCCTGCAAGGGCTTCTCATGTCTATAATTAGTCTGATATTTTAATCAAGAAAACAAGGAAATCCTTAATTTATTCTAACCACTAAAACCTAATTTTTCACAACTATGAATCTATTATCATTCGTACGTACTAGAGGGTACCGTAATTTCATGGCAAAGCTTTACGGCTGGGGCGCGTCTGTTGTAATTATTGGTGCTCTTTTTAAGATCAACCATTATACAGGCGCTAATGAAATGCTTATCGTAGGGCTTGGTACCGAATCGTTAATTTTCTTTTTCTCTGCTTTTGAACCACCCCATGTCGAACCCGACTGGAGTCTTGTTTATCCTCAGTTAGCCGGAATATATCATGGTGGAGCAGAAGGGCAGAAAGCTCCTTTAGGTGAAGGTGGGTTGACCGGGGAACTGGATAATATGCTTGAAAAAGCGAAGATCGGGCCAGAGCTGATAGAAAGTTTAGGTACCGGACTCAGGAATTTGTCCGAAACAACTTCAAAACTTAACAACGTCAGTGATGCTTCCCTGGCAAATGACAAGTTTGTTACAACCCTGAAAACTGCTACTGAATCAGCTTCCGTGTTGAATGAATCGTACAGGAAATCAGCCAAATCAATGGAACATAATGTTACCATTGCCGATGAACAAACACAACATATACAGTCGGTTACCAAAAATGCTTCGATATTGTCAACTGCATATGCTGAAGTTTCCCAATCCCTGAAAGATGAATTAAATTCAAATAAGGATTTTACAAAGAGTATCGATAATATTACTCAGTCAGCCAATAAATTCGTAGAAAAATACAACCAGTCTGCGGAAATGATCTCCAAGACCACCGAAGCACTGAATGCTACCACAGTCGAAGGCAACAATTACAACAAACAACTGCAAAAAATTTCTGGTAATCTTTCCGCACTCAATGCTTTATATGAATTACACCTGCAAGGTTCAAATGATTACCTGCAAGTCACCGGGAAGGCAAATGAAACCATGGGAAAATTGATGGATAATCTCAATAAATCAGTAGAATATTCTACAAAATTCCGGGACGAGGTTGATTCCCTTGCAAAGAACATTGCAACACTTAATAAAGTGTACGGCAATATGCTTTCAGCCATGAACGCCAATATTAAATAACTGTTAACCGGAGAAATTAACCTTCAATTATAAACTCTTAAATTACTTAGTTAGATGGCTGGATATAAGGAGACCCCGAGGCAAAAGATGATTGCAATGATGTACCTTGTGCTTACGGCATTGCTTGCTTTGAATGTCTCGAAACAAATCCTTGATGCGTTTGTTATTGTTAACGAAAGTATTGAAACAACCAATGAGAATTTCTCAAAAAAGCTGGACAATACCTATTCCGATTTCAAGGCTCAATATCTGATCAACCCGAATAAGGTTGGCCCTTACTGGGAAAAAGCCCAAAATGCTCATAACCTTTCTCACAAGCTCACATCTTACATCGACAGCATAAAATATGTTTTGGTTTTCAAAACGGAACGCCTGGAAACTATGGCCGATGCAAAGGTGCTCAAACTTCAGGATGCCCAGCGGAAAGATAATTATGATATAACTACCAATTATTTTATCGCCGGTTCTCAGGACGGATCTGCAGGAGAAGCACATATACTCAGGGAGAAGATTGAAAATTACAAAAAGGATATGCTGGATCTGATCGATGCGAAATACAGGAACTCTATAAAAGTTGGCTTTGATACCAAGGGACCATTTTATGATTATAGCGGAGAAAAACAAAATTGGGAAATGCACACCTTCTATCATACTATTCTTGCAGCAGATGTTACCATTCTTAATAAACTCAAAGCTGATGCTTATAACCTTGAGTTTGATGTGACTAACCAGTTGTTTGCTGCAGTTACTGCCAAGGACTGGAAATTCGATGTGATCCGTGCCAAGGTAATCCCGAAAAGCAGCTATGTTTTTTTCGGGGAAGATTACCAGGCAGAGATTCTCGTTGCAGCCTATGATACAAAAGGAAACCCTGATGTGAGGTATGTGATGGGCTCCGATTCCCTCTATGAAGGAAACTTCAGAAATGCTACCAGGATCCTAGGATCCGGGGGAATAGTGAACCTTAAGCTTGGAAGCGGAAATGTAGAAGGTCTGAAAAAATTTGCCGGTATTATCAAGATCCTCAGTCCACTTGGAGATACCATGGTTTATCATTTCCACGATGATTTTATCGTAGCCAAACCCGGATTAACAATCTCCCCGACCAAGATGAATGTGTTTTATATCGGCGTTAAAAATCCTGTCGAAATTTCTGTGCCGGGAGGGCCCGAAAAAATATTGCCTAATATCTCCGTCGGAAGTATCCATCAGGAAGGAACAGGCTGGATCGTTGAAGGGCTGCCTAAGTCGACAAAAGAAGCCGTCATCAGTGTCAATGCCGTTTTCTCGGGGAAATCCAAACTTATGGGACAGATGAAGTTCAGACTAAAGACTATTCCTGATCCTATCGCTACCATCGGAGGAAAAAACGCAGGTGTAATTGATAAAGGGCTGGTAGTCATCAGTCCCTACATCATATGTTCAATGCCTCCCGAATTTGATTTTGATATTAGATATGTAGTAACCAGTTTTACCTTTGTGACAGATGTGTCCGGCCTCATACATGATGATAAAGTCAAGGGGAATAAATTGACTGACGACATCATTAAGATCATTCAGAATGCCAAGAGGAACAAACGTGTATGGTTCGAAGAAATCACTATATTGGGACCTGACGGGTCTCGTAATATTTCAGGTATCAACTTAAAATTGCAATAATCATCACCATTTAATCGGGATAACATATGAAAAAGTTAGTATTTTTCATCCTCGTACCAGGTTTGCTTCTTGGTATAGCGCTGATTGCCGGGGCCCAGCCAACTGATAAAACTCCAAGGGATGGTGTTTACGATAAAACTGCAGTGGTTCAGATGGAACCCATACCATATGCTCCCCTTAGGGAAGCGGATATTGTTTGGTCGAAACGCCTGTGGCGTATGGTTGATATGCGGGAAAAGATCAATCAACCCTTTTACTTTCCGGAAACGCCCCAGAACGGATGGAAAAGCCTTACTCAGATTATCTGGGATGCTATGCGGGAAGGAACGATAACGGCCTATACCGTTGCCAATGACCAGTTTCTTACTCCGGTGACCTACACAGAGATTAAAGCTAAGCTTCAGAGAATCAAGAAGGCTGTGATTTCACGACCTGATAATCCCGAGGAAAAATTTGACACAACCTATCCAGTTGAATTTGCACCTGGAGATGTTAAAAAATTAGAAATCAAGGAAGACTGGTTCTTTGACCGCCAGCGCTCGGTGATGGAATCAAGGATACTTGGAATATGCCTGATGGGAGCTAGTTATGATGAGCAGGGTATCTATCGTGGCGACAAACCGTTGTTCTGGGTTTACTTCCCCGAATGCCGTTCTGTATTCGCAAAGAATGAACAGTTTAATCTTCACAATGGATCAGCAGCTCGTCTTTCATACGATGATGTTTTTATGAAAAGAATGTTTAGCAGTTATATCTTTAAGGAAGAAAACGTTTACGACAGGGCAATTGCCGATTATGCTGTCGGTGTGGATGCCCTCATGGAATCCGACAAGGCAAAAAACAGCCTGCTTGAATTCGAGGAAACATTGTGGGAATATTAATACAGAACTTCCACAAAAAAAAACTCCCTGTTTTGCAGGGAGTTTTTTTTTGCTTCCGACTGCTCCGGATTATCTATTTTTGCTTCTCGCAAAGATGTTTCCCTATGATACATTCATTTCTGGAAACCCCGGTTGAATATTTAAAAGGTGTGGGTCCTGCAAGGGCTGACTTACTGAAAAAGGAACTGAAAATATTTACTTTCGGAGAGTTGCTTTCTTATTTTCCTTTCAGGTATGTTGACCGGAGTAAAATATATAAAATCACCGATATACATGATGATACACCATATATCCAGATAATGGGCACAATCGGACGGATCACTACTGCCGGAAGCCAGCGTTCCAAAAGATTGATCGCAACTATCTCAGATGGGACGGGAGAGGTTGACCTGGTATGGTTTCAGGGAATAAAATGGGTGATCGATCTGCTTATTCCTGGAAAAACATTTATTGTATTCGGGAAACCTTCATGGTTCAATGGTCGCTTGAATATTGCCCACCCGGAATTAGAAACACCTCCCGAACATACTTCGACATTGAAAATTAATTTAATGCCCTTTTACAACTCCACAGAAAAGCTCAAATCAAAAGGGCTCGACAGCAAAGGGGTTTCAAAACTTATTAAGACCTTATTGATATCAGAAAAATTTTATATATCTGAAAATCTGCCTGATGAGATTACAGGTGATTTGAAATTAATTGCGAGAGAAACAGCGTTTATAAATATTCATTTTCCGGATAACCTTGAAATATTAAAGAAAGCCCAGGCAAGGTTAAAGTTCGAGGAACTTTTTTTTATCCAGCTCAGATTGTTGCAACAGAAATATAACCGTACACAGAAAAATACCGGGCATGTATTTTCAAAAGTGGGGGATAATGTCAACAATTTTTACCATCATTACCTGACCTTTGAGTTGACCAATGCCCAAAAAAGAGTGATCAGGGAAATCAGGCAGGATTTGCGTTCAGGAAAGCAGATGAACCGGTTGCTTCAGGGGGACGTGGGAAGTGGAAAAACATTGGTGGCCCTGATGATCATGCTCATTGCCCTGGATAATGGTTACCAGGCATGCCTGATGGCTCCTACTGAAATTCTTGCCAACCAGCATTTTCAAACCATTTCACGCATGCTGTCCGGAATGGGGATCCATATTTCCCTGTTAACTGGATCCACAAAGAACCTTCAAAGAAAGGAGATCCTGCAAGGACTCTTCGATGGAACCCTTCAGATTCTGATCGGAACCCATGCCCTGATCGAAGAGAATGTACAATTCAGGGAATTGGGAGTTGTGGTAATTGATGAACAACACCGTTTTGGTGTCGCCCAACGTGCCAAACTCTGGGATAAAAATATCATTACCCCTCATGTGCTCGTGATGACTGCCACTCCGATTCCCCGTACTTTGGCTATGACCCTTTATGGAGACCTTGAATGTTCGGTAATCGATGAAATGCCACCCGGAAGGAAGCCGGTCATTACCAGGCATGTTTATGATTCAAAGCGGGAGGAGGTTTTTGGATTTATCAAAAAAATGATCAAGGAAGGTAAACAGGTTTATATCGTTTATCCATTGATCAAGGAATCGGAAACGCTGGATCTGAAGAACCTCATTGAGGGTTTTGAAATCGTCAGGGAAGCTTTTCCCGCTCCAGGATATGCTATCAGCATGGTTCATGGCAAGATGAAACAGCCGGAGAAAGATGTGGAAATGAACCGTTTTATCCGGAAGGAAACCCAGATAATGGTCGCCACAACGGTTATTGAAGTGGGTGTTGACATTCCGAACGCCTCGGTCATGGTCATTGAAAATGCTGAACGTTTCGGACTCTCCCAACTTCACCAGCTTAGGGGCAGGGTTGGCAGAGGCGCTGACCAAGCCTATTGCATTTTAATGACCTCCTTTAAGTTAACGGTTGAAGCAAAAAAGCGGATCGATACCATGGTGAGTACATCTGATGGTTTTATTATTTCAGAAACAGACCTGCAACTCAGAGGGCCGGGTGATCTTGAAGGAACCCAGCAAAGTGGTATCCTGAACCTGAAAATTGCCGATATCGTAAAGGATGAAAAAATACTGAAATATGCGCGAAACCTGGCATCTGATATTCTCCGCGACGATCCTTCCCTGGAAAAAGAGAAAAATATGATGCTTTTCCAACACCTGGCATTGATGAATAAATACAACGAAAATTGGGGATTAATTAGTTGATCAAATTGAATTTATCAATACTTTTGTACACAAATAACACAACCATAACATGAGGATCTCCCTAAATTGGCTGAAGGATTACATTAATCTTACCACAGAACCGGAAACCTTAGCAGGGATACTTACCGGATGTGGACTGGAAGTGGAAAGCCTCAATCAATACTGTTCTGTAAAGGGTGGACTGGATGGAGTGGTGATTGGCGAAGTCAAAACATGTATTCCTCATCCGAATTCAGATCATCTGAGTATTACCACGGTGGATATTTCACGAAGTGAACCATTGCATATTGTTTGTGGAGCGTCGAATGTTATGGCCGGACAAAAAGTTGCCGTGGCTACGATCGGTACGACTCTGTATTTTAAAGATCAGGAAATAAAACTTCAAAAAACCAAAATCAGGGGAGAGGTGTCAGAAGGGATGATTTGTGCTGAGGATGAACTTGGATTGGGTACATCTCATGAAGGTATAATGGTATTGGATCCCTTTGCAATTCCTGGTACTTTGGCGAAAGAATATTTTGATGTCTACGAGGATGTTATCCTCGAAATCGGGTTAACCCCAAACCGGTCGGATGCCGCATCCCATATAGGGGTGGCAAGAGACTTAGTTGCTGTTTGCGGGATAAATCAGGCCATCGCTACCAGGATGGACAATATCCGTTTGATGATTCCTGATGTCGGTAACCTTAAAACAGATAATAATAAACGCAGGATTGATGTGGTCATTGAAGATACAACCGGATGCCCCCGTTATACAGGATTGACAATGATTGGAATCAAGGTGGCGGATTCTCCAAAATGGCTCAGGGACAGGCTAAATGCAATTGGTCTTCGTCCCATCAATAATATTGTGGATATTACCAATTATATTCTTTATGAAACCGGCCAACCTTTGCATGCATTTGATGCAGATAAGATCCGGGGGGAAAAGGTCATCATAAAAAAACTCAGGGGAGGAACAAAATTTACTACGCTCGATGAAGTTGAAAGGGAGCTGACCGATAATGACCTGATGATATGTAATGCTGAAGAGCCAATGGTAATTGCCGGAGTTTTCGGGGGTCTTGAATCAGGAGTAACGGAAAATACGCGGAATATCTTTCTTGAAAGCGCATGTTTTGACCCACGAACCATCCGGCTTACTTCCAAATACCATGGATTGCAGACTGATGCATCATTTAGGTTCGAAAGGGGCTCTGACATTGATATTACAGTCTATGCAATTAAAAGGGCCGCATTGATGATCCGGGAAATGGCAGGAGGCGAGATATCTTCCGAAATAGTTGATGTTTATCCTCATCCATTTATCCGGAAAACAGTAAACCTTTCCTATGATCATCTGGATCGGCTTATTGGAAAAAAGATAGAAAGGGATACTGTAAAAAAAATATTGATTTCCCTTGGATTTGAGGTTCTTGGAGATGACCAGAAAGGGTTGGATTTAAGGGTGCCGGCCTTTAAAACCGACGTTACACGTGAAGCAGACATAATTGAAGAGGTTTTGCGCATCTATGGTTACAACAATGTAGAGATCCCCGCTTCCATTCATTCTTCAGTTTCATATGCCAAAAATCCGGATCCTGAGAAGATCCAGAATCTGATCTCTGATTACCTGGTTGCCAATGGATTCTATGAAATCATAAATAATTCGCTAACCAGGTCGGCATATTATGAAGGAAATACAGATTTCAGGGAGCAAAATTCTGTCAGGATTCTGAACCCCTTAAGCAGGGATCTGGCTGTTTTAAGACAAACCTTACTTTATAACGGTTTTGAAACAATCGTTTACAATCAGAACCGCAAGATACAGGATATAAAGCTCTTCGAATTTGGTACAATATATTCAAAGGTTGATCCGGAGAAAGATGATCATTCCGGTAATTCTTCAGGCCCATTGTTAAAGTACCAGGAAGAAAAGCACCTTGCACTTTATCTTTCCGGCAGGGCCATTGCTGAGAATTGGAATTCAGCTGGACGAAAAGTGGATTTTTATGATCTGAAAGGATATATTAATAATGTTCTGGTGAAGGCCAATATAGATCTGTCAAAGCTCAAAACGGAAACGCTGACCGGCAATATTATCAAAGAAGGAATGGTCGTTTTACTGGATGGAAAAATTTTGGTTAATTTCGGGGAATTATCACGCCTGCTCTTAAATAAGCATGATATCCGGCAGGAAATCTTTTATGCAGATTTTTTCTGGGATAACCTTTTATCTTCACTTGATACGAAAGGTATCAAATTCCGGGAGTTGCCCAAGTTTCCTGAAGTTCGACGGGATATAGCCATGTTGGTGGATAATTCGGTAACTTTTGCACAGATTGAGAAACTGGCGTATGAAACTGAAAAAAGAGTATTGAAAAAAGTGGGTCTTTTCGACGTTTATGAAGGAGAAAAGATTGAGCATGGCAAAAAGTCTTATGCCGTTAGTTTTATCCTCCTTGATGAACAGAAAACCCTTACCGACAACGAAATTGAGAAAGTGATGCAAAAACTGGTCAGGATGTTTGAAGAGAAGTTGAATGCACATCTGAGGTAGCATCTGAATTGGAAATACATATATAAAAACCGAAATATTAACTTAAAAACACGTTACATTATGTCATCACAGGAACCTGTAAAATATTCAGTAAGTCCATCGGGAGAAAAATTTCCTCTTCCTTTGAAGACCGATTATGCAAACGAGTTGACCAGAATTGAAAACCTGGTAACCAAGGCAAGAAAAGAAGGCAAAGAGATTATTGTTGTCATGGGAATGGGCTTCGTTGGAGCTGTCATGGCTGCTATTGTAGCCGACACCAAGAATAAAGATGGCAACTATTCCAAATTTGTCATTGGTTGCCAGCGCCCAAGCCCGAGAAGCTATTGGAAAATTCCTCTGGTGAACGAAGGAATTTCTCCTGTAAAAGCAGAAGATCCCGAAGTGGATATGCTGATCGACCGGTGTGTACTGAAAGAGAAAACATTGGTTGCGACGTTCAACAGTGACTGCCTGCAGTTTGCTGACTGTGTGGTGGTTGATGTTCAGTGTGACTTTGCCAAGAAGGATCTTGGAGATATGAAGACTGGTTCTGCAGATATGGCAGCCCTTGAGGATACAATGCGAACAATTGGGGAAAAGATAAATCCAGGGTGTCTTGTTTTAATTGAGACCACGGTTGCTCCCGGAACCACTGAATTTGTTGCATGGCCGATCCTGAAAAAAGCATTTGCAAAGAGAGGTATCAAGGAAACACCGCTTTTGGCACACAGCTTCGAACGGGTAATGCCAGGTAAACAATATGTTGCCAGTATCCGTGATTTCTGGCGTGTTTGTTCCGGTTGTGATAAGGTAGCCCGTCAACGTGTAGAAAAGTTCCTGCACGAGGTGTTAAATACAAAAGATTTTCCATTGACTGTAATGGACAGGCCGATTGAATCGGAGACCACAAAAATTGTTGAGAATTCATACCGTGCAACGATTCTGGCCTTTTTGAATGAATGGAGCCTGTTTGCAGAAAGAAATGGAGTTGACCTGATTAAGGTTATCAATGCCATCAAGATGCGTCCTACACATAACAATATGATTTTCCCGGGACCTGGGATAGGTGGTTATTGCCTTCCAAAAGATGGCGGCCTGGGTTATTGGGCTTATAAACATATTCTTGGTTTTGAAGATGGAGATAAAATCTTCCAGATCACCCCGACTGCAATCAACATCAATGATACAAGGGCTTTGCATGTTGCCGAACTGACCAGGGATGCCCTCAGGAATATGGGGAAATATATTGCCGGATCAGAAGTACTGTTATGCGGGGCCAGTTACCGGCAGGATGTTGGGGATACACGTTACAGCGGAAGCGAAATGGTGGTCAGGAAACTGACCGAGATGAGTGCTGAAATCCGTGTACATGATCCTTATGTTGACCATTGGTATGAGTTGGAAGACCAGGACGAATACCCTGCACCTGGACATTCCTGGAAACGCTTCTTCCGGAACCAGGAGCAACTGAAAAACATCACTGTTCAAAAGGAATTGAAAGAAGCAATTACGGGAGTTGAAGCACTGATCCTTGCAGTTCCCCATACCCAGTATCTAAATCTGTCGCCTGATGATATCGTTAATTGGGCAGGTGGACCCATTGCTGTTATCGATGCATTCGGTATTCTGACCGATGTCCAGATCCGTCGTTATTTTGAACTCGGTTGCGAAGTCAAGGCTTTAGGAAGGGGACATCTTGCACGCCTGAAAAGGGAAGTGAAAAAACAAGAAAAATAAAAATCAGGTACTGCAGGTTTATAGGATTGGTATAAAAAAGGATTACCCATGGACATTCAGACCATAAAGCAGCGGTTTGGGATAATTGGCAATTCAGTTTTGCTCGACAGGGCTATTGACATTGCCCGCCAGGTTGCAGCTACGGATATAACTGTGCTGATAAGTGGTGAAAGCGGAACCGGAAAAGAGGTATTTCCAAAGATTATTCACCAGCTCAGTGCACGGAAGCATGGACCTTATATTGCAGTAAATTGTGGCGCAATTCCCGAAGGAACCATTGATTCCGAACTCTTTGGTCATGAGAAAGGATCATTCACCGGGGCTCATGAAGCACGGAAAGGGTACTTTGAAGTGGTCAGCGGAGGTACTATTTTTTTAGATGAAGTGGCTGAACTGCCGCTTTTCACACAGGTGAGGCTATTGAGAGTACTGGAGTCAGGTGAATTCATGCGGGTTGGCTCGTCCAAGGAACTGAAAACAAACGTCAGGATCGTTGGCGCTACGAATGTCAATATTCCCGATGCAATTGCGAAAGGGAAGTTCAGACAGGATCTCTTCTACAGGTTAAATACCGTACCTATTTTTATGCCGCCGTTACGGGATCGGCAAGATGACATTTACCTGCTTTTCCGGAAGTTTGCTTCAGATGTAGCCGAGAAATACAGGATGCCACCCATCATTCTTGATGATGATGCACAAAATCTGTTGTCGAATTACAGATGGCCAGGGAATGTACGCCAGTTGAAGAATATAACCGAACAGATCTCAATCATTGAGAATAACCGGAATATTGACGGTCCAACACTCAGCAAGTATCTTCCTCGCGGGCAAACGAGCGATCTTCCGATTCTATATAAAGAGGATGATTCAGGAAAATTCACTGAACGGGAACTGCTTTATAAGGTGCTGTTCGATATGAAGAAGGATGTGAACGACCTAAAACAACTTGTTATGTCCCTTATGCAGAATGAGAAATCGGTAGAAGTGCTGGGAGATAATACACAGATCATCAAAAGGCTGTATAAGAATTTCGAAGATGTTCCTGAGTCAGAGCAACCCATTGAAGTTCATCCTGAGGAGAAATCTTTTACTGAACCGATACAGGAACCTGAAGAAATCGAAGAATCTTTTTCACTTGAAAAGACGGAAATTGATTATATCAGGAAAGCCTTGCAGAAACATGATGGAAAACGAAGACACGCTGCGAAAGAACTCGGTATTTCAGAAAGAACACTTTACCGTAAGATTAAAGAATATCAGATCGATACTTGATCGGGTCTTAACGGGCTGAATTTTTCCTACCTTTGCGTAGAAATATTTTTCAGCATTGAAAAGGACTGAATACGGTTTTTTTTCCCTGTGTCTCCGTAATCTGACTTTCGGATTGGGGATTGTTTACCTGTTTTTTCAAAGTTCCTGCCATGTAAGTTATTCATTGACGGGAGCCTCAATTTCCCCCAATGTCAAAACCGTTACCATAAATTATTTTGCCAATAATGCTGCAACGGTCATTCCTACATTAAGTACTGCTTTTACAGATAATCTGAAGGATTATTTCACATCGCAAACTAACCTCGTGCTGGTTTCCAGGGGAGGGGATTTAACAATTGAAGGTTCCATTACAGGGTATGAACCGGCATTTCCTACTGCCATCCAGGGCAATGAAACAGCTGCAATGAACAGGATGACAATCACGGTGAATGTCAAATTCACAAACAAGACGAATGATAAACAGAATTTTGAATCCTCCTTCACCAGATTTGCCGATTATCCAATTTCCGAACCACTTCCTTCAGTTCAGGACGGGCTGATAAAAACGATCAACGACCAATTGGTCCAGGATATATTCAACAAAGCAGTGGTCAATTGGTAAAGATCAGTTAGTAAATAGTGTCAACTAGAGTTCAATGACGCGTCAGGAATTTATTGATCATCTAAAGAATCCCGTCGATCTGACCTTTGAAGATATGTCAGGGGTGAAGGATCTTGCAATCCGCTTTCCCTATTGTGCCTCTGCACAGATCCTTTATGCATATGGCTTATATAAGAAGGAGGATATTGACTTTTCCGGTCAGTGGAAAAAAATGGCAGCCTATGCTTCAAACCGCAGGAAAATCAAGATGGACCTCGATCGCCTTAAAACTTCCAGGTCCATCCATAAAATTCCTGTTGTTAATGAACCTTCATCACAAAAACCGGAACTTCACCAGCCGACTCATGAAGATGAATTGCTCGCAATTGTCAGGCGGAGATTAGCAGAGATCAAAGCTGAACAGGCAGAAGCATTAATAAGTAAAGATGAACAATCGTTGAAAACAACATCCTGGCCTGTCATTGAGCAGAGTATCAAGGACCATGAAGAATTGTTGTCTTCAAAAAAAATCACCACAAAAAATGAATTAGTCGAAAAGTTCATCCAGGAGGCACCCCGAATCTCATCTCCGAAGGGGAACTTCTTTAGCCCGGCCGAAAAGGAGGCATCCAGCGGCTTTGATGCAGAAGAAATCGTGAGCGAGACACTTGCTCAACTCTATTATCGTCAGGGAAATGTTCACAAGGCCATCAAAATTTATGAGAAATTAATCTTGCTTTATCCGGAAAAAAGTAGTTTCTTTGCAGCCCAAATTAAAAAATTGGAATAACGAAACAGTTTTTCCTCAATAATTTGTGAAGTTTGATCCTCGTATCATTCCAAAATGGTAAATGGTAAATTGTAATTGGTAAATTTTCATGTAACATGGCTATTTATATTTTAATCTCGGTCGTTATCCTTATCACCTGTGTTTTGCTCGTCCTTGTAGTTCTTGTACAAAACTCAAAAGGAGGTGGTTTGGCATCTAATTTTTCTTCCTCAAATCAATTTATGGGTGTCAGGAAAACAGCGGATTTCCTGGAAAAATCCACCTGGACTCTGGCGATCATCTTACTTGTACTTGCCCTCTTTTCCTCTTTTGTGATCCCAAAATACCAGGGAGAAACCAAGGTGCAGGAGAGTGAGATCCAGAAACAGATTAATGAGAGTAAGACTCAACCCATTAAAGATTTTCAGGCCCCCCCTAGTCAAAAAAAGTAAATAAGAAAATGTCAGAATGTCATAAACTTCTGACATTTTTTTTTAAATCTTTTTTCCGACTGAAATAATGTCCCACTTAAAGGCATTTTTGTTTTTTGGCACAGATTGTGACAAATAGGTTCTACTCCACAAAAAAATAAGTTTCACATTAAAATAAAAAATTATGGCAAAATTGAAAATTACTTTACCGGCAGATCGAGTGTTAATACAACCCGCTGCTGCTGAGGAAAAGACGGCAGGTGGAATCATCATTCCTGATACCGCTAAAGAAAAACCACAAAAAGGATTAGTTGTAGCTGTTGGCTTAGGGAAACCATCTTTAGAAGTATTTGATTTTAAAGTCACACTCCCTGATGGTGGTACTGTCAGTGCCGTGGGTACAAGGAAAAAGGATGAATCCATGACTGTAAAAGTTGGCGACGAAGTACTTTATGGCAAATATTCAGGCACTGAAATAACTATCGATGGTGTTGCCTATCTTATTATGAAGGAATCCGACATCTTCGCGATCATTTAATGCTATTTTATAATCGTTTAACAAGAAAAATTAAATTTAAAATTATTCAACTATGGCAAAAGATATTGTTTTTAATATAAAAGCACGGGAGGCCTTGAAAAAGGGTGTTGATGAGCTTTCCAATGCCGTTAAGGTAACACTCGGTCCGAGTGGTCGTAATGTTATTATCGATAAATCATATGGTGCTCCGGTTATTACCAAGGATGGTGTTACGGTTGCAAAGGAAGTGGAACTGAAGGACCCCATTGAAAACATGGGCGCACAGATGTTGAAAGAAGTTGCATCAAAAACCAGCGAACTGGCAGGTGATGGTACTACCACAGCCACTGTACTCGCGCAAGCAATTTTTACAACCGGTTTGAAGAATGTGACTGCAGGTGCAAACCCGATGGATCTGAAAAGAGGCATCGATAAAGCTGTTGCAGAAGTCATCGCCTCCCTTAAAAAGCAGACACATCAAGTAGGCGATAGCATCGATCTGATCGAGCAGGTTGCTTCTGTTTCTGCAAACAACGATGTTTTCATTGGGAAAATGATCGCTGAAGCAATGACAAAGGTGAAAAAAGAAGGCGTTATTACGATCGAAGAAGCCAAAGGAATTGAAACTACCGTGAAAGTTGTGGAAGGAATGCAATTCGACAGGGGATATATCTCACCTTATTTCATTACCGATGCAGAAAAAATGGAAGCAGTATATGAGAACCCTTATATTCTGATCCATGACAAAAAGATCTCGATTATGAAGGATCTTCTTCCGTTACTCGAGAAAGTTGTTGCAACCGGCAGACCAATGATCATCGTTTCTGAAGATATTGACGGAGAGGCACTGGCTACACTGGTAGTCAACAAGATCAGGGGTTCCCTGAAAGTTGTTGCAGTAAAAGCTCCGGGTTTTGGCGACAGAAGGAAAGAGATGCTCGAGGATATTGCAATCCTGACAGGTGGTACCGTTATTTCAGAAGAAAAAGGGTATAAACTCGAAGATACAACATTACAGTACCTGGGACAGGCTGAAAAAGTCTCAATCGATAAGGACAACACTACGATCGTAAGCGGCAAGGGACAGAAAGCAGATATTGCTGCAAGGATCAACCAGATTAAAGCCCAGATCGGTACTTCGACTTCCGATTATGACAAGGAAAAGTTACAGGAAAGACTGGCAAAACTGGCAGGTGGTGTTGCTGTTATCTACGTTGGTGCAGCAAGCGAGGTTGAAATGAAGGAAAAGAAAGACCGTTTCGATGATGCACTGCATGCAACGCGCGCTGCTATTGAAGAAGGAATAATCCCGGGTGGTGGAGTCGGTTATATAAGAGCTATCACGGCAATTGAAAAACTGAAAGGCGATAATGAAGACGAGAACACAGGTATTTCAATTGTGAAAAGGGCACTTGAAGAACCGCTTCGTCAGATTGTGGAAAATGCAGGTCTTGAAGGTTCTGTGATCGTACAGAAAGTGAAAGAAGGAAAAGATGATCTTGGATTCAATGCAAGGACCGAGAAATATGAAAATCTGTTTGCTTCTGGTGTTATCGACCCTACCAAGGTTGCCCGTATCGCACTTGAAAATGCTGCCTCCATTGCAGGCATGCTCTTGACAACCGAATGTGTACTGGCGACTCATAAGGAAGAAAAGGAACCCAAGATGCCAATGGGCCCCGGTGGCTATGGCAGCGGCATGGGTGACATGTATTAATCAGTTGACATAATAAAAAAACCCCGGGAACAACGGGGTTTTTTTATATCTATTTGTAAAAATAAATTATAATAATGCGATCAGATTTTCGTATTTACTATTAATATTGTACACGAATTTTCGATTTAAAATCTATGTATATGCGAATGACAGCCTTCTTATTGTTGTTGATTCTGCCTTTTTGTGTTATGTTTGCCCAACAAGGCAGTCAAACAGGAAAACCTCCTGTGGATCCTGATACAAAGTTGTTTAAATATCAGGAAGTCGTTAACCAGGATGGTACGAAGGATATCCTGTTTGAACGGGGAATGGCATGGATGCGCGTTTTTTATGTAAATCCAAATAGTGTTGCAAATGTGATGGACAAAGCCAACGGTAAAATTGAAGGGATCGGAAGATTACGTGTCTATTACTTTGACAAGGACAGTACCAAACTGGATGGTGGTATTGTTACCTATGCACTTAGACTGGAGTTTAAGGAAAATAAATTCCGGTACACCCTGAATGACTTTAACCTGAAAACCATTTCGCGATACCCGATCGAAAGATGGATGAATCCAAAGGATCCCGATTATACCCCAAGGTGCGACTCCTATCTTTATCAGGTTGATACTGTGATGCAGAGATTGGTTAGAATGCTTAAGGAGGAAATGAAACCCAAGACACAGAAAAAGGATGAATGGTGACATTAAAGAGGACATACGATCCCTGTCGCTGACCGATCTCGAAAAATTCTTTGCTGATCAGAATGAAAAAACGTTCCGGGCAAATCAGGTCTATGAGTGGTTTTGGAAAAAATCCTGCCGTTCGATCAACGACATGACCAACCTCTCAAAACCCGTCAGGAAGATCCTTGAAGATCATTTTAGTTTCCCTGTTCTTCACATCGAAAAAGAATACATCAGTCGCGATCGTACAGTAAAAAGCACATTCCGGCTTCATGACAGACTGATGATAGAAGGTGTCCTTATCCCTGACGGAAACCGCACCACTGCCTGCATTTCCTCTCAGGTTGGTTGTCAGCTTGGTTGTACTTTCTGCGCCACAGGGCTTTTCGGTTTTAAGCGAAACCTTGCATTCACAGAGATATTTGACCAGGTGGTTGAACTGACCAACCAGTCACTTCACCATTTTAATGTACCTCTTTCCAACATTGTACTGATGGGTATGGGAGAACCACTCCTGAACTATGAGGAGGTGAAAAGAGCTATATTAATGATCACTTCAGAAGATGGGTTGGGTATGTCACCCCAACGGATAACCTTGTCCACCGTGGGTATTCCCAATATGATCCGAAAACTTGCCGACGACCATCTAAGAATTCACCTGGCAATTTCTCTCCACACCGCTGATAATGTAAAAAGAAGTATCATTGTTCCTTTGAACAAAAAATATCCTTTGGAAGAGCTCAGGGATGCCTTGAAGTATTATCATGAGAAAACCGGGAAACGGTTTACCCTTGAATATCTTATGTTTGCCAATATGAATGATTCTCTTTCAGATGCCCATAACCTGGCAGAGTTTTGTAAAAGTTTCCCTGTTAAGATCAACCTGATCGGATATAATCAGGTTCCTGACCTGGATTTTAAACGACCTGAATCCGGGAAAATAATTGCGTTTAAAGAGTTCCTCGAAAAGAAAAACATGATTGTGAATATCAGGAAGAGCAGGGGGGAAGATATTGAGGCGGCCTGTGGACAACTTGCATTAAAGGATAGAAATCAACGTGAAGGTTGATTTTTGTTAATTAATTGATAGTATGGATAATAAATTGTACGAAATTTCCGGTCATATCGTGGATGTAATTAACCGGAGGATATTCAAAGGGGTTATTATTGTAAATGAGGGCAGAATTGAGAAGATCGTGGAATCGGAGGAGGTTCAGCCAAATTTCATTTTACCGGGATTGATCGATGCCCATATTCATATTGAAAGCTCCATGCTTATTCCATCTGAATTTGCACGTCTTGCTGTTGTACATGGCACGATTGGAACAGTGTCTGATCCTCATGAAATTGCAAATGTTCTGGGGATTGAAGGTATCCGGTTCATGATATCCAATGGAAAAAAAGTGGCGTTTAAGTTCTGTTTCGGCGCTTCTTCCTGTGTGCCGGCTACCCCTTTTGAAACTGCAGGAGCAGGGATCGGATTGAAAGAGACCGAAGATCTTCTCAGGATGGATGAAGTGAAATATCTTTCTGAGATGATGAATTTCCCCGGAGTTCTGGGAAATGACCCTGTTGTGATGCAAAAAATTGCCCTGGCACGAAAGTACAACAAGCCAGTTGACGGACATGCCCCGGGACTGAGAGGAGAGGAAGCAAAACGTTATATTGAGTCTTGCATTACAACCGACCATGAGTGTTATACTATCGATGAAGCCCGGGAGAAGATCGGACATGGAATGAAGATTTTGATCAGGGAAGGAAGCGCTGCCAGGAATTTTGAGGCACTCTCTCCATTGATTGATCAATTCCCTGAGAGCATTATGTTTTGTTCCGATGATCTGCACCCCAATGATCTGGTTAAAGGACATATTAATGAGGTTGTAAAAAGATCGATCGGCAAAGGATATGACATCATGAATACTTTAAGGGCATGCACGGTGAATCCGGTGGTTCACTATAAACTGGATGCAGGGCTTTTGCGTCCTGGAGATCCCGCTGATTTCATCGTTGCAGATAACCTGGATGACTTTAATATTCTTGCAACATATGTCGATGGGGGAAAAGTTGCTGAAAACGGGAAATCACTGATCCCTACAATAAAGGAAACATCTTTGAATACGTTTAATGCTTCCCTCATGCAGGAATCTGATATACGCATTCTCCAGAAAGGATCGCATATAAGGGTGATGGAAGCCATGGATGGGCAGTTGATAACCCGGCAGTTACTAATGGAACCTAAAATTGCTGGCAGTGAAGTGGTCAGCGATATGGCCCGGGATATTCTGAAGATTGTTGTTAAGGACCGTTACCGGGATGCTCCACCGGTCGTGGCATTTGTCAGGGGCTTTGGACTGGAACGCGGAGCAATTGCATCGAGTGTTGCACACGACAGTCATAACATTATTGCAGTTGGAACTGATGACCGTTCAATCGTTGAAGCCATAAACATGGTTTCTGAAGCGAAGGGGGGAATCTCACTGGCTGATACCTGGCAAAAGATCATTCTTCCTTTGCCGGTAGCGGGTATCATGTCACCTTGCGATGGTTATCAGGTTGCTGAATTGTATGATCAACTCAACCGCGAGGTTAAAAATCTCGGAACCTCATTACAAGCACCTTATATGACACTTTCATTTATGGCTTTGCTTGTAATTCCTGAATTGAAGATAAGCGACAAAGGGTTATTTGATGTCAACAGCTTTGACTTCACTGACCTGTTCGTAGAAGGATTCTAAATTAATAATATATTTATATATTTATTTTTGTTTAATATTGTTTATCTTTGCATAAAACATTATTCTAATTCATTACGACGATGAAAAAGGCACATATTGATATTGAAAAGTTGGAAAGGGCTGCCAGTAAGTTAAGAGCTGTTGCTCATCCGATGAGGATTGCTATTGTAGATCTCCTCACTCAAAACAAACGACTCACAGTTACGGAAATATATGAAAAACTGAACATTGAGCAAGCTTCTGCATCTCATCATTTGAATATATTGAAGAATAAAGGTTTACTGGAATCAAAAAGAGAAGGGAAAATGATACTTTATTCCCTTAAATATGATGCACTGACCCGTTTAGTAGATTGCATCAATTGCTGTAATTCATAAACAGGAAATGGATTTATAAAGTCCATGTTTCTTCAACATCCCAATTGCTTCTGACCTCAATTATTTTGGGGAAGTAAAAAACTTCTTCAGGTTGCAGGTGTTTAAGGTAAATCCCTGAATCCCACCGGCCATTGTTATTACGATCAAGAATGGCTTTAATTTTATATTTTCCGGGAAACAGGTAATTAAATTCAATCTTTTCTTTTTGAGTGATTCTGCTCTGACGAAGAATATTCTCTTTATCATCAAGGAGTTGGATAATGTATGTTCCAGACTTTGTTTCAGGAGTGATCTCCATACGGATAGATCCGAAGTTTTTCAATGCCAGCGCCTGAAAATCGAGTTTCAGGGAATCGTTTGTTAATCCGTTTATGGAAAACAGAACGGAATCAGGAATAATAAGCAAATACCTGGCCTCCTCTTTCCACTTATAATGAATAATAATATTCCTTTTCAATGAATCGCGGAAATTTGCCATTACATGAATCGTATCTTTATTATCGACCAATAAGAACCTGGAAAAAACAGCGTGTGACAATGGGAAGGAACTAATGATCTCCGGATCTCCCCAGAACTGGTTTAGGTGACCTCCCCAAAAAGTTGTACCCAGATCCAGCCGATCAGGTTTTTCATTTTCTTTTCCTGATGATCTTCTCTTTTTACTTTTTACGGTTAAACCCAGGGATACGGTGTCAGTTTTTCTTCCTTTGTCTTTGATCTCAACAATCAGGGAATCCTTTGGAATAGACATTAACCAGAGAAGAACGGTATCCCTTTTTTTTGAGAATTCCATTATTTTCCAGGTGCCTTCCGGGGTGAAATTCAATGGGGTGAATTCAGGATCAAGGGCAGGAAACTTATAAACAAAACGGACTTCGTTTTTCTGTACCATCTCTGATTTTAACAGTTTCTGGGTTGAATCGATCTGTTCAAAAAGATGCAAAGTGTATGACGGGAATGATATATGTCCGTTTTTTATCGTATCTTTCTTCTCCACTTTATTTTTTAGAATTGCTGAATCAGGTCTTCCTGGTTTATCCTTTATAACAAGTGTATCCTTTTTATTGGTTGAATCTGCAAATTCGGGCGGGATGAATGTTCCGGTTGCCAGACTATCGAGGAATGCTACTTTCTCGCTTGAAAGATCATACAAATAATTTGAGTTTATATCTTTGAGTGCAAAGAGCTTATATGGTTTATTTCTCAGGTTATGAAGGATAAATTCCCCTTTATCATTGGTTCTTGCCATATAATATGATCTGACCTTACATGGAAGGGAATCGAAAGGAATTGTATCATTCTCATTGATATAGAGCAGCGCAAAAATATCTTTTTGTGGTGTAAGATCGAAAGCATCAATGATTTTCCCTTTGAGACTTAATGAATCGATGTGGGTTCCGGTTGTAAAGACATAGCTGAAATCGTGCAGAACATTGTTTTCCGTGAGGTCGGATATTGATTCACCAAAATTGAATGAAAAGGTTGTATTGGTTTGCAGGCTGTCGTCCATCTTTATCACCAGGGATTTCCCGTGAAGAATAAAATCACTGTTAGGCAACAGGGGCGGAGAAATTGTGATTTTGGTTTTCGGTTCCTTAAGTTGTATAAACTCATCAAAGGTTATTTTAATTCTCCTGTCGTGGAAGCTTGTTGAAAAGTTAGGGGGGAAAAAGAAAACAGGTTTAGGCGGGATGATGTCTTTTTTCCCTCCCTGGGGTGAAACCGGATTGGCACAATGGTTCAGCAGGATAATGATGAATGATAACAGAAGGAAGAATATAGATTTCTTATACAACAGCATGTGGGAGATTTGAGGTAACAATTGTGTCTTCAAATTTACCAATCGTTTTTGTATGAGAAATTATTTTTTTACTAATTTTACCGTGAAATAAGATATTCAGTCATAAAATATTAATATAAGTAAAAATTCAGGTTTATGTCAGGGCATAATAAATGGTCAACTATAAAAAGGAAAAAGGGAGCATTGGATGCAAAGCGGTCGAAGATATTCTCTAAGATTATAAAAGATATTACGATATCAGTAAAGGATGGAGGACCCGACCCGGAGCATAACCCGCGGCTTCGATTGGCCATTGCCAATGCAAAGGGGTCAAGCATGCCCAAAGAAACCATTTTGCGGGCCATCAATAAAGGAGTTGAAAAAGACTCTGCTGCACTTCTGGAAACTACTTACGAAGGGAAAGGTCCCCATGGTATTGCTGTTTTTGTTGAAGCAACGACGGATAATATCCAGCGTACAGTAAGTAATATCCGTGCCTATTTCAATAAACATGGGGGAGAAATGGGCAAAAACGGGTCATTGAATTATTTGTTTGACCGTAAAGGTATTTTTGTGGTTCCCCAGGGAACCCTGAATCCGGATGATTTTGAAATGGAGGTGATTGAAGCAGGAGCCGAAGATATAATACTGGAAGAAGGGTTATTCACGATTACCACTGCCATGGAAGATTTTGGTAATATGATGAAGAAACTTGAGCAGTTAGCAATAGAACCCGAAAGCGCTTCTCTCCAAAGAATTCCCAAAACCACTGAAACCCTTGATGTGGATGCAGCTAAAAAAGTGCTTAAGCTGATCGATGTGATTGAAGATGATGATGATGTTCAGAATGTTTTCCATAATCTGACCCTTACAGATGAATTAATGGAAAAATTATAATCCATTTGTTTATACGTCACAAATAAACTGGGTAAGGTTGACATTCTTGGCAAGCTCCAGTTTCTTTCTTAACCGGATACGTGAGATTTCGGTACTGGGTGCAGTGATTTTCAGAATGTGGGAAATTTCTTTTGTATTCAGGTTCATCCTGAGCAATGCACTAAGTTTATGATCATTGGGCGTTAACTGGGGGAATTTTTTACGCAAGCGGTCAAAGAAGCCTGGATAGATCTTTTCAAAATGAGCTTTGATCCTGTACCAGTCATTGTCGAATTTAACATTTTCATCGATGGTTTTCAGTACCCTTGTTATATCCACCTTATTGATATTCTTATCAGTCCTCAGGAGCCGGTTAATATCTTTACGGATCAACCCGATAATCTTATTTTTCTGAGAGATAAAAATGGATGATGTGGCAAGTTCACGGTTAATAAGATCCATCTCCATCTGATGCTTCTGTTTCATTAATTGGTTGATCCTTTGTTCAGCCCGGATACGTTCCTGCAAACGTAAATTCTTTTCTTTTTCTGCTTTTTTACGCTGTTCAATTTCATTCTTTAAGTCCGAAATAATATGCTCATTGGTAATTTCCAGATTTCGCTGGTAGTTAGCAACTTCGATAGCAGCTTTAATCTGGTCAATATCCACCGGTTTAAAAAGATATGCGTACGGCTTCAGGGAAAATGATTTGGAGAATACTTCACTTTTGTTCATTGAAGTAAGGAAAATAATCCCGCAATTGTAGTTCTCAGTAATCATCCTTGCTGCTTCGATACCATCCATTTTGCCCGCAAGTTTTACATCCATAATCACAATATCTGGCTCATTCTTGTTCTGTGCCAATACCGAAATATTATCCACGGCGTTTTCTCCCTTGGTATCCATTCCAAGAACTTTATAGCCAAGGTCGGTAAGTTTTGTCATTAAATCGTGAGAAATAATTAATTCATCCTCAACGATATACAAACTAATCGATGCCATTTTGAAATTTTTTATTGATTGATTTATTAAAACTTAATTCTCTGTTTAAATCGTTGTAACCCGTTTTATTCACACACTTATGTTATGTTGAACATATCTGATAAACAGCATATTATTTCAGTAATGTTAGATAGTTGACCTCCATTTCCCATACAAATGTAAATGATTTTTAGAGTTCTGTTTGAAATTTTTATATAAAGAGTTATTTTTAATGTTGTATTTTTGAAAATTCAACAGACAGACACAGCTTCTATGGCACTGATAAATTCAGTCATTTCCTGGTTGATGAAGCAAAGAATTCACCAGATTGAGCTTTTTATGAAATATCCTCTGGAGGTTCAATCTGATTGGCTTAAGAATCTCCTGGTTACTGCGAGGAATACTGAATGGGGAAAAAAATATGATTTCCGGTCGATTGATACTCCTGAGAAATTCAGGAACATTATACCACTAAATGATTATGATTCGTTAAAACCTTCCATTGAGAGGCTCCGGAAGGGAGAACAGAATATTTTGTGGCCTACAGAGATCAAATGGTTTGCCAAATCATCAGGAACCACAAGTGACAAAAGTAAGTACATCCCCGTAAGTATGGAGGCATTGGAGGAATGTCATTTCAAAGGGGGGAAGGACCTCCTTTCCATATACTGCAGCAACCATCCTGAATCCATAATATTCGACGGACTTGGTATCGCAATGGGAGGAAGTCACCATATCAATGAGATCAATAATGAATCCTATTATTATGAAGGAGATCTTTCTGCGATCATCATTCAGAACCTTCCTTTCTGGGTAGAATACAGGAGGACCCCAGGTTTGTCGATTGCCCTGATGGATGAATGGGAAAGTAAAATTGATAAAATGGCCAGAGCTACTCTTTCGCATAATGTGACAAGTTGCTCAGGGGTTCCTTCCTGGACCTTATTATTATTCAGGCGGGTGCTGGAGATATCAGGTAAACAAACCATTTTAGATGTATGGCCGAATTTCGAACTGTTCATTCATGGAGGGGTAAATTTCGGCCCATACCGTGACCAGTTCAGAAATCTTTTTTCCGACAGAAAGGTCAATTATCTTGAGGTGTACAATGCTTCTGAGGGGTTTTTTGGTATCCAGGACAGGAACGAGACAGAAGATATGCTCCTGATGCTCGATTATGGTATTTATTATGAGTTTATTCCAATTGAGGAGATCGGGTCTGACAATCCTAAGGTGCTGACCCTTGGTGAAGTTGAATCCGGGCCAAATTATGCGATGGTAATTACCACAAATGGAGGTTTGTGGCGATATATTATTGGTGATACGGTTACATTTACAACCCTTGATCCATATCGTATCAAGATTACAGGCAGGACCCGGAATTTTATCAATGCCTTCGGTGAAGAGCTGATCATAGATAATGCCGAAAAGGCTATTGCAATTGCCTGTGAGAGATGTAATGCAATGATTACTGAATATACTGTAGCGCCTGTGTACCTGAAAGGTGCAACCAAGGGCGCACATGAATGGCTTATAGAATTTGAGAAACCACCGGAAAATATCGGGTATTTTACCAATACCCTGGATAATGCACTGAAATCACTGAACTCGGATTACGAAGCCAAGCGTTATTGCAATATGATCCTCAATGAACCGCTGGTTCATGTTATGCCATCAAATACCTTCTACAATTGGCTGAAGTCGAAAGGGCGTCTCGGTGGGCAGTATAAAGTACCCCGGCTTGCCAATGAAAGGAAGTATGTGGATGAGATCCTTGCAATGGTTGAAATGGATCCAAAAGAGGAACTGAACAACCAATTGTCAGTACCGGGAAAATAAATCCCGGAAGCAGAAATTAATGATAAGAATGAACTAACACATCAGGATATGCATATTGCGGTAGCAGGGAATATTGGGTCAGGGAAAACCACTTTGACTCGTTTACTTTCAAAGCATTTTGGGTGGGAACCAAATTATGAAGATATTGAATCAAATCCATACCTTAACAGTTTCTATGAAGATATGCAAAGGTGGTCGTTCAATCTTCAAATCTACTTTCTGAATCACCGTTTCAGGAAGATCATCAAAATCAGGGAATCCGGTAAAACGGTTATCCAGGACAGGACGATTTATGAAGATGCATTCATTTTTGCACCAAACCTGCTTGCCATGAACCTGATGAGCACACGCGATTATAACAACTACATTTCCTTGTTTGAACTTATGAACTCACTCATCCAGGCGCCCGATCTCCTGATTTACTTAAAGGCAAGTGTTCCCACCCTGGTGAATCAGATTCAGAAACGGGGAAGGGAATACGAAAGCGCAATACGCCTGGATTACCTGAAAGGACTTAATGATCGCTATGAAGACTGGATCAATGAGTATAAGTTAAGTAAACTGCTGATTGTAGATGTTGATAATCTGAATATTGAAGAAAATCCTGAAGATCTGGGAAAGGTGATCGAACGTATAAATGCGCAGCTTCACGGACTTTTTTAACACACAATGAATATTCTGGGAATTATACCTGCACGCTTTGCCTCCTCCAGATTTCCTGGGAAACCCCTTTCCATGATATACGGTAAATCGATGATTCAGCGTGTTTATGACCGGGTTTCCCGGTGTCAGTTACTATCGGACATTATTGTGGCTACGGATGATGAACGAATATATGACCATGTTGCCGGTTTTGGAGGCAAAGTTCTGATGACATCCCAACACCATCAGAGTGGAACCGAAAGATGCAATGAAGTAGTGGATACATTATTCCGCAGGGAACACAAGCAATTTGATGTCATTATTAATATCCAGGGGGATGAACCATTTATAAACCCGGAGCAGATCACACAATTGGCAGAATGTTTCCAGGATTCAAGGGTTGAATTATCGACCCTGATAAAAAAGATCACAACCGGTGATGACCTTGATAATCCGAATGTGGTGAAAGTGATCATTGATAACTATGCAAAGGCCATCTATTTCAGCCGTTTTCCTGTTCCCTTTCTGAGGGGAATCAAAAAAGAGAACCGGTTACCGCAACATATATTTTACAAACATATTGGGATATACGGATATACTCCGGTTATTCTGAGGAAGATAACCAGCTTACCCGAATCATCCCTGGAACGGGCAGAATCCCTTGAACAACTCAGATGGCTGGAGAATGGTTTTTCAATTCATACGCGAAAAACTGAATTTGAAAGCATTGCAATTGATACCCCCGACGATTTATTACAAATTACTAACACCGGGGAATAATTCAGTTTTATAATTTATACATTCGTAGCCTGAAAAAATGCCATCATGAATGTTGAACAATGCATTCCGGATTTGTTATATGAGTATGATTGTGTGATCATACCAGGGTTTGGCGGATTCATTGGGAATTATACCCCTGCCAATATTCATCCGGTTCATCATACCTTTTTGCCCCCTTCAAAATCATTGCTTTTTAATGTTACCCTGAAGCAGAATGATGGTTTATTGGCGAGCAGGATGGTTAGCAGGGAAAATATTTCCTTTGATGAAGCAAACCGCCAGATCAGGGTTTATGTTGAGAATTGCAACGCAATGTTTAAGAAAGCAAACGGATTGGATATTCCCGGGGTTGGCAAATTATTTAAGGATAAAGAAGGAAATATACAGTTTGAACAGGACCGGACCATCAACTACCTGGCAGATGCATTTGGACTCAGCTCTTTTGTTTCGTTACCTGTTCAGCGAAAAAAGATTCACAAGCGGATTGAGAAAAAATTCACAAAGTATATTGAATCGCAGGGTTCAGGTAAGAGAATACTCTCCAGAACTTATAAATGGGCGGCAATGCTTGCTATTCCGATTGGAGCAGCAGCTATATTGGGTATTACCAATTTCGACAAAATTCAGCGTATCCCATTTAATTATTCCGGGTTTTTAAATTCCGGCAGTAGTTCGGAGGTTTCTTCTCCTGTTCCGGAAAAAAGGAATCGGATCACCTACGGGTCAATAAGAGGACCTCAATGGAACTCCAGAGGATTACTGCAGTCAGGAATATCCCCCCTTGTAAATCCCATTCATGATGAATCAGGAGGTTTCGCCATCATTGTTGGAGCATTCAAGATTAAAGGGAATGCAGAAAGGTTGATTGATCAACTTATCCAGGACGGAAATATGGCTTCCCTTGCAGGACAGACAAAATCAGGTTTGTACAGGGTCAGCATCAAGGAATATCAGGACAGGGAACAGGCGATGGTTGGTATGAACAACACCCGCTCAAAAGGATTTCCAGGAGCATGGTTGCTCGAAAAGTGAGAATGCCGTGCCTAAGAAAAAGCTGATCCATTTCCGCGAGAACCTTGGCTTTCCACATCTTTTCCAGGTTCGTTATCATGAACTGAGTGCTGATCATTATTTGCGTTCAAGTTGGAATGCCGGTTATTTTCACAATGAAAATCCAATTGTATTGGAACTGGGATGTGGCAAAGGAGAATATACAATCGGACTTGCTTTGAAATCTCCCCACCTGAATTTTATAGGGATGGATTTGAAAGGGGCACGTCTCTGGCGAGGATGTAAGACTGTTGAAGAAAAGGGATTGAAAAATGTCGCCTTTATCCGTGCCCAGATCGATCATTTAGAAAGGTTTTTCGGACAGGAAGAGGTATCGGAAATATGGATCACGTTTCCCGATCCCCAGCCTGCAAAGGAGAGGAGGCGTCTTACTGCACCCGTATTCCTTGAAAGATATAGGAAAATATTGATTCCCGGGGGGATCATCCACCTGAAGACCGATAACAGGGAATTTTATGACTATACACTGAACCTGATAATAAGGGAGAAACATCAGTTACTGTTTCAATCAGAAGATCTTTACAGCCATGAAACAGAGGAAGAAGCGACGATGATACAAACCTATTATGAGAATATCTGGCTGGAAGCAGGTAAAAAGATATGCTATCTGAGGTTCAGACTGAATAGTAGTTCCCTTAGCCGGTGCGGTAATTTCAGGAAGGAAATAAATCCTTAAATTTGCAGTGAATTTTACGAAATTATTCGTAATACATTAAAAATCATTTATATATAATAATTCCATCCATTATCATGGATCCACAAGAAAAAAATAAACACCTGTTTTCCGAATTTCCGCCGGTTTCTACAGAGCAATGGGAAGAACTGATTCGATATGATTTAAAAGGGGCTGATTACGATAAAAAGCTGATCTGGAAGACGGATGAAGGTTTTGATGTAAGGCCTTATTATCGTGGTGAAGACCTGGAGAACCTGGAATATCTGAGGAGTTTACCTGGTGATTATCCGTTTGTAAGGGGGAATAAAAACCAGAGAAATAACTGGATCATTCGTCAGGATTTTCATTCAGCCGACCTTCACGAGGCCAACCGTCTTGCCTTGGAAGCGATTGCTAAAGGTACAGATGCAGTAGGATTTAACGTGAAGGAGATCACCACACATAAACAGATAAACCAGCTGCTGGAAGGTATTGATCTTACCAGGACCGGAATACATTTTATTTCATCACGTTCTTATCCACTTACCCTTGAGCTTTTCATCTATGAGGTTGGTCATCGGCAATTGGGTGGTGAAAAGATTTCAGGCTCGATCAATTTTGATCCCATCAGCTTTTTATTGCTGACAGGTAATTCCTGTTTCTCCGGAAACAATAATTTTGAGGAGGCCGAATATCTGATCAACACGGCATATAAGCGGTTGCCGGAAATGAAGGTAATCACGGTGAACGGACATTATTATCAGGATGCAGGTTCAACCCTTGTGCAGGAATTGGCATTCAGTCTTGCTTCAGGGCACGAGTACTTGTCGGAGCTTGTTTCAAAAGGGTTCTCTGCAGATGTGATCGCTCCCCGGATTCAGTTTTGTCTTGCTACGGGATCCGACTATTTCCTTGAGATAGCCAAACTACGTGCAGCCCGGTTGTTATGGGCAAAGATCGTGGAACAATATCACCCTGAGAACCAGGGCTCAATGAACATGTTTATCCATTCTGTAACATCCATGCGGAATAAGACTATCTATGATCCATTTGTGAACATGCTGCGAACAACTACTGAAGGAATGGCTGCAGCCATTGGAAATGCAGATTCAATCTCTATTTTACCTTTTGATCTGACCTATAAAGATCCGGATGATTTTTCCTTGAGGATTGCCAGGAACCAGCAACTGATCTTTAAAGAAGAATCTCATCTTGATAAGACGATTGACCCTGCCGCAGGTTCCTATTATATTGAAAGCCTGACTGATTCCATCGCCTTTCAAGCCTGGAACCTTTTCAAACTTGTTGAAGAGAAAGGCGGGATGATTGCCTGCATTAAATCAGGGTTTGTCCAGGTTGAAGTTGAAAAAAGCTGCAGGAAGAAAAGCACCGATATCATCCAACGGAAAACAGTGAGCATCGGAACCAACCAATACCCGAACCTGCTTGAAAATATGCTGGAAAAGATTGAAAGAGTTCACGATGAAAATGTTAAAGAACCGGCCGTTCCTTACAAAAAGTTGAAAATTTCAAGATCTACAGAGGTTTTTGAAACATTGCGCCTTGCTACTGAAAGGCATATCAGGAATGGAAATAAAAAACCATCGATTTTCCTCTTTACCATTGGTAATCTTGCAATGAGGAAAGCAAGGGCGGCTTTCGCAACCAATTTCTTTGGCATTGCCGGTTATGAGATCATTGATAATCCTGGTTTTTCAACCGTTGAGGAAGGGGTGGAAGCAGCCGTTCAATCATGTTCAGAGATCATTGTTATTTGTAGCTCCGACAATGAATACACGCTATTAGCACCTGAAATCTGCAAAGGAATCAAAGGACAGGATCCGGGGAAGATTGTCATTATTGCAGGATACCCAAATGAGATCATCGACAGCCTGAAAGAAGCAGGGATCGATGATTTCATTCACCTCAGGAGCAATCTTATTGAAACACTTGCAAAATACCACAAAAAGCTTGGAATACTATAGCATCTCTGTTGGAAAAGTAAACAAGCCTGAATATAAATTCAAATGAACAGTAGTTTTTACTATATATGAGACCCGATTTTAAAGATATTGATTTCAGGACAGGTTCATCAAACGAGATGAATTTCAGGGAATGGGAAAAAAAACATGGGATCAAGGAGTTCTTCATGACCCCGGAACAAATTCCGATCAAACCAGTTTACCAGGAAAATGATCTTGAGACCCTTGAACATCTGAACTATGCTGCCGGGCTAACGCCATTTTTAAGGGGACCTTATTCGACGATGTATGTAACCCGTCCATGGACCATTCGTCAGTATGCGGGATTTTCGACTGCAGAGGAGTCAAATGCATTTTACCGTAGAAACCTGGCGGCCGGACAGAAAGGTCTTTCCATTGCTTTTGACCTGGCCACCCACCGCGGATATGATTCGGATCATGAGCGGGTGGTAGGGGACGTAGGAAAAGCAGGTGTGGCGATCGATTCCATCCTTGATATGAAGATCCTCTTCGACCAGATACCACTGGATAAGATGTCTGTATCGATGACCATGAACGGGGCTGTTTTACCGATCCTTGCGTTTTATATCGTTGCTGCAGAGGAACAGGGTGTTCCGATGGAATGTCTTACAGGAACGATTCAAAATGATATTCTGAAGGAATTTATGGTCAGGAACACGTATATTTATCCCCCAACCCCGTCGATGAAGATCATTGCAGATATCTTTGAATACACAGCTAAGTACATGCCTAAATTCAACTCTATCAGCATCAGTGGTTATCATATGCAGGAAGCAGGGGCAACGGCAGATATAGAACTGGCATATACCCTTGCTGACGGGTTGGATTATCTCAGGGCTGGCATCAATGCCGGTCTTGACATAGACAGTTTCGCACCCCGCCTCTCCTTTTTCTGGGGTGTAGGAATGAACCATTTTATGGAGATTGCCAAGATGAGGGCAGGAAGGTTATTGTGGTCGAAGATCGTCAGGCAGTTCAACCCAAAGAAAGAAAAATCCATGGCCCTTCGTGCCCATTGCCAGACTTCAGGATGGAGTCTTACTGCGCAGGATCCTTTCAATAACGTTGCCCGAACGTGCATTGAGGCATTGGCTGCCGCACTGGGGCACACACAATCGTTGCATACCAATTCGCTTGACGAAGCCATTGCATTGCCCACTGATTTTTCTGCGCGTATTTCCAGGAATACCCAGCTTTACCTTATGGAAGAGACCAACATTTGTCGTTCGCTCGATCCCTGGGCCGGTTCATACTATGTTGAATCATTGACCGGTGAGATAGCTATAAAAGCATGGGCATTGATCCAGGAGGTCGAGGAACTGGGTGGAATGGCAAAGGCCATCGAAACGGGTATTCCCAAGATAAGGATTGAGGAGGCTTCTGCAAGGAAACAAGCCCGCATCGATTCAGGAAAAGATAAAATTCTCGGGGTGAATATGAACCGGCTTGGCAAAGAAGATCCCATTGAAACGCTGGAGGTGGATAATACTGCAGTGAGGGAATCACAGGTCAGGAGATTACAACAATTAAAAGCAGAACGGGATAACGGGGAAGTACAGAAAACCCTGGATGCCCTGGTAACCGCAGCTTCCTCTGGAACAGGGAATTTACTTGCCCTTTCCATTGATGCAGCGAGGAAACGGGCAACTTTGGGAGAAATTTCTTATGCATTGGAAAAAGTTTACGGGAGGTACAAAGCTGTGATTCGATCAATTTCAGGTGTTTATTCCGCTGAATCAGGGGATAACGAGACTTTTAAGAAAGCCCGCGAGTTGGCTGACAAATTTGCAGAACTGGAAGGTCGCCGGCCTCGCATCATGATCGCAAAAATGGGACAGGATGGACATGACCGGGGTGCTAAGGTAGTTGCCACCGGGTATGCCGATATCGGATTTGACGTCGATATTGGTCCGCTGTTCCAAACCCCCTTGGAAGCTGCCAAACAGGCAGTTGAAAACGATGTTCATATCCTTGGTGTGTCAAGCCTTGCAGCAGGACATAAAACCCTTGTACCTCAGGTGATCGGAGAGCTGAAAAAGCTCGGCCGTGAAGATATCATGGTGGTCGTGGGGGGTGTTATTCCACCACAGGATTATGATACCCTCTACAAAGCAGGAACCGTCGCCATCTTTGGCCCCGGAACTGTTATTCCGGAAGCGGGTATTAAATTGCTGGAAATTCTTATTGAAAGCAGGAAATAGGTCATGGACCTGCATGAATTGAACTTACCAAACGGCATCCGTCTCGTTCATCATAATGTGCCGGGAAATGTCTCCCATTGTGGCGTTCTCATCAATGCCGGAAGTCGCGATGAGAATGAAAAGGAGCATGGAATAGCTCATTTCATTGAACACGTCATTTTTAAAGGTACAGAAAAACGGAATGTTTACCAGGTGCTGAACCGGCTTGAAAATGTCGGCGCTGATTTGAATGCTTATACTTCCAAAGAAGAGACATGTATCTATGCCTCATTTTTGAATACATATTACGACCGAACCCTGGAATTAATGAGCGACATCCTGTTTCATTCTGTTTTTCCACAAAAAGAACTGGAAAAAGAAAAGGCTGTTGTCATCGAAGAGATCCGTTCATACAAGGATTCCCCTTCCGACCAGATCTTCGACGATTTTGAAGACCAGTTGTTCACAGGTCATCCATTAGGCAGGAATATTCTGGGGACCCCAAAAAATGTGAAAAAGTTTAAAACAGCGGATATTCGTACATTCATTGGGAACAACTATCATACTGACCAAATTGTAATATGTTCGGTTGGTAATATGAATCCCGTGAAGATGTTTCGTCTTGTTGAAAAATATTTCTCTGAAATTCCTGCCAACCTGAGAAATACCATAAGGAAACCCTTCTCCGGCTATATCCCGCAACAAAAATCCCCGAAGAAAAAAATCTTTCAAACCCATTGTGTTCTGGGAGGCCCCGGATATTCGCTGGAAGATAACCGGCGCTATTGCCTGGCATTTCTGAATAATATCCTTGGCGGACCTGTTATGAATTCGCGACTTTCCATCGCACTTCGGGAAAAAAATGGTCTTGTCTACCATATCGAATCCAATTATACCCCTTATTCTGATACCGGGATCATGTCGATTTATTTTGGAACAGAGCGAGAAAAACTTGAAAAAGCGCTTTCCCTGGTAAATAAGGAACTTGATAAAGTCAGAAAGGTAAAAATGGGGGTTGTTCAACTTCACACTGCCCGTAAACAACTCATCGGACAATTGGCCATTTCCCAGGAATCAAAGCTAAACCTTATGCTTTCCATGGGGAAAGGTTACCTTGTTCAGAACCGGTATCTTACATTCGAGGAGATTGTGAAGATCATTGAATCGATCACGGCAGAACAGCTTCTTGAAACAGCCAATGAAATCCTCGATCCCGGGAAAATCTCGATGCTGACGTTTTTGTCTTCCTAAAAAATCACCGCTAAGACACTAAGACGCAAATAAATAAATTTTTTCTTAGCGTCTTTGCGACTTTGCGGTGAAAATATCAATCAATTTTGACTTTTGAATTTTATTTATAAGGATTATGATATCAGAAAAATTGCTTGAATATGCCGAGGTTCACACTTCCAAAGAGTCGCCTTTGCTGGCGAAACTCAACAGGGAAACCAACCTTACACAAATGTATCCGAGGATGCTCTCCGGCCATGTGCAGGGAACGTTATTAAGAATGATCAGTGCAATGATAAAGCCATTGAGGATACTGGAGATAGGAACATTTACCGGATATTCTGCAATTTGTCTTTCAGAGGGTTTGCAGAAGGGCGGTTTTTTGCATACCATTGAAGTAAACCCGGAGCAGGAAGAGATCATCAGAAAATACATAGCGGAGGCAGGGTTGACCGATAAGATAATACTTCATATCGGCGAAGCAGAGAAAGTGATTTCTTCGCTCAAAGAAAAATGGGACCTGGTTTTTATCGATGCTGATAAACCCAATTACCTCACCTATTACAACATGGTCTTTAATGCGGTCCGCTCCGGCGGGTTCATCCTGGCCGACAATGCGCTCTGGGGCGGGAAGGTGCTGGATGAAAAGACCACCGACAAGGATGCCAGGGGGATCATCCGCTACAATGAATTTGTTCTGAACGATGATCGCGTTGAGAATATTCTTCTTCCCATCAGGGATGGACTGATGATTTCCCGGAAAAAATGATCCGCCTCAAGGGTGATGAAAACCCCTGGCATGTTTTTCTCAAATATTTTTGTCATCTCAATCTAAGTTTATAATTTTGAAGGGGGACTGATGCCTTGTTGCGTGTCCCTTAAAATGCAAACTTCGATACCTTTCAATAACCATCATAAACCTTATATCACATGACACTATTTTCCAAATTTCCCAAAAGTATTTGTTTCATCGTATTATTTACATTGTTCTTTTATGCTGCCCATGCCCAATGGACAAATTCCGGATGTATTTTGGGTGTGAACCCATACCGGTTTGCAAGTACAGATACCAGGCTCTTTTTTACCAACTCATTTGGTTTATATGTGTCGGATGATCATGGTGACTCATGGAATCATATGCAGGATGGATCCGGGAATGAGATCACCGGGAATTTAGGAGCAAACGGATCAACGATCATTGTTGCATATTTCGACTATACAGGCACTGCTCATATCCAGCGTTCCAAAGACAATGGCGTAACCTGGGAGGATATCAGTTCAGGTTATGAAGGTTATTATTCATCAATAGAATGTGTATTTATCACCGGGAATTATGTTTTTCTCGGATTGATCGGGGGCATCCTGCGGTCCACGAATTCAGGCGATAGCTGGACATACATGTCTACCGGATTGCCCGAGAGTAGTATCCATGCAATGACAAATATCGGTACGGTCCTGTATGCAGCCACAGATAATGGTGTGTACAAATCCCTCAGCAATGGATTAACTTGGACACCGGCTATATCAGGGCTTCCATACTCGAACCACCAGGCGCTGACAATTGCACCGAAGAACGATACATTATACATCGGGTTGGCATCAGCAGGTTTTTATTATTCAACAGATGGTGCTACGACATGGAATTCAATGGGATTGGCGGGTCGTGATGTAAATAAATTAGTTATCAATGGAAGATGGTTATACGCTGCAACAGATCAGGGTGTATTTAAAGCTACTGTAGCAGGTGATTGGGTTTCAATAGGGTTAACCGGTAAAGTATTGGATGAGATTGCAGTTTCAGGAACGAACATTTTTGCGGGTGAATATTTAGTGTTACCTCCATATTGGATACCCTCCGGGAGCCTTTACCAGTCGACCGATAATGGAGCAGCATGGGATGGGATCCACGCATTGACAGATCCGTTTGTGAATGTAACTTTTTATACTGGATCAAATGTACTTGCAGGAACTTATTCCGGAATTTTCCACTCACAGGATAATGGTTCCACATGGTCAGTGGCCATCATTAATGTTACGGTAACTGATACTGCCTGCCATGTCTATGGATTCACAATGAATGGTTCAACACTTTTTGCTGCTTCTTCGAAAGGAATCCTGAAATCGACAGACGGAGGATCCACCTGGAATCTCTCAGGCTCTTCAAGTCCGCCTTCAAATACAATTACTTTCAATAATAATAAGCTTTTTGCAGGTACACCCAATGGCATCTACACCTCAACCAACAATGGCGTAAACTTTTCATTAAATGGACTGAACGGGAAATCGATCAACTGTATATTCTTTGCCAACAATACCATTTATGCGGGTGCAACCGATGGAGTTTACGAATCATTGGATAATGGTCTTTCATGGTCCACTTCCGGACTGGGTATCCCAGGTACCGTCTATTCAGTCGGAATTGCCGGCGGGATGTTATTTGCAGGAACAGACATCGGTGTTTGGAAACGTCTGGATACAATCAACCCTCATGTCTGGATTTCAGCCAGTGCAGGCATTGTAAGCAATTCTGTTTTCACCGTGACCGGGTACAATAACCTGCTTTTTATCGGTACAAGCGACGGACAGGTACTGATGACCAAGAATTCCGGCACTTCCTGGAGCTATATCACCGACAATATAGTTGTTCCTATGGTTCCCAACATCATGATAGGAGCTAATACGATCTTTGCTTCTACCAGCGGCAATGAAAACTGTGGAATTTTCAAACGCAGCCTTGGCGATTTTACAGGTATCGAAGATCAGCAGCCGCAAGCCGGATTTTCTATATATCCAAACCCGGTTAATGATAATGCAGAAATTGTTTTGAACGGAAATTATCAGGAAACTTTAAGGGTAGAGATATTTTCGTCCGATGGCAAGCTCATTTCATCAATACCGGTAAACAACACGGAAAATCATCAGAAAATCCAGATTAATTGTTCCGTATATCCGCAAGGAATCTATTTTGTCAGGATAACCGGCAGGAACGGTGCTTATGTTGAAAAGATTATTATTAGAAGGCAATAGGCAATATTTCTCTATAATTACTTATAGGCGATGTACATATCCTCTGCCTTTACCACCTTTTTCACAGTATCCCTGAATTCCTCGTATTGAGATGCAGGAATGGATTTTCGGTTGATTTTTGCATTTCTGGAGATCTTTACACGGTTATCCGACAATTTCTCAACGGTCAGTGAATAACTGATAAACCTGTTGGTGAAGGTCACGGATTCAGGTACTTCAACAAACTTGGAATCTGCAGGCAGTTCCAGGGTGATGTCTGAATTGTATTCATCATTGCTTTCATATGACCAGTACTGGATAGGATGAACCCTCTTTTCATCGGGGAAAGGATCGAGCGTGAAGATCTTCTCGAAAAATGGAATTTTAACAACCTTCATTCCTCCAATCGATTTGATTTCTCCTTCCAGTGCAAAATCAGCTTTCATTTTTACAGGTAAATCACGTTTCTTAACATTCTCGATGGAAAATGTATCGAGGATCATATTGCTGCCGGTTAATTTAGTCAGGACATTCTTCACCGTTTCCCTCAACTCATCCTTGGTCAGTCCGCTGAAATAACTACGATAATCGCCGCTGGCAATTCCATTTCCTTCTACTTCACTGGTTATGACGAGCCTGGTATCTTTTACCTTTAGCGCGGTGGTCCGCCTAATAATATTTGGAACTGAGGAATTATCGGGAATGTGAATCAACATCGTTCCAGTTGTATCATCTGTTGAATTGGGAATGACCAGCGCCTGTGCATTAATGATATCATTGGGCATTATCCCGAAACCGAGCATGGCATCTGTAAACTCCTGGTAGATGGGTCCATCCTTCAGGTCAATCCGTACGATACAGTGGTTGAAATTGGTAGATGGAACCTTCATATTCTCCTCTCCATTGTCGCGTGTACTGACAAGCACAAGGTGCGTCTTCAATCCCGCTTTCTTGGCAAGTGTATGGAAAAGCGTTGAAAGGTCTTTGCAATCTCCCAGTTGCGTACTGATGGTTACCATTGGTGTTTGCGGGATATAATTGCTCTGACGGAACGAAATAAAACTGCTGCGAATATTATCACAAATAAAATTGTAGATGGCTTTTGCCTTTTCTCTGTCAGAGGTATAAACTGTATCATGAAATATTTTGTCAAACACCTGGTTCAGGTTATAATCTTCCTTTGCCTGGGGTAAAGCGATGTCGCGGTACCATTCGGAAATAGTTTTCCAGGATTTTACTGTTGAAAGATGAACAGCCATTCCACATTCGTCAATAGAAGGCATATATGACTCACTCTTGCATTCGATCGGGTTGGGTGAAGTCCATTCATAGCAGGTGAAATCGTCAATTTGAGTCTTTTTTGGCTGAATATCAATATTATCAGATTTTGTAAAGAATTCGACTCCTGCAGGAATAAAGAGTCGCAACTTATCCTCACCTACCGGAACAAAATCATTGAATACATGGTCAAACCACAATTCTTTGGCAAGTTTCCCACCTGTATAGTTTTCAAAACGGTAGATGATATAGATCACATCACCCGGTTCGAGGGAGGTAAAAACCAACTGGTTCTGGTTTTGTTCTGCAACAACCTTTGATCCCGATTTTTTACGGACTTCCGCTTTTTCTATGGTAAGTTTCTGCCATTGCTCGTTATAGGAGATCTGGCTTTCTTTCCATTTTTTTACCCCGGTTTCATTCAGCATTTTCACTGCCATCCGTGAATATTCGGTCGATGCTCCTTCTGTGTAAAGGACATAGTCATGCTCATTAAAAAGGTAATTAAAATTGCGGTCCGATTCCACCTTGCTTTCCAGGGCAGCCTGGATGAGCTTATCATCATCCGGGTTTCCGAAATAGCTTTCTACAGGTTGCTTGTTTTGCAGTTGTCTGACTTTTTCACGGCAATCAAAAAGGTTCGGATCGTAATGGATGGCTTTTTTTAAATCGTCAATGGCAGCAGGTTTATTCCCCAACGCCTCATTCAGATAACCCCGGTTCGACCAGTAGGTAGAATAAAACGGTGCATTCTCCAAACCCCTGTTGATAACTTGGAGCGCCGATTTGTGATCCTTCTGGTTGTAATAAAACACAGCAAGATTGTTGGGATATTTGGGTTCTTCCGGGAAATTTTCACGAAGGTTCAGGTAATGTTTCTCCATTTTTCGGGTATTGTTGAGATTGGAGTATTCACTGATCAGCTTCTCTTCTATCTGGATGTCAATATTTGTAGCCAGGTACTTTTCAAGCAGGTTTACCGGTTCCTCCGGGTTTTTCCCATTGTTTTTAAGAATGTGGAACTGATAGGTTAATAAGGTGGTATTTTCAGGGTATTTTTTATAAGCACTTTCAATTAATGAGATCATTTCCTGGAAATCCTTTTTCCCGTTTAACAATCGGATCTTATATCCCAGGTATGATTCATCCTCTTCTCCAAGGACATTTTTTATTTTCTCCAGGTCTTTGCCTGCTTCCGCGAAATTTTCCTTGTCAATGTGATCTTCAAAGTCATATACAGCAAGGAAAACGAGATCCGGATCTGTGGTACGTATCTGTTCGATCTGTTTCATAACCTGTGTACGATCGTTGAGTTTAGAGTAGCTCCTGAGTAAAGTTGACTCAATAAGAACGTTATCAGGAAAGCGTTTCCGAAAATCAGTCAGAATATTGATTGCTTCATTCAGTTTTTTGCTCCGAAGGTAAACCTCACTTATTAAAAGAGCACTAAGCAGGTCATCAGGGTTTTTTACAAGCTTTTGCCGGAAGTACTCTTCAGCAAAATGGGGAATGGCATGTCCTGGTAGAGATGATACCTCTTTTGAATAGGGCTGGTACTCAGGGGATGAAGTTAATCCTTCAACCGGCTTGCTATTTGAATCAAGCAGACGGATCAGGAAATTTGGAAAATTTGTTTTATCTGTAAAACCGTTTTGAACGAGGATTCTGTTATAGCCTTTTTTCAGCATAACCGGTTGCATATGGAAATCAAGCTCGGTACGCAGTTCTTCTTCCTGGCGGATCACAAGCTGATCATTCACCCAAACTTTCAGGCTTCCTGCTCCACCGAGCGTCAGAATAACCTGCTGGTCAGCAGGAGAATTGATAAAAGTCTGACCATAGACAATCCCTTGTTCAACGGGAATGTAATACCGTGGTGCGAACCATGCATCACGCTGGGGATATTTGGGTGTGAACCAATATATGTCGGAATTCGTCCGTGAAATGAAATGCGCTGTTGGTTCAGGATGTGCAACAGGGTCGTAATCCTTATCAAATCCACTGCCTGAAGAGTTGTCAAAATGTCCGGTAATCTGCCAGTTGCCCAATGCATGGATAGCTGACCAATCCTTAAGACCTTCATCCACCTTATTTGAATAAAAATATTTTACTCCCAGAATATAATTCATCCCGGCAGTAATGCTGGAATTCAACCTGTGATCATCCCGTATCTGTTTCAGGAAATTCAGTTGCTTGTCGTTCCTCTTCAAATAATTTCCTGAAATGGCATCATCCAGCCAGTATGCAAATATGTATGGCGATGGTGGATCCAGCGATGGATAAATGCTTTGCATCAATTCCAGGTTGCCGGTCTTATCTTCCGCATTGTTCAGCAACATAAGTATCATGGTTGCTTCGGTTTTTGACGTTGGATCATTGATGGCCTTGTTCAACAACTCCCTGGCCTGTTTACGGTCATGCTTTGAAAGGGCTTTCCATACATCATCTGCCGAAAAACATCTTCCGGAGCTGAAAGGGAAAAGCAGGATAACGCATAGTGACAGGAAGGATTGAAGAGTTTTTTTCATGTTCGTTTAATTAAAGGTTCCAGAACTGAATCTAGGGAGAATCCAATGAATGGCTTATTGGAATTTTAAGGTTTGGTTGTCAAATATCATGAAAATAATATTCCTGACAAAAAATAGTTTACTATACTGAATCTTACAAGTACATGGATTGACGTTTGTACTATCTACTTTTTACTCCGAAATACAAACCTTAACTGCACTACAAAATAATATTGAGAATGGATGGGAGGTGAAATACGAGGAGAAAATGAGTTCCAGCAACTCCCTTGTAAACGGCAAATAACAATGCAAGATTTCGGTAAATAGGATACGAGTGTTCAATACACCAGTCTGCCGGCGGCCGGATTGCCTTCCTTACTGGCGGGGCTGGTGATTCGATTAGTGTTTGCTATATTTTCTTGATTTTCTCGGGATTCTGCCGGCAATCAAAAATAGATGCGATTGTGACAAGGTTTTCCTTTTTCCAGTAAATTATCTTATAGTTGCTTTCAACGAGGTATCTGAACTCTTCGGGATATTCGCTCAGAAGTTCTTCCTTAGGACCCGCTAATGGATTGCTTTCCAGTATAGATACTCTGTCAATTATTCTATTGATTATTTTTCTTGCGATTCCGGGACTTACCTCTAATGAGTAGTAGTCAAAAATATCTTTGAGTTGTCTTTCCGATAATTCAGACCATTCAATCCTTATTTCCATGTCTTGACCTTCTTTTTTAGTGCCTGGTGAGAGATAACCCGGCCGGTCTCGCTATCTTGTTTTGCCTGGTCGATCATTTCATGGAATTCATTCATTGACATAGGATTTAATTCCTTTTCGTATGATTTTTTCTTTTCCTGCCTGATAAATGATTCAAGTTTAGAGATAAAACTCTTATCACTAATTCGGAGGAATTCTTCAATTAAAACCAACTTTCTTGCTTGAATGTTCATGTCGTAATTTCTTTCTGTAAAAATACATACAAATATTCTCCAACCGCATTATCCATCAAGAAATATCCTGAGAATTCAAAATTCTCAAATCTACTTCCAGATAGTTATCGGTAAGCAATGGAGGAACTGTTAACCTGAAAATTTCCACAAAAAACAGGTATGTTTTTTCATTACCTTTGATAAATTTATTACTTACTCATTACTCATTTTGAAATATAAATTTCTCTCCGAGAAGTACCCTCCTTCCCGTCCCTGTTCATGCAAGATCTGCCTGGCATACTGTGAACGGCCCGGTTGGTGGACGGTGGAAGAGGCGGCGAAAGCGCTGGATGCCGGATACAGTCATCGGATGATGCTTGAAATGTCGCCTGAGAAGTCGTTTGGCGTGCTTTCACCTGCATTCAAAGGGAATGAAGGGATACTTGCATTAAGTCATTTTGCGGGGAATGGATGTACTTTTCTTAAAAATGACCGTTGTGAATTATTCGGAACGGGTTTGGAACCGCTTGAATGCAGATATTGCCATCACGATCGCCGGGGGATGGGCAAGCAATGCCATAGCGACATTGAGAAAGAGTGGGATTCACCTCAGGGAAAAGAACTGGTGACCAGGTGGCTGGCACTGATCAATTCTAAACCTTGAATTCGTATTTGACATTTGCCAGTTCCTCATTGGCTTGCACTACCTTTTTCTTCAGATCCTCCTTGAATGCGAGCATCTTCTGATGCAATCCGGGATCAGAAAGTGCAAGGATCTCAGCAGCCAGGATAGCGGCATTCTGAGCTCCGTTGATGGCTACTGTTGCAACCGGGATTCCCGGGGGCATCTGGAGAATGGCCAGGGCTGCATCGAGTCCTTCAAGGGAGGATTTAATAGGGACGCCAATAACGGGAATTGTCGTCATGGCTGCAATAACACCCGGGAGATGTGCCGCCATCCCGGCAGCGGCAATGATGACCCGTACACCGCGTTTGTATGCGTTTCGGGCAAATTCTTCAACTTTTTCAGGCGTACGGTGCGCTGAGAGCGCGTTCATTTCGAAGGCGATCTTCATCTCATTCAGAAATTTTGCTGCTGCTTCCATCACGGGAAGATCCGACGTACTGCCCATGATTATGCTTACCCTTGGATCCATCTATTTTATTTTTATGTAAACTGAACAAAAATAGTCATAATTTTGATTCCGGTATGGCTGTCATTATTCTAAAAGATAAAAAGTTCGGTGTTTCCATTACGGCAAAGGAGATAGATGCTGCCATCAGGAAAGTTTCGGATCAGATCAACAGGGATTATGAGGGGAAGAATATCCTGTTCCTGCCGATCCTCAATGGTTCCTTCATGTTTACTGCCGACCTGTTACGAAAAATCCGGATACCCTGCCAGGTTACATTTGTAAAATACGCATCGTATTCAGGTATTTCAACAACTACACAGGTAACAGAATTGATCGGTATAAATGAATCGGTAGCATCAAGGCATGTGGTAATCCTGGAAGATATTGTGGACACCGGTATTACGATGGATTTGGTGTTAAATGAGCTTAAAAAGTTTCATCCGGCAGACGTGAGAATTGCCTGCATGTTCCACAAACCTGAAGCTTTTGTAAAATCGTTCAAAATAGATTACCTGGGAATGAATATCCCAAACGAATTTGTGGTTGGCTTCGGCCTGGACTATGACGGATATGGGCGTAATTATGCCGATGTATATCGACTTGTTAAATAAATTCAAAAGTCAAAAATCAAATAGAAACATGTATAATCTTATATTGTTTGGCCCTCCAGGTGCAGGCAAAGGCACACAGGCTGTGAAGATCGCCGAAAAGTACAACTGGATACATATATCAACAGGAGACATTCTCCGGGCAGAGGTCAACCAGGGTACGGCGCTGGGGTTGAAGGTAAAAGCCATCATGGAGGCCGGACAATTGGTTTCGGATGAGTTGCTGGTTGAGATCATGGAATCTGTCTTTGTTCGTCATGCTCTGGTGAAAGGATTTGTGTTGGACGGTTTTCCCCGGACATTGAATCAGGCGAAGGCACTTGATAAAATGCTGGAGAAACTGGGTAAGAAGGTCACATTGGTGTTATCTTTAGATGTTGATGAAGAAGAACTTGTGAAACGTTTATTAAAACGTGCCCAGGATCAGGGAAGAAAGGATGATACCGAAGAGGTAATAAAGAACCGTCTTATCCAGTACCATCAGCATACAAAGCCATTGATCGACTACTATCGTGAACAGAAATTATTGAAAGAGGTGATAGGTGTTGGAAGTGTTGATGATATCTTTACGACGCTTTGTTTAGCGATTGACGCAAATTAATAGCTTACTTCAAATTTTTTTTTCCGCAAAGACACAAAGACTCAAATACCAATTAATATTTAACCTGGTTTTAACATTTAACCTTTCAATTTTGTCAGAATCCAATTTTGTTGATTATGTAAAAATTTACTGCACTTCCGGCCATGGAGGGGGTGGGTCACGTCATTTCCTGCGAACGAAGGGAAATCCGAAAGGAGGTCCTGACGGTGGCGACGGAGGCAGGGGAGGCCATATCATCCTCCAAGGGAATAAGCAGTTGTGGACCTTGCTTCATCTTAAATATACCCGGCACCTGAAAGCTGAGGATGGAGGAAATGGGGCACGACAACTCATGACCGGAGCCAATGGCAAGGATGTGATCGTTGAAGTACCATTGGGAACCGTGGCGAGGGATGTTGAGACAGGTAATATGGAATACGAGATCACGGAAGATGGTGAAAGGATCATCCTTCTCGCCGGTGGAAGGGGAGGACAAGGCAATGATCATTTCAAAACTGCCACCCACCAATCGCCCAAATTCGCCCAACCCGGTGAACCCGGGATTGAATCCACCAAGATCCTCGAACTGAAACTCCTGGCAGATGTCGGGCTGGTGGGATTTCCGAATGCAGGAAAATCTACCCTTCTCTCGGTTATTTCGGCTGCAAAACCTGAAATAGCCGATTATCCCTTCACCACCCTGGTACCCAACCTTGGTATTGTGAGTGCAGGCAATGGAAAATCATTCATTATGGCCGACATTCCGGGGATCATCGAAGGAGCCCATGAAGGGAAAGGCCTCGGCCTGCGTTTCCTTCGGCACATTGAGAGAAACTCCCTGCTTCTTTTCATGGTCCCTGTCGACAGCCGGGATATCCGTTCCGAATATAATATCCTGTTGAAGGAATTGAAGGAATATAATCCTGAATTGCTTGATAAATCAAGGGTTCTTGCCATCACAAAAGCAGACCTGGCCGATGAAGAGATCACCCGGGAATTAAGAAAGGATCTGCCGGATCTGCCCTGTATTTTTATCTCATCCCACAAAAAACTTGGGCTGAACAGGTTGAAAAACTTACTCTGGGCAGAATTGAATAAATAAGTTAACTTCAATTCTCTTTCATGTTGGACGCAATCAGGCATATCGATCAGTCTCTGTTTTTATACTTGAATAGCTTGCACTCTCCGTTCTGTGACGTTGTAATGTTCTGGGCTACAATAGGATGGGTTTGGATACCACTTTATATCCTTTTTCTGTTTCCTGTGATCAAGAAATACAAATGGCAGACGTGGATTATTCTTGTTTTTGTGACCTCCATGATCCTGGCAAGTGATCAGTTAGCAACCCTTGCAAAGGATTATTTTCAACGCCTGCGTCCGTCAAATGATCCTGCATTACTTCCTATACATATTGTGAATGGGTATAGGGGAGGAAGCTTCGGGTTTTATTCCGCACATGCTTCAAACACCTTTTCTGTTGCCGTTTTCCTTATTTTTTTCCTTGGAAAGAGTTACCGGTATATTATTATTCCTGCACTTTTGTGGGCGTTGACCATGTCGTACACCCGGATCTACCTCGGGGTTCATTACCCGGGGGATATCCTCGCAGGAATCGTGGCCGGTTCTGTTCTGGGATTTTTCTCAGCGAAATTTTGCAGGAAGATCATGGGGATTATGATGGGAGTAAGTCAAAAGCCATCCAAACCTTAAACCGGAGAAGCAGTATTCGAAAGGCTTTTTACCGCGAAGACACGAAGACGCAAAAAAACTTAAATTATTCTTAGCGTCTTAGTGACTTAGCGGTGATTATCTTTATAAAACAGAGGCTGACCCATATTTTTGAGACAGTCTCTTCTTTTTTTTTGATTGGAAAAGATGAAATTGATATAATTAATCCCCGAACCGGTAAAACATCCCGGCATTGATGATCCCGTTTGTACCAAAACCAAACTCCCCGAAACCTCCCAATTTACGGCCGGCACGAACCCCCATCAGGGTTAATTGCCCTGCAGGACGGAGTTTGCGGTCGTAATAGCTGTTACCATTTAAGGTGGCAGTAGAATTTATTACTGAGATACCAATGCCAAATCCGGAATACATCCTGAAAGAGGGTTTATTTACATAGCAGAAGGAAAGCTTTACAATTCCTGACAACACTGCATCATTGTGCTTTGAGGTAGCTTCATTGTCCGAATATCCTGTCCCTTCCCAGTAAACATTCATATAACTGGCCTGGAATCCGAAAGAAAGAACCCGGTTGAAGGTTCTGCTGTAACCTGCCAGAAAGGTTCCGGCGGAATTGACCAATGATTTCTTTTCGTAACCCAATTCACCCATTGGGGTATTATTTTGCTGGGTGAACATATAAATACTATACACCCCATAGCCTGCATATACATCATTTACATTGGTTAATGGAACAGACTCCTGATGATGGCGCTGGGCAAGAACAGGGATTGAAAGTAAAAGGCATGAAAAGATCAGAGGGAATATAAAGTTTTTCATAATTCTTATTTTTTGTAATATGTGAATGTTGGAGTGAATGAACTATCGCGATGTTTTACATATTACACAAAACAATCTGCTTACCCTGATGTAAAGGGGATTTTAATTTATTTTCCCCTTCACCCGTGCGGGGGAAGGGGTCAGGGGATGGGGGCTGAACGGCTACTCTATCTTTAATACCTTGGCGCCACGGATCTTCTGTTTTTTCAGGTCGATCAATGCCCGGTTGGCCTCTTCCAGCGGGTAAACCTGGATTTCGGGACGGATGGGTATTGCAGATGCGATCTCCAGGAATTCCCTGACATCATTGACTGCCACATTGGCAACACTCTTTATTTCCTTTTCCATCCAGAGATGACGGGCATAATCCATCTGAAGTAGATACTCCTTATCTGCATTTTCTTTTCTGATGGCATTGATCACCAGTCTTCCACCGGGTTTCAGGTTCTTCATTGCTTCAACAACAGGTTTCCATGCGGGAGTTGTATCGATAATGGAATCAAGCTTTTCAGGGGGTTCATCGGCAGAATCACCGGCCCAGGCTGCTCCCAGCTCAAGAGCGAATCTTCTTTCAGATTCACTTCGGGCAAATACATAGATCCTTGTTTCCGGGAATTTGTACTGAATGGTTTTCAACACAAGGTGCCCTGATGCCCCAAACCCGGTCAGGCCGATGGTATTGCCATCTCCCCCGGCGACCTCCCTCTTGAATGTAGTGGAAGTAAATTTGTTCTCAAAGATTCCGGTTAACCGCAGTGATCTGTATCCGACGGCTCCTGCGCATAATAAGGGTGCGGCCTCTTCATCAGAAAAGATGTCCGGGATATGATGGGCAAACCGCTCATTCACTTTCATGTATTCAGCATAACCCCCATTTGCATCACGTCCGGTCGCTACAAAATCACTGCAAAGATTCTCATTACCTGATAGGCAATGATGACATTTTCCGCAGGATGAATAAATCCAGGCAACACCAATACGATCACCGGTATGAAATCCGGAAACCTCATTCCCTGTTTCAACTACTTCTCCGATTACCTGGTGCCCCGGAATAACAGGGAATACAGGAGGTGGAGTACGACCTTCGATCTCATCCAGCTCGGTATGGCAGACTCCGCATACCTTGACCTTTATCAGGATCTCTCCAGTTCCGGGAATTGGAATGGGGAGCTCTTCCAACTGCAATGGGGAATTTTCTGTCCTCAGATCAAACAACCCCTTCAAAACCATTGCTTTCATACTCTGAATGAATTTAGAATCACCACAGATTACACAGATTCCACAGAAACCGGAAAATCAAATATCTAAATCTGTGTAATTCGTGTAATCCGTGGTAAAATTTTTTTAATACCCGAAAACTTTCCCTTCGAACTTCTCAACCTTCACTTTCCAGCAGCAAACCTCCTTCAGGGATGGTAGTCCGTAAGTAAATTCACGCGGAGTATAATTTTTCATGATAATGTTGAGATGGGGTATTTTTTCCTCCGGATCTTCCACAAATTCAACTTTTCCGTAAGCCAGAACACTTCTGTATTTCATGCTGTAACTGCAAGCCATCTCCTCGCTCTGGAAGCGAAGCAGATAATCGGTGCTGAATTCAATGCAAACCTGCGGGTTGTTGGTCAGTATGGTGATCTTCTTGCCTTTTTGGGAGGAGTGAAGGTAAATGACGCCGTTGTCGTACCCGAAATTCATCGGCAAAACATAGGGTTGCCCTTCAGTGTCAATCATCCCGATATGACAAACATTGCATTTTCTGATAACGGCCTCAATATCTTCCTGTTTTACCAGTTGGTTACTCTTCATATCAGCATGATATTTAATTTGTTAAAATAATTTCTCGAAGACATCCTGTATTTTTTTTACAGCGGCGATTTTTATAGAGAACTTCTTAAGTTCGATTCCCTTCAGGTTATATGCAGAGATGAAAATCCGTTCAAAACCGAGTTTTTCTGCTTCAGAGATCCGCTGTTCAATACGGTTGGTGCCTCGGATCTCCCCTGAAAGCCCGACTTCTGCAGCAAAGCAGGTCTTCATGTCGATCGGTGTATCTGCATTGGATGAGAGGACGGCAGCCACAACCGCCAGGTCAATGGCAGGATCATCTACCCTGATCCCTCCGGCTATATTCAGGAAAACATCCTTGGCTCCCAGGCGGAATCCACATCTTTTTTCAAGCACTGCCAGTAACATATTCAACCTCCGGGCATCAAAACCGGTTGTTGACCGTTGCGGTGTGCCATAAGCAGCAGAACTTACCAGGGCCTGGATTTCGATCAGCATGGGTCGTAACCCCTCAACAGTAGCAGCTATTGCCACTCCGCTTAGCGCTTCTTCTCTTTGAGAAATGAGGATTTCAGAAGGATTCGATACTTCACGCAAACCATTGTTCCGCATCTCATAGATACCAAGTTCTGATGTCGATCCGAACCGGTTCTTGACCGTCCTGAGTATCCGGTAACCATAATTCCGGTCACCTTCAAAGCTCAGTACAGTGTCCACCATATGTTCAAGGATCTTAGGACCTGCAATGCTTCCGTCTTTTGTAATATGACCGATCAGGAATATGGGAATGCCGGAGAGCTTGGAAAGCCGTTGCATCTCGGTTGCACATTCGCGGATCTGGGAAATACTTCCTGCAGAAGAATCGATGATATCTGTATGCAGTGTTTGAATGGAATCGATGACCACCATCCCTGGCCTGATCTCTTCAATATGCTGAAGAATAGCATCGGTAGCGGTTTCTGTGAGAATATAACACTCCTCATTTTTGATGCCGATCCGTTCAGCCCTCATCCTGATCTGGTGTTCACTCTCTTCCCCTGTGACATACAACACCTTCAGGTTCCGGCTGTTCAAAGCGAACTGAAGCATAAGGGTAGACTTACCAATACCTGGTTCACCCCCTATCAATACAAGAGATCCAGGAACCATGCCACCACCCAGTACCCGGTTGAGTTCCTGATCCTGGACCTGGATACGCTTTTCGTGGTCATAAGGAACTTCCGTGATTTTTGTAGGAACAGCGGATCTGGCATCCCTGTAAATGGATTTGCGGGAACCTTTATCTTCCCGCTGGATGACCTCCTCAACAAAGGTGTTCCATGCGCCGCATGATGGACATCTTCCGAGCCATTTCGAAGACTGGGCTCCGCAATTCTGGCAGTAAAATGTTGTTTTTGCTTTTACCATTCCATTGCAATGGTATTATTTTTTATGGAGAGCAAGGATCCGATCCTCGACAGATGTAGTTGAGTAACCGTTTGTCAGTTCTATGGTGATGACCTTTCCTCCATTGGCACTGACAATGTCGTAGCCTACGATTTCCTCTGGTGTATAATCCTGGCCTTTCACAAGAATATCCGGTTTGATAAGCTGAATAAGTTCGTAAGGTGTTTCCTGGTCAAATAACACAACTGCATCCAGAAACCTCAATGAGGCGAGTACCATTGACCTGGATTTTTCATCGTTGATGGGACGGGTTTCGCCCTTGATCTTTCTGACAGAAGAATCGGAATTAAGTCCAATGATCAATACTTTTCCGTATTCTGCAGCTTTTGCAAGGTATTCAATGTGTCCGAGGTGCAGGATATCAAAACACCCGTTCGTAAACACGATCTTCTGACCCAGATAGTGCCAGACATTGCATTGCTTCTGAATGCCTTCCCATGAGAATATCCTGGATTTAACAATATCAAGTTTGTTCATTTGAGGTCTTATTGAATGAAAGGAGTATCAGAGAGATCCCTCCGATCGTGAGGATCATTATGGTTTGAGCCGTCCATGCGATCCAGCCCAGGGCCATTCCGGTTGTGTTTGTAATACCGTAAAGCAACAGTGTTTCCTGGATGATGACCGGATAGAGCCCGATCCCTCCCGGGGTGACCATGATCCCAATGCTACCAAGTACCAATGCTGACAGACCTGCACCCGGTCCAAGACTGCTGGTAGATTCAAAGCAGAAGAAGATCAGATAAAGCATGAAAAAGTACAGAACCCAAATAAGAATAGTATAAAGGACAAATAAGAATGGGTTTTTGATCTGGCTTAATGATTTAAAGCCTTCCCAGAAACCAAGAACAAGGTTTTTAATTTTCTGATAGAATTTGAGATGACTGATCCGTTTTCTTAAGAAAATGAAGGTGATGATCAAGATCACAAGAAAACCAACCATCCCTATGAGAAAAACCGGATTTGACAAGGTGTTCAGAAATTTTCCCTGCAATCTGGGATAGACATTCTGATGAAGGTAATTGTCTATCGTTCCAATTTGGGTAAAAATGGTAAAAACAAATAAGAGGAGGAAAACGATCATATCCAGTGCCCGTTCTGTAATAACAGTACCGAATGATTTATTGAAAGGGATCTTTTCATATTTTGTAAGAATTCCGCAACGGGTTACTTCTCCAAGGCGCGGGAATGCCATATTGGCAAAATATCCGATCATCACAGCAAAAAAGGTATTCTTCAGAGAAGGGTTATACCCCATAGGTTCCAGAAAGATCTTCCATCGCAGGCTGCGAATGACATGACTTAATATGCCGAGGCAAATGGCAAGGATCACCCAGTAATAATTGGCATTTTTGAAGGATTCAAGGATCCTGAACCGCTCATCCGGTGTAAGATCTTTCAATGAAAGCCATGCAATCAATAAGCCAAGTCCCAAAAAGAAGATAAACTTCAATCCGGTAACGACCTTGCTCCTGATGCTGGTTTCTGTAGTATTGAAAAAAGCCATGCAATTTATTTTATTGGTGGGATTTTATTTTCCTGATCAGGAAATACCAGTGCTGGAGTATATGATTTTGCTTCTTCATAATCGATGATGGCATAAGATACAATAATGATGATGTCGCCGGGAAGGAATTTGCGTGCGGCTGCTCCGTTCAGACAAATCACCCCGCTTTCTTTTTCTCCCCGGATAACGTATGTTTCGATTCGCTCCCCGTTATTGATGTTCAGCACCTGGACCTTCTCATATTCGATCAGGTTGGCGGCCTTCATGAGGGCTTCGTCGATCGTGATACTGCCAACATAATTGATATCGGCCCGGGTGACGGTTGCCCTGTGAATTTTTGATTTCAGTAATTCAATTTGCATAGCGCTGCAAAATTACTAAAAAAGTTCAAGATTATCGATAAGCCTTACATTTCCCAACCAAACTGCCGTGCATGCCAGGGCATTTTGGCGATTGTTCCATTTGGTAAGCGGGAGTAAGGTCCGTTTGTCAACAATCTCAAGGTATTCAACCCGGAATGCAGGATTCTCCTGCAGATGTTTGATGGCCCATTTTTTTATCACACCGATTGATTGAGTTGCAGATCTCTCTTTGACCTGTTTAAGTGCCTCAAAGATCTTTGCAGCTACTTTTCTTTCACCTATGGTAAGTCTCATATTGCGTGAACTCATTGCCAGGCCATCCGGTTCGCGAACGGTTTCACAGGCTACGATCTTCACCGGGATCTGCAGCCGGGAAACAAGTTCAGAGATGATCATCAGTTGCTGATAATCTTTTTTCCCGAAATATGCTCTATCAGGTTTTACGATATCAAGTAACTTTTTTACAACAATGGCTACTCCCCTGAAATGTCCTGGTCTGAATTTCCCCTCGAGGATCTGTTCCAGGGTTCCGAAATCAATTTTGAGATCCTCTTTTTCTTCAGGTGGGTAAATCTCCGCTACCGAAGGGGCAAACAGGATATCGCAACCATGGGAGAGAAGCATCTTCCCGTCCTGCTTCAGGTTTCGCGGATATTTCTCAAGATCCTCCGGGTTATTGAATTGGATCGGGTTGACGAAGATGCTGCAAACGGTAATATCATTTTCCCTCACCGACCGGCCGATCAGTTCAAGGTGCCCCTTGTGCAGCGCTCCCATTGTTGGAACAAAGCCAATGGTCTTGCCATTCTTCAGGGCCTTGTCCAGCTCTTCTCTGACTTCACTGATCAATGTAAATTCCTTCATCCCGATCCTCATGGAAAATATCGATCAAAGATAAAACTATTCACCTTTCAATTAATTGTTATTCAGTGTTCAATTTTCATAAAAGAAAAAGCTGCCTTTTTAGGCAGCTCCCTCACGATTCACTGTTAGTTTTTGACTGTTAGTTTTAAAGGCTTCCTTCGTCGTAAGCTTTTTCTCCATGAATGGAGAAATCGAGACCGGCTTTTTCATCCTCTTCCTTCACCCTTACCCTGACACCAAGGTTGATCAAAGCAAGCATGATCCAGGTAAAAATAAAGGCATAGGCAGAAGCAGCAAGAACAGCAAACAACTCCTTCAGGAAGAAGGTAGATTCACCAAATGCAAGTCCATTGGTCGTTACTGCAGGATTTATTGTTTTACTTGCGAAAACGCCCAGAAGGATAACGCCAGTGACACCTCCGACACCATGCACTCCCCACACGTCGAGTGCATCATCCCATTTCAGTTTGTTCTTCATCTGTACGGCCATATAACAGGTTATACCAGCCGCTATTCCAATGATGGGTGCCGACCACAATGGAACATATCCCGCACAGGGGGTAATGCAGGCAAGACCTGCAATGGACCCCGTAAGTAACCCAAGCAATTTAGGCCGACCTTCACGGATCCATTCAACAACTACCCAGGCAGCAGTGGCAAATGAGGCTGCCACGTCAGTGTTCAGAAACGCAATTGCAGTGATTTTGTCGACTTGTAATTCGCTCCCGGCATTGAAACCATACCAACCGAACCAGAGTAAACCCGAACCAATAGCAACCAGCGGAATACTGTTGGGGGTAGAATTCTTGTCCACCCTTGCACCAATATAGAATACCGAAGCAAGCGCAGCAAAACCGGCAATAGCATGAACTACAATTCCACCTGCGAAATCAAGAACACCCCACTGTGCCAGCAATCCATTACCCCAGATCATATGAACGAAGGGATAATAAACCAGGATCTGCCAGGCTGTTAAAAAGATCATGTAGGATTTAAAAGTTACGCGGTTTACAAATGCGCCGGTAATCAACGCGGGTGTGATGATGGCAAACATCATCTGGTAAGCGATAAAAACGATTTCAGGGATCTTCCCATTTCCGGCAAACACAGAATCAATTGTTACGCCCCGCAGGAAAGCCTTGTCGAAGTTACCAAAAAAACCTCCTGCACCTCCGCTGAAACACAATGAATAACCAAACGCAAACCATAAAACAGTTGTCCATCCCAGCGAGGCAAAGCTCTGGATCATGATCCCAAGGATGTTTCTTTTTGTAGCCAGTCCTCCGTAAAAGAAGGCCAGCGCCGGTGTCATCAGCATGACCAGACTTGCTGACAATAACATAAAACCGGTTGAACCAATGTCAATTGTACCCATAGAAATTTTTAGTTAGGAAAGATGAATTATGAATGATAACTGTAAAAAGTTAAATTCTGTTTAAAATGAGAGCCCGAAAACAAAATAGATATTCTGTGACTGAGGATTGGTTACCACAGATGTGAATACCGGCAGGGAGTAATCCTTTGTGATGGTGATTTCTTTAGTTACCGTGATACCCAGGTTCACAATTCCTGCCGAGGGTCCATACCATGAAGAGGCAAAGGGAATACCGCCGATAAAAGGCTTGATTCCAATCTCCTTGACCGTAAACTGGTAACCTGCCTCAAAATAGGTAGAATAGTTGTTCTTACTGCCTTTTCCTGGTTCTCCGTTCGCATTTTTGTCTTTATCGTCTCCGTAAAAAACAGTCCCAGCATATAGCTGCAAGGGAAAATTGTCGGGACCGGAATAAGATAATGAAGCTTCAAAAGCATGGAGAGTTGTCTTATTGTCAAAATTGAAATATTTATTATTCCCGTTCGGGTTCGTTCCGTCCGGAACAAAATAATCGGTGAACATCACCGTAAACCCCTTGAACTCATAAGAAATATTCCAGTCAGCTTCAGCATAAATTCCCATGTCTTGAGTTGTGGTATCATTGATCTGGCTTGTATATGGAGTAAAACCGTATGAACCCCAGGCGCTGATCTTAAAACCGGCTATGGAAAAAGAAGCATTCGGTTGAATGGCAGGCGAATTCCCATAATCCATTCCCCTCCAGATATAGCGGCTAACAAGATCCGCCCCAAGACTCAATTCAGGAAGTTTGGATGTAGGTTTTTCCATTTTCATTTCGTCAGCCAACTGGGCAAAACCAGGAATAGCTATAAACAACATGAAAGAACAAATAAAAAAAGATGCGAACATGGTAACGGCGTTTTTCATAAGCAGGCTCTTTAATTAACAAAAATTTAACGGGTACAATTTTACAGTTGATATTTGGTTTTTACAATCCATTAAAATACGGATAAGGAGATAAGTAGAAAAAAGAAAACGCATAAGTGATCATCGAAACTGAATTAAGTGAATTACCTAATGTCAATATCCCTTTTCCTGACCGGGAATTTAGTTTTAGATGAACTAATGATGGACAGCGTCCTGACTTTCAGGGGAGTTAAAGCTCCACGATTTTATTCCTTATCGCAAACTTAACCATTTCTACCGTCGATTTTAACCCGAGCTTTCGCATGATGTGATTTTTATGGGTTTCAACGGTACGGATGCTGATCTCAAGTTTGTCGCTGATCTCTTTATTGATATTTCCTTCAACATAGAGTTTGAGTATCTCCAATTCACGGGAGGTGAGTATTTCATCCGGTTTACCGGGAACCTTTTCATCATCAGTCGCCCGTTTGATATAACTTTTAACCATGATTTTAGAGACCGATTCACTGAAAAATTCCTCTCCGCTGTCGATTGCATATATGGCCTCAAGAAGTTCATTGCGGGATGTGTTCTTTGGAAGGTATCCGCGGGCTCCTGCCTTGATGGCATTATAAATGAACTCCTCACTGTTGTACATCGAAAGGATAAGAACTTTAATTTCCGGGTAATCCTGGCATATAAGTTTTGTAATTTCAATTCCCGATAAACCGGGTAATGAAATATCCATGATCAGCAGATCCGGTTTCAGAGAAGGAAGCTTTTTAAACAGATCCGTTCCATCGTCTGCTTCACCGATGATCTCAATATCATTCATGCCATAAAGCAGGGATTTGATACCATCCCTTACCAGGCGATGGTCATCAACAAGAATAATGTTGATTTTTTTCATATAATGATCTTCTCCTCGATTATCTTATCAGAATACTGGAACATGAACAGTAATTTGTGTACCCTTACCGTTGGCGGATCTGATCTCAATTCTTCCGTGTAACAGGCCAACCCTTTCACGGATATTGTGTAATCCGTTACCTTTACCGGTTGCGGCTTTTTCAACATCAAATCCTTTACCATTATCATTGATCGTCAGGGTGACCGAATCCTTAACCCTTGAAAGGTTGATCTTAACTTCGCTCGCTGCGGAATGTTTGACAATATTGTTGATTGCTTCCTGTGCAATGCGGAAGATATAGATCTTAATATTTGTATGCATATCTTCCAGATTGCCATCAGAAACAAAATCAAAAATAATCCCTGTATGCTCATTTGTTTCATTACAGAGATTCCTGATCGCAATCCGGGTACCAAAGGCTTCCAGCACAGCAGGCATCAGGTTGTTGGATATCCTGCGGATCTCGTCGATGGTCAAGTCGAACATCTCCTTTACCTCCTGGATGTTCTCCTTTATTTTTGGATTATCAGAATAGACAAGGCTTTCGAGGCGTAGTTTTAGTGCAATAAGTAATTGACCAATCCCGTCGTGCAGCTCTCTCGACAACCGTTGCCTTTCCATCTCTTCACCATCGAACAGGGATCGTAACCGGGCGATCCTTTCTTTCTGTAATTCATCCGTCTTTTCCTTGATCTGGCCTGCCATGGAATTAAAAGAAGCGGTAAGAGCGCCGATCTCATCTTTTGTCTGTATGGGAAGATGAATATCATACTGTCCTTTTCCCACCTTGATGGCGGCATCTTTAAGCTCGATCACCGGGCGGGTGATCCTTTTTGAGATAATCAGGACAAAAAGGGAAAAAATAATGGCAATAAGGGTAGTAAGCATAATAATACTGTTCCGCATCTTAAAGATCGGTACCATCGCTTCTTTCAGGTCAATTTCAGCGAGAATAACCCAGTTGATTCCCGGGATTTGAAGTTTGCTATAAGAAGACAGAACAGGAATATTCCGGTAATCGTTTGTGATGACCGAACCCTCCCTGTCATTGAATGCATCAATTGCTGAAGTGGTCCTCACTTTTGTATGAAGGATCGAATTTGGCTGGAACCGCGATGTGGACCGCATCAGGTAATCCCGGCCTACAAGATAGGTTTCACCTGTCTGACCCAGCCCGCTTTCGGGATTATTATTGAGCATGATGGTGTTGATGGCATCGACAGAAATTTCGAGGATGATCTTTCCTTCTGATCGTTGCGAAGGGACCTCACGGATGTCAGCCATCATGGATATCTCCGGTAAAAAAGATTTTTTATCAAGGATTTCATCCGCGATCACAATTCCGGTCGCTGAATTGTTTTGTTGAAAAGCAGTGCGAAAAAAACCGGTATCCGAAAACAGAGTGGTATTCCGGTCATCGAAGTTTCCATGAATGCCAGTCATGCCGGGACCCAAAATGGTAATACTTTTAAAATATCCCCTCAGTGATCTGTATTTCTGCAAATATTGACTGAAACTGGCGGATAGTTGCAGTTCATTTGGTTTTTTTGCTCCCGGATTGGTCGGACCGGAAGATAGGATAAACTCCTCAAGCATCTTTTTCGTGTCTTTTGATTCTGACAGGATTGTAATATCTTTGATCCGGTCGCTGAAAAAAAGTTCGATCGTATGCTTTTTGACGATCCGCAAGGAGGTGAGCTGGTCAAAAGTACGGGTCAACAAGGCCTGCCGCGTACTGTAAAATGAAAAAACGCTGATGATACAGATCGCTCCCAAACCCAGAAGCAAAAAATACAAAATCAGTTTCTCGCTGAGAGAAATTCTCATCCGTTGTTTTTTGTTATTTTTGATTCGTCCATCAGAAATTCGGAATCAATGTGACAACAAACTTACTGAAAATTATTCTCAGGTTGAGGTTTAGGATGAATGATCAGTAGTTTTTCACTTTTATATTCACTTTTCAATGTTAACTATTCGTTTGCTTAATACAGGCTAAATGTTTATCTGGTCTGAACACATGCTTGTTGCAACAGATGATAATTTTGTTTATCATATTATCCAACTTTTTCATAATTTTGCTTAATCAATTAAGCAAAATATCATGGAATCTCTCTATAAATATCAGAATCAGATACTTGGTGCAACTGAATTTTTATTCCGAAGGGATTTGATAGATCAGATTGATTGGAATGAAAGGCTTACAGGAGTTATTGGTCCGCGGGGTGTTGGCAAAACAACCTGTCTGTTGCAGTTTTTATCAGAACAAAATTTTCGAGGGAAGTCAAGTCTTTATGTGACTCTCGATAATCTTGCCAATCCTTATAACTCACTGACCGAACTTGCTGAGGAATTTCAAAAGCAGGGGGGAAAGCAACTGATTATTGATGAAATTCATAAATATCCAAAGTGGGCTGCAGAATTAAAGAATATTTACGATCTGTTTCCCGGACTGAAGGTTGTGTTTTCAGGTTCGTCCATGCTCCAACTGCATACCGGGGGAACAGACCTTAGCCGTCGGGCCGTGATATATAATCTGAATGGATTATCCTTCAGGGAATATTTGCAAATTGCACTTAAAAATGAACTTCCTTTATACAGCCTGGACGAGATCATTGCTGATCACGAAAAAATTTCAATAACACTTTGTAAAAAATTTAAACCATTCGAGTACTTCCGCGATTACCTCAATTTCGGGTATTTTCCTTTTTTTCTGCAATCTGTCAATAGCTATCATCTGAAGTTGCAAGGCATCATAAATTTTATTATTGAAAATGAAATACCTGTCATTTACAATATTGATATCAGAAATATACAGAAAATTAAAAAAGTCCTGCAGATCATAGCTGTAAATGTTCCTTTCCAGCCGAACATCACCAAGCTTTCTGAAACGCTTGAAATGAACAGGAACACATTGTTGCAATACCTGATCTTTCTTGAGAGAACAGGTATTATAATTTCCCTGTATCATACCGGAAGTTTTTATGGAAAACTCAGCAAGCCTGGAAAAATCTTACTGCGTCATCCAAACCTTGCTTTTGCATTAGCTTCAGGAGAGGTGAACCAGGGAAGTATTAGGGAATCGTTCTTTGTTAACCAGCTTATTGTTCATCATAAAATTGAATTGGCTGATAGGGGTGACTTTATTGCTGATGATAAACTGATATTTGAAATAGGTGGTAAGGGAAAGACCAGAAAACAAATTGCAGGAATAAAGAACAGTTATCTTGTAATAGATGATATTGAGTATGGATTCGAAAACAAGATTCCATTATGGTTGTTTGGATTTTTATATTGATAACTACTGACTATGAAAAAATATTTCCTGTTTCTTCTTTTGGTTCAGATCATCACAACCATTTTGGCACAAGACAAGACCGTAACCTACTACGTTGATCCCTCGGCAAATCCACCCGACCTGATGGTTACATTGAAACATTTGGATGCCCGGGTCAGCTTTGTTTCGGAACAAAACCTTGTGATTGGCTCCACTGAGTTTACTTTCAGCCCTAACCGGTATAAAACCGATTCAATCGTCTTCTATGCACCCGATTTTACGATTCAATCAGTAAACCTGGATGGACAAAAGATAAATTGGAAGATACAAAGTCCAAGTCTCATTCTTTATCCTCAGGCAGGCCTGTTGATTCGGAATAGGGAATATAAAATAGCGATTGAATACCAGGCCAAACCAATGGCAGGGGCGATCTATTTTACCGGATGGCGATCAGAGGAACAGGGAAAGAGGAAAGAGATCTGGGCGCACCGGCCACATGGCTGGCTGCCATATATCGATGCCCGGATAACTGTTGACATGTTTATCACTTTCGATTCGGATTATAAGGTGTTTTCCAATGGAGAAAGGATAGATGTATCGGAAAATATGGATAAAACAAAGACCTGGCACTATAGAATGGCTAAAAACCATCCGTTTTTCTCCACTGCCCTGGTCATCGGTAATTATGATTTCCAGGTATCTCATTCAGGAGGAGGTGTTCCGCTTGAATTGTGGTATTACAGGGGTCAGGAAGACCGTGTCAAACCAACATATCAATATACAGAAGCCATGATGGATTTCCTTGAAAAGGAGACGGGAGTGAAATACCCCTATCCATTGTACAGGCAGGCGCCAGTGATTGATTATATGTATGGGGCAATGGAAACAACAACATCCACCATTTTCGGCGATTTTATCCTGATCGATCCTCACGCTTACTGGCAAAGGAATTATATCAACACCAATGCCCATGAAATGGCGCATCAATGGTTCGGGAACGCTATCTCCCACCTGCAGAACAAGGATGTGTGGCTTACGGAGAGTTTTGCGACCTTTTATGCCAAGATGTTTGATAAATCGGTTTTTGGTGAAGATTATTTCGAAAACGATAAGAATGATGAGCTTATGCTGGCATTAACTGCTGCAAAGAACAATAATTACCCGGTAGGTGGTTCATTGGGAGGAAATGCAAGGATCTACCAGAAAGGCTCACTGGTTCTTGGTATGCTGAACTATGTGATGGGTGACACGGAATTTAAGGACGCCATAAAATATTACCTTGAACATCATTTATTCACGAATGCAGAGACAAGTGACTTTATCAGGGCTGTCTATGAGGTTACCTGTAAACCTTACCAATGGTTTTTTGAGGAGTGGGTTCTCCATGGCGGTGAACCGGATTATAAAGTCACATATGCGGTTTCTGATGATACAACCGGATTGCGGTCAACGCACATCCGGGTATGGCAGATGCAGCCAGTCAATGAACAGGTTGGACTTTATAAGATGCCCATAAATTTTGAGGTTCATTATAAAGATGGGTCGATGGAGGTAAAGCAGGTATGGATCGAAAATAAACAGGAAGAGGTGATACTACCAAATCAGCAGAAGAAATCCATTGATTTTGTGTTGTTTGATCCTGGACGGCAGATCGTTAAAAAGATGACTTTTGAAAAATCGTTTGAAGAACTCTCAAACCAGGCAATGAAAGCAGATCATATGATCGACCGGTTCGATGCCTTGGTTGGCATCAGGAGTATTCCTGTTTCAGTTAAAAGGGATATCCTGATCCGGTGTTATAATAAAGAAAAATTTTTCCTGACCAGAGCAGAGATCATTGATCAGCTTGCAGCAGATACAGTTGATAAAACTTTTAACTTGTTCCATTCAGCATTAACTGATGAAGATGCATTGGTTCGGAAAGCTGTTCTCAAATCGCTTGCACCTGTACCACCGGTTTTAAAAGGTGAGTTTGTTAGGGCATTGAAAGACTACTCCTACCTGAACATCGAACTTGCACTTGATAACCTCTGCCAGTCATTTCCTGAGGAAACGGAAACTTATCTCGGATTAACAAAGAATGAGAAAGGATGGCGGGGATTGAACATCCGGATGAAATGGCTTGAAATTGCCATTGGTAAAGGGCATAAGGAATTTCTGCAGGAACTGATCGGGTACACTACTCCTGAATTTGAATTTGAAACCCGGATAAATGCCTTCAAAGTATTGAAGAAACTTAGATATATTGATGAAACAGTTGTGAAAAACGCAAACCAGGCAGCAAAACACTGGAATGGGAAATTAAGCGCGGCAGCAAAGGAATACCTGGGATATTTTGGCAATTAACCATTCTCCCCTCTCTTTTTTTTAAAGAGAGGGGTTGGGGGTGAGTTTATTAGATCAATATGAAACAACCTAAAGTTTTAACCCGCACTATTTTACTGGTTTCATTTGTAAGTCTCTTCACCGACGTCGCCAGTGAGATGCTTTACCCGGTAATGCCCATATATCTCAAATCGATCGGATTCTCCATCCTGCTGATCGGGATACTCGAAGGGGTGGCAGAAGCGGTTGCAGGACTCAGCAAGGGCTTTTTCGGAAACCTTTCAGATCAACGGCAAAAACGTGCTCCGTTTGTAAGGTATGGTTATGCACTGAGCGCCATCTCAAAACCTATGCTGGCACTCTTTATCTATCCGCTCTGGATCTTCTTTGCACGCACTCTCGACAGGATAGGGAAGGGGATCCGTACCGGTGCAAGGGATGCCATTTTAAGTGATGAAACCACCCCGGAAAACAAGGGAAGGGTATTTGGTTTCCACCGCTCTATGGATACAATTGGCGCAGCCATCGGTCCCTTCCTTGCCTTGATTTATCTCTGGCTGTTTCCCGGACAGTATCGCTCGCTTTTCATCATTGCCTTCTTCCCCGGTCTGATTGCCATTTTGTTATCCTCCCTCCTTAAAGATAAAAAACATCCTTTAACTCACCAGTTCACCAGCTCACCAGTTCACAAATTATCAACCCGCATCTCCTTCCTCTCTTACCTTTCCTATTGGAAGCGTTCCACCCCTGTTTTCAGAAAATTGGTTGCCGGGTTACTGGTATTTACCCTCCTGAATTCTTCAGATGTTTTTTTGCTTTTGATTGTGAGGACCCGGCTTATGAATTTTTTTACGAATGACCCTCATGTTGCAGATCTGTGGATGATAGGGATCTATATATTTTATAACCTTATTTATGCAGCCTCTTCCTATCCGGTCGGGATCATGGCAGACAGGATCGGCCTCAAGATCATGCTGATAATCGGTTTATTCTTATTTTCAGTGGTCTATTCCGGGATGGGTTTTGCTTCCTCAATCGTAACATTCGCTCTACTTTTTTTCCTTTACGGGATTTATGCAGCAGCAACGGAAGGAATTTCCAAAGCATGGATCACCAATATTGCAGATAAATCAGAAACAGCAACAGCCATCGGCTTCTATACCAGTTTTGCCAGCATCTTCAGCCTGCTGGCCTCATCAATTGCCGGTCTTCTTTGGTTTGCATTCGGCGCTGAAGTCTTATTCCTAACCTCCGGGATTGGTGTTTTTTGTGTCATAATCTATCTTTACCTTGCTGTTCCATATCATCCAGGAAATCAAAAAAAATGAGACTTTATCAAAAGAATACTTTTTTCATTTACCGCTAAGACGCTAAGACACTAAGCCTTGGCAATCAATTATATTCTTTGCAACTTCATTTGAATTATTTTCTGCAAAGGTTCGAATATACCATGAAATTATTTCATTGGTGTGATAGATTTTCATGAACAACCCGTTCCCCTGAACAAAACTATAACCGGGTCACGCTTGCAGTGCGTGCCAATGGTTCCTCAAAAAATATTTTCGGAAATGATATTACCTTTTGTCATCTCACCCGATTAATGCGATATGAAATCCCATTATATCATTAACCATAGTGTTTGTTGTTTGCCTGAAGAACGTCAGCAACTGACGCTGTTAAATCTGATAACCATGACAGAAGAAGAAATTTCCATTTTGATTGAGAATTGTGCGAACAGGGTTCATAAAGATATGGGACCGGGGCTTCCTGCAAGTGTTTATGAAGAGTGCCTTGTCATTGAACTGAACAAACAGGGTTTGATGGTAAACCGTCAGAAGGAATTCCCCGTGAAATATGGGGAATTAACGTTTGATTGCGGCTTCAGGGTCGACCTGCTTGTTGAAAATAAAGTCATGATTAAGGTCAGGGCGGGAGAACCGATAACAGATCTCAGCCTTGCCCAAATGCACACCTGGCTTAAACATTCAAACTGTAAACTTGGGTTTCTGCTAAATTTTAATAAGAATCTGGTGGGGAAGGCTGTCAAAAGAGTACCAGGTAAAATGTAGTAAGCCTTCTTCACCTTACCAATTCCTGAATTCTGCTTTCCTTCATTCATAATTTCTTTACCTTTGCACACTTTTATCAAGAAATTCATTGTGAGCAACGGTAAGCGGGTAATTGTCGGTTTAAGCGGAGGGGTTGACTCTTCTGTGGCAGCATACCTGTTGCAACAACAGGGGTATGAGGTGACGGGTGTCACAATGTCGCTATGGAATGGCGAATATACCAGTACAGGGAAACATGCCTGTTATGGTCCCGATGAGAAGGAGGAGATCCGTGAAGCGCGTGAACTTGCAGCAATCCTGAGGATTCCTTACCATGTTTTCGATTGCTCTGACAGATATAAACAACTGATCCTGGAAAATTTCCGGCAGGAATATCTTTCCGGCCGGACACCAAATCCTTGTGTGAAATGCAATCAACTGATCAAGTTCGGCATGCTGCCTGAACTCGCAACCCACGAAGGGATCGGGTTTGAATACTTTGCAACCGGGCATTATGCGAGGGTTGAATTTAACGCTGTGTCAGGCAGGTACCTGCTGAAAAAAGGGTTGGATACGAAGAAGGATCAGTCGTATTTCATATTTCGATTGGATCAGGGCCAGCTTTCCAAAGCTTTGTTTCCATTGGGGGAGTTAACCAAACAGCAGGTAAGGGAGTTAGCAGCCGGGATTGATCTTCCGCTTTCCGATAAGGAAGAAAGCCAGGACTTTTACAGTGGCAACTATCAGGAGTTGCTTGGTGTTGATGATTTCCCCGGGGATATTGTGAATTTAAAAGGGGCTATTCTCGGCGCCCACAAGGGGATTTGGAATTATACCATCGGTCAGCGCAAAGGGCTGGGTGTTGCATGGACCGAACCATTATATGTGATCAGCCTGGATACGATCAGGAACAGGGTCATAGTCGGTACGCGTGAGGAAGTGATGGGTTCTGAATTCATCGTCAATGACCTCAACTGGATTGCCATCGAACACCTTGAACAGCCGATGGAGGTGAAAGCAAGGATCCGATCCGCTCAAAAGGAAGCAGATGCCATTGTTGAACCTTATCTCAACGGATCTGTGAAAGTTACATTTCACCAGCCAAATGATGGTATAACTCCGGGTCAGTCTGCAGTCTTCTACCAGGATGACCTTGTCATCGGCGGAGGAACCATCCTATCTGTGTAATCTGTGTAATCTGTGGTAAAAATTAAAACCCATCAAACATGCTGAAAAACAAAATCCTTATTGGCATATTCCTTCTGGTTTCAGGATATGCTTTTTCACAAAGATCTCCTGAAATCTCTGCAAAAGAGCTGAAAGCAGATATCTATTATCTCGCTTCCGATTCCTTAAAGGGCCGAAAACCGGGAACCCCTGAAGGTGATCTTGCGGCAAAGTATATCCGGGAACAGTTTCGTTTCGGGGGACTGAAACTTTTGGGTGAAGATGGTTTTCAATACTTTGAAATCGTTACCAGCGCAGCGCTTGGTGACAAAAATGAACTTCGCTTCGAAGGTTTTACAGGAACTATAAAGAAAGATTTTACTCCGGTTACCTTTTCTTCCAATGCAACGGTTGATGCAGGAGTTGTTTTTGCAGGGTATGGCTTTGATATTGACCAGGACAGCCTGAAATGGAAAGATTATGACGGGGTGGATGTCAAAGGGAAATGGGTAATAATATTTCGTGGTGACCCGGAACTCGATAACTCCGACAGCAAATTCATTCCTTACAGTGAGATTCGTGGTAAGATACTAACAGCCAAGGATCATGGTGCGGCCGGTGTGTTACTGGTAACCCCGGTTTCCCTGGATAAGGATGACAAATTAATGGCGCTTCATTCGGAAAATAACGAGGTAACGGCAGGTATCCCTGTGATCAATATTAAAAAGGAGGTCGTCAACATGCTCCTGAAACCTGCGGGTTATACCATGGATAGCCTGGAAAGGGCATTGAATCATTCACATAAACCGGTTTCTTTTAATATCCCCGGAAAAATCATAGCAACAACCGATGTTTTATTAAAGAAAGCAAGAACAGAGAATGTGATCGGCATGATCGAGGGTTCTGATCTTGTGTTGAAAAATGAATACCTGGTTATAGGAGGTCATTATGACCACCTTGGATTTGGTGGTCAGGGCTCAGGTTCAAGGGTTCCTGATACGGTAGCTGTCCATAACGGGGCCGATGATAATGCTTCAGGTACGGCTATGGTCATCGAACTTGCAGGGAAGCTGGCATCGGTTAAATCAACCCTCAAAAGGAGCATCATCTTTATCAGTTTTACAGGGGAAGAAATGGGGTTGCTCGGATCAAAATATTTTGTGGATCATCCCCTGGTCGATCTGAAAAAGGTCAAGGCAATGTTCAATTTTGATATGGTCGGAAGGTTTGATAAAGAAAAAAATTCAATCGCGGTAAGCGGTACAGGAACATCCCTTGAAGCTGATTCCATCCTGAAAATCTTTGAAAAGGATCTTCCCTTCTCAGTCACACATTCACCCGATGGGTTTGGTCCGTCAGACCATGCATCTTTCTATTCATCAAACATTCCTGTTTTTTTCTATACAACAGGAGTGCATATGGATTATCATACACCGGCTGACCGGCCTGAGAAAATAGACTATGATGCTGAAAAAAAGATCGGGGATTATGCGTTTAATACGATTCAGAATATCGACAACAGCAGCCAGGGTCTTACCTTTCATGAAGCAGGGAAAAAGGAAAATTATACCCGCGGCAGTGGCCGCAGGTTAAAAGTCACCCTGGGGATCATGCCTGACTTTGCCGGAACCGAAACCAAAGGACTGAGGGTTGATGGCGTCACAAAAGGAGCTCCTGCCGAACGGGGCGGAATGAAAAAAGGGGATATAATCATAAGTCTGAATGGCTTGAAAGTTGGCAATATCTATGAATATATGTCCCGTCTGGGTAAACTGAAACCAGGTCAGGTCATAAGCGTGGAGGTAATCCGCAATGGAAAAACAGAAGTTCTCATCATACAATTATAACCAATTGTTGTTTTATGGATTTTTCATCAATACTTGATAAAGCATTCCTTTTCAAATTTGTTAAATTTTGTATCGTAGGATTCACAGGTGTTTTTGTGGATTTTGGGATCACTTATTTCTTTAAGGAGGTTGTTAAACTTCAGAAATATTATGCAAATGCGATCGGATTTTCAACCGCGGCAACGACAAATTATTTTCTAAACAGGTTATGGACATTCCATAGTAAAAACCCTGATATTACCGGTGAATTTTCCCGGTTCTTTATCATAGCATTGATTGGCCTTGGTCTCAGTAGCCTGATTATCTATATCTTCTCAGGAAGATTTAAATGGAATTTCTATCTTGCAAAACTGATAGCAACCATCATCGTCACACTTTGGAATTTTCTGATCAATGCTTATTTTACTTTTGCATAGCAGGCATTAATCATCATCCTCATCAACCTCCATATCGGTATCACTCGTATCGGCTGTTGCGGGTTTATCATTCTGGACAGCGGGCATGGTTTTTGGCATTGGGGGCATCACTGTTGTTCCCGAGGGAACCTGCGATTTAATCATATCCTCGGGAAAACATAAAATAAAATCAGCCCTGTGAAGGTTCTCGTTGGAGAGGTCATCAAGGTCGGCCTGCTCGACAGAGGAAATGGTCAGTATCTTTAGGTCAATGGATGTTCGCTTGTTAAATTCCTTCAGATACCAAACGATCCCTTCATAATTATCACTGTGGTAACTCCCGTTGAAATGTAAAATGGTTTGGCCGAAATCAAGATTTTTAAAAAGGGTTTGTCCCATTGTAGCATCCTTGATGGCCTGTGCCTTGGCAATGTTATCACCCATATGCATCGCGGCTGCTTCCGGACCCATCATGTCAAGCATGTTCTTGTAACATCCCAGTTGAGGGTTGTATTTGATCGGTAAGGATGCTATCAAACCGCGTTCATTTGCCATGATACTGTCGAGACCTTCAAACCCTTTCAGGTTCACAATGGCAGCGAATCTACGGGGAATGTTTGTTGCGATGAATTTTATTCCATGCTCACTGGCAAAATCAACGATTGGCGCATAATCGGTTTTATAATTCGGCCACAGCTTTGCCTCCGCTTCAAAATCCTTCTTTCGGATCATTTTTGAAATATACTCTTTCAGCAATAAGCTGTTGTCGGTTTCAAACATCTCGGCTCCCAGTATAAGTTTCTCTTTTTTGATCTTATAAAGATCTTTTGTCAGTTGAAGTTCCAGCCAATGGCAAACCGGGTTATCATGGATCTCACCAAAAAATACTACATCTGCTTTCTTTGCTTCATCCAGCAAATCAGCATAACTCATCGATCTCCCTTTGGCATTGAAGATCCGGTAGGCGGGTTTGTCATTCTTTGCTGCAACCAAAAGAAAGAGTGCAGCAATGACCAGGAAAATTTTGAATTTCATGTAATTATTTTTGAGTTACGGGTGATTAATTATCTGAATCTTCTGCACCTGTATTGCTGTTATCTTCAGGTTTTGGAGGATTGGGTTGTTTATATGTACCTTCAAGGATCGATTTATACTTAGTAGGATCATGCAGTGTTGATATGGCAGTTGCAAGGTCACTATCTTCCGCCAGTGAAGCCTGAACTTTCCCCTTTTGATAGTAATATCTTCCGGCGATTTCAACCCTAATCAGGTTTTCAATCTGTTTTTTAAACTTCATCAGATCACCTTTTTTATCATTGGAAATCTGCTTCTCCAGTGCATCATACTCAGGTTTCATTGCATCAAAATAATGTTCTTTTTCTGCATTCTTCTTCAAATCTTCCAATGATTGCTCACTTTTTGTTTTATAGGTGTAATTTTTTCCTGAAAGAAACTTCTGAAAATCGTTGAAGATTGAATCGGTGATTCTGAAATTACCTGCAGAGGGGATTGAAGGGTGTTCACGGGTGAATGAAGTTGCATAATCAAAGATCAGATATTTGGTATATAGAGTCAATGCAATATTGCTGTAGTCAACCGGGGAAGTAAGTACGTCGGGTTTAATACCTCTTCCTTCTGCAACGGTCCTTCCGTCTTTGGTTTTAAAATTATGAAGAAGAGAATCCGGATAAAGGGAAAAGGTTCCCTGTTTGTTTTTATGTGAATAATCAATTGCCTGGATACATCGGCCGGAAGGAATGTAATATTTTGCCACGGTCACTTTTAGCTGTGCATTGTAACTCAATGGGACTACATTTTGAACCAGGCCTTTGCCAAATGTGCGCTGTCCGATGATCACCCCACGATCCAGGTCCTGTATAGCTCCGGCAAGAATCTCACTGGCCGAGGCACTCCCCTTATCCACCAGGATTGCCAGCGGTATGGCTAAATCAACAGGTGGATACATCGTACGGTGGGTGTGGTTTTTATCAGGTAATTTGCCTTTGGTGATCACTACTTCCTGGTTTTTATCCACAAAAATGTTGGTAATGTTCACCGCTTCATCGAGCAGTCCTCCGCCATTTCCACGCAGATCGATGATCACTCCTTTTACATCGTGTGATTCCTTAAGTTTAAGAAAAGCTTGTTTAACTTCCTGACCTGCATTCTGGGTGAAACCGTTAAGCTTGATGTAGGCGATATCATTACCCACCATTCCGGAATAGGGTATGTTGTCGACTTTAATGGTTTCCCTTGTAATGGTCTTTTCAATCGGTTTTTCGGTACCTTCCCGCATTATTTTCATCGAAATGGATGTTCCGGGTTGGCCTTTCAGTATCGCACTGACGTCGGAATAAGATTTTTTTAGAGCAGATTGATTATTGATTTCCACTATTTTATCACCGGCGCGGAGATCATTTTTTTGTGCCGGTGACCCTTCATATGGCTCACTGATGATCACATAATCCCCCTGTTGATGGATCAGTGCTCCGATTCCACCGTATTCCCCGGTGGTGATGAATCTGTAATCCTCGACTTCCGATTCAGGGATATAATTAGTGTAAGGATCCAGGGTTTCAAGCATTGCATCAATCCCTGTTTTAGTCAGATCACCCGGATTGATATTATCCACATAATTATCGTTCAAAACTTTAACGAGTGTTGAATAGATATCGAGATTTTTCAGGATTTCAAAACCATTGTTAACAGGTGGTTGGGCTGTGAGATGAGGAAATCCCATGAAAATGAATACAACTATCAATAAATAACCACTTAACCTTTTCATAAAATGTCTGAATTGTAAATTAATAAACCAAAAATCATCTCTCTCAAGGCACGGGATCGCATCCATTGCCCCCCCACGGATGGCATCTGGCGAGCCTTTTCAGGGTAAGCCAGCCCCCCCTGCAGGGTCCGTATCTTTGAATTGCTTCTATCCCGTATGCGGAACAAGAAGGAGAAAATCTGCAGGAAGGCATCAGGTAGGGGGAAATAGCTCCCTGGTAAAATCGTATTAAAACAATAAAACATTTACCCAGAAGTCTTCCCATAACTTTCCAATAAACGTCGCAAAATTACATTTATTTTATCCTGAATAATCCGGGATGGGAGGATTTCTTTCGATTGGTAACGGATGCACATGAGCAGTTTGATCCGGTTCCCTGCCAGGGTGGTGTACAACTCCTCTTTATTTTTCCTGAATCCCTCACGTATCCTGCGCTTGAGGAGGTTACGGTCAACTGCACGTTTATAAAGATGTCGCGGAACACTGATGAGCAATTGAACGGGATAGACAGATTGAAAATCGCTTCTAAGAGTGGTGACCCTCAATGGCTGAACATTGAACGAATTGCCATCTTCGAAGAGTTTCGTTATCAGGCTTTTTCTGTGCAATCTTTCATCTTTCCTGAAAGTTTGCTTCATGGGTTACTTTTTCTTCAATTCATTCTGAAGAAACTGATCGAGTGCCATTGTCATGGACGGGGCAGTCTGGGAAGGTGCCGAAATGTTCAATTGAAGACCGGCATCTTCGATTGCTTTTGCGGTAGATGGGCCAAAGGCGCCAATTATCGTATTGTTTTGTTTATATCCCGGGAAATTTTTGACGAGTGCTGAGATGCCTGAAGGACTGAAAAAAACGATCAGATCAAAATTTCCAATATTCACATCTGACAGGTCACTTGACATAGTTCTGTAAATAATGGCTTTTTTATAGATGATTTTGTTTTCCTCAAGCATTTTCGGGATTTCCTGCTTATGAACATCTGAACAGGGCAGCAAGAACTTCTCATTCTTGTGCTTTTTGATCAGTTCAAGTAAAGTTAAATAATTTTCCTTACTATGGAAGACCTTTCTTTTACGGTATTGTACGTATTTCTGAAGGTAATACGCGGTTGATTCAGAGATACTGAAATATTTCATCGCATCTGGAACATCAACCCTCATTTCTTTGCAAATCCTGAAAAAATGGTCAACTGCATTCTTGGAAGTGAATATAACAGCCGAATAATCCAGGATGTTGATCCGGTCTTTGCGGAAATCCTTGGCCTGGATCCCTTCAATTGAAATAAATTCCCGGAAAGTAATGGTTACATTAAATTTTCTGGACAATTCACCGTAAGGAGATTTTTCAAATTCTACAGGTTGGGGCTGAGTGACTAGTATATTTTTTATTTTCAAGATTGTGAATTTTTAATTTGCAATCCCAGGATTAATATACATGAATAGTAGAATGGTAATATGTAAGAGTGAGTTTTGCAAGGATGATCAATGGTAAAATTTCAAGGGTGCAAAGATACACAAATAATAACAAATAGGAAAATTTTGAGTACGACATTCCTATTGTAAACCCCCTCACCAACCTAAAAACAAACAGGATCGAAAATAAAATCAAACAGATATAAAGAAGAAATCCGGATTTCAGGTAGATCACCAAAATTAGCAAAGGCAACAGTAAAAGACCAGACAATACATTCATTAACAGAATGTTCAACATGTAATCGCTGGAAGCATGATAGGTCTTAAAGATGGTTTCCAGTATCCGGATTATACTGATCTTCAATAGCCAGAAGATTAATAGGCAGAAGATAATCAGGAGATACAGATAAATCCCTTCTATGTTTTTAGGGAAGTGATCAGGCAGGAGCATATCGGCTTGGTATATCATCAGCCCGGCTGTAATAAAATAGATAATACCCAATGCAATTGAAATACGCTCATTGAATAAGTTACCGTCTCTTATCATCTGGTTATGAAAACGTTTTGAGAATGGAGCCTGTAAAATCTGGCGAAATCTCTTAGCATTGAACACCTGGATCCAGGCGAGAAGGAGGAAGCATAATAAAAACAAAATAAGGATCCAATCCTGCTGATAATGTATATATGAAACAGGATACATGCCTTTCGGTTTAAGCTGATGGGTGGTGAAAAACGATATTTTTGGCGGCGTTGCAGGAAAAACGATGCTTTGCATCTCTACTGTCGTGTCATGACAAGTAGCATTTGCAGCGGTATCCCGGAATATCAGGGAAGAGGAGGTCATCACTGGAACGATTCTTTCTTTTCGTGCTGCAAGTTAGATAAAAAGTAATTCCATAGCGGTTCCAGCGGGGGAGGCGCTACAATTATCAGGTTCTCTTTTTTAACCGGGTGAATCAGTTCAAGTTTACGCGCATGCAAATGGATCGATCCATCAGGATTTGAACGGTCAAAGCCATATTTCAGATCTCCCTTTACCGGGCAACCTATTTTTGCCAATTGTGCCCTGATCTGATGATGACGTCCTGTAAGCAGATTTACCCCTAACAGATAGTAATTCTGACTAAAGGCAAGAAGTTCATAGGTGAGTTCTGCCTTTTGTGAATCTATAACCGGCTTGTCATAGGCAAAGGATTTGTTTTTCTTCTCGTCCCTTCTCAGAAAATTCACTAGATGCCCTTTATCTTCTGGTGGACGATTCTTTACTACCACCCAATAAGTTTTATGGATTTCCCCATTCTTCAGCATATTGTTCAACCGGCTCAGCGCTTTACCGGTTTTTGAAAAAATTACTGCTCCGCTTACCGGACGGTCCAGCCTGTGAACAACCCCAAGAAAAACATTGCCCGGCTTCTTGTCGCGTTCCTTGATGAACTCCTTTAAAAGCTCACTGAGTGGTATATCCCCGGTTTTATCCCCTTGAACAATCTGTGAAGGTTGCTTGTTGAATATCAGAAGATGGTTATCTTCATAAAGGATCTCTTTCCCGGTCACAGGCATATTCGTCAATACTGCTCCCGTTCATTCGGGAAATCAAGCGATTTGACATCGTTAATATAAGCGGTGACAGAACCCTTGATCTCTTCTGATAAATTGTGGTACCTGCGAAGAAACCTCGGTGAAAATTCCTGGGTAATCCCAAGCATATCATGAATCACAAGTACTTGCCCGTCAACCTCTTTACCGGCACCGATTCCAATGATCGGGATCTTTACCTCCCTGGTAACACGTTCTGCAAGTTTAGCCGGGATCTTTTCAAGCACAATGCCAAAACATCCTGCATTGCTGAGCAGATGGGCATCATCTACAAGTTTATTAGCCTCATCTTCAGTGCTGGCACGAACAACATAGGTCCCGAACTTATGAATCGACTGAGGTGTCAGCCCCAAATGTCCCATCACCGGAATGCCGGCCGAAAGGATACGGTCAACCGATTCCAGCACCTCTTTTCCACCTTCAAGCTTAACAGCGTCAGCTCCTGTTTCCTTCATGATCCGGATCGCTGAACTGAGGGCTTCCTTGGAATTCCCCTGGTAAGTACCAAAAGGCATATCAATTATCACCAGCGCACGTTTTACACCTCTTACAACAGAGCAACCATGATAGATCATTTCATTCAGCGTGATCGGGAGTGTCGATGTATGTCCTGCCATAACATTCGAAGCAGAATCACCCACAAGGATCACATCAATACCCGCTCCATCAAGAATTTTTGCAAAGGAAAAATCATAGGCTGTTAACATGGCAATCTTTTCACCCTGAAGCTTCATCTCCTGAAGAACATGTGTGGTGACTTTCTGAACATTTCTGTATGAAGCTGTCATATCCTTGATTTAAATGGCAAAGCTACGACAATAATTAAAATTAAGTTGCGTTTCTCTCTTGATTATATTCGATCTTAACCTGATGTTTCTTCCCATGAGAAATTTTAGACACCTGTTTATTTTATTCTGTCTGATACCCCTTCTTTATGACTGCTCAAACAAATTGGATGTGAATGAAAAATGGCAGGACATTACCGTTGTTTATGGTTTACTGAACCAAAATAAAGATACTAGTTTTGTGAAAATTACCAAAGCATTCCTGGGTGAAGGAAATGCGCTGGCATTTGCAAAAATCCCCGATTCCAGCACCTATCCTGATAAACTGGATGTCAAATTGGAAGAATATTATGAAGTCTCCATGGGTACACCTGTGCTTAAAAATACATATACATTTGATACCCTTACGATTGCTAATAAACAACCCGGTGATTCTATCTTTTATTACCCCTATCAGCTTGTTTACTTTACTAAGAATAAGCTCAAGAAGGATAATTCTGACACAACCTTTTTCTATAAGCTGAATATCGCTGAGAAAAAAACTGGTAAAATCATCACCGCAAAAACACCACTGGTTAACCCGATGACAGTTAGTAAACCGCAAAAAGGAAACACAGTAACCATCTTGCCCAATCACTCGATCTCATTGGAATTTTATACTTCCAAAAACGGAAGAAGGTATCAACTGCTCATTCGTTTACATTATTCCGAATATTCATCCGTTGATACTGTTTCTAAAACCGTTGACTGGATTGTATTCAATAATTTATTATCCAACTCGCTATCGGGAGGGGAACAGAAACCTGATCCTAACGTTACTTTCTTTGGTAACGGGCTCTATTCTGCCATGAAAAGTCAGATCCCGGTCAACCCAAATGTGACCCGGCATGCTAATTATGTCGATTATCTTTTCACAGTAGCTGGTGATGATCTGAATACCTATATGAATGTAACGGCTCCTTCGAACACAATCATTCAGGAACGGCCGACCTATTCAAATATCACCAATGGTATCGGGCTTTTCTCTACTATCATGACTACCAGAATTGATAGTCTCAGGGTCAGTCAGGTAATGCGTGATTCACTAAAAACAAACCAGTTTACCAAGGATCTTAACTTCTGACCCTCCTTTTTCCCAATAATTTTTCTGTCTTTTTGTCATATCAATGACATGATTCCTGCTTTGGCATAATGATTGAACAACGGCTGGAAACATACCAATTATTCACTGCAAAATTTATTAAAATGGGCAAAATTATAGGAATAGATTTAGGAACAACCAATTCATGCGTAGCTGTAATGGAAGGAAATGAACCCGTTGTGATCCCGAATAGCGAAGGAAGAAGAACAACTCCATCAATTGTAGCTTTTATTGATAACGGGGAACGAAAAGTTGGGGATCCTGCAAAACGTCAGGCCATTACCAATGCAAAGAATACAGTCTTTTCCATTAAGAGGTTTATGGGCGAAGGATGGGATCAGGTACAGACGGAAACAAAAAGAGTACCTTATAAAGTCGAGCGTGGTGATAATGCCACACCCCGTGTGGATATCAACGGGAAATTGTATTCACCACAGGAAATTTCTGCCATGATCCTTCAAAAGATGAGGAAGACAGCCGAAGATTATCTGGGACAGGAAATAAAGGAAGCGGTAATTACCGTACCAGCATATTTTAGCGACTCTCAGCGTCAGGCAACAAAGGAAGCCGGCGAAATTGCCGGGCTTATCGTGAAAAGGATCATCAATGAACCCACCGCTGCTGCTTTGGCATATGGCCTTGACAAAAAACACAGGGACATTAAAGTAGCAGTATATGATCTTGGCGGAGGAACCTTTGATATCTCAATTCTTGAATTGGGAGAAGGGGTGTTTGAAGTAAAATCAACCAATGGGAACACTCACCTTGGAGGTGATGATTTTGACCACCTGATCATTGACTGGCTTGCTGATGAATTTCTGAAGGACGAAGGAATTGACCTCAGGAAAGATCCAATGGCGTTACAACGTTTGAAGGAAGCCGCAGAAAAAGCTAAAATTGAATTATCCAGTTCCATTGAAACAGAAATCAATCTGCCATATATTATGCCGGTGGATGGAATTCCAAAGCACCTGGTGAAAAAACTGACACGTTCAAAATTTGAACAGTTGATAGATAAGATGGTGCAATCTACGATTCCACCTTGCCAGAACGCAATGAAGGATGCCGGACTCAAACCTTCTGATATCGATGAAGTGATCCTGGTTGGTGGTTCAACAAGAATTCCTCTGGTTCAAAAGATCGTAAAGGATTTCTTTGGAAAAGAACCTTCCAAAGGTGTAAACCCGGATGAAGTGGTGGCTGTCGGAGCTGCCATTCAGGGAGGTGTTCTGACAGGAGAGGTGAAGGATGTGCTGCTCCTGGATGTCACGCCATTGTCACTGGGTATTGAAACCCTTGGCGGTGTAATGACACGGCTGATAGAATCCAATACTACTATACCTACGAAAAAATCCGAAGTCTTTTCAACTGCTGCAGATAGTCAGACTACGGTAGAAATTCATGTCCTGCAAGGTGAACGCCCCATGGCAAACCAGAATAAAAGCATTGGCCGTTTCCACCTCGATGGAATCCCGCTTGCTCCACGTGGAATCCCGCAGGTTGAAGTCACTTTTGATATTGATGCAAATGGGATCCTGCATGTTACTGCAAAAGATAAAGCAACCGGGAAATCACAACAGATTCGTATTGAAGCTTCCTCCGGCTTGTCTGAAAGCGAGATCAAACGAATGAAGGATGAAGCACAGGCTTTTTCAGATTCTGATAAAAAGTTAAAGGAAGAAATTGACAAACTCAATACGGCTGATTCTTTGATCTTCCAAACAGAGAAACAACTGAAGGAATTTGGAGAAAAGATCCCTGCTGACAAAAGAAATAACATTCAGAAAGCAGTAGATGATCTGAAAGCTGCGCATAAGAACAAGGATCTTCCTGGAATTGACAAAGCCATGGCCGAGTTGAATACCATCTGGCAATCTGCCAGCGAAGAAATGTACAAAAACACACAGGGTGCGCCCCAGGGTGGACCTCAGCAAGATGCCGACCCTTCAACAGGGGGAGCAAAACAGCCAACAGGTAATGATGAAGTAACCGATGTCGATTTTGAGGAAGTAAAAGACAAGTAAGAAAAAAAATATCCTCAAAACATATTACCTTTTGATAAGGAACCCGATTAAGGTAAAATATTTTCGCTATGAAAAAGATTTTACCTTTTTTTATTATCCTTTCGTTCCTTACTGCTGATTGTTTCAGCCAAACCCTGACGGAACTTGTTGTTCCTCAATTTTTTGGGGCAAAAACAACAGGAACCGCCAACAATGCCAGGACCCCGTTTGCAGTGTGCATTCAGATAACCGGCCTTTTACCTGCAACGACCTATGACCTGAAACTCGGACTGGCACTTCTTTCAGAAACTGCCACAAGCTATGGAGCAGGAAATGTTTGGACCGGCGGTTCATTCCAGAATGCCAATATTTTGAATGCTTTTCAGACGAACTCTACAGGATGTAGCGCTCCTGTCTGGTTATTTTTTCAGCCAACAGGAAATGGAAGCCGGTTTGATGCCGGCCAGGTGCACAATCTTCGAATTGGATATGCAATCAATGGGAATTCAATGCCGGGTCAGCCATCGTTTATCGGGACAAAGACACTGACAGCATTGGATATCAGCAATACACCACGAACTCAGTCAATCCTTGATGATGGTGCATTTATCAAAGGGTCTGCAATGCCGGGCGCATCCGGAAAATATGTCCTTCTTTTTAATAATATCTCAGGTACAGGAGACCCTTTGTTTGCATACATGATCCGTCAGGCCACTCCTGTCCAGTCATCATATGCGGAATTACCGGCCACGGTTAACGAAATATACATGCAAAGTGGGACAAGTACAACCGGGGATTATCCGGCAATCATTCCTACAGGTGTAAACAATATTGCAGGAGTACAAAGGATTGAGTCAAGGAACAGTGACAACAGTTTGTATGCTGTAAGCACTGATCCCGATGGAATCTGGCCAAGCGGAGCAAATACCACGACACCATTACGCAGAGAGGTTGTTTATATAACCGCAACGGATGCCCCGCTCGTTCCTGCCAACTTACCCCCTGTCGTTATCACCGGTACCATAACAAATATTTCAGATCATTCAGCAACTACCTGGGGGAATGTCCAGAACGATGGAGGAGCAGCCATAACTGAACGAGGGATCTGTTGGGATGTCCTTCCCTATCCTGATACCTCTGGAAATCATTCTTCAGATTCCGGTACCCTGGGTATGTACCAGATAAATCTCAATGGACTGTTTTCCAATACTATGTATTACCAAAGAGCATATGCAATTAACAGTGCAGGCATATCCTTTGGTGTTGATTCCAATTTTACTACCCTGTGCGAACCATTCCCTCCTTTACCGGATTTCATTGCAAGTGACACCAATATATTTACAGGTGATTCAATCACCTTTACAGATTCATCACAATTTTGCCCGGTTTCATGGAACTGGTCATTCGTCGGCGGGTTTCCAATGACCTCTGATATCCGGGATCCTCCATGGATCCATTACTATTATCCAGGAGTTTTCAATGTATGCCTTACAACCACGAATAACTATGGAACCATTACAAAATGCCGCATGGGATATATTACCGTAACCGAACCGATTATCCCCAAAGTGGTAATCACAGAGATCAGCTATAACCCGCCAGAACATGGTACAGATTCACTCGAATACATCGAGTTGTATAATAATGACACTACTGCCGTGAACCTTGAGAACTTCTATTTTTCTGAGGGGGTCCAGTACATTTTTCCTTCCTACCTGCTGGCATCTCATAGTTTTGTCGTGATCGCGAAAAAAGCAGACGCTATGCTGCATACATTCAACGACACAGTGCTTCAATGGACCTCCGGCACACTGAGTAATTCGGGAGAGTTGATCAGGTTAAAGGATACTTTCAACAATACGATAGATTCCGTATTTTATGATAATACAGGTCCATGGGATATCCTTGCAAACGGAATGGGACCTTCGTTGGAACTCTGCAACCCGGATGATGACAATGCACTCGGAGAAAACTGGAGACATGCAATCGAGTTTCAGGCAATCAATTCCAATGGCGATTCAATTTGGGGATCACCCGGATACGGTTGTTCTTATTCTCCTGAAGCTGAATTTATTGCTGATGATACAGTGATTAATACCGGTGAGTTTGTCACCTTTACGGATGTATCCACCGGGAATCCTGATTCATGGGATTGGACTTTTGAAGGAGGGATACCTTCCGGGTACTCCGGTGAATTTCCTGATCCGGTGGAGTATATAACATCAGGAACCTATTGTGTTACGTTGACTGTTGCTAATGCATTAGGTAACAGCACTAAAATTAAAGATAATTGGATCGAGGTCGGTATAACATCTGAAAAGGAGAATGAACCTTCACCCCGGTTTACCATCTTCCCCAATCCAAACCCTGGACTCTTTTATATTGTTTCAGAACCAGGTGTGAACTGGCAGTTAAAGATGATCTCTCCTTTGGGTATTGTCTTAAAACAGGAGATCATTGATCAACAACTGACAAAATTGGAATACAATGGAATAGAAAAGGGTATTTATTATATCCAGATTGTCAATCCCGGGACAATGCTAAAAAGGATAAAAAAAATAATTATTTTCTAAACTTCCGGGCAACCAATTGATAACAGGAATGTCTATCTCACAGGATTGACTTTTTGTTACCATGTCGAAAACCAGGAACATATTTTTCTTTACTTTTGTTTACATGAAGGATCTTTTCAAAGGAAGGGCTATTCTCCTTTTCCTTTTATTATTTTCATGTATCACTGTTATCCATGTATCAATACAGGCACAGAATCTCCCTTCCGGTAATGATAAACCCCTGAGAATTGAGATTAATGCCAGGTCAGATAATGAAACTTACCGGATCATCTCCTGTGGAAAGCCTGGTGTGCTTCTGTTTTTCAGAAGTGTTGAATTGGGAGAGGAGAATAAGGTAAAATGGTACTTCTCGTTTTATAATATGGATCTGCAGCAGGTCTGGACAAAAAGTGCTGCACTTTTAAATAAACTTGAGTATAAAAATTATTCGATAACACACGATACCATTGTATTATTATTTCAATTACCCCCCAAGGAAAAGGGATATGAGGTAAATTATTCAATTCTCAGGATACTCCCCGGTAACAATGGATTTATTGAGAACACAGGACGGTTTCCCGGGAACAGCACTCCGGATCAGTTCGAACTGGTTAAACAAACAGCATGTATAATCCTGAATGAGAAAGATCAACCTGCCAGGATTATGATGGCTGATCTTGCCGGTGGGATCCCAATTACTTTTCAGGTCAGTGAAAATGTTCCTTCAACCATTCTTGACTTTGCCATTGATTCAGATAATCTTCAGTTAACTGTTGGAATAAGGAAACAAATGACCAAAAACGATAACGAATGTTACCTTTCAAAATATGATTTTAGCGGAAAACTGATTTCTGAAGTGCTGATAAGTACCATCAATGATGATCGTTCAATACACGATTTGAAATTATTCTGTTCTTCCCCTGAAGAAACAATGATTATTGGTACTTATGGGATTAACCAGGAAAAAGGAGGGCTGTTCCGGAAAAAAGTGATTCCCGGAACTACCGGTTTTTTCTGCAGCAAGGTTATCAAAAACCAGCAAAAAACAATTACTTTCTTTAATTTTCTTGACCTGAAGAATGTCAATTCATTGATGGATGAAAAGGAAATTATTGCATTACGGAAAAAAGCAATCAGGAAAAGCAAGGATTTGAGTGATTTCTCACTTGACCTGAATTTGCTTTTACATGCTATTGTCTTACAAGGTGATCAGTTTGTCATTTTTAGTGAGGCATATAATCCTGAGTATCATTCAGAAAATTTCACTGACTTTGATTTCTACGGACGTCCTTTCACCAGCTCGTATACTATCTTCGACGGTTATCGCTATACAAATGCCATTATTGCCTCATTTGATAAAGAATGTAATCTGAAATGGGATAATAATCTCGACATCCGGAACCTCAGAACATACGATCTGCTTCCTCGTGTGAATGCCTATTTCTCGCATGGCCAGGTTGTACTGACTTATTTAAGCGAGGGGAAAATTGCCTCGAAAATCATTACCGGCAATGAGGTTGTAGAAAAACTGGATTTTACTCCCATTGACCTGATTTTTCCAGAAGATAAACTGATCAATGAAACCAGGAGTAAGATGTTCATGTGGTATAACAATTATTTCCTTTGTTATGGATATGACGAAATTAAAAATGTAGCCTTGGCTGAAAATAACAAAAGACTGGTCTTTTACTTTTCAAAGATAAAATTTGAATAGGAATTGTAATGAAGGGAAAGATGAGTAGGATGGAAAACCTTATTGTTTTATTATCAGGAGGTGTTTATCACAAGGTAAAACAAACAACGTGGTATCCATTTGGAAATTTAATGATGAAATACTTAGTGTATAAGCCTGATCACCTATAATATCAATACATTTCATGTAATCTTTGGTGATATCAAAAGTGTTATGAAGTTGAGTAATAGAAACTGTGAGAGTAGTATCGAGTTTATTTTCAATGCAAATGCTTCCTTTATTGTCGCAGGGTGTAACTGTCTTTTTGGAAGAACAAGTGGAAAACATGAACAGAAGACCAAATAACAGGGTGAATAAAAACAGAGGAATTATGTGTTTTTTCATAAATTTGTTATTAAGAGATGCAAAAATAATCGTATTAATTGAATAAAAAAATAATTTTTTTTTTTTGTAGGGTCAATTTTTTTTTGTCAAGGCTGTTATTTAGAATACAATGTAAAGAAATAATACTTATTTTTGTAAAATGAACGCAGTTTGATTATAAAAATTGCAATGTCCTTACAGATAAACATGTAACAATTAATTGAATATTAAGTATAAATAGGAACGATATCAGTCAATTAAAAATCAAATATATGTATTATAGATTTTTACGCACATACATTCTCATGGCTGCTTTTATTTCCGCCACTGTAGTTACTTTACATGGACAACCTTGTGCAGATACTCAACCGGTAATAACTGGTGCTCAGGTGGTAAGTAACAATCAGATGGGAGTGATCTATTCAACCCCGAATATTCCCGGTCATACATATGCCTGGACAGTGACAGGGGGAAGTGTAACTTCCGGTGCCGGAACCAACCAGATTACCGTGAGTTGGGGCAGTGTGGGAACGGGTAATCTCAGTTTGCTGGAAACAAATCCGGCAGCGAGTTGTTCCTCGACAGTGGCTAAAAGTGTTGTCATCCAGCCACTTCTGATTTCGTATTTTTATTACACAAATACATCCTGCTACGGAGATGTAGTTTCCTTTTGGGATTCATCCGTGTCTGATGCAGCAATGCCCATCACCAATTACTACTGGACGTTTGGTGACGGCATCACATCCACCCTTCAGAATCCGGTGCACCAGTATGCAGGTCCCCCATACAATATAACCTATAATGTTATGCTGGTGGTGACCAATTCCATCGGGTACAAGGATACAATTTATGATGCAGTGTATGTGAACCCCAACCAGTTTATTCCTACACCTCAGTTCAGTTCAACAATTCCCAATTGTACTTATCAGCCCGTTTCATTCAACAGTTCAGCTTCAACAACTCCCCCGGGAACCGGCAATATCATCCACTGGGACTGGAACTTTGGAAATCCTGCTTCAGGAACCAACAATACATCAAACCTTGCAAACCCAACCCATGTGTTCACCTCTCCAGGAACTTACACAGTTTCAATGGAAATCACAAATGAAAGATATTGCAAGGCAATGCTGACCCAACAAGTGGTCATCCTTGAATCTGTTCCTGTTGCTAAATATGTATATTCCTCACCTACCTGTCTTGGAAACCCGGTTTATTTTACCAACCAATCAACCTTCCCAACCGGCAAGGATATCGTCAGATGGATCTGGGATTTTGCAGATGGAACCTCTCCTGTTGTTATCGATGCTCCCTCTAATCCAAATGTCGTTCATATCTTCCCTGGGCTTGGTCCTTACCATGTTCAGTTAAAAGTTATCAATACATTGGGTTGTGCAGACTCAACATACAAAAATATCGGGGTAGATCCTTCACCCAACTCAGCATTTACACAGGATTCACAATGCTTCGGGGACACTGTAAAATTTACAGATGCATCCACAAGAAATGGTGGCCCGGTAATCACCTCCTATTACTGGAATTTTGATGATACAGGTTCTGGATTTTTCAACACTTCAACACTTCAGAATCCTACCCATAAATTCAGTGCACCCGGTATTTTCGATATTATGATGGTTACCACAAATGCCAGTGGTTGCCCGGATACCTTGATAAAGACCATTGAGATCCATGCATCACCTTCTGTAGATTTTTTCTGGACTCTTGGTGGCGAAAACAATGAAGTTCATTTCCACATCGATCCATCTGTTACCAACCTCAATATTATAGGAAATATGATACTTTGGAACTTCGACGACGGATCATTCGGATATGGCCAGAATCCAATTCATACTTATCTTGCAGGAGGATATTTTGATGTTACCTGTACCGTTACGGATACGTTAGGTTGCAAGGGATCAATCATGCATACTATCCTTATCCCATCAATCCCTGTGGCTTTCTTTGCCACCAACTCTCCGGTATGTGATGGCGATTCAATTTGCGTTACGGACCTTTCCTCTGTTCCTACACCCCCATTCGGATTTATAAAAACCTGGATATGGGATTTCGGCGATGGGACTGCCCAGGATACAGTCCACTTCCCCGATCCTCCGAACATTTGCCACCTCTATTCCATCGTTGACACCTTCACAATTACATTGAAAGTCATTGACAATAGCGGATTTAACGATTCCTTTACACAAAATGTTATTGTACTTCCAAATCCTGTTGCCAACTTCTTTACCACTGTGGCCTGTCAAAACATGATCGTTCAGTTTACGGATGCATCAACGCCTAATGGTGGAGGAAACGTGATCACGTGGGACTGGAATTTCGGAGATCCGGGTTCGGGGGTTAACAATACAGCAGGAATTCCAACCCCGATACACTCCTTCTCGTATGGCGACTCCATCTATAATGTCCGTTTGGTTATTACAAACTTTACAGGCTGCAGCGATACCATTACCAAGCAGGTATATGTATTCCCTGCACCCCCTGTCGATTTCACATTTGATACTGCATGCCTTAATCATATCCTGACATTCAATGCCAATTCAGGGGTAACGCACATCGATTCAATCGTCACCTGGTCATGGAACTTCGGTGACGGAACTCCACTCAGCACTGATCCTGTCACAACACAACATTTATATACTTCAGTAGGAAATTTCTTAACTACATTAACAGTTATTGATCATCATGGCTGCGTTAACACAATTAGCCATATGGTCCATGTGAATCCACTACCTGTACCCGATTTTACCTGGGCTACCCCGAACTGCATGGGTTCACCCCTGCAGTTTACCGACCTGTCATATGTACCGGCACCTTATTTAGGATACATTGCAAAATGGAAATGGGACTTTGGTGACGGAACACCCATACAAACCATCGTAATCCCGGGAAATCCCAGTTTATTGCACACATTCGCGGGGATAGCTACAAACCATACCGTCAGGTTGACAGTATGGACAGGCGACAGTTGTACAGCCTTTATCGAACATGTAGTAACCAGTCTGCCTGCACCCATTGCCAATTTCTCGATCGGTACCACAACCTGTAAAGACCAGGTAGTACAGTTCACTGACCTCTCACAACCTAATGGCGGAGGTAGTATCGCTTCCTGGATATGGGATTTTGGCGACCCTGCTTCAGGTGGAAACAATGTTTCACCGCTGCCAAGCCCAACCCATATCTACAATACGGGAGGAGTAACCTATAATGTCAGGTTGATCGTTCATAATACCAATACCTGTATAGATACTATTATAAAATCTGTGTTCATCCGTACATCTCCCCCGGTCGATTTTACCTATGACACTGCATGTTTGAACACATTGGTTCATTACAATGCAAATTCAGGGTTAACCCAGATCGACTCCATCACTTCCTGGTCATGGAACTTTGGTGATGGCAGCGGACTGGTAACCGACCCGGTTACAACATCCCATATGTACGCCAATGTGGGTACCTATGTAACAACATTAACAGTGACCGACAACCACGGCTGTATCAATACAAGGTCACATACAGTTAAAGTCAATCCGAAACCGGTTCCTAATTTCAGCTGGAATGCCCCGGTTTGCGATAGCGCAGTAGTGCATTTTACAGATCTGTCGACGGTCATTTCCGGCTATGTCGCCAAATGGCAATGGGATTTTAACGACGGAAGCCCGCTTCTCACTGTATTTATTCCCACAAGCCCAAATGTAATCCATATTTTCCAGGGTACAGGGAATACACATGTTGTCAGGCTCACCGTATGGACAAATGACAGTTGCACGGAATTCATTGAAAAGACAGTGATCAGCATTCCAAAACCGATTGCCATCTTTGACTATGCAACTTCAACATGCGCAAACCAATCCGTGCAATTCAATGATTTCTCGCAGACCAACGGAGGAGGAAATCTTATGACATGGAACTGGAATTTCGGTGACCCGGGTTCAGGATCCGGCAATATTTCAGCGCTTCAGAATCCAACCCACCTATATTTTACTGCCGGAACCTACTCGGTAACCCTCATCGTAACCAACTCATCCGATTGTAAGGACACAACGGTGAGGAATATTACGATCAATCAGTTACCGATAGCTAATTTCCAGGCAGATACAGTTTGTTTTGGCACTCCTACGACATTCACTGACCTTTCTGTTCCACAATCCCTCAATATTGTTTCTTATAGTTGGAGTTTTGGGGATGCAACACCTCCGGGAACCTTACCAAATCCGACCCATACTTACGGAGCTCCGGGAGTTTATACGGTCACCCTAACCATCATAAATTCGAACGGTTGTACGAAAGATACCTCACACCTGATATTGGTTAACCCATTGCCGACAGCGGCTTTCACATTTACAACACCAAACTGCCAGGGTGCCATAGTGAGTTATACAGATTATTCTACCACCCCAACCGGTTATATCGGATATATTAATAAATGGGTATGGAATTTTGGAGATGGTTCACCACAAGTACAAATAAACTTCCCGGCTTCACCGGATATTACCCATACTTTTACCGGAGTTGCATTATCACATCCGGTAACCCTCACGGTGACCACAACATCCGGATGTGTGCACTCTATCACGCATATAGTGAACAGTGTACCGGCGCCTGTTGCCAACTTTACTTTCTCGACAGTCAACTGTGCCACACAGCTTACCCAATTCACTGATCAGTCACAGCCAAACGGTGGTGGAAGTATAATTGCATGGAGCTGGGATTTTGGTGATCCGGCTTCAGGTACATCAAATTCATCGACCACCCAAAGCCCGTCGCATTATTTCACAACTTCCGGGACATTCAACGTGATGCTGATTATCAGCAACGCAAGCAACTGTACCGACACAATCCTCAAGACGGTAAACATCAATATGCTGCCGGTTGCCAATTTCCATGCTGACACAGCCTGTCTGGGTAGTCCTACCAGTTTTACCAATACCTCAACGGCCAATGCTGCCAACATAATCACTTATACCTGGGATTTTGGCGATGGCCAGCCAACAGGTAGCCAGCCGAATCCAACCCATACTTATTTAAATCCGGGCTTATACACCGTTAAACTGACAATCGTAAACTCCAATGGTTGTATAAAGGATACCTCAAAACTGGTGCAGGTGAATCCACTGCCAATACCTGCATTCACTTATACCAACCCAAGTTGTGTTGGCGCTCCTGTGGGATATCTGAATCAATCGACCACTCCTTCAGGATATCTTGGCTCAATCGTAAGGTGGATCTGGAATTTTGACGACGGAACAGGCGATTTCAATATCAACTTCCCTGCTTCGGCCAATATTACCCATACGTTTGCCGGTAGTTCAACCTTCCATACCGTTCGTTTGACAGTTAAGACGTCAGATAGCTGTACAGCCTATATTACACATGTAGTTAACAGCATTCCTTCACCCATTGCCAATTTCAGTTATCCAACCTCCAGTTGTGAACAGCAAACCACTGCATTCTCAGATCAGTCGCAGCCAAATGGAGGAGGAAATATAATATCCTGGCATTGGGATTTTGACGATCCTCCATCAGGTTCTGACAACACGAAAACTACACCGAATCCGGTACATACCTTTACTGCCGCAGGAAGCTATGACGTAGTTTTGATTGTAATCAACTCCGCCGGATGTTCGGATACCATTCAGAAAACGGTTACTGTTAACTCAAAACCGGTTGCTTCATTCCTGGCGGATACAGTATGCTTCAATAATCTGACCCACTTCACCGACGCATCTACTTCTGCCTCAGGTAGCATTAGCCAACATCTGTGGATATTTGGTGATGGCCAGCAGTCGACTACAACCAATCCGACGCATCTCTATCTGACACCAGGAACATTCACGGTAACTCTTACGGTTACGACCAACCTTGGATGCACAAAAGACACTACCCGTAACGTTCTGGTTATCCCGAAACCGGTAGCCAACTTCAGCGCCTCTGCACCCACATGTGCCGGAATTGATTCGGTGTTGTTTACAGATTTTTCATCTTCACAGCACGGCGGAATAGTGAAATGGGTATGGCAGTTTGGAGATGGAAGTTCAACTTCCGTTGATTTCCCGAATGATCCGAATGTGTACCATACCTATAACACAGGAGGGACCTACAATGTTATCCTCACAGTTCATACCTCCGACAGTTGCGTTGGAACAATAACTAATCCGGTTATTATCCAGCCTGCACCACTTCCTAATTTCTCCTTTGCCTCTACCAGGTGCGCACAAATGCCGATACAATTCAACGACCTGTCGCAAACCAACGGCGGTTCTGCATTGACCACATGGGATTGGGATTTCGGCGATCCGGCATCAGGATCGGCAAATCAGTCGCAGGTTCCGAGCCCGGTTCATATTTTCAGCACCAGCGGAACATTCACTGTAAGCCTTGAAGTGCACAATGCCAGCGGTTGTCATGATACAATCAGCAAGTCTGTATCTGTCAGTCAGGCTCCAGTTGCTCAATTTACAGCAGATACAGCATGTAAGGGAAGTGCGACACAATTTACAGATGCATCCACCACCCCAGCAGGAAACATTATCGCATGGAACTGGAATTTCGGTGACCCGGCTTCAGGAACATCGAATGTATCTACCATTCAGAGCCCATCACACGTTTTCACAAATGAAGGGACCTATACAGTATCTCTTACAGTAACCAACACAGCAACCTGCCAGCATGATACATCGATGGTAGTTCCGGTAAATCCACGGCCACAGGCAATGTTTGAAGCCGGGTCTGCATGTGTTCTCGATTCAACTCATTTTACCGATCTTTCCATAGCACCGGGAAGTATGGTTGTTTCATGGCACTGGAATTTTGGAGACGGTGGCAGTTCAACCATTCAGAATCCGAATCACGCTTATGCAACTTCCGGAACATTTAATGTTACCCTCGCTGTGACCAACCTGAGCAATTGCGTGGATTCCATTACCATTCCTGTGGTTGTCAGGCCAACACCTGTTGCTGCATTCACCTACACCAATTTCTTCTGTCCCGGAGGACAAGTGAACTTCCAGGATCAATCACAGGGGGTCGGATCTGCCATTGTTGACAGGCTCTGGATATTTATTCCCGGGTCAACATCAATATCGGTTAATCCTCAATTTTCATTTCCGGTAACGGATTCTACCTATGCAGTAACATTGATTGTAACTGATAATTATGGGTGTAAGGATACCATCATCGACAGTGTATATGTTAAACCGGGAATGTCATTCACATTCACAAGCGATACAGCTTGCCATGGATTCCCAACACATTTCACTTCAATCAACAATGCAAAAGGAGATTCACTCTATTCTATTGTATGGACTTTCGGAGATCCGAATTCAAACGGCAGCAATACATCATACCTGAGAAATCCAACCCATACCTTCACTCAGCCTGGTCTCTATAATGTCCAGATGAAGGCATGGAATTCGAATAACTGTGTTGACAGTCTTTCAAGGGTTGTGAGGGTTTGGGCTTTGCCAACGCCTGCCTTCTCATGGCATAATGTCCAGTGCGATAGCAACCTCTATTTCCATGACAGTACAACATATGCAGGTAGTGGTACCATTGCAAGTTGGACATGGGACTTCGGAGACGGTTCAACACCATTAGTGATACCTTCTCCAGGACCTGGCGATATCTCACATTTATATGTTAACACGGGGTTCTATAAGGTTATCCTGAAAATTACCAATACGAGGGGGTGTTACGACACAATATCAACTATAGTTCAAAGGATCCCCTGTATAGCAGCCGGATTTGCCCATGGTGATACAATGATCTGCGCAAATTACAAGATTGCCTTTGCCGATACTTCCTTACCTGTCAACCTGATCGGTAACTGGCACTGGTACTGGGGTGATACTAAAGATACTGCCTACACCACACACAGTTCAACTGTAAATCATACCTTTACAGCAGGTGGAACCTATTCTGTAAAATTGGTTATCGACGCCTCTTTCAACGGTTCATCATATAAGGATAGTGTTACCAGGAATGTAATCGTTCACCCGACTCCAAAAGCGTTATTCTCCAATCCTGGAACCTGTCTGAACCAGACTACTATTTTCCTGGACACTACAACAACTTATGGAGCGTCAACCATTCGCTGGAGCTGGAATTTCGGAGACTTGGGCTCGGTACCAAAAGATACGTCAACATTCAAAAACCCATCTCATAAATATGATACTGCCGGATATTATGATGTCAAACTGGTAGTGATGAACAGATATGGATGTAAAGATTCAGTTACCAAGCCAACAAGAGTATGGCATATACCTGCAGCTCACTATTCCAATACGGTTGCCTGCAGCGGAAATCCGACGTATTTCTACGATCATTCAGTACTTGGGGATACCACAATGAGTTATTGGCATTGGAATTTCGGTGACCTGACTGCCAAGGTTGATACTTCCCTGCTGAAAGATCCCATTTTTTATTACAAGACCGATGGTGATTATACAACAAGACTGATAGTACGCGATAAGAATGGATGTCTTGATACTGTTGATTCCCTTGTAAACGTTTATGTAACCCCGGTAAGTTCCTTCACCTTTACCCAGAATGTAAACGGACTGACAGGGAAATTGCTGATGGATAATCAATCAATAGGAGCCGACAGCTATTTCTGGGATTTCGGTAATGGAGAAACTTCAACTGATCAGAACCCTATCGTATCCTATAAACAGGATGGAACATATATCATAAAACTAATATCGAGTAACCAATATCAATGTTCAGATACGACTTACTACAAATATGATGTTCTTTTCAAGGGGTTATACATACCTAATGCCTTTTCACCTACAAACACCAATGTTGCCGTCAGATTGTTCAAACCTGTTGGTATGAACCTGAAACAGTACCATATTATGGTTTTTGATACATGGGGACATATGTTATGGGAATCTGTAAAACTGGATGCCCAGGGGCAGCCGGAAGAAGGCTGGGATGGTAAATACAACGGAGAATATCTGCCTCAGGGAGTATATATGTGGAAGGTGTCGGCTATATTTATTGATGACACGGTATGGCAGGGAGGGGATATTGGTCAGGGTGATTTTAACACCTTGGGAACTGTAATATTATTAAGGTAACAATAAAAATATTTCCAGATGAAAAAGTATCTATATTCGTTTGCTGTAATTCTTGTACTACTGCTTAATGTTCTTACAGTCAGGGGTCAGGATCCTCCCTTCTCACAATGGTTTAGTACACCATCTTATTATAATCCTGCATATTGCGGAGTAAACAGTGGTGTCAGGGCAAGGTTCCTGTATAGGGATCAATGGCCGAATCTGCCGTTGGACTTTAAATCATACTTTTTTTCTGCGGATGTTGGCGATCGCCGACTTCCCGGATCCGGAGGACTTGGTTTGGTTGTGATCTCGGATAATGAAGGAGCTGCATTTATTCATGATTTGACAGCTGCTTTAAATGTTTCCGTGAGAATTCCCATAACAGCTAACCTGGTTACCCAGGTGGGTATTAGAGCCGGTGTTGTTCAGCGACGGGTAAACTACAATGAATTGGTATTTACTGATATGCTTGATCCACGGTATGGTGCAATTTATCAAACCTCTTTTGACCTCAATAGTGCAAGTAAGAAGGTTTTTCCTGATTTTGGTGCAGGAGGTTTGGTTCAATTTGCAAATGAACCTGGTAATATTACCGGAACGATCGGTTTCGCCGTTGACCATATTTTTAAACCGGATGAATCCTTCCTTTCTATGGGGACTTCTCCGTTGCCTAGAAAATTCTCAGCTCATGCTGATTTCGTGATCTCAACAGGTGGTGGATCATCTGCAAATTATTACGGGGGTGGTGGCAATGAGGATCTGAAGATCAATCCGGGAGTTCTTTACCAGAACCAGGATGGAAAAGGATTACTTGAAGTTGGTTTCAATCTGTTGAAATTTAATATTTACCTGGGAGGATGGTATAAAAATACCATGAAAGATGGACCGGCAAGTTCCATAACCCTATTGGCAGGCTATCGTTATTCCTTTGCCCAGGATATGAATATCAAATTTATGTATAGTTATGACCTTCAAATATCTGCTCCATTACAAGGAATGGGAGGTGCACACGAAATCAGCCTTATTCTTGAGTTTGATAAACTTTCCATCTTCGGTGGAGGAGGAGGTGGTTCCGGTATTCCCGGTGGACGGTCGCGTGGTGGATATGCCCCTCTCGAATGCCCATCCTTCTATTAATAAATTCTAATTTACGAAACCATTCTAAACTACTTGCAAAAAAGAGGCTGCTTCCAAAGAGCAGCCTCTTTTCTTTAATACCTTAATAGAAATATCTTGACTTATGCAGGTAAATAGGTTACATTTGTTATTGGGAAAATAACCGAGTATTAACGTTAAAAGCGAAAATGATGAAATCTTTACTGTCTATTTTACTCCTTGTCCTTATTGGACAGTGCGTTTTCGGGCAAACATATTTTGGCCCGAATTACCAACATTGGAACAGTAGTTCAAACTGTGAATATAATTATAATTTATTGGACAACACTATGGTCGGGAATAATGCAGCGGATAATCTTATATTTACCCATGTATGGGGGGTGTCGGACTACACCCATCAGGAATATATGACAAAAAGCGCCGGGTTATGGTTTGAAGGGACGGCCTGGTCTATATTCAATGAGGACTGGACAATCGATATGGACACAAATCTTGCATTTAACGTGCTGAATCCACAAGTCAATGGAAATTCCTTCAGGCACACTGTTACTGTTGACAACAGTGCGAATAACGGGTCAAATATTGACAATCCTCTCCTGAATGGAAATCCCAACGCTGTTTTCTTTCTTACGAAAACTTGGGATAATGGAGTTTACGATACAGCTCATGTAGGAATCTGGTATAATTCAGCCAGAAGTAAATGGGCCATTTACAATGAAAATTATACAGGAACCTTACAACTGAATAGTACTTACAATATCTTTATTCCCGATGCCGGTACCTCATTTTTCAAACACAGCGCAATTGACTCATATTATATAACCTATTTAGATAACCCGCTGTTAAATGGTCACCCGGATGCCAAGATCTTTGTTGTTCATGATTATACAAATGATGTCGGGCATGTAGGTTATGTAAACGATGAGATTGGTGTGTGGTATGATGAAGCATCCTGGAGCATTTATACTGAAAATATCACCGATCTGTTTGCAGGAGCCACTTTCAATGTACTCGTAATAGCCGATTATCCTACGGGAGTTTCAAATGTTTCAAATGATCACAGTAAATTGAAAGTATTTCCAAACCCGGCGAATAACAAGGTTCATGTTTTGGTAGGAAGATCGTTGACGGGAGGACAGATCAACCTGACATTATCTACGATTGAAGGTCAAATCCTCATTCAACAGGATGTTGATGGGAAAATGGGTCAATATTTAATGGATGTAGCGAATATACCGACAGGTATTTATATCCTGACTGCCATTGCGGGCAAGGGTACATATACTACAAAGGTTAATATATTAAGATAAAGGAATCAACCTGTTATAACATATATCAGGAAACCAATCTGTTATAGGCTTTTTAGCTTACAGCAGATTGGTTTATTATTTACCTCAAAAATGTTGAATCGACAAAAAATCCAACTAATGCATTAATTGCAAAATTAGGAGCTGTACTGAAAGAGAGGGTTTGTAGGCATCTTTATGCTTTTTTCTTAGCTCGTCTACTAAATACGCTTTTTCTTTGAATGTTTCTTTCGAGCCATTTTTTGGAAGTACGGTGAACTGTTGAGAAAATCATTTCTGCCTTTTCTTTCTCATCATTGTCAACGTGTTTAGCTTTAATTGCATTAATGACAGACAGGATATTATTTCCATATTCCTTGATGATTTCAACCATCATGGAGAGTTGAACATCTTCCGTCTTGTCAATATAGTCGCCTAATTCACCCATGTCTTTCATTGCATGGATTAGTTTGTCCCTGATGAGATTGTGATTGCCATTGTATAGATTTAATACATCATAAAGCGATGCTCCTTCATCTGCATAGGTGTATGAATTGATATTACCTTCAAAATAAATATGTTTAACCTTCTTCTTTTCTGTAACATACTCAATGGCTTTTAAAAGGAGGCCAAGATTGGTTCGTGCAAGAATAGCTTTTGTTTTATATGCCTTACTGGTTCCTATACCTTTTATCGGTATTGGTTCGTGTTGCTCTAAATGTTTCTTCCACTTAAGTACTTCCATAGCGAGGTTTGCAATATCCTGACGAAAACAAAAACTTGTTGAAAGATTAAATGTTGAGTCCACTCCGAAAAGTCATATGTGTCTTTATATTTTGGGCTAAAGCCCTGATTATCTATATTTTGCCTTACCCCAGCCTTAAGGCTGGGGTAATTGAAATTCAACTACTTATGGACTTTAGTCCAAAATACAAACCAATTGCCATCAATGCACCCATAACGGCAGCGCAGGTTTATTGTTGCAGTCCCATTCCACCACCAAAAGCACAACCGATTTTTAAACATTGGTCTTCGGTCAATCCGTGTTCTTTTCCAAATGCTGTAAACACAGACTGAGAACAGTTAAAAGCGTCGGAAAAATAGAGTGTTGCATCTTCCTTTCGAGTCATTGTTTCCATTTTCGCTCATATGGATCTCTTTTAGCTTTTTTTATCCTTCCAGTTCCACCATTTCAGCAATTCAGGATCATGAGCTTCCGGGTCGGTGGAGGCGTAATAAACGGCACCACGGAAGACGTAAAGTAAGCACCTGTCCTGAACCGTTCCCGCATACATGTTTGACAAATCATACAGCACTTCAGGCTCCTTTTTCTTCAGGTCGTTGATGGATCTGATCCCGATATTCCATAAGTCGTTTGCGATCGATTTCCCGACACCGGGAATCCTCATCAGATCTTTGATAGATTGGTCTTTGGTCATGATATACTCAATCCTGGAATTGTCTGCCAAAGATAGGAAAACGGCAGATTTCTGTAATAAATTCCTGTTACATCATGAACTTTTGATAACTTTACATTAAATTTGAATGCATATGAATGCGGTCATGAGAGATGTGTGCACGATAAGAATTGCTATCATTGTAATTTTGTGATGTTAAAAAGTTAAGGAACAGGTAAGCTTATTGAAGGAAGGGATATAATATCCGAATCTGGTGAATTACAATAGACAGCTACTTGGATTGACGGTGATCCGCAGGAGGATCATCAGGTACCTTATCGGGATCTTCACACTCCCGAAAGTCAGGGACCAGATCGTCAGATATGCCAAAGGTTTCAAGGGAGAGGCATCGAGATACTCGACCGGGATGAAAGGGGAAGTAGTTGATGCCAAAGATTCGTTCATCATTCTCACGAAGTTTATCAAAAGAGAAAAGATCACCAAAGGAGAGAAGAAGCTGTTTAAACGACAGGTAGCCGATCTCCTGAAAAGTACCGGTGTAGTGGTTCCCATTATGCTGATTCCGCTTCCATTCATCAGTACCCTGATCCTGATTATCGTGGAACAGTTATTACTCAGCATGAATATCCAGATTTTGCCGGGATCCTTTTACCCTGAGAAAAAGCAAGGTTTATTGACAACAGAAGCGGTGGAGGAAGACCTGGAAAAAGAAGTTCTGAAGGAGCACGGAGAGGATGAATCCGAAGCCCACTGAAGGTCAAATATCGGATTAAAATCCTCATAAAACACATCTGCTCTAAAGCCTGTTATGAAGCGCATTGCTCATATAATAATATTCACGCATTGGTCTCATAACCCAAAGGTCATAAGTCAATTAGCATACTAACTATTCTAACTGGGGATTCGAAATAAAAGTATTACAATAAAAAGACCGTGTAATATATTTATTTACAAGGTCTTTTCTTTTTATTAGTCCTTGCGAGAAGAATGACTCAGCCCTTTGGCTTCGCCGGACTTCTGTTTGGGGGACTTAAATCAAAGCCCGTCCGCATTCACCTGAAAGGCTTTGATTCGTAGGGGCAATGGCGTTTACAGATTATTGATAAAAGGGATGCTGATAGAATCGCGATAATCTGGTTATTTTTTCTTAGCAACCATACTCTTTAGAATATCTGTATTGGCATAAAATCGATCTTCAATCTTCTTTACGAGCTTAAGTTCAATGAGCTTGTCAATATCTCTCTGAATCGTCTTTTCGCTCACGTTCGCATATGTTTTTGCAAGATGTACCGATAAAATAGAAATCTCCGCAACTGTCAGTCCTTTATCAAAGGGAAATTCCAAAGCTAATTGTCGTTGCCTTTTAAAAACTTCTTCACGCATTTCCGATTTGATGGCATCAAATTGATCATAGATGAGTTTTCGCCATGTGTTTTCAAATTGGCTGTTTTGAATTATTCTCAATGTTTGATCCAATCCATCCCGGAATCCTAGCAGGGCGTAATCGATAAAACAAGACAAGCCTTTGTTTTCACGAGCTTTTTCAATTTGCCTGTAATACTCTGGCCGGGTAAGGTTGTAATAATTTGAAAGGATATGAGAACCTATATCAGGATTCCCTCCCTGAAGTAAGATATAGAATTCCAAAAGCCTTCCTGTACGACCATTTCCATCACTAAATGGATGGATCCATTCTATATATACATGCGAAGTTATAGCCTGGATCAGCACTTCTCCGAATGATTGAACTTTTTGTCCAAATTTAAACTCATCCCGTATCCAATTACAGAAATTTTCAAGCAGAACAGGAACATCCCTGTGATCCGGACACCTGTACGTTCCGACAACGACTTCATTGTTGCGCAACACACCAGGTATTGCAGCAAAATGTTCACCAAGGTCTTTGCCAACCATTTTATGAAATCGTTTGATCAGATCGACTGTTATTATATTATCGACTTTTTCTTCAACAACTTCATTTAACAATTCATTTAAAGCATCAAGAATATTTTTCACTTCGATTTCCTGATACTCTTTGCTTGGAGGCAATTTTTGCCCATCCATCAATTTCTGAATCTCCTCATCTGATAATGTATTTCCTTCTATAGCAGTAGTGGCTTGTGCACCCTTCATTAATGCTACATTCATCAGTTTCTCATAATGGTGGGGAAGGATTGGGGTATTGATGATAGCACGAACATAGGCTTCACATTGCCCCACTAAAAGCCAGGCGGAATTTGACAGTTCCCAATGCTTCTTAAAAAGCAAATGGGGGTAATCTCTTCTAATTTCGGCTGCCATAACTATTGGAAATTAAATCGGACATTTATATGGACACTTATTTAGACAATATAGTAGACATTATTAAGGACAAAAGTATGTACATACAACTTCATTTCCAAACTTTTTATGATAATTTTTCTTAAAATAAACGATTGACAATACCATGGTAACGATTTGGTAACTTGAAAGTGGAAATAAGGCAGGAAAGCTCATAAAAAAACAGGAAACGCTTTTTCTGTTTATCTTAATAGCTTTGATTAACAAGCTATTATACAGAATGACATTTCCTGTTTTTCAATTTGTCGGGGCGAGAAGACTTGAACTTCCGACCCCTTGCACCCCATGCAAGTACGCTAGCCAACTGCGCCACGCCCCGAAACAGGCTGCAAATTTAGAAAATTTTATCTGATTATTTCATTTTTATTTAAGCTGCCTGATCTCAAACTTTTATTGAATGATAAGCTTTTTATGACAAAAGTTAGGTGAAAAGTGTTAATGCCTATCACCATTGACTAATGGCTAATGGCTGATGGCTGATGGCTTTTTACGTTTCCGCCCTTTCAAAAATCTCCAGCAACCGGTAAACCTTAATCGGGGATCTACTATCAAAGGAAGCATTAACCATTGCCCTTGCAACAATTTCCCCGTGTATTGGCTTATAACCTTTGAACAGCCCCAGGTTTGTAATGAATTTAATCACCCTGAGACCTGCTTTTTCAGATGGCCTTTCTTCTGCACGATCGCCTTCAAGCGGGCCTGGTTGCATGATATGAATATTCCGGAATGGAAGTTTTTTGATTGCCTGTTCCAACTCTCCTTTCATTTTAGAATAGAATACCATTGAATCGGCATTAGCCCCGACAGATGAGACAAGCACATAAACAGGTACTCCGTTTTCAGCAGCAGCTTTAGCCACGTTATACTGGTAGGTATAATCAACATTATATTGAGGAACTTTTCCACCTGCTTTTTTCAGGGTTGTTCCAAGTGCAGAGAACAGGACATCGCCGATGATCAGGTGTTTCCATTCTTCCGTGTGGTCAAAATTAACGATATGCTCTTCAAGTTTGGGATGTGAGATGTTTGTACTTCGTCGTGCAAATACTTTCACTTTTGAAAAACGGTCATCTGCAAACAGGAGATTTAAAACATGCGAGCCCGTCAACCCCGTAGCTCCGATCAACAACGCTGTTTTCATGGTCATATGGAATGAATTATTATGGGATTTATTCCCCGGAGCTTGCAGAATTTATTTTTGCAAGCTCCGGGGAGTTAGCTGTAGTCAACTGGCTGATTTGTCAGTAAAAACTAAAGCCAGATGGTGATCGACTTATGGTAAGATTGATTATGGAGATAACCATAACCGTTGATTACACGATCCCATACACCAAGGAAAAAAGTATGCGCACAGCGGGTGGATGTTTTATCGTCTTTGACTGCTGCATGCCATGCGGGTGTTGGCACGTCCCCTGATATCACTCCTGTCCACTGGCGGGTTGAGGGGACAGAAATGTGATGGCTATAGTCGTCTCCACCGATACCCACTGACTTGTCGTCACCCCAAACCGCCCATAGATTCCAGCTTAGCAGATGCCCTTGTGGATCGGTGGCTGTAATACGGAATGTGAACTGATCGCTGCCGCTGTTGACAAGTTCGCAGACCTGAACCTCCTTATTATCGTGGAAAATCTTTTCAATGGACGCTACAGGCCATTGGTTGTCAATTTTAACACGGCGGCTGTGCTGGTTAGGTAAGTAAGGCAAAGGTGGTATTATTGGGATCTCTACCTTGGCTGCAGTGTAAAGTTTAATGTCAATTACACAGAGTCCGTTGCTAAGAATACTTGTGTCGAGCATGTAGCCGAGCAATGGATTGTACCAGAGTTCGATTGGTAGTCTTACCGGGTAGAAGCCTCCGGAATCGGGACTGGTTGTCTTTGGGATGAAACTATAACTCGCAGCGTCCCACAGATAATCGCTGAAACTCTGAAGTGGTTCCTTTGGAGTTGTGGGTGAAGGAGTCACCTGGTTTACAAGCACTTTGTAATAAGATGCTCCTAACAAAAGGGCGGCGTTGTGATTTATCATGATCGCAAGTCCGCCACCAAAAGGGGCATCTTTCACCTGCAAAAGGTAGCCGGGATTGTCGGTCGTGTCAGCGTAACCGTCTGTATTGTCGTTACCGGTGTTGATGATGTGGTCAAAAGGGATAAGACCGATGCCCAGGAAAATCGGGCCTGTAGGAGAAAAGGCCGAACTAACGAGGTCGTACTGGTCAATCTCCGTATCACTGCAAACGATAATTTTTCCTGATATGGGCAGTACGAAACTGGAGGGACCGTTAGCTACACCCGGTACCAGTGTTGCAGATTTGATAGGGATTGAAGTTAAGTCGATGATTGTTATACGGTTAGCCGGGGTCCCTTCAGCCAGGATAATGTGGCTTTCGGAATCATCCGCCCACTCCATGAAGAAAGGCGCGGTCAGAGTCTTGATCAGGGTATCGCGTTTTCCCAATACCAGATCGATGCGTGCCACACGGTTTTCACCGACAGTTGATTCGCTGACGAAAGCATAGCGTAAATCTTTGGAGATCAAAAGTCCCTTACAACCAAACAAGCCGGTGTAGACCGCAATCTTATTTCCACTCGACAAATCAATGCGCCATAAATTACCTGTCAGGGGGCTGGTGAACTCCGGCACGTATGCCTGGCCGTGTACTTCGTCAAGTGCAATCTGGCGGGGTCTTGTCAGGCCGGAAGCGAGAAGGTAAGCTGCAGATCGGTTTGCGTTCAGCAGATCGACCCGCAGAAAATTTCCTGTGTTTTCCGTAACATAAGCGTATCGTCCACCGGAGGTCACTTTAATGTCCTGCGGCTGGTTGTAACCAGTGCCAATGACTTGCAAAGCTGACTTAAGACGATAAGTAACCCAATTAACCTTGATAGTGCCACCAACATTTGTGATTACCTGAACTTTAACATAATCAAAATTAGCACCACCCGCGGGGTAAGTGTTGCATATACCGAAGACGATTCCGTTAGTTAATTGATTATTGGTACCTTCACAACGGAGGTTGTCTTGGGAATATGATAGATTCTGCAATTCGGCTTGGGTAATACCTTCGAAATTTACCATACCAATAAGGGAAAGTCTACAGTTACCCTGAGGACGCATCACGAGTTTTCCATCTGTACTGTTGTGATCCAATCTGATATCTCCCAAGTATCCTTTTGCTACCGAACCATTTATAAGATCTAAGCTGCTGTCTGGAGGCATTGTTGCAGTTCCGTTGAAAACTATTGTATCAAGCTTTCGGATAAGATCGAGTACCGAAATCTTTCCGTTGTTCTCAACAAAATAGAGTTGATTACGGCTCTGAACATAATCCGAACCGATAACGCCACCAAGACCGGTGGCGAGTTGTTTTTGCATAGCCATAGTGTTATCTCCTTTAATTATTATTTGGTTAATACAAGTCAAATTTACATAAAATTTCAAAAACAAATAATTCGCAAAAAAAATGTTATCATAATTATCTCTTCGTCATCATTTCGAATCAAACTCATCCGAAACGCAGACCAATTTTCGTAAATCAATTAGTATGAACCCCAGGGCAGAGCCCCGTGCCCGAATTCCGTCCCGTACTCGGAACGGGGGTTGAGGTGAAATAATTACATATTTCTTACAAAGATGCTGATGTAATTTGATGGACTCCTGCGGGATCTGACCGGATGGAGTTGTAATTGTTCGAGTTTGAAAATTTTTTTATCAGTAATTAATATTTGAATTTCCATCGCAAGTGATTGTTGGGAATCTTTAAACCGGATTTGATTTGAACCAACGCGATAACCGCTCTGGGCGTTTATTGACCGGGGCAATAATCGTTTCCTGATCACAGCATCGGGATATTTTTTCTTCAACTCCTGGTAAACTTTCTCGGCTCTTGTGACAGATTCCTGTAAAATATCCTGGAGGTAAAATACATCAATGGTGAGTTTCGTTGAATCTATTCCTAAACTATCACCTGATAAGGAGGATTTCTTTGAGAACTCAGATTCAGCAATCTGTGTTTTTAGAATACTGGTTCTTACAGCAGTATCTGTAAAAGGACTTCCAAGTAGAATCTTGTTCATATTTGATCTGAAAGAACTGTCATCTGAAAGCATTTCATTGACAATTACCACTGCTACATCCTGCAATTGTTTATCTTTTTTGATTACCGCTTCCTTAACCTCGTCATAGATTTTGAATCGCAGATTACTTTCAAATTCTTTCTTTTTTAAGAGGTTATCCAGCGCAATTGATTGTATTTTCAATCTACTCTGTGTGGTATCCAGTTGCTTTTGAGCGATATCCAGCTTGTTTTGGGTTACTTGTGTCCTATAGGTATTCAATGCTGTCAGTACTGCCAATAAAGTCAGGATGATGTTTTTTACGGAGAAAAGGTCAGAAAGCCAACCTCCCTTCACTTCATCTTTCTCGTCCATATGTTTTACTTGTATATTGGTGTTATCCCCATATTATAGAACATAAACGCCCATTTATCGGTTTCAGATTCGATGATCCTGGCAAGGGAAGCGCCGGAAGCGCCATGGCCCTGGTTGATCTCGATGCGGATCAGGACAGGGTTGGAACCTTTCTGCTTTTCCTGAAGGGTTGCCGCAAACTTGAAGGAGTGTGCCGGCACCACCCGGTCATCATGATCTGCAGTCAGAATAAGGGTGGCAGGGTATTCAATCCCATCTTTAATATTATGCAAGGGAGAATATTTGTAGAGATAAGGGAAATACTTTGCGCTGTCGCTCGATCCGTATTCAACGGTCCAGCCCCAGCCTACGGTGAATTTCTGGAAACGAAGCATGTCCATCACCCCGACTTCGGGAAAGCATACTTTGAACAGGTCAGGTCGTTGGGTCATTACTGCACCGACCAACAAACCGCCATTTGAACCACCGTTAATGGCAAGCTTTTCCTTGCTGGTATATTTCTTATCGATGAGGTATTCGGCTGCTGTTATGAAATCATCAAAACAGTTCTGCTTGTTCAGGAGATTTCCTCCCTTGTGCCATTTCTCACCATATTCGCCACCACCGCGAATATTGGCCAATGCAAAGACTCCGTCATTCTCATACAAAATGATCTTCGAATTGCTGAAGAAGGGCGTTGAACTGACATTGAAACCACCGTATGCATAAAGCAGGGTAGGGTGTGAGCCGTCGAGTTTGAGACCTTTTTTGTGAATCAGGAACATCGGGATCTTTGTACCATCTTTGCCGGGATAAAACACCTGTTCGGTTTCAAAATCATCAATATTAACCTTGATCTCAGCTTTTTTGAAGATCTCCGATTTTCCGGTTGCAATATCATACCTGAATATGGAAGGTGGATAAGTGAAAGAAGAAAAATCATAAAAGGCGCATCCATCCTCTTTAAAACTGGCGATTGCAGAGGCTGAACCTATCGAAGGAAGAATTACTTCATGATCCAGTTTTCCATCCTTGCTGTATTGATAGATTTTTGTAGAGGCATCTTTAAGGTAGCCGGCAAATAGTTTTCCACCTGCCATTCCGGCAGATTCCAGTTTCTCGGGTTTTTCAGGAATAATATCCTTCCAGTTCTGCTTCTCAGGATGGGCAGGATCGACCAGGATCACCTTGTAATTTCCTGCACTATTGTTGGTGTTCACAAGGATTTTATCACCGATGTTATTAATTATGCTGTAGTTAAGGTCAAAACCGGGGAAAAGCAGTTTGAAATCCTTTTGTCCGTTGGTAAGCTCCTTGAACCAGATCTCAACGCCATCGGTTCCCTTTGATTTGCTGATAAAGAGAAAACGTTCATCCTCAGTTACCTGTGAACCGAGGTACATCAATGGATTTGCCTTGTCTTCATATACCAGTTGATCATTCTCCTGTTTATCACCGAACTTGTGGTAAAAGACTTTCTCAAATTCATTCTTTTCGGAGAGTTCCATTCCTTTGGGAGGTTTATTATAGCGGCTGTAGTAGAAACCGTTTCCTTTCCAGGCGACACTGCCAAATTTTATCCATTCAAGCTTGTCGTTCAATTGTTTCTGAGTAGCAATTTCCATTACATAGATCGTTTGCCAGTCGCTTCCACCCTGGTTAATATGGTATGCCAGGTATTTCTTGTCATTTGAGAATCCATCAAATTCCACGGATACGGAACCATCTGAAGAGAGCTTATTTGGATCAAGGAAGACCTTGTCTTCGCCATCCAGTCCTTTCCGGAAATAATAAACAGATTGGTTCTGCAGCCCGTCATTTTTTGAAAAGAAGATATAATCACCTGCTTTTATTCCTCCAAAATATTTAGGATAATTCAATATCTCTTTATATCGTTTCATGATCTTATTCCTGAAACCAATCTTTGACAGATAGTCCTCTGTATATTTCTGTTCTGTCTGAACCCAGGCTTTGGTTTCGGCGGTTGTGTCATTCTCCAGCCACCGGTATGGATCATTTACCCTGGTGCCAAAGTAATCATCGGTCTGCGATACCTTCTTTGTCACAGGATAGTCCAACAGTTTTGTCGTTGTTTGCTTGCAGTTTGTCATAATAAGCAGCAAAAAAATGATTGTCAGTACTTTAACGTTTGTTTGCATAAACCTTGTATTTTATGAGTATAAAATTAAAAACTATCCGGTTCAAACAGGGAATTCTTTTTCACAAGTTGAATCTGAATTTTTTTAGGAGTTTTAGGAAACCTTCCAAGGATTAAGAAGGCTTCTTTTTCTTTTTAATTGCTAACCGGGATCTGATATGCAACCATTCATCCTTTGAACTTCTGAAAATTGCTTTTATCAATTGTCTGGCTCCTTGCTTCTGACTTTCATATTGAACGGGATCTGTTATTGCTGTTTCATGCCATTCAACTGAATTAAAATGCTCAGGAATAAACTTTTGTAATTTCCGATTTGAAAGAAAATAATGTGCTTTTCCGGGATCAATATTTCTAAGCGCATTGATTATATTGGCAATGACAGAGAAGGTTCTTGGTTTGACAGAAGTCCAGTTCACAAGGTTATTCATGAAATGGTCGTCAGTAATCTGGTGGGCAGTTTCCGGATCAAGTATTATAATTTTTGACAAAAACAATGCTAATGCTGGCAAATATGTTGGATGGTTGATGAGAATCATTGTTCTGATTTCCTCAATGTGTGATTCAATGTATGTATTAATTCTTTTTCCGGCAGGAGTTTGCGCCACCCCTTCACCATATTTATGAATCAGATTAACAATCACAAGGCTTAAAACATTTAGATTATCCTGAGAGAAGGGAATTGTTACAAATATTTTTTCCCAATCGATCTTATTAATAAACAAGTCTCGTTGTTTTTCATCCATCATCACGGAATTTCATAAGCTAAATTACCTATAATCTTTTACTGTCTACATTTTTTTAGGCATACTGACAATCAGTGTGTTATTTTTTAATTGGGGTTTTGTAGATGTAGTTGGTTATAGGTATGTATGAGGTTAATTCTGT
>JAPLDH010000068.1 GCA_026391355.1 Bacteroidota bacterium | reverse complement strand
ATGTTCTTGAACGGCTGCCCTACTTTAAAAAGAATGATGACCTGTCGATACTGCTTCCTGCAAACTGGAAAAAAGAGCAGGATGCCAAGGTTGCTACTGGAGGGCTATGATGTAGGGAATGTAGTTTACCAACCCTTTACTTTTATCCGGGTAAACTGATAAATAAAATAAGCCTCCCTTACCGTTCTCTGAAAGATGATTTTGAGATCCTCGAGGTCAGGAACAGGGAAGCTTACAGTATTTCAATCCTGATGCCAAACGGAAGTTATGGCAACGCAGGAACAATGATCGAAAAGCTTTTTGGTCAGACCGGAACCACAAGGAACTGGAATACGATCGTTAAAATGGTTTAATCAACTTCAATCTCAGCTTCCATAAATTCTTCCAGATCGGCATAGGCATGTTTGCGCTCCCCGGTCAATGCAATAATTTTTCCGGAGCCCCATCCGAAAATCAAAGCAACACAAATAGTGATCACAATACCCAGTAACTGGCTTGAAATGTTCAGTCCATTTACGATGGGAATTGCCATCAACCCTCCGAAGAGCCCGGGAAGACCATGAAGATTGGAAACACCACAGGTATCCACTGCTTTAAGGAATTTTCGTTGACGGTCCTGGAGAAGTACATATCCATTGGTGGAAATAGCTCCCGCGATCAGGCCAATGATGAGCGCCGGCAGGTGACCGGCGGTGTCGCATGTTGAGCCGATTGCAACACCACCTGCCAGTGCGGCATTTGCGATATCGGCAATACTGATCTTGCCACGCAGCCAGATACTCAGGACATATGTGATCATTGTAGAACCACAGAGGGCAAGAAATACATTGATAACAGTATGTGGTATGGCTTCTACCGGAACCAGCGCTGCGCAGAAACTCGGCCAGAAGACCCAGAGGGCCATACTGCCCAGCATGGAAAACCGGTCGCTGGTAGCATCGCTTTCGACGGTTACTCCAAGCTGACCGTTCCGGGTCAGGGAAAGTGCTGCTGCAACGCCGAAGATCGCTCCGAATGCATGGATGGTAATGGATCCACCCGTGTCAATAACCGCCCCCGAAAGTAATCCCAAACCATTTCTCAGGACGACCCATTCATTGAACATGTAAAAAACGGTAAATAAAATGCCGAGGACTATGTATTGATGCATCTTAACACGCCCAAGAACGGCCCCCGCAGCAATCAACAGGCTGGCAGCAGCAAACTCGGCAAGGATCAGCTTCTCAATCTCTCCCTTTTCAACACCATTTGAAAAAATTACGTTACTGAAAAAATAGAAGGGTAAAGCCACACTGACTAGTAAAAAGGTGGCGGTCAGGGCTGAACGTCCGTACTTCTTTACAAAAACCATCAGGAAACCAAACCCAAGTATCAGCATTGCCATGATATGAATGGCCCGTTCGTATTGCTGAACCTCAAGCACAGACGCAATTTCACTGTTAATGTTCCCCTGGGCAAAAGCGTCCCCGGAAACAACAACCATCAGGAGTGACAATAAAATCTTTAAACTCAGTTTGTTTTTTTTCATGTGTTGGGATGTTAGTAAGTTATGTTCTGTATTTTTATAAGTAAACCACTCAGTTTACATAAGTAAAGTACGTATTTCAGACGGCGAAAATACGTAAATGTTTTTATACGGAATCGCCGGCCCGAAAATTTTTTCCTTACTGCAGTAAAAGTCGTAAGTTTGCTAAAGAGAATATTTCTACCATCATTCGTTCATGGGAAAAACAAGATCAATCGTATTCCGTTTTCTTCCTTTCGTAAGCGAAAACTTTCCATTGCAGTTATTGATCCGGTTGACCGGACAAAAAATTATCTTTCCCTTTTATCACCTCATTTCAGATGAAAAAGTCCCGCATATTAATCACCTGTATAAGGTTAGGAACACCAAAGAGTTTGCCAGTGACCTTGATCTCTTTCTAAAGCATTACAAACCACTGGATCTGAAGGAACTGATCGAATCATACCACAAGGACATTCCATTGAAGGGGAACCATTTTCTCCTTTCATTTGATGACGGGTTGCGCGAATTTCATGATATTATCGCACCATTCTTGCTCAGGAAAGGAATTCCGGCTACCTGTTTCCTGAATTCACGGTTTATTGATAACCGCGACCTGTTTTACAGATACAAAGTAAGCCTCATGATCGAATGGTATGAAAATGAAGCTTCTCCCATTGAGAAAGCAAAATTGGAACAATGGCTTTCTGCACAATTTGGAGGAGGTAAAAAAGTGCCTGACGTATTAAAGAATATTCAATATAAGGATAAAAAAATTCTGGATGAGATAGCGGCTCTGGTGGGTTATAATTTTGGTCAATATCTTGAGAAACAACGACCTTATCTCACTTCACTTCAGGTTCAGGAACTGATAGAACAAGGTTTTACTTTTGGTGCACACAGTATTGACCATTCTGAATACCGTTTCATCAGTGAAGAAGAGCAGATCCGGCAGACAAACCAGAGTATTGATGAGATTTGCCAAAGGTTTCACCTGGACTATCGTGTTTTCTCTTTTCCCTTTACCGATTATGGTGTACAAAAGAGCTTTTTTAACACGATCTTTAATCCTGGATCCCCGGTTGCTGATCTTACCTTTGGCGGAGCCGGACTGAAGAAAGACAGCATTGAACGCAATTTTCAAAGAATTCCCTTCGAAGGAACATTGTTGACAGCAAAACAGATTTTGGGAACCGAATATCTTTATTATATGATGAAATCGATGATCGGGAAGAACAAGATTAAAAGGTAGTTTATGGAGATCCGAAGTTATACAAAGGATACGATTGGGGAGCTTTTACTCTCTCCAGGGTTCACATGGTGGAAGAACATTCCCATTACGAAACACCGTGCTCTTTCACAAATACATAATCCACGCATATCATCCACCGATAAGATCCTGTTTGTGGCCTTTGATGGAGATGAAGTTGCCGGGTACCTGGGCGTTCTCGGAGATTTGATTTTTATGGATGATATGCCGTTGAGGGTAGGATGGTTATCCTGTTTTTATGTAGATCCGGTCTATCGGGGGAAACACATTGCTATGGAGTTATTCAGCCAGGTAATGGAAGCATGGGACAATACTATCTTTATCACAAACATGGCCCCGGAAACCATCGGGTTCTATAACAAAACGGGCCTTTTCCATGAACCCGTTTTTAAACAAGGTATCCGTGGTTTCCTCCGGTTCAACCTGGCTGAGATCCTTCCGCCGAAAAGAAACATTTTCAAAAGATGCATTCCACTGCTGAAAGTCATCGATGCTGTTCTGAACATTGGAAACAGCTTACGGTTATTGTTTTATACCCGTTATACGCAGTCTGAAAATGTAAGGATTGAATATCTCAGGGAGATCACACCGGAAACAGAAAAGTTCGTACTCCGGATGAATAAGAATGAATGGATAAAACGCGGAAAAGCAGAATGGGAATGGATTGTCAGCTATCCCTGGTTGCTGCAGGCTCAAGAGAAAGATCCTGAAAGTAAGCGTTACTTTTTCTCTTCCGTTGCCCGGAGATTTTTTTACAGATGTGTTCAGTTATATGATGGGAAGAATAATATCATCGCATTTATCCTTCTTTCCGTGAGGAATGAACATCTTACTGTTCCTTACTATTATTGTGACAGGGGGTATCATCCCGAAGTGGCGAAGTTCCTGATCAATACCATGAGGGATGAGAATATCAGCATGATCACCGTATTTCACACCGACCTCTCCGAAACCTTGCGAACGATGAATACCCCCTTCATTGTGAAGCGTTCCATCCAGCGACCTTATCTCTTCCCAAAGGGAATCGACATTTCTGACCTGAACTTCCAGGACGGCGACGGGGACTCAGTGTTTACCTGATTTTGGTAGCCCCCACTTATATGGGGAAACTTTATAATGATTTACATAATTTGAGAAAATCAAATCTTTTATCATTATTTTCGGAGGAAGATCGTGTGTTAGAAAAGATAGGAGTAAACTTACATAATTATTTGCTTGATGCATACATGCACCGCAAAAAAATCAAACCGATTGATAGAGGAAAGATACAATATTGATATTCCCGGAAATCATCTCTGTCAACCAATTATACATTGGTTATTACTTCATTACATCATTACTTCATTACCTCATTCCATAGATTCCTTCGTCGTCTATCATTACCCGGATGCTGCATACAACCAGGAATGTGAATCTCATTCCCTGAAAACTTTAGTAATAAGGAATGTTAACAGGAGTTTTAAGGGTTAATCGCAAATTATTATATAACCGTCTTTGCCATTATAAGTGAAATTCCAGTGAACTAGAATATCCCTGCCAATCAAACAATCAAATGGGCCTCTTAGTGGACAGGAAACAACTTGAACATCTTTTCCTTTACCCCATCCAAACTGTATTCGTGAAAAGAAAGCAGGTTGATCTTCTTCATTATTTACCGATGTGACTTTTTGGAAACCGGTCTGGACCAGATTTAGTTGTTGCGCAATTACTGGAGTGATTACAGAACCGAAAGCGCCTGTATCAATTAATGCACGGCATTGAATTGCTTGTACTTGCTTACCATCTTTAATAAGTCTTTCAGCAACTGATCTCGGATGAGTTATAACAATGGGAATTATCGGCCCCCCGTTTTGCAGAACAATCTGTGGAGAAACAGGAATAATGATTTTTTTCCCATCCTTTTCAACTTGTTGATGAGCACCAAAACCAAATGTATTTATCATAATAAAGCGGTTGAAATAAAGTTAACAGGCGTCGTTTCAGTGACATAATGAACTAAGAAGCCGCCATCTAATCCGTAATTATTAATACCTTCCTCGGCAGCAACTTCATATGTATCAAACGACCCTACAACTTCTTGCTCATATACAAGAATGTATTTATTCTTATAAAGGTTGCGTAAATTTTCAAGATTTGTATTAACAAACGCTTGATTCTTTGATAGATTTTCGTTTGCCATTTTACGAATTATTAATTTCGATTTTGGGAATGCAAATATACCAAAACATACACATAAAGTTACATAGACTTTAGTAGTAGAATACGTTTTACAGAACATATTTCAATCGGAGTTGAGTATTTCCGCACCATTACCAATGAGCATAGAGATCTCAATGATTCTAAATGATGGATAAATATTCTAAAACATTTACCATTACACTCCCAATAGGTTTTTTCGCTGAAGGCGTTTTTGTTCCGGATCATTCTTTACACCATTTTTTGTAATCATTAACCTGTCAATATGATATTGAATATTAATATGATAAAAGCGAGAAAATAATTGATATGACATTTGTTTATTCTTACTTTTACACTTTTACAAGTTATCAATAGTTAATATTATTGCTTTTCAAGGGTAAGTGGAAATTGAACAGTAACCCATTTATTTTGATAAAGAATAAAAAATCTTCAGATATCACCCAATCAAAAACATCGAAGTATGAAAAAATTGTTATTTTTTATTGTTATACTTCTGCTTAATAGCAGTTTACTGTTTTCGCAGGTTGCCGTCAACACCGATGGCACCCAGCCAAATAATTCGGCCATGCTCGATGTGAAATCTACAAGCAAAGGATTTCTACCTCCCCGAATGACTGGCACAGAACTCAATGCTGTTTCTAACCCTGCAGAAGGGCTCGTGGTTTATTGCACTGACTGTGGGCCAAGTGGTTGGGGATCCCTGGCAGTGTTTATGGCCGGAGCATGGTATACATTAAGTGTTAACCCTTTATCACCTGCAGCAGGGATCCATGTTGCTTCCCCGGAACAGATAGTTTGGAACTGGAATACGGTGACCGGTGCCACAGGATATAAATGGAATACTACTAACAACTATGGAACAGCGACCGACATGGGGACCTCCACTACAAGGATCGAAATCGGGCTTACCTGCAGTACCCCATATACGCGATATGCCTGGGCTTATAATGGCTGCGGGTATTCCACCCCGGTAGCATTAACGCAATCAACGCTTGTCTGCTGGTTTTGCGGGGATCCTCTTACCGATAGCCGCGATGGAAAAAATTACAATACAGTATTGATCGGTACCCAATGTTGGTTTGCTCAAAACCTCAACGTGGGCACAAGGATCAACAGTTCGGTTGGTCAAACCAACAACAGTACCATCGAAAAGTATTGTTACGATAATGATGACGCAAATTGTGCCATTTATGGCGGTTTATATCAATGGGATGAATTGATGAATTACACCACCTCCAGCAATACAAATCCAAGCGGACGCCAGGGGATATGTCCAACCGGCTGGCATGTGCCATCTGATGTTGAATGGTGTCAGATGGAAATCTGGCTTGACGCAACGGTGATTTGCGATATTGATGGCTATCGTGGTTTGGTTGCAGGTGGAAAATTGAAAGAAGCCGACACCATTCATTGGTTAAGCCCGAATACCGGCGCAACCAACAGCAGTGGTTTCACCGCCCTTCCGGGTGGCGAATTAGGCAGCGGTGGTGCATTCGAATATCTCACTACTGAGTCGTATTTCTGGACCACTACCGAGCATTCTGATATAAATGTCTGGTGGCGTTCCCTTAAATATGTAAACTCAACGGTTGGCCGATATGACTGCTGGAAGCCCTTCGGTTTTTCCAACCGGTGCTGCAAGGATTGAAAATCTTCTGATATTCTGAATTAGAAACATTGAAATATGAAAAAAGTATTCTTTTTGATTGCTATAGTTCTGCTTAATAGCAGTTTACTGTTTTCACAGGTAGCCGTCAACACCGATGGCAACCTGCCAAATAATTCGGCCATGCTCGATGTGAAATCTACAAACAAAGGATTTCTGATGCCCCGAATGACTGGCGCCGGACTCAATGCTATTTCTAACCCTGCAGATGGACTCGTAATTTATTGCACTGACTGTGGGCCAGGTGGTTTGGGATCCGTATCAATGTTTATGGCCGGAGCATGGTATACATTAAGCGCTAAATGTATAAATCCTTTATCACCTGTTGCAGGGATCCATGTTCCTTACACACTACAGATTGTTTGGAACTGGAATACGGTGACCGGCGCCACAGGATATAAATGGAATACTACTAACGACTATGGAACAGCGACCGACATGAGTACCTCCACTTCAACGACCGAAATCGGGCTTACCTGCAACACCCCATATACACGATATGCCTGGGCTTATAATGGCTGCGGGTATTCCACTCCGGTTACCTTAACGCAATCAACGCTTTCTTGCTGGAACTGCGGGAATCCTGTCATCGATATCCGTGATGGCCAGAGTTACAATACGGTATTGATCGGTACCCAATGTTGGTTTGCTCAAAACCTCAACGTGGGCATAAGGATCAACAGTTCGATTGATCAAGCCGACAACAATATCATCGAAAAAAATTGTTACAGTGAAAGTGACGCAAATTGTGCTATTTATGGTGGCTTATATCAATGGAATGAACTGATGAATTACACTACCTCAAGCAGTTCAAATCCAAGCGGCCGCCAGGGTATATGCCCGAGTGGATGGCATGTGCCATCCGATCCGGAAATTTGTCAGATGGAAATCTGGCTCGACGCTATGGTGGATTGCGATTATTCAAGTTGGCTTGGTACGGATGCAGGTGGAAAGTTGAAAGAAACCGGCACCATTCATTGGTTAAGCCCGAATACCGGCGCAACCAACAGCAGTGGTTTCACCGATCTTCCGGGTGGCTACAGTATCAAATATGGCGGTTTTTACGGTCTCACTACCGGCTCGTACCACTGGTCTGCTACGGAGAGTTCAGATACTCATTCCTGGTTCCGTTACCTGCACTATCAACACGCAAATATCTACCGGAGCTACTACCCTAAAACTTACGGTTATTCCAGCCGGTGTTGCAAGGATTGATGATTTGGTTATCAATTTGTTTTTCCTTTATCCCCCCCCGGCTCAATACTTTATTTTACTTAATGCAAAGTGCCTCGCAGCCTAAACTTTCCGAGTATGAAAATGGCCCAGGCCTGGGCAAAGATCACCATAGTTTCCTTCGTAATTTATCATTGCCCTGGAGGCTGCATACTACCAGAAATGTGAACCTCTTACCCTGAAAGCTATTCCAGGATTCAATATCAATTCTGTAAGTTATTAGATACTTAGACAGGTGTTTGATAAAGATTATGAGTTGATGTATTCATTTAAGCTCCTGGATACTATAGATTTGGAATATGCTCCTTCTAAAAGAAATAGGAACAACCCATTGGCAAAGTCCTAATACGGGAGCCACCAACGAAACTGGTTTTATAGCCCTTCCGGGTGGGTACCGTTTCAGCGATGGTTCGTTCATCACCATTGGAAGCTACGGTTACTGGTGGAGTTCTACCGAGATCGATACATTCAGTGCCTGGTACTGGTTCGTGAGTTACCATTACAGCAATGTGACCAGAATAGGTTATTTTCGGAATTGTTAATAACTTTTCGACTTTTCTGTAATACCTTTGCATCATAAACCGGATTAATCAGGATAATTCTAATCCGAAAAGAGAATGAAACCATTTCAGAAAATTAGTATGTTTTGCCTTTTTATCTTGCCAATGATTGGCAGGACAGAAACAAAGGAAATCCCTTTTACCCTCGACAACCGCGACAGGATCATCAGGATAGAACAGAAAGTTGAATCTTTGGATAAAAAAATCGATTTAAAGGTGGATGGCCTTCGAACAGAAATGAATGCCCGCTTTGAAACTGTTAATCAACGTTTCGATTCCATGGATAAACGATTTGATCAGCTATTCAACTTTCTCTGGGCCTTTACTGGAATTTTCACCGCCATGATGGTGAGCGTGTTTGGCTTTGCTTTCTGGGATCGGAAACTTTCTTTGGCGCCAATAAAAAAGGAAAACACAAGAACGCTCAATGCCCTTCGAGACTATGCCGAACACCAGCCAAAACTACAGGAAATCCTGAAAAACGCCGGTTTATTATAGACAGGGTTAATCAATTGCTACTACTGGTTGGCAGTTTCATTTTTTTTCGAAGCAAATCCAATTCACCTAATAATTTCTCATGAATTTCCATTTTATGCTTTTCTTGCAGATGTATTAAAATTTGTGTAGGTTTGTTCATACCGAATCAGATACAAACCTCCATGAAAAAAAAGACTTTCTTCTTTCTTACGGCCATGGTGTTGGTCGTGGTCGTCATCCTGATAACCATATCCTGTTCCCGCAAAAAACATGTGATCAGGGTCGTCAATCCTGCATTTAAGGAATATGTCCAGGCCTTTACATCAGGCGTAGTTTCAACACATTCGACCATCAGGATCAGGCTGGTCAATGAAATGGCAGATACCGGATTGGTCAATGTTCCGGTGGACGGCAAACTATTCAGTTTCAAGCCTTCAGTAAAAGGCGCTGCCTATTGGATTGACAGCCGGACATTGGAGTTCAGACCTTCTGAATACCTCAAACCCGGAGAATTTTATAATGCGGAATTCAACCTCTCAAAACTCCTCAAAGTTCCTGATTCACTGAAAACCATGGAGTTCCAGTTCCAGGTAATGCAGCAGGACTGTGAAGTGAAGGTGGAGAATCATAAAGCCTACAATGGTTCGGACCTGGGTAAGGAAAAGCTCTATGGAGCAATCATCACCGCTGATTTTGCTAACGACTCAGCCATTGAAAAAGTACTGACCGCTACCCAGAACGGAAACCGGTTATCCATTGCATGGAACCATGAGGGCAAAAACAGGAACCATTATTTCCGGGTGGATTCTGTGAAAAGGGGAGAGAATAAAAGTATCGTCACCCTCGAATGGAATGGGAAATTCATTGATGCAGAAAGAATAGGGAAACTGGATATTGAGATCCCGGCTTTAGGAGATTTCAGGTTTCTGGATGCCCGGGTAGTACAAGCCAACGAACAATACATCATTGCACAATTTTCAGATCCTCTGTTAGAAGACCAGGCATTGGCAGGGGTTGTCAGGATAGGGAGAGTCCATGAGTTTCGTTATAAGATTGAGGACAATGAACTTCAAATTTATCCTCCTGAGCTGAATGCGAAGAAGGTAATCATGAACATCGAGTCGTTCCTGAAGAACAACAAGGGAAAGACACTGGGTATGAATGTCAGGAAGGATCTGGTCTTCGGGAATACAAAGCCCAACATACGTTTTTTAGGGGATGGAGTGATCATGCCTGGTTCCGGCGGGTTCCTGCTCCCTGTCGAAGCAGTCAACCTGAAGGCGATGGATATCAAGGTTACAAAGATCTATCAAAGCAACGTCATGCAGTTTTTGCAGGTCAATGACCTTAACGGTCAATCAGAACTTGCGAGAGTCGGAAAAGTAGTGCTGAAAAAGACTGTTCCGCTTGGTGGGGTGTTGGATTACGGTACGTGGAACCGGTATTCGATCGACATGTCGACATTGATCAGGTCAGAACCGGGAGCCATTTATTCTGTTCAACTAAGCTTCAAAAAGAAATATTCCACCTTCCCTTGTGAAGGAACCGATGGAAACCAAATCTCAGACCAGATACTTAGCAGCTGGATCGAGATCAGGGAACCCAATCCGGGTGAATATGAATATTACAATGATTATTATGAAGATTATTATGACGATGAGGGGAACTACTCCTATAATTGGCAGGACAGGGATGATCCTTGCAAGAATACCTATTATCGTGATAAAAGAGTTTCCCGCAATGTCTTTTCTTCCGACCTTGGGTTGATTGCTAAATCAGGAGATGACGGAACATTCCTCGTGTTTGTAACGGATCTGCTCACAACCAAACCCATATCAGGGGCTACGGTTAACCTGTATGATTACCAGCAGAAGATCATTGGTACCGTAAAAACAGATGGTGAAGGGAAGGCAGAGATCAAACCTGCAGGACGTCCGTTTGTAATGATGGCCCAAAAGGAGAAACAGACCGGCTACCTGAAACTGATCGAAGGGGGATCTCTTTCGTTAAGTATGTTTGATGTGAGCGGGCAACCCATACAAAAGGGACTGAAGGGGTTTATCTATGGTGAGCGCGGGATCTGGCGACCGGGTGATTCATTGTACCTGACATTTATTCTGGAGGATAAGCTTCATCAGCTACCGGAGAATCATCCGGTTACGTTTTCGCTTGTTAACCCCAACGGACAGATGGTTACAAGGATCGTTAAAAATAGTGCAATGAGTGGTTTCTATTCATTTAAAACCTTTACAGACCGTAATGCACCAACCGGAAACTGGCTCGCAAAAGTCAAGGTTGGAGGGGTCGATTTTCAGAAAACGATCAAGATTGAAACGGTGAAGCCAAACAGGTTGAAAATCAACCTGAACTTTGGTACCGACCGGCTGATGGCTGACCACATGCCTCAGGCATCACTCTTGTCAAACTGGCTCACGGGAGCTACCGCACGAAACCTGAAATACGCTGTCAATCTTACCTTGTCAAAAGCTTCGGCCAGCTTTAAAAAATACCCGGATTTTGTGTTTGATAATCCTTCTTCAACTTTTTCTCCGGAAAAAATAGTCGTTGCAAATGGCAAGCTGGATGCCGGCGGAAAAGCCTTATTCCCTCTGAATATTCATCTTACAAACCGGTCTCCCTGCATTCTGAATGCCGATTTTGAAACGACCGTCTTTGAAGAGGGTGGAGATTTCAGTGTCGACCGTTTTACCATCCCTTATTACGCCTATCATTCTTACGTAGGTTTGTTCACTCCAAAAAACAAATACAATGATCACATATTATATACAAACCAGGTAAATAAGATAGGGTTGATCAACCTGGATGTTAACGGAAACCTGATTGCCTCAAATCACCTGAAGGTAGAGGTATATAAACTTGACTGGCGCTGGTGGTGGGATGACTCGGAAACCCGTTCAGGTGCCGGTTTTGTGTCCACTACTTACCTCCGTCCTGTTGACTCAGCCAGTGTTACAACGGTGAATGGGAGAGCGGAATATGCGTTTGATGTATCAGATGATGACTGGGGACGTTATTTTATCAGGGTTACGGATCTTAAATCAGGTCATGTTGCCGGTAAAGTCGTATATACTGACTGGTATGGTTACAACCGCATGCCGGGTGGCGACAAGCAGGCCGCTTCCATGCTGAATTTCACTGCCGATAAGGAGAAATACAATGTCGGGGATAAGGTAACACTCACCTTTCCGTCAGCAGATGGAGGGAGGGCATTGCTCAATATTGAAACCGGATCAAAGGTGTTAAAGTCATTCTGGATACCCACCAAAAAAGGTTCTACACAATTTTCCTTTGAGGTTGATGAAGAGATGGCCCCAAACTGCTATGCCTACATCACTTTGTTGCAGCCACATGCCCAGACACTGAATGACCTGCCCATACGTTTGTATGGGGTCATCCCCGTCATGGTGGAAGATCCCAAAACCCATCTGAAACCTCAGATCATCATGAAGGATGTGCTTGTTCCCGATCAGAATGCAAGCATAACCGTGAAAGAAGAAAAAGGGAAAGAGATGACATATACCCTTGCAGTTGTGGATGAAGGCTTGCTTGACCTTACCAGGTTCAAAACACCGGATGCCTGGTCAGTCTTTTATGCCCGTGAAGCACTCGGGGTTAAAACGTGGGACTTGTTCGACCTGGTAATGGGAGCATACAGCGGGGAACTGCAACGCATCCTCAGCATTGGCGGTGACCAGGAGGGAAAATTAAACGGTAACCTCAAGGCAAACCGCTTCAAACCCATGGTCTGCTTCTTTGGTCCTTTTGAATTAAAAAAGGGACAATCCAAAACATTTACTTTTAAGATGCCACGTTACATCGGATCTGTGAGGGTAATGATTGTTGCAGGAAACCATGGGTCATATGGCTCTTCCGAAAAGACGGTGCCGGTGAAAAGCCCGCTGATGGTACTCGGAACATTGCCACGTGTGGCTGGCCCGGGTGAAACCCTGAAATTGCCTGTGACCGTTTTTGCTATGGAGAAATCAATACATGAGGTGAATATCGAAGTAATCCCGGATAAAATGTTCAGCGTAGTCGGTAACAGCACTGGAAAACTTTCCTTTGATCAGACAGGCGACAAAATGATAACCTTTGACCTTAAAGCGAAAGAATCCATCGGTGTAGGGAAAGTCAGGATTGTGGCTTCCTGCGGAAAAGAGAAGGCTGTCAGTGATATTGAAATGGATATCCGCAATCCGAACCCAAGGGTTACAAACATTGTGGATGCAGTGATCCCTCCTGGAAAAACCTGGAACAGCTCATATGTTTTACCGGGGATGACCGGAACGAATAAAGGAGTGATTGAATTGTCAGCCATTCCTCCGTTGAACCTTGAGAAACGGATAAATGACCTTGTCACCTATCCGTATGGATGTATTGAACAGACCGTGTCAGCGGCATTTCCGCAACTTTATCTGGCCGACCTGATGGATCTTTCTGCAGCAACCAAAAGTGAGACTGAAATGATCATCAAATTTGCTATTCATCATGTGCGGGATTTCCAGTTATCGAATGGTGGAATTGGTTATTGGCCCGGTAATCAATATGCAGATGATTGGGCAAGCAACTATGCAGGTCACTTTATACTGGAAGCTGAACAAAAAGGGTATGCCATGCCTGTCGGATTTCTGCAACCCTGGAAGGAATACCAGAAACAAAAAGCCATTTCATGGGCTTTTAATTCAACATATTATAATGATGAACTGATGCAGGCTTACCGGCTATATACCCTGGCCCTTGCAAAGTCGCCTGAACTTGGGGCCATGAACAAGTTGCTGGAACAAAAAGATCTCTCCCTGCCTGCCCGCTGGCGCCTTGCTGCCGCATACCAGCTTGCCGGAAAATCGGAAATTGCCGCAAAACTGATCGGGAATGCATCAGTCAAAATAAAGCCTTACAGGGAACTTTATTACACCTATGGTTCTGACATCCGCGACAAAGCCATGATTGTTGAGGCACTCTGCCTCATGAATATGAAAATTAAGGCAGCAGAACTGGTGAAAGAGATCTCTGTAAGATTGGCAAGCAATGAATGGATGAGCACACAAGAGGCTGCATATGCACTGCTCGCCATTTCAAAATTTACCGGGATGACTTCCGGAAATGGGATTTACGTCAACTGGAGAGGGATTGAATCTCAATCCGTTGATGTCAAATTGGATAAGTCGGTCTACCAGGAAAAAATGATGTTAAGCGGATCAGCCGGAAAAATGCAGGTCGTGAATAAGGGGAAAAACCTGGTTTATGTGCGCCTGATCCTGCAGGGGATCCCGGCAAAAGGGGATTCTACATCTACTCAAAATGATCTGAAGATGAGTGTCGTGTACAGATCAATGGCCGGCCCTCCGATCGATCCCAGGAAATTAGAGCAAGGTACGAACTTCATTGCAGAGGTTACCGTTACAAACCCCGGACTTCGTGGCGAATATCAGCAACTTGCACTTACACAGATATTTCCGTCAGGTTGGGAGATCGTTAATACCCGCCTTAGCGAGTTTGCAAAAACCGCTACGGAAAATTCGCTGTTCAATTACCAGGATTTTCGTGATGACAGGGTCAATACATTTTTTGACATTGCACCAAATAAAACAAAGACATTCATGATCATGCTAACGGCAAGTTACCTTGGAAGATTCTACCTGCCATCAGCTTACTGCGAGGCCATGTACGATAACTCGATCAATGCAAGGGTTGCCGGAAAATGGGTGGAGGTAGTTGCTTCAGGAAAAGAATGATCCTGGCCAAAACTTTGTTCAGCAGATCTCAGAAAATAAGGATACTGAGATTTTCTTTCAGGTATCTGTGGTATCTGCCTCTGGTTTTATTTTTTTTTATATTCCTCTTCTGCCAACCCCGGAAGTTATTCCGGGAACCTGCTTCAACATTAATGCTTGACAGGAACGGTATTCTTCTTGGGGCAAAAATTTCTGCCGACCAGCAATGGAGGTTTCCGGTGAGTGAAAAGCTGCCTGTCAAATTCCGGCAGGCAATCGTCCAGGCCGAGGATCAATGGTTTTACCTTCATCCCGGAATAAACCCTGTTTCATTGATCAGGGCCGCATATCTCGATATAAAATACCGGAAGATCATCAGCGGTGGAAGTACCCTCAGCATGCAGGTGATCCGTTTGTCAAGGAAAGGAAAAAACAGGACTATCCTGGAGAAGCTGGTGGAAATGATGCTTGCGGTCAGACTTGAATTTACTTTCACAAAGGAAAAGATCATCAGACTTTATGCCTCCTATGCGCCATTCGGGGGAAATGTGGTGGGGATTGAGGCGGCCTCCTGGCGCTATTTCGGGGTTACCCCTGATCATCTTTCATGGGCGGAGGCTGTTACACTGGCTGTGCTCCCGAATAATCCTTCCCTGATCTACCCGGGGAAAAACCAGCAGATCCTGCTGAAGAAACGGAACCTCCTGCTGAACCGTCTTTACATCAAAGGGATCATCGATCGCACAACACTGGAACTTTCCCTGAGCGAAACCCTTCCCGGTAAACCCTATCTCCTTCCACAGAAAGCGCCACATTTGCTCGAAAGGTCAGTACATGAAGGTTTTGTTGGAAGGAAAGTGGTATCAACCCTTGATGTTCAGTTGCAGGATAAGGTAAATGAGATCCTATTGTTGCACTATCCGGAACTCAAAGCCAACGAAATCTACAATGCTGCTGCACTGGTATTGGATGTAAACTCCGGAAATGTCCTGGCATATGCCGGAAACATCCCTCTGATTGGCTCCAGGGAGCATGGATATGACGTTGATATCATCACATCACCCCGAAGTACAGGAAGTATCCTGAAACCATTTTTATATGCCTCGATGCTGAATGAAGGATTGCTGCTCCCGACCTCACTTGTTCCGGATATTCCGATGCAGATCGGAAGCTTCATCCCTGAAAATTACAACCAGACTTACGACGGGGCTGTTCCGGCAAAAAGAGCCCTTTCACGGTCACTGAATATTCCGGCAGTAAAGATGTTGCAAACATTCACCTATGATCAGTTTTATTTGCAACTGAAGAAGATCGGGATCACAACCCTGACAAAACCTGCCGATCACTATGGTCTTTCTATAATCCTTGGCGGTGCGGAAGCGAACCTGTGGGATCTTGCAGGGATCTATGCCTCCATGGCACGAACCTTAAATCATTATTCTGCTTCACCGGGATATTATGACAGATCAGATTTTCATCCCCCGATCTATGTAAAGAAAGATGAAAAAGAAAAGGGACTTTACCACGACAAGACTTCCTGGTTGGATGCCGCCTCGATCTGGCTGACCTTTGAGGCCATGGTGGAGGTTTCACGTCCCGATGAAGAGCAGCAATGGCAGATGTTTTCTTCCTCCGGCAGGATTGCCTGGAAAACAGGTACAAGTTTCGGGAACCGCGATGCCTGGTCGATCGGCGTAACACCCGGATACGTAGTAGCCGTTTGGGTAGGTAATGCCACAGGTGAAGGCCGGCCCGGGCTCACAGGCATTGGCACTGCAGCGCCTGTATTATTTGATATTTTCAAAGTTTTGCAGCCAACCTGCTGGTTTACCCGGCCCGTTGACGAAATGACTGAGATACCCGTTTGCAGGTTCAGCGGCTACCGGGCATCCTCCATTTGTGAATATCCCGATAAGGTTTGGGTGCAGAAAAAAGGCCTGAAAACAGATGTATGCCCGTTCCATGTATTGATACATCTTGATAAAACCGGTACATGGCAGGTAAATTCCGACTGCGAATCGCCTGATAATATGCTCCATAAGTCGTGGTTTGTATTGCCCCCTATCCAGGAATGGTTCTTCCGCAATAAAAACCCGTTCTACAAAACCCTTCCGCCTTTCAGACCCGATTGCCGCTCTGCAGAAGTCCACAATATGGACATGATTTATCCCAAAAACAACAGCCGGCTCTACATTCCTGTTGACCTCAACGGAATACCCGGAAGTGTCGTGTTCAAACTGGCACATCGCAATCCGGCAACCACCGTTTACTGGCATCTTGATGAATCCTTCGTCGGAACTACAACCCAATACCACCAGTTGGCCTTATCTCCGCTGAAGGGGATTCACCGGTTAACACTTATCGACAGCAATGGGGAAACGCTGGTGATACGGTTTGAGATACTTCGACGTAATTAATAGAGAATGTTTAAGGAGGCGAACAGCTGATAAAAATCAGTATATGGTTATGGTTTATATTATATATCTTTATTCAGTATTTTAACTTGTTTAATATGAGAACTTATTTCAGGTTTTTTCTTTTATTCCTGTTTCTTGCAAATACCCAATTTGCCCGGAGTCAGGATCCTCTTAACGAACTCACACAAGCTATTAGATATTGTAATAATGAACAATATTCAGATGCTGTTCCATTATTTGAAAAATGGATTCCTATAGTAAAGGAGGCATATGGCAAGGATGATACAACGGTTTATTTGCTTCTGAACAAACTGGCAGGGAACGCTTACTATTCCTTAGCAATGTATGACAAGGCTGAACCAATAATGAAAGAGGTAATAAGAATTCTCCAGGATCAATTTGGAGAAGGTCATCACGATTACTCAGCTGCATTAAATAACCTGGCTGAAGTGTACCAGGCAACGGGACGTTATGGAATGGCCGAGCAGTTGATGAAGGATGCACTCAGGGTTGCTGATGTAAAATTTGGTAAGAATGGGCGCGAATACTCAATAAGCTTAAATAATCTTGCAGCCTTATATCACATAATAGGGAGGTATGATCAGTCGGAGACAATGATGAAAAATGTCCTGATGATTGAAAAGCAAACGGTTGGGGATGATCATCCATCGTATGCTACTAGCCTGAATAATCTTGCCCAATTATATACCGATATGGGTCGATATGAAGAGGCGGAACCATTACAGAAAAGAGCCATTCAGATTGACGGGAAAAAACTGGGAGAGGATCACCCTGACTATGCACGAGATTTAAGCGGCCTGGGGGCTATATATCAGGATGTTGCCCGTTATGACCTGGCAGAACCATTGATGAAGGATGCAATTAGAATTTACAAAAACCGATGGGGGGAAGCCCATCCCGATTATGCAACAGCATTAAATAACCTGGCAACATTATATCAGGATATGGGCCGGTTTGAACAGTCGGAACAGCTAATGGTAGATGCATTAACCATACAAAAAGTTTTGGGAGAAGACCATCCTTCCTATGCCATTAGTTTAAATAACCTGGCAACATTATATCTGGATATGGGACGCTATAAAGAGGCGGAGCCATTGATGAAAAAAGTGTTAGAGATTGCAAGAAGAAAGGGAGGAGACAGATTTCCCGGATTTGCAATAGATTTAAATAACCTCGGACAATTATACCATGATATGGGAAGCTATGAGGAGGCGGAACCTTTGATGAAGGAAGCGCTGCAGGCAGATAAAATTAATCTTCATGAGAAACATCCATCCTATGCCAGGGATTTAAATAATCTGGCTCAATTATATGTGGATATGCACCGCTTTGAGAAAGCAGAACCGTTACAGAAAGAAGCCCTGCAAATAGACAAAGAAAATTTTGGCGAGAATCATCCATCCTATGCCAGGGAATTAAATAACCTGGCGGAATTATATCAACGGATGGGACGGTATAAAGAGGCCGAGCCACTTATTAAACAGGCACTGAGGATTGATAAAGAGAAGTTCGGGAACGATTATGCTGCCAATACCGAACCCTTAAGTAATCTTGCCAATTTGTATATGTCCATTGGCCATGATGAACAAGCCCAGCCGTTGATGAAAGAAGTATTTAGGATATTTCAATACCAGTTAACCAACAATACCGGATTTTTATCAGAAAAAGAACGTGAGGAATTTCTGAGAAAATTCATGTTTTACCTTGAAATATATCAGTCATTCAATTTTTCGACATCGGTAAAAGATTCCCTCAGCCAATCAGGAGCATTTGGTGTTGATATTGAATTGAACCGAAAGGGAATCTTATTGCGGGAAGCACAACAATTTAAAAGCCGTATCCTCGAAAGCGGAAATCCTTCCCTGGTTAATACTTTAAATAGAATATTATTTTTGAAAAAGCAGATAGAAAAACTAAATTCATTGGATTCGGCAAAACGATATGATGATCCGGCTAAACTGGAACAAGAAGCTACTAAACTTGAAAAAACACTGGCCTTCCAATCTAAGGATTATCGTCAAAGCAAGGAGGACGCATCCTTAACATGGAAGGAAATACAACAGCACTTGAAAACAGGTGAGGCCGTCGTCGAATTCTCAAGTTTCAGGTTCTATGACAAACGATGGACAGATAGCATCTACTATTGTGCATTGGTGTTAAGACCTGGTTATACGGCTCCCAAAATGGTGTTTCAGTTTGAAGAAAGAGCGCTGTCCAAACTTTTAAATAATAAAAGTCCTGCATTAAAACAGATGTTAACCCAGGTTTATTCCCCAAACCGGGATTTAGAGGATATTCCATCTGGTGATATT
>JAPLDH010000014.1 GCA_026391355.1 Bacteroidota bacterium | reverse complement strand
CCGGCTGAAAACCAGGGGCTATAAATCTTTCCTTGACTACTATCTTGAAATCTCTACCTGTCGGCAGACAGGCGTTGATGGTGTTTGAACCGCCGTGTACCAGACCGGTACGCACGGTGGTGTGAGAGGTGCACTCCGTCAGCTCCGGCTGACGGAGCCGCCTACTCGATTAGGGTTAGTACTTAAATAAAGAAATGATGTGATTAAAACCATGTTTGTTTCTTATACTCTATATATTCATTGCCAAATTTCTCGGTTAACACTTTTTCTTCTTTATTAATGCGTTTTATTTGAAAGACAATTACGATAGCCAAAATTATCATAAAAGGAAAAGTCTTTGTTATAAATATTATCCCTAATAAGAAAATGATTCCAAATAAGTAAATGGGGTGACGTACTTTCTTATAAATACCGGTTTTCACAAGTTTGTTCGCTTCTGCAGATACCTGAAACGAGTCCCCAAGTTGTATTCGTGCAATCGTGAATAATATAATGGAAGGAACCAATAGGAGTATACCTATATAGGAAAAGATGTTGAGCGGTCTATCTGTATCCAGATAAAAACGAAGGAAAAAAAATAAAAATATAAAAACCAGAATTATGGTCAAATAGTTGAATAAATAATTTCTCGTTTGCAATTTCATTGTTGATGCTTTTAAGTATTAACCCTAACTCACTTATAAACGCAATAATACTTCTCCTTGCTAACAAAATTGATGATATAAAACGAAAATCACTTGCGCTTTATTTTGGTTGATCCTTGAACTTCATCTGTTTTATATGAAGTTCTCGAAAGCAAAGTAAAATTATAGCAAAAACTTTGATTTACTGAAGAAAAAAGAAAAATTCCATTCCCCGGGAGAATACGACCAAAAAAAAAGCACCAGTTTCCCATGGGCTAATTCAAAAAGCTGAATTCATAACATCCCTTCATCAGCGAAGGAATAATATCTTTCATCACCGATGATGATGTGATCCAGGACAGCAACATCCAGCATAGATCCTTGATCTTCTTTGTGATTTTATTATCTACCTCACTTTTTTGATAACCTTGTTAGCTTTGTTCAGCAACAGAAGCCAGAATTCTTCTTGTGGAATGTCGTCCATCAGGGATTTGAAGATTTCAAAGGCATCTTTGCTACCGGAGACTTTATCCTCCAGAATCACTTCTGATTCGTTTCTCCGGCGGGCAAGAGCGAACATCGCACAAATCTTTACGGCTCTCTTTTCGCCAATGCCTTATATCTTCTGAAGTATTGAGATTATTCCTTGACCGCCATTTGCCCGTCATCATAATTCAACATGGTAGAAATAGCCCGATCCATCCGAGTGGTTCGCCGGCTGCGGGTGAGAAAGTGATCACCAGGCATGAGGCTAACAGTTTTAATGGAAATGATCTATTTCCGTTTTTTCATAGCATCCCAGCCCTGTGCCGTAATGTCTATGGCAACCCCGTCCGGGGTGATCATTTTTGTACCTTCGGCAGGTGAAGTCATGTGACCAATAATGGTTATTCCTTCTAAGATCCTGATCTTTTCATAATCCTTCTGGCTCACCGTAAAAAGCAATTCATAATCCTCCCCGCCGCTGAGTGCGCAAACGCTGGGAATAATATTGAAATCGAGCGCCTGTTGTTTGACCTGTGGATCGATCGGGATCTTTCCCTCGAAAAGCCTGCATCCAACCCCCGATTGTTTGCAAATGTGAAGGATCTCGGAGGCAAGCCCGTCAGAGATATCGATCATCGATGTCGGATGAATACCGGCGCCTTTCAGGAGATTATAGATGTCGGTTCTTGCTTCCGGTTTCAACTGGCGTTGTAAAACATATTCGTTCCCGTCGAGTTCCGGTTGCATATTTGGATTGACCTTAAAAACTTGTTTTTCTCTTTCAAGTATCAGCAATCCGATATAAGAGCTTCCCAGGTCGCCGGTCACACATAGCAGATCCCCCTCTTTCGCCCCGTTCCGGTAAACAACATCCTCATTTGAGACTTCCCCGGTAATGGTAACCGAGATCAGCAGACCGGTCACGCTGGAACTGGTATCGCCTCCCACAAGGTCGACATGGTATTTTTCACAAGCCAGCAGAAGACCACTGTAAAGTTCTTCCATCGCTTCTACAGAAAAACGGTTTGATACTGCAATGGAAACGGTCATTTGCTTTGGGACCCCGTTCATTGCCGCAATATCTGAGATATTGACAACCGCAGCTTTATACCCGAGGTGTTTCAGCGGCATGAAAGTCAGGTCAAAATGAACCCCTTCGATCAATAGATCGGTTGATAGCAGCATTAATTTATTTCCTGTATTGATAACCGCCGCATCATCCCCGATCCCTTTGATCGTCCCCGGGTTTTTGATTTGAACATTTTTTGTAAGATGATCGATGAGCCCGAATTCGCCAAGTTCCGATAATTCATGTCTTCCCGTTGATCCGGAACTCCTCTTTTTGTCCTTCCTGGTGTACATTGCAATTGTTTTTACAAAAGTCTGAATTTTCCATATATCTTTCCCATTTCCTGATTGGTTTATTAAAATAAAACCCTGACAATTGAGTTTTAATGTTTATCCTTCAATCAATTAATCATTTTTAATGGCATGTCAGATCTTTTCAAAATATTTTCTCCAATATTTGTATTGATTCTGTTATTTCTTTTTCCGATCACATTATTTCCACAGAATACGGCAGATACACTTGAAACAGCCCGGCAATTAAGGGATCACGGGAAAAATAAAGAAGCTTATTCCATCCTTAAAAAGTATGAAAAGCATCATTCCAGGGATTTCAATACCCTTTGGCTATATGGTCAGTTATCCTATTTAAACAGCCGTTTTGGGAAGTCAAAATCGCTTTACGAGAAAGCCATTCAATCCTCTCCAAGGAATCTGTATCTCCAGCTCGATTATGGAAAGATGCTGGTGAATATCGGCGAATTTGACAAGGCAAAACCCTACCTGACAACCTATTCCGAATATGATCCGGGCAATAGCCAGGTGTATGCTTCACTGGCAAAAATTGATTACTGGCAGGGTGATTATAATGCCGCATTGAAAAAACTTGAAAGAATCCGGCCAACGGAGAAAGAGTCACGGGACATTAACATGTTAAGGGAAAACATCCGTATTTCAAAGACTCCATGGATCAGTGTTACTGAAGGATATGTGACCGACAATCAGCCCATGCAGAGTTATACTACGCAATTACAGGGTGGACTTTATCTGCATCCCTTGTCATTTCTGAATTTTGACGTTGAGGTGCCGGTCTTCCTGAAGGAGGGTGCAACCTACAGCGCTTTCTGGTTCCAGGCCGGCAATAAAGCAATCATTGGAAAAGCAGGGATCAATATTGACGCCGATCTTGGAATCCTGAAATTTCCCGTGGGAAATAAGACTACCTGGACAGGAAAGCTTACATTCGAAAAAAAATTGTTTCGTCATCTGAGGATTACCCTGAAGGCTGAACGTTCTCCCTATTTTTACACCATCCGCAGCATTGATACTGCCATTATTGAAAACCAATACGCTGCAATGGTCAGGTGGGATAAATTCCGGAGTTGGTCCGGCGAAGCTGCGTATAATTTTCACCGGTTTCCATTTGATAAAAATAACCTGGTCACTGTTTATGGCTGGGTTTTTACTCCTCCATTACGACTTTCCGTTTTTGAATTCCGCATCGGGTATAGCTTTAACCACAGTACGACGGATAAACTGCATTTCGTACCGGAAAAAACGCTTGCTGAAATTCTCACCAACTATGATGCAACCGCGCAGATCCATGGAATTTATAACCCATATTTCACCCCGAAAAACCAGGTCAGCCATTCTGCAATGTTGGGTATCACTATTTTTCCCTGGAAGCCTATTGATTTTTCAATAAATGCCAGTTTTGGGATAATCGGTTCCGCCATGATACCTTATTTCTACCTTGACAGTAACGCTGTAGCTGAAACCTATATCAACCAGGGACTTGTGAAGGTGAGGTACACTCCAATACAGGTAAATGCGCTTGCAAATATCCATCTGTCGAGGGTGATGAAGCTTCAGTTACTTTATACTTTTCACAGGACTTATTATTTTACCAGCAACTATGCCGGGATTGGAATACGAATCAATTTGTGGAATGGCAAAAAAGAGTAAGAACGATCTCTGGCAATTTCGTGAAGCTCTCAGGCCAAGGACCAGGGAAAAATTTTTCCTGCTGGTTTTGATGATCGCCGGTTTCCTGAGTATTGTTCAATTTGCCGACTGGTGGTTCCGTGCGAGGCATATCGGCAATATATTGATGTTTATTCTGTTAAGTCTCTGTTTCTGGTACCTTATCAGCCGTCTGGTCCTTGTCTGGATCAACAACCTTCACATCAAGAAGCCACAACATATAGCTCCTCCTGAAGGATTGAGTGTGGCTATTTTTACCACCAGTTCTCCCGGAGAGCCGCTGGAGATGTTCAAAAAAACCCTGGAGGCCTGCAGGAACATCCGGTACCCGCATACGACCTATCTACTCGATGACACACAAAATCCCGCGTTCAGGAATGTTGCGGAAGAACACGGAGCTGTTTGGCTGGAGATTGTAGGATTGCCGGGAGCAAAAGCCGGTAAGATAAACAGAGCCCTCCAGCTTACAAAACAGGATTTCATTCTTATCCTCGATCCTGATCATATTCCGTTTCCGGAATTCCTGGATCATACACTGGGATTTTTTCAGGAAGAAAAGGTTGGATTTGTACAGGTTGCACAAGCATATTATAACCAGTTCAGGTCATTTACCGCTAAAGGAGCTGCAGAACAAACCTACTCATTTTATGGACCTACGCAAATGGGGCTTTACGGGTTAGGTGGAAGTGTTGCCATTGGCGCAAACTGCACGTTCCGTAGGAAAGCGCTGGAAAGTATCGGCGGGCATGGGATCGGCCTGGCTGAAGACCTGATCACTTCCATTCGTATTCATGCAGCAGGATGGACATCGGTTTATAAACCTGTCATAGTGAGCCGTGGGCTGGTTCCTGAGGATTTCGGATCGTTTTGCAAGCAGCAGTTGAAATGGGCAAGGGGCGTTTTTGAAGTCTCTTTTGTGGAGCTCCCGCGATTAGCCGGGAAACTTACCTTTTGGCAACGATTGTCGTATTTCTCGATCGGCACCTATTATATGGTAGGCGCTACTTCTTTTGTATTCACCCTGATTCCTTTTCTTTATTTCCTGACAGGAATTTTACCTGCTCAAATGTCATTTGTCGATTTTGTGATCCACGGCTCCTTTATAGCAATCATTGCGATAGGGATCTATCTTTATATGGAGAAGTGGATGTGTCATCCCGCAACCGAACAGGGCTTTCACTGGCGGGGAATGATCCTGAAATTTGCCTGCTGGCCGGTTTATTTCCTTGGATTCTTACTTGCCATGGTAAACGCTGATATTCCATATATCCCGACTGCCAAAAAAGCAGTTACCGGCTATTTCACCCCGTTTGCCCGGCCGCTGGTATTTCATGTTCTGCTTTTTATCTTAACATTGGTCGTTGTATTTATCCGGAGAAGGTATTTTATTCCGGAAGGGGAACTGGTTCTGTCTGCCGAGAAAGTATGGGGTATGATGGGATTTGCATTTCTGGCCTTTATCATGTCGGTCGGAGGTATCTTTGCCGCTTTGGAGGCACATCTTTTAAAGGAAGAAGATCCCTGGGATTCCGTCGATCTTTCAAAAATTAAGAAACAATAAAAATGGTTAAGAAAACACACCGTATATTTTTCACCATACTTGCGATAGGCCTGGGAATCCTGGTCGTGGTCGTTCTCTCCTTCATCGGTGGAAGATCGCGGGGCCCACTTGAGGGATTTTTCTCGGAGGCGGGATCAGTTGTCCAGGATGTTGAATCGAAGGTAATGATCCAGCAACGCATCCATAAACGTTCAGATCATCTTGATTGGTTCGGGAAGTACAAGGCTGATATTCGTCAGATGAAAAATCCGCAGATCTTACTGCTTGGCACTTATGACAATCAGACAAAGGAGTCGTTCGAACCCATCATTGATTTTGAAGATTCTCTGCATACCACTTTCTCATTGATTCATATCTATACAGCGTGGGGAACAAAAACTGAGGAACAATTCCCCGGAAAATAGGTGAAAGCCATTCGTGATTTGGGTTCAGTTCCTATCATTACATGGGAACCCTGGCTGACTGATTTTGATGTTGAGCGCTACCCGTCATTGCGCAAAGTCGAGGAGCGAGACAAAGGTGGTTTAGCCGATATTGCGAAAGGCGCTTTTGATGAATACATCAGGGAATGGGCTACAGAAGCCAGGAATAACGCGGGTCTCATCTTCCTCAGGGTGGGTCATGAGATGAATGATCCCTACCGGTATCCCTGGGGCCCACAGAACAATACCCCCAGGGATTTCAAAGCTGCCTGGCGACATATTTACAATGTTTTCAAGGCTGCAGGGGCACAAAATGTGATCTGGGTCTGGTCGCCGCACATCGCCTACGGTTTGTTTGATGCTTATTATCCGGGAGATGATTTTGTAGATTATCTGGGGATCAGTGTGCTGAATTACGGCACTGTAGCTTCCTGGTCACAATGGTGGTCATTCAAAGAGATTTTCGGCACACACTATAACGAACTTGCAAAATTCACAAAACCAATCATGATCAGTGAATTTGGTTCCCTTAATGTAGGCGGTAACCGCAGCAAATGGTTTGAAGAAGCCCTGTCACAGCTTCCTGAAGAGTACCCCCTGGTAAAAGCAATTGTGTTTTTCCATTATTCCTATGATAAGACTACAACCCAGCAACCCTTGAACTGGTATATCAAAGATGATAGTGCATCTGTCAGGGCGATCATTCGTGGTTTACACAATTGGCCTGCAGGGGTTAAACCGTCGGGAAAGCCTAAATAAAGTTACACGGGGGAATTTCCCTGCTGGTTGACACTATCCATTTATATCTTTGTAGTGATATAAAATGATTGTTTTATGAACCAAAATAATCAGTCTTTCTGGAGCATCTCCACTACAGAATTACTTAACAGGCTTCAGGCGTCAGCCGGCGGTCTTACAACCGATGAAGCCCGAAAAAGGCTCACAAGCTTTGGCGCAAATCGTTTGAAACCCCAAAAAAGATCAAATGCATTCACACTCCTTGTGGCCCAGTTTAAAAGCCCGATCATTCTCATTCTCTTGTTTGCAACGGGATTGTCATTATTTTTGCACAACTTTGTCGATGCTTCCATCATTCTTACTATCGTCGTCATAAGCGGACTTCTTGGTTTCTGGCAGGAGTATAGCGCTTCCAATGCAGTAGAGAAATTACTTGCCATCGTACAAATTAAAGCGGCGGTACTTCGCGACGGGAATCAAAAAGAAATTCATATTGAAGAAGTTGTGCCGGGCGATATCGTTATCCTCAATGCCGGCGACATTGTTCCGGGCGACTGCCTGCTTCTTGAATCGAAAGATGTTTTTGTTGATGAAGCTATGCTGACGGGCGAAACCTTCCCTGTCGAAAAAGCTGTTTCGGTGTTACCTGCCGATACCGCCCTTTCGCAGCGGACAAACACCGTTTGGATGGGCACCCATATAGTAAGCGGGAATGCTAAGGCTTTGGTTACTCTTACCGGCAAAAACACTGAGTTTGGCAAGGTATCGGAGCGGCTTAAGCTTAAACCCCTGGAAACCGAATTTGAACATGGCATACGAAGATTCGGGTATTTTCTTGGAGAAGTAACCCTGCTATTGGTGGTCATCATATTTGCCATCAACGTTTATTTGCAACGCCCTGTTCTTGAATCTTTACTTTTTTCTCTGGCGCTGGCGGTTGGATTAACTCCGCAGTTATTACCTGCAATCATCAGCATCAACCTTGCTCATGGCGCCAAAAAGATGGCCCAAAAGAAAGTGATCGTAAAGCGCCTCGCTTCTATCGAAAACTTCGGCAGCATGAATATAATATGCTCCGATAAAACCGGCACCCTCACCGAAGGAACCGTGCAGGTGGAATCCGCTCTTGATGTGGGTGGAGTTGCAAGCGAAAAAGTATTTCTGTTCGCTTATCTCAATGCTTTTTACGAAACCGGCTTTACAAACCCTATTGATGAAGCCATCCTTAACCATCGTAAGATTGAACTTTCAGAGTACAGGAAGCAGGATGAAATTCCCTATGATTTTCTTCGGAAACGTTTGAGTATAGCAGTCACTCATGGCGATGCACATTTTATAGTAACCAAAGGAGCGTTAAGTAACATACTCGATGTTTGTTCATCTGCAGAAACGAAAGAGGGAAATATTGTTGAAATCACATCCATACAGGATCAGATTCAGAAATACTTTGCAGATTTCAGCAATCAGGGCTTTCGTACCCTGGGTATTGCTTACAAAAATATGCCATCTGAAACGCTAATAACAAAAAGTGATGAAACAGGTATGACGTTTTTGGGATTTCTGACCCTTTTTGACCCGCCTAAGGCAAATATCACTGACACCATTGCCAGCTTGAAAAAACTGGGTGTTTCGCTCAAAATTATCACAGGTGACAACCATCTTGTGGCAACCAGCCTGAGTAAGAAGATGGGACTGTCAGACAATAAAATCATCACCGGGCCTGAACTCCGTCAGATGAGCGATGCCTCCCTGCTCAGACATGTGGGCGTGGTGGATGTGTTCGCAGAAATAGAACCCAATCAGAAAGAACGGATTATCATTGCCATGCGTAAGGCGGGTAACGTTGTCGGATATATGGGTGATGGTATCAATGATGCTTCTGCACTTCATGCTGCCGATGTCGGGATCTCGGTGGATACTGCGGCAGATGTTGCAAAGGATGCTGCCGATATCGTTTTGCTCGAAAAGGATCTGGGCGTCCTGATTGAAGGAGTGAGAGAAGGACGAACCACCTTTGCCAATACGCTGAAGTATGTGTTTATGGCCACAAGCGCAAATTTCGGGAATATGTTCAGCATGGCAGGCGTTTCACTCTTTATTCCATTCCTGCCACTCCTGCCCAAACAGATCCTTCTTACCAACCTGTTAACCGACTTCCCCGAAATGACCATTGCCACCGACCGGGTAGATGATGAAATGGTTGATCATCCCCGGCGATGGGACATCAAGGCTATCCGCAAATTTATGATTACCTTCGGTTTGGTCAGTTCTGTGTTTGACTACCTGACCTTTGGGTTACTCTTGCTTGTCCTGCATGCCACAGAAGGTCAATTCAGGACAGGTTGGTTTCTGGAATCAGTTATCTCGGCTTCGGTCATTGTCCTCGTTATCCGAAGCAGGAAACCCTTTTTCAGGAGCCGTCCGGGAAAATACCTGTTAATTGCAACGCTGTCGATTGCCGTTATAACATTTATCTTACCAATTACCCCGCTTGGAATAGTTTTTGGATTTGCGCCCCTCGGTATAACAACCTATCTGCTTTTACTGCTTATCATTACTGCATATATTATCGCCGCAGAGGTTACAAAAACCATCTTCTACAAGAAGGTTAAGTTTTGAGATAATCTTCTCATTCCGGAGAACCTGGTAGAAGTGTATTCCACTTTTCAATTCATTTCTGCTGAGGGTTACTTTACCATTTTTTCCAAATGCTTACCTTAGTATTTCTTGCTTAAACAAATCGAATGCAAATTATTACTGTCACGTACCATATACGGATAATAATAAGTATTGGCTGGGGTGATTGGTTAAAGATCTATTTACAGTCATTTTATGAGAGATTAAAGCAAGCTAACCCAATAACCTTTAATCATAGTTACTTACTTGCCCAAGCCAGGAATTGTATTCTTCTGCTGTATCCAGCCATCAAATACTTCGTATTAGTCTAATTTGCCTGACAAAGGGCAGATGATTCCTTCTTATGGCCTTTCCACCATAACGTTTTCTTATTTACTTCAAGTTTCATTTTTTTTCGTTTTTTATAAATAACAGTAGCTGCAATAGCTAATGCAATAGTTAATCCGCGAAAGATATTAGATTTTACTCCTCCAAGTGCATTTTCACTAACCGTAAATAGTGCCCAGGATAAATTCATAAAGAAGTGCATGAAAATAGGTACCCATAAATTGTAATTCCATTCAACATATAACCATGCAAAAAAAATTGCACCCATAAATGTTGTTAAGAAAACTCCTAATAGAACAGAAAATTCCGTACTTTGATATAAATGCCCTGATGCAAATAATAAAGCGCCCAAAAAGATAGAAGGAATAAAACCGATTTTTGTAAATTTAAAAAGTTGTCCAAATAAAAATCCCCGAAAATAAAGTTCTTCAAATAAACCAGCAAAAATGGTGAGCTTAAGAATTGCCGGTAGTGTTATTTCGTAATTTAAAGAAAAGAAAGTAAGTCCGCCCAAAAACATTGGTAAAGTAAAGATAAATGTTAATAGAAATGCGCTAATAAAGTTTCCTTTTAATCCTAAATAGCTGAATATATTAAAATCTCTATGAATTATTGCTGTACCAATAAAAATAGGAATTCCAGCAATGATATATGTTAAGAAGTAACTACCGATAGGAAAAGTTAACAGAGTATCTATTGCGGCAAAAATTTTTCCAAAATATTCAAATATAACATAGTAAGTCAAAAAGGATATGACTACAATTATTGAAATTCTCAAAGTTCTGTTCATTGTCAATGTTTTTTATAATATTGTTTACAGTCGGGTCACGCAGGCATTCAACATTAATTTAGATTTAGTCCTTGAGGCACCGCACACTGAATGCATTACTCCTGAACGCCGGATAACGTGATACAGATGGATCGGTATCGTTCATCCCATGACTCCAGGCTTTTATAGCTCCATGCGATGTTGACGACCAGAAGAACGTTGCAAATCCTGTCCAATCCGAGGTTTGGTTCATGTGCCGGGTGCCGGAAAGAGTGGCATTAAAACCGGAATATCCCGTGGAAAGCAACGGCCAAGCTGCAAAAGCACTATTTATGTAACCAGCAAATAGTGTGTTCCAGTCTGTTTCTGTCGGCACATGCCATCCCGGAGGGCAAAGGCCCTGGGTTGACAGGGTTTCGTCGTATTGCATAAGTTCGTCCCACTGGTAGTATACAGTTCCCAGTTGGCAGTTCCCAGTTATATCGTTCAGGCAGTATTTCTCATTGATGCAATTGTCCCTTTGGCTTATGTTTCCGGGAATCATTGTTCCATAATTCAGGTTTGCCGATAACCAACATTGAGTTCCTATTTGAACTGTTGGATAAACTTTATTATCACGAATATCTGTCAGATTATTCCCACAAACCCCTAATGACGACTGACTAATGACCAATGACCTGCTTGCAAACGCCGTACACAGCGCTGCATTCGAGTAACTATATGTGATTTGATGCATTCCAACTCCTGCAAGTGCGGGATAGAAAATTCCATTGGTTACGCCAGGCCCGGAATAGGTTCCGCCAAGGGGAATGCCTCCTTTCAACCGGAAAGGTTGTGCATTCAGTGTTGTTATCGAATCATTGCATCTTGTGAAAGTAACAACAGGAGATGTTGCAACATTCATGGTGATCGTATTGCTGGTGGCGGGGTTTCCCGTTGTGCAGGTCAGGTTTGAGGTCAATGTACAGTTGACCAGGTCGCCATTAACAGGGATATACTGGTATGTTGTATTGTTAGTTCCAATATTGATCCCGTTGACTTTCCATTGATAAACGGGCGATGACCCTCCGTTTACTGGTGTTGCCGTATATGTCACAGGGAGGCCGGAACAGACCGGGTTTACAGAAGCAGTGATGGAGACCGAAACGGCCATGTTCTGGTTCACAGTCATTGTGATTGTGTTCGAAGTCGCCGGGTTTCCTGTCGCACAGTTAGCATTGGAGGTAAGAATGCATTTCACCTGGTCGCCATTATTGGGTACGAATGACATTGTAGGAGCGTATTGCGATACGCCCATACCGTTCACTTTCCATTGGTAAGCAGGTGTAGTTCCGCCATTTGTCAGGGTAGCAGTGAAAGTTACTGAAGTTCCACTGCAAACGGTGGTAACAGCAGTTGTAATAGTAATGCTCACCGGGTTCACGGTATTTTCAACCATAGCAATCGTATTGGAAGTGGCGGGGTTTCCGGTTGGACAGGCGATATTTGAATTCAAAACACATGTCACAAGATCACCATTCCCCGGGATATAGGAATAAACTGGATTGTTTGATCCAACACCGACTCCATTTACTTTCCATTGATAGAATGGCGTTGTACCGCCATTGGTCGGGGTTGCGGTGAAATTGACTGTGGAGCCCTGGCAGAAAGGATTATCCGGAGTATTTATCGAAACACTTACCGGATTCAATGGATCTACGACCATGGTAATTGCATTCGATGTAGCAGGATTATTCGAGACGCAAACGGTATTGGAAGAGGTTAGAACACATGTAACAATATCCCCGTTTACCGGTATATAGGACATTATGGGTGAATCCGGATAAACGCCGCCACCGTTCACTTTCCATAAGTAGGATGGAGAAGATCCGCCATTGGTGGGGGTTACTGAAAAGGTTGCTGAAGAACCTGCACAAACAGGGTTATCAAAAGTTGCAATTATAACAGAAACCGGTGATGGAGGATTCACGGTCATGATGATCGTGTTGGAGGTATCAGGATTGTTGGAAGAACAGGTTGCATTTGATGTCAAGATGCAAAAGATCTGGTCTCCATTCACCGGAGTATAGCTGTATGTGGGTGAATCTATGCCTGCAGTTGTTCCGTTTACTTTCCATGCGTATGAGGGTACTGTGCCACCATTGGTTGGTGTTGCTGTATAAATAACCTGGGTTCCTTCGCAAACGGTATTTGAAGGGGTGCTTATCGTGACATCAACCGCCGGGCTTGCTGTCACAGTGACCATGAAATCGGTCGGTGTGGGTGCGGTACATCCGTTTGCATCTGCATAGTTTACATAAACATGTTGAACCCCAACATTATTCCAAGTTATTGTCGCTGAATTATCGCTAATTCCTCCACCGTTGGTAATAAATCCACCGGTAGAGGTGCTCCATTGATAATTGGTTTTTCCCGGATCTGTTGAATAAACTTTTCCCGGACCGGCGCAGGTATTATCCGGACCAGTAATAAGGGGGACGGGATCAGGATTGATTGTAATGTGCAGAGATGCCGAGTCTCCCGGATCCCCGCATTTATTCAGCCCCTTTACCCATATATTTCCGGATGTGGCCGTTGCCCCGAAATTCACCAGAATGTTGTTCGTTCCACTTCCGTTAACGATGGATGCTCCGGCGGGGAACGTCCAGATATAGTTGACTGCATGTGGAAGGGCAGGAATGAAGTAATTGATACCAGCGGAGTTCTTACACACATGAGTGGGTCCTGAAATGGGTCCTGCAGTATCAATCGGCCAGCATTCGATGAATTTTTCGAGGAACCCATCACTTTCATAGGTGTAGGGATCACCTTTTGTAGTTTGATGTCCGTCGGAGGTTGCGATATTATCAAACGAAGATGTGTTTCCTGCAAAATAAATGGTATCATCCTGAACATAAAAACAATGGTTAATGGCGTCACTTCCCATACTGCCAAAATAGGTACACCATTGCCGTGCCCCGTTGGCATTGAATTTCACAAGGAATCCATCACCCGATCCGCCTCCGTATGCCGGCATAAAAGAATTTGGTGTCGCAATTTTATCGATAGAGCCGGTTGAACCGGCAAAAAAGATATCGCCATTTCCGCTTACAGAACAACTATAAACTCCATCGTACTGAAGTCCTCCGTAATAGGAACCCCAGACGCGTTGTCCCAGATTGGTGAATTTAGCGATAAATCCATCATACTGACCTGATAATGTTTCCTGGTAACTCCCTGTACTTGACATCCCGGTCGTCGAATTGGTATATCCAACGAGATACAGAAACCCATCATGATCAATAGTGACCTGGAAGGGCCAGTCATAAAGTTCTCCGCCATAATAAGTGCCCCATAAGCGTTGACCGGCAGGGGAGAAGGCAACCAGAAAACCATCCTGTGACCCTCCTCCATATGTATACTGAAACGCTCCCTGGCTTGCAATACTGTCAGATGAACCTGTAATACCGGCTGCATATACATTCCCAATGCTATCCGTTGCCAGGGCAGTAAATGTCGCCCCAACAGTCCCGCCATAATAGGTGCCCCAGAGAAGTACACCCGAACTGTCAAATTTTGCTAAGAAGCCACCACTGTTCCCATTTGCCGGCACCTCTTCATAGGCCCCTGGAGTGGCAATATTGTTTAAAGATCCGGTTTGTCCTGCAATAAAAACATTACAGTTCCGGTCAGTGGCTATCGCTTTGTTATAAGTCTCCATCTCATCACCACCTGAACCTCCGTAATAGGTTGCCCAAAGCCTTGTCCCGTAAGTGCTGAATTTTGCAAGGTAGACATCATAATTTCCACCTCCATAAACTGTCTGATGAGATCCGGGTGTTGATATCCCCGTGTCTGATGTGGTAGTTCCTGCGATATAAACATTGCCGCTCCTGTCCACAGCACAGTTATATAGTGTCTCCGCGTGAAGAGTGTCACCGCAAAAATAGGTACCCCATTGCCTTACCCCGTGAGCATCGAATTTAACAAGGAACCCGTTCCAGGTTATCCCGCCGATCCACCAGGTCTGATAAGCTCCGGCTGTTGCAATGTTGTTGTTTGACATGGTTTCCCCTGACATAAATACATTGTGCAACGAATCCATAGCGACACACCATCCTTCATCATTGGCAGTTCCTCCATAGTAAGTGCCCCATAGCCTCATAGAGGTAGGATCTATCACCACTTCTGAATTTTGAGGAATGGTTTTATCAACTTCAAAACCATAAATCCCTTTACTGATTTTCAGAAACCGGGCATTGACACTGGTTTTCGAATCATTTACCATATAATAGCTTGCCGGTATCAATTCTTCAATATCCCCAAACCGTGTCGCAAATTTCAAGGTATCATGAGTAAAAGAAATGTGATCCGGACCGTTTATCCTCAATTGTATATCATTGATATTGGCACCCGGATGGATCACAAAATTGTATTTGTATCCATGTTCTTTATTTGTAATAAATTCAAGATCAATACCCGGATATACTTCTTTATAAGTGATCTTAGCATATTGCCTGACATTTTTTATTCCTTCAGGAGGTGCGGATGAAGTGAAATAGTTGAAATAATCAGATGCCGGGTCGGAAGGGATGATGGTGGGGTTGGGGCTGGCATTCAGGAGGTCAATGTCGATTCGATGATAAAGTATAAGAGGGGTGCTATCAGGTGACGCGTTACGCGTAACGCCCTTACCCCCGTCCCCTCCCCCAATTGGGGGAGGGGTGCAGGGGCGGGGGCTGTAAACATCATAACTAAACCCACCTCTCCTCAACTGTACATTCATCCCCGGCGTATTCAGTATGAACAGCACACCGGAATTTGGTTTGCCGTCCTGATCAATGATCTGGCCTTTGTTTTCGATGAAAGATGTTGGAGCGGAATAATAAATTCCGCTCAGCGGGGGATCAGTTTTAAATGAAGGTTTATTGGCAGGATTCGGGAAGCAAAGATTTGCAAATAAGATGAGAAAGAATATGATAAGGTAACGATGGATCATTTTCTTGTGCTATGACGTTCAAAATTAGTCATTAATTATGAATTATGAATGATGAAACTTGAATTATAAAAACCATTAACAACAGGTCAATTAATCTGACGTTTTTTTACCACATTAGACACATAGATCACAATAGATTAACACAATAGAATTCTAATGTGCCTTTCTATTGTGTACTATTGTGCCTATTGTGGTTAATTATCCTTTAGGCAACTGACGGAAAAAGATTTTATGGAATGACCACGGAATTTCATAAGCTAAATTACCTATAATCTTTTACTGTCTACATTTTTTTAGGCATACTGACAATCAGTGTGTTATTTTTTAATTGGGGTTTTGTAGATGTAGTTGGTTATAGGTATGTATGAGGTTAATTCTGTTTTACTATAAATAGAAATAATGTTTCAATATTTTAAAAAGCCTGTTAATATTGAGTTGATAACTTTTTTATGTTAATATAAACAATTTGTATTATCTTTATGACGTTATTATATACCTATAAATATATGACGCCAGAACAGTATTTCAATCAGATGAACCCTCCCGTAAAGAAACAGTATGATGCCCTAAGGGAGTTTTTCCATTACCGTCAAAAAGCCGAGACTGTGGCTTTAAAATATGGTTACACTAGACAGTCCTTCTATTGGATGGTACATGAGTTTAAGGCTCGGTTAGAACAGGCAGACACCGATCTGTTTTTTCAGCCCAAGGTATTGGGGCGTAAACCGAAGGAGCGATCCGGTGAAATCGAAACCTTCATTATCAATCTGCGCAAGTTCAATTATTCCTGTGACGATATTGTGGTGATGGGTCAATCCCACGGGTATGATCTTCGGTATAATTATGTTTACAATCTCTTGAAAGAACAAGGTTTTGCCCCCTTATATCGAAGAAGCAAAAAAGAGAAGGCAATGCTTGAGAATCCACTGGAACAAGCGCCCCGTAGCGTAGTGATTGAAAACTGCGTAGAACAGTTCAACTCCGGGAATATTGGTGTGCTTTGTTTTTTGCCATTGATCCACAAGTATGGAATAGACAGGGTGATCGAAAAGTCCCAATATCCTCATACATCGCAAATGAATTCACTTTCATCTATTTTATCCTTTCTTGCTTTAAAACTTTCCAACGTTAAGCGATACAGTAAGGATGATCTGTGGTGCATGGATAGAGGGAGCGGTTTATTTGCCGGACTCAATGTATTACCTAAAACTGCCTGGTTCAGTTCTTACTCTGATCGTGTAACCAGGGAAATGAACCATGACTTTCTCAAGCGCCTTCACAAAATATGGCATACCCATGGGTTACTCACCGATACCTGGAACCTGGATTTTACCACCATCCCATACTGGGGAGAAGATGAACCGATGGAGAACAACTGGTCAGGCAAACGCAATAAAGCGCTGGCCGGAATGCTGGCCGTGCTGGCCGAAAGTCCCGACAGCGGGTTGATTGACTATGGCGACACTACCCTTGAACATGAAAACCAGGACGCCGTAGTACTTGAATTTTTAGACTTCTATAAGAAATCATCGAAAGGCGCTGAGTTAAAGTATTTGGTCTTTGACAGCAAGTTTACCAACTATGAAAACCTGGCCAGCCTGGATCGGAAGAAGGTCTGTTTTATTACCATCCGCCGCCGGGGGAAAAACATCCTCGAAGAAATTGATAAAATCCCGGCTAAAGAGTGGAAACTAGTTAAGGTAGATTGTGCCGGGGGGAAGAAAAGAACGCTCAAAGTCAATGACCGTATAATCTTCCTGACAGGATACAATAAAGAGATCAGGCAAATTATTATCCACAGCCATGGACGGGAAAAACCGGCATTAATCATTACCAATGATTTTACACTAAAATGCACCGATGTCGTTGTGAAATACTGCCATCGCTGGTTAATTGAAAAAGCGATCTCTGAACAAATCGAGTTTTTTCATCTAAACCGGTTATCGTCTTCCATGGTTATTAAGGTCGATTTTGACCTGACCATGAGTATCCTTGCTTATAATCTCTATCGACTTTTTGCCAGTGAGACCGGAAAATATTCTTCCTTTACAGCACCCAAAATTTTTGACAAGTTGATCTCTAACAGTGGAACCGTAAAAATCAACGATCAAACTATCGAGGTGATCATGAAAAAGAAACGCAGTATGCCTGTTCTGCTGAACTTACTGAAGAAATTTGAACCCTTGGAATATCCCTGGCTTCATAATAAGCAACTTCGATTCCAGGGGGCAACCACACTTTGAAAAATTATAGGTAATTTAGCTTATGAAAATCGGTGAT